>JAXLWN010000021.1:0-96362 GCA_046328475.1 Chloroflexia bacterium | reverse complement strand
GGCTACAATTGAAGGGCGTATTGGGAGTAGCCTGCCGATCTGGTCAGCCCGGCGGGGGGGTGATAGGTATGAGCTTATTTGATCTTTTGATCATGGGATTTTTCTTCGCCGTCGTGTTACTCTCGTTCATGGGCGGATTCGACAAGGTCGCCTCCACCCTCGTCGGGATGTACGCGGGCGTCGTGATCGGCGCCATGACCTATCGCGTGTTGGCGGAGAACCTGCTCGCGAAGCTCTTCCCGGCGATGGCGACCTACACCGGCGAGTTGGTTGCCTTCCTGCTGGTCGTGGCCGGCGTCTCGATCGCGCTGTCGGTCGCGCTCTCGCGCAACTGGATGGTCAGGCGCCTCGCCGTGCGCATGGGCGTGCTGAACAACCTGGCCGGTGGGTTCGCCGGGGTCATCCTGGCCTTCGTCTCGTGCATCCTGACCGGGCTCTTGCTCGTCGTCTTCCTGCATGTGATGAACGCGACGGGCGAGATGGGGGCCGGTCCCCCGTTCAGCGACCTGCAACTGTTGCTCTCTGATTCGGTGCTGGTGCCGGTCTTCGCGCGGCTCGTCCCGCTCGTCGCCGCACTCGTGACACCCTGGTTCCCCTCGGGGATGCCCCCGCTCCTCCTTTCCGGCAACTGACCCGGCCGCCAACGCCCGGGAACGCCGGGGCGAGGCGCAAGGGTCAGTTCGGAATGGCGGGATGATGACCCGGCACACAGCTTGCTACGCAGCTCAGCACGACCGACCAACCGCTGGTCGGTCGTCGTCTGCGCGCGGGGCAGCTCGTGTCGCGCCACGCCCGGTGATGTGTGGAGGCTATCTCGGTGGATGACCGCGTCCTGGCGGTGCTGGAGTTCGACGACGTCCTCGATCTCCTGGAGCAACGCTGCACCTTCTCGGTGGCGTCCGAACTGGCGCTCGACCTGCTGCCGAGCGACCATACCCCCACCGTGCGCCGCATGCTCCAGCTCACCGCCGAGGCCCACGCGCTGCTGACCGCGCTCCCCGAATTCAGCGTGCGCGGGGCGCGCGACATCCGCAACCCCATCCAGGCTGCCGTCGTCGGCCAGATCCTCACCCCCCAGCAACTGATGGAGATCCAGGACACGCTCGGCGGGGCGCGCACCCTGCGGCGCTCCTTCGGCCGCATCCCCGAGCGCGAGACGCGCTACCCCGGCCTCACCGACATCCTGGTGATGGTCGAGGAGTTCCCGGCGCTCGAAGCCGACATCGGCCGCACCGTCGGCCCGCGCGGCGACATCCTCGATTCGGCCTCGCCCGAACTCGGGCGCATCCGCTCGCAGATCCGCGTCGCCCACAACCGCCTCCTCGACCGCGTCAACAGCCTCCTCAACTCCGGCAAATACGGCAGCGCGATCCGCGAGGCGATCGTCACCATGCGCGACGGCCGCTACGTCATCCCGGTGCGCGCCGACGCCCGCGCCACGGTCGGCGGCATCGTCCACGACACCTCCGCCAGCGGGCAGACGGTCTTCGTGGAACCGATGGAGACGGTCGAACTCAACAACACCTGGCGACAGTTGCAGCGCGACGAAGAGCACGAAATCGAGCGCATCCTCCGCCGCCTCAGCAACCTGATCGCCGAGCAAGCCGACCCCCTCTCCCGCACCGTCGATGGCCTCGCACAATTCGATTTCCAACTCGCCAAAGCCCGCTTCGCCCTCGATATCGACGCCACCATCCCCACCATCATCGACGACAAAGCCCCCCGCCGCATCGTCCTCAATCGCGCCAGGCACCCACTCCTCACCGGCGACGTGGTCCCCATCGACATCGCGCTCGGCGAGGACTATCGCATCCTGGTGATCACGGGACCGAACACCGGCGGCAAGACCGTTGCCCTCAAAACCGTCGGCCTGCTCACCCTGATGGCCCAGGCCGGGCTGGCGATACCGGCGGACTCGACCTCCACCCTCTCGGTCTTCGGCCAGGTCTTCGCCGACATCGGCGACGAGCAGAGCATCGCCCAGAGCCTCTCCACCTTCTCCTCCCACCTCCGCAACATCATCCGCATGTTCGACAAGGTCACGCCCGACAGCCTCGTTCTCTTGGACGAGATGGGCGCGGGCACCGACCCCACCGAGGGCGCGGCCCTGGCGCGCTCGATCGTCTCCACCCTGCTGGAGCGCGGCGCGCTGGCGATCACCACCACGCACTATTCCGAACTGAAGAGCTTCGCCTACGCCACGCCCGGCGTCGAGAACGCCTCCGTCGAATTCGATGTGGAAACCCTCTCGCCGACCTATCGCCTGCTGATCGGCGTGCCCGGTCGCTCCAACGCGCTGGCGATCGCCTCTCGCCTCGGGCTTCCCGACGCGATCGTGGACCAGGCCCGCAGCTATCTCACCACACAGGATATCCAGGTCGATGAACTCCTGGGGCAGATCCAATCCGAGCGCGACGCCGCCGAAGCGGCCCGGCGCGCGGCGGAAGAGGTGCGTCGCGACGCCGAGCGCATCCGCCGCGAGGCGCAGGAGCAATTGCGCGAGGCCGAGCGCACCCGGGCCAGCGCGCAAGAGACCGCGCTGGGCGAACTCGAAGGCGAACTCGCCAACGTGCGCGGCGAATTGCGCCGCCTGGCGAAGGACCGCGAGCAGGTCTCCGTCACCCGCGAGTGGCTGCGGCAGGCCGAGGCCCGCGCCGCCGAGCTCGGCCAGTCGGTGCGCGAGGTGCGCGCCGCCCGCCCCGCACCCGCCTCGGCCCCCCAGATCGGCGGGCGGATCGGCCCCGGCGACCGCGTCCTGGTCGCCTCCCTCGGCCAGCAGGGTGACGTGATCGCCCTCACCAGCCCGGACGAAGCCGACGTCCAGGTCGGCACCTTCCGCCTCCGTCGCCCCCTCGCCGACCTCACCCGCCTGAGCCGCAACCAGGTCCGCGCGATGGAGCAGCAGCAACGCGGCAGCGGCTCCTCATCATCGCGCAATGGCTCCGTCAAGATCGTCACGAACCGTGGCGGCGAAGCGGTCCCCCTCGACATCGACGTGCGCGGCATGCGCGCCGTCGAAGCCGAAGAGACACTCGAACCCTTCCTGAACGACGCCTTCCTCGCCTCCCTCCCCTTCGTCCGCATCATCCACGGCAAAGGCACCGGTGCCCTCCGCCAGTCCATCCGCGAATTCCTCAGCCGCCACCCCCTCGTCTCCGGCTACGAAGGCAGCAAAGACACCCACGGCGGCGAAGGCGTCACCATCGCCCGCCTCCGCCAGGAATAGGGCCCCCCCCCCTCCCACCAACCACCCACCAATTTCCCGCCAACCTGGCATGATTTCCCCCTCCCGATGGGTCCGTAAAGGTAAGGGCGAATCGATAACCCGCCCACGACGGGACGGCCCCCGCTCCGCCCCCAGGCCGCGCCGTACTCAAACCATGGAGGTCCACCATGATCACCACCCTTCCTTCCAGCCACCCGTTAAAGTCCCCCGCATGCGGGGGATTGAGGGGGCCAACCTATCACCAGACACGCCCTTGTTCACACATCGCAATCCCCCCAATTCCGCATTCCCGCATGGATTTTGCCTTGCCCTGCCCTGCTTGGAGTGAAGAGGAAGAGGAAAAGTTAAAATGCAAAAACAAACCTACTTTTCGCCACTCCACAAACACACAAACGCACAAACGCACGAACGCACAACCCCGTCATCCCCGCGATGAAACCCCGCCCTTGCGCTCTCGTATCTTTTCGCGGACGATTCCACATGGTGATCGTCGCGAGCGCACGAGAGGAGCGGACCATGGCCGCAGCTGGTGAAGTCGAAGTCATGCGCGTCTACGAGAGTGGGCGTACCCCGAAGTTCTGGCTCAAGATGATCTTCACGCTGGGACTCTATAGCATCGCCTGGCGCAGCCGGTCGTGGATCCTCACCGACCGCCGCCTCATCCGCCACACCGGCGTGATCAACATCCAGGAGCGGTCGATCCCGCTGAAGAACATCCAGAACGTGGACTACAACGCCTCCCTGATCGGCCGGATGTTCAACTACGGCAACCTGCGCGTCGAGAGCGCCGGCGACAGCGACGACGACGCCGAGGAGATGATCAACGTCGGGCAGGCGGGCGAGTTCCGGTCCCGGATCTTCGAGGCGATGGAGAACTACGGCTCGGATGACTATCCCGGTCGCCGCCGCGAGCAGGCCGCGCAGGGTCGCCGGTGAGCGACGCGCGGGGGAACGAGCCGCTGGTGCGCATCGCCCAGGCGGGCAATCAGGCGCTGGCGGAGATGTGGAAAGACGTCCTCCGCAGCAACGGCATCCCCAGCATGGTGCGGATCGGCGGTGCCATCACCGCCTACGTCACCTTCGCCGCCCCCTACGACATCCTCGTCCTCGCCTCCGACGCCGCGCAAGCGCGCGACCTCCTCGCCGCGTACAATGAGGACGAAGGCGACCTCTCCCTCGGCCGCGACGAAGATCCCGATGAGGAGAGCGACGAGCCCTACTGGATGGAAGGCGCGGAGAAAGAGAAACCTCAGTCGTAGGGGCGGCTCGTGAGCCGCCCGGCGTGGTGTGGCAATCAGCATCGTGATCGCCACCCGACAAGGGCGCGTCACGACGCGCCCCTACAGCCCTTTCTCACGCCCGATCACGCCGCACTATCGGAGCACGATGGACCCACTCTTCAAGCAAATCATGATCCTCATCGCCCTCGCCGTCGCGATCATCCTCCTGCTGGTCGTCTACATCATCGCGCGCACCAACGGCGCCTGACCCCGCTGATCCATCGGCCCACCCCGCTGTCCTTTCGGACGTAGACGCCCCCACGCGCCCCAGTGTTCAATACACCCAGCCTGGGAGCCACCATCGTGCCCCAGGCCATCGCCCGCCACGCACTGAAAGTCCCCCCAGCATTGGGGGGATGTAGGGGGGCCGTCACCGTGGCCGTACCACTGCGCGCATTCTGGCAACTCCTGTCCGGCTACCTGCGCCCGCAATGGGGGCGGGTCTCCATCCTTGCCGCCGTCCTCCTCGCCGCAGTCGGCCTCCAACTCTGGTCCCCCCAGCTGCTGCGTCGCTTCATCGACGGCGCGACCAATGGCGAGGCGCACGACCGCCTCGTGCGCCTCGCACTCATCTTCATCGCCATCGCGCTCGTCACGCAGGTGCTGCTCGCCTGCGCCAAATACCTCGGCGAGCAGATCGGCTGGACCGCGACGAACAACCTCCGCACCGACCTGACCGCCCACTGCCTCTCGCTCGACCAGTCGTTCCACAAGGCGCGCACCCCCGGCGAGATGGTCGAGCGCATCGACGGCGACGTGAATCTGCTCGCCAACTTCTTCTCCCAGTTCTCGATCGACCTCTTCGGCAATCTCGCCCTGATGTCCGGTGTGCTGGTCCTGCTCGCGCTCGAAGACTGGCGGCTCGGGCTCGGCATGACCCTCTTCGCGCTCGTCTCCCTCGCCGTGCTCCTCCGCATCCGCGCCTTCGCCGAGCCCTATCAGGCCGCCGAGCGCGAGGCCGACGCCCGGTTCTTCGGCTTCCTCGGCGAGCGACTGGCCGGGATCGAAGATATCCGCGCCAGCGGGGCGGAGGCGCACACGCTGCGCCGCTTCACCGAGCACCTGCGCTTCTGGTGGCCGCGCACGCGCCTGGGCTACCTCACCGGTGCCTCGGCCTGGATGGTCACGCTCGTCCTCTTCGCGCTCGGCAACGCCCTGGCCTTCGGCCTCGGCCTCACCCTCTTCCGCGCCGGGGCGATCACCCTCGGCACCGTCTACCTGATCTTCCACTACACCGAGCTGCTGCGCCGCCCGATCGAGCAGATTCGCACGCAGCTGCAGGACCTCCAGAAGGCGGGCGCGAGCATCGGCCGCGTGCGCGAACTCTTCGCCCTCCGCTCGCAGCTCGCCGACGGCCCGGGCGCGCCCCTCCCCGCCGGACCCCTCTCGGTCGCGTTCGATGGCGTCACCTTCGGCTATGACGACGAGGACGCCGTCTTGCACGACATCTCGCTCGAAGTGCAGCCGGGGCAAATCCTGGCCGTGCTCGGGCGCACCGGCAGCGGCAAGACGACGCTGGCACGCCTCCTCTCCCGCCTCTACGACCCCGCTGTCGGAGACGTCCAACTCGGCGGCGTGTCCCTGCGCGACGCCGCGCTGGCCGACGTGCGCCGTCGCGTCGGCGTCGTGACCCAGGACGTGCAACTCTTCGCCGGGACCGTGCGCGACAACCTGACCTTCTTCAACCCGGCGATTCCCGACGAGCAACTCTGGCGGGCGCTGGACGCGCTCGGGTTATCGTCCTGGCTTCGCGCCCTGCCGGATGGCCTCGATACCCCGCTGGCGGCGGGCGGCGGCGGCCTCTCGGCGGGCGAGGCGCAGCTGCTCGCCTTCGCCCGCGTCTTCCTCGGCGACCCCGGCCTCGTCATCCTCGACGAAGCCTCCTCCCGGCTCGACCCTGCCACCGAGGCGCTGATCGGGCGGGCGGTGGAGACGGTGCTGCGCGACCGCACCGGCGTGATCATCGCCCACCGCCTCGACACCGTGCGCCGCGCCGACCTCGTCCTCATCCTCGACGGCGGGCGGATCGCCGAGTGGGGGCGGCGTGAAGCGCTCGCGGCCGATCCGGCGTCGCGCTACGCCGCGCTGCTCCGTGCCGACGCGGCGAGTCTGGAGGTGCTGGCATGAAAACCTGGCAGCATCTGGCGGCGATGATGCGCTTCCGCCCCTGGCTCTACTTCTTCAACGGCACCTTCTGGACACTCATCCACCTCTCGCCGCTGGTGCCGGGGCTGCTCGCCAAGTGGTTCTTCGACGCCGTCACCGGCGAAGCCCCCGCCGGGCTCGGCCCCTGGACGCTGATCGCGCTGATGCTGGCGACCTCCCTGGCGCGCGTCCTGCTGATCTGGGGCGGCTCCGAGACCGACAGCTTCCACCGTTTCAACATGATGTCGCTGCTGCGCCAGAATCTCTTCGCGCAACTGCTGCGCCGCCCCGGCGCTCGCGCCCTGCCCGATTCGCCCGGCACCGCCCTCAGCACCTTCCGCGACGACGCGCAGCAGGCCGAGGATCTGATCAGCTTCACCCTCGACCAGATCGGCACCGCCCTCTTCGCGCTCACCGCCCTGGTCATCCTGCTCGCCCTCGACGCGCGGATGGCCCTCCTCGTCTTCGGTCCTCTCCTGGGTATGCTGGCCCTGGCCCGCTTCGCCTCCAGCCGCGTGGAGGCCTATCGCCAGGTCAGCCGCGCCGCCACCGGGCGCGTCACCGGCCTGCTCGGCGAAATCTTCGGGGCGACCAGCGCCATCCAGGTCGCCGGGGCCGAGCCGCACATCCTCGGCCACCTGCGCCAGCTGAACGACGATCGCCGCCGCGCGATGGTGCGCGACCGCACCCTGACCCAGGTGATCGACTCGGTCAACGCCAACACGGTCAACCTCGGCATCGGCCTGATCCTGCTCGTCGCCGCCAGCTCGATGCGCTCCGGCTCTTTCACCGTCGGCGACTTCGCGCTCTTCGTCTACTACCTCAACTTCGTCGCCGATTTCACCTTCTGGGCGGGCCACTACCTCGCTTTCTACCAGCAGACCGTCATCTCCTTCCGGCGCATGGTCGCGCTCCTGCAAGGCGCGCAACCCGCCACGCTCACCGCGCCCGCCGCGCTCCACCTGCGCGGCGAACTGCCGCCCGCCCCGCCCCCGCCACCGGCTGCGCACAGGCCTTTGGAGGCCCTGTCAGTCGAGGGCTTGACCTACAACCATCCCGAATCGGGGCGCGGCATCGCCGCTGTCAGCTTCGCGGTGCCGCGCGGCGCATTCGTCGTCGTCACCGGCCGGATCGGCTCGGGCAAGACGACGCTGCTCCGCACCCTCCTCGGCCTGCTCCCCGCCGACAGCGGCGCGCTCCATTGGAACGGCGAAGTCGTGGCCGATCCCGCGACCTTCTGCATCCCGCCGCGCTGCGCCTACGTGCCCCAGGTCCCGCGCCTCTTCAGCGACACCCTGCGCGAGAACATCCTGCTGGGCTTGCCCGATGCCAGGGGCGACCTCGCTCGCGCCATCCACACCGCCGTCCTCGACCCGGACCTGGCGACGATGCCCGACGGGTTGGAGACGATCGTCGGGGCGCGCGGCGTGCGCCTCTCCGGCGGGCAGATCCAGCGCGTCGCCGCCGCCCGCACGCTCGTTCGCGACGCCGAACTGCTGGTCGTGGACGACCTCTCCAGCGCGCTCGACGTCGCCACCGAGCGCACCCTCTGGGACCGCCTCCTGGCCGACAACGCCACCTGCCTCGCCGTTTCCCACCGGCGCGCGGTTCTGGCCCGCGCCGACCGCATCGTGGTGCTGAAAGACGGTCGCGTCGCTGCGGACGGCACCCTCGACCGCCTGCTGCTGGAGTCGGACGAATTCCGCCTCCTCTGGCACGGCGAAGCCCTGGCCGAAAGCACCCGTGACGAGTCGGCCGATGTCGCCGACTGAACCGGGCGCAACTCAGCCCCGTGTGAGCCAGCGGGTTCTATTCTCGGATGCCGCCGTGGTAGCGACGTTGGCTGCCCTGTGGGAGATAGCGCGATGATGTTCTACCACTACAGCGACGATCCGGGGATCGAGGTCTTCCATCCGCGCCCCATCCCGCCGCAATCGCCCGGCGCTCCGCCCGCGTCCGCCGACTATGCGGGCGCGAATCTCGTCTGGGCGATCGATGAGGACCACGCGCCGCTCTACTGGTTCCCGCGCGACTGCCCGCGCGTCGCCTACTGGCCGCTGCCAACCAGCACGGACGAGGATATCGCCCGCTTCCTCGGGCACACCACGGCGCGCTGGGTGATCGCGATTGAGGGAGGGTGGTGGGAAAGGGTGCGGAGCGCGAAGCTCTACGAGTATCGCCTGCCAGGTGACACGTTTCGCCCGCAATGGTCGGGCGGCGGCCCCGGCTACCACGTCTCGCGCGAGGCGGTCACGCCCCTGAGCGTCGAACTGGTCGGCGATTTGCTCGCCCGCCAGGTTGCCGCGAACATTGAACTGCGGATCACCCCGTCGCTCTGGCCGCTGCACCGCGCGCTCATCCCGGCCACGCTGCACTTCTCGATGGTGCGGATGCGGAACGCGCAGCCGGAAGCAGGGACATAGATCGACCATTTCGTCGTGAGCGCACTATGGATCTTCGGTTGTCTGCACTGGCATGCCTCGCGGAGTTCACCGACTCCGCAGCACGCCTACAGCCGCTCTATCTGCAACCCGATCGCGCGGTGTATCTGGCCGAACACTCGGGCATCGTGCTGAAGGTATACGTCGATGCCGAGTTGCTGCGCCAGGAGTGGCGGGCGACGCAGGCTGCGCGATCTGCGGGAGTGCCCACACCGGAGTTGCTCGCTTTTGTGCCCGGCCCTCCGGCGGTCATCGCCGCGCGGTATGTCGCCGGGCAGCCGCTCTCGTCTGCGCACCCACTCGCGGCGCGTGAGACTGGCGGGTTGCTCGAACGCTTCCATCGCCTCGGGGCGGAGCCGCCGTTCTCAACCGGTGAGCTGGCCTGGGATGAGCATGTACTCGCCTGGATGCGAAGCGAACTGGCGAGCCTGAGGCGCTTCGAGGTGTTCACAGGGGATGAGATAGGCATACTCTTCGCACGTTTCGAGCGGCTGCGCCCGATGCTGGCGACGCGGCCAATCGTGCTGCTACACGGCGACTTGCAGCCCGTTCACGTCCTGGTAGATCCGAGCGGCGAGCGGGTTGTTGCGCTGCTCGACTTTGCCGAAGCCCAGCCGGGCGATCCGTTGCTCGATATCGCGGTGCTCACGCTCTGGCACAAGGTGCTGACGGGGCCGATCCTGGCGGGCTATGCTGGCCTCGCGGACGATGCCGAAACGCGGGCATTGCTGGCGGAATATCGCCTGATGCGCAACGTCTCCGAGATACCGTGGTTGCTCGAACGTGGCTACGACGAGTACGCCGTCAGGAATATCGAGGCGGTGCGTCTGGCTTTGTCGGGTGGCAAATCTCTCGATTGATGACAACGGGCCAGGAGGCGCGCCCCCGCGATTATCGGCGCGGGGGCGGGTGTTCTGTTTGTCGTCGATGGTGAAGGCTAGGCCGTGCCGAGTTGCTGCATGAAGCTGAGGCTGTCTGTCACGACCCAGGCTTCGGCGACTTTGCCTCCGTCGAAGCGATAGACCGACATCCCGGTCAGACTGACGCGCTTGCCGGTCGGCGCGATGCCCTGGTAGGTGCCCTGGTGGGTGGCGTCCATCCGCCAGCGGATTGCGACCTTGTCGCCCGCGCCGAAGAGATCGTCGATCGTGTAGTGGGCATCGGGGAAGCTGGGGAGATCCTGGGTGAAGAGCTCCTTGTAGCTGGCGAGTCCCCGGAGGGGTGCCTCGGATCCGGCGTAGTTGACGATGAGATCGGGGCTGGCGAAGTCGTCCATGCGGTCGGCCGCGTTCGCGTTGAAGACCTCGGCGAAGATGCGGCGGGCGATGGCGGTGTTGTCGGCGCTCATGGTGTGCCTCCGGGTTCAAGGTTCAAGGTTCAAAGTTCAAGGTTCGGGGTTACGGTTCGAAGGTTTGAAGGTTGGAAGGTTGGGTGGGGGGGGCCACTGAACCTCTCGAACTTTTGAACCTTCGAACCGTCAACCTCTGGACGTATTACAGCAGGAGGGGCGCGGGCTGTGGTATCGGCGTGCGGTACAATCGGCGATACAGGCGCTGATACGGTGGGTGTTGCGGTGGGCGGTGGGCGGTGGCGCACGAGGTTGTCTCGTTCGGCCAGTGGCTGAGGCGGCGGCGCAGGGCACTCGATCTGACCCAGGAGGAGCTGGCGGAGCGGGTGTTCTGCTCCGCCGTGACGATCCGCAAGATCGAGGCAGACGAGCGGCGACCGTCGAAAGAGGTCGCCGAGCGGCTGTGCGACCAGCTGGGCATCGCGGCCGATGAGCGCCAGGCGTTCATCAGGAGTGCCCGCGCCGAACTCTCGGCGCGGCACTTGCCGGCGGCATCGCCGGTAGCTGTGCGGAACGAGGCGGCACCAATCGCACCGGTAAGGATGCGCCGCCCCGGTGCCTTGCCCGTGCCGCCGACGGCGCTCCTCGGGCGCGAGGGGGAGGTCGCCGCGTTGCGCCAGGCGTTGACGCAACGCGGCGTGCGGCTGCTGACCATCGTGGGGCCGCCGGGGGTGGGGAAGACGCGGCTCGCGCTGCAGGTGGCGACCGAGCTGCGCGATCAGTTTGCCGCTGGCGCGTTGTTCGTCCCGCTGGCCGCGCTGACCGATCCCGATCTGGTCGCCTCGGCGATCGCCGAAGCGGTCGGCGTGACGGAGGAGGCCGGGCAACCGCTGGTCGCGAGCGTGATCGCCGCGCTGCGCGGGCGCGAATTGCTCCTGGTGCTGGACAATTGCGAGCATCTGCTCCCCGCCGCGCCGCGCGTTGCGGACCTGCTGGAGGGGGTTGCGGGGCTGCGGGTGATCGCCACCAGCCGCGAGGCGTTGCGCCTCTCGGGTGAGCACGAGTTCCTGGTGCTGCCCCTCGCGTTGCCGCGTGATGAGCCACCGGGTGGCGCGACGCTCGACGTGCTGGCGGGTAACCCGGCGGTGGCGCTCTTCGTGCAGCGCGCCCGGGCGGTCCAACCATCGTTCGCGCTGACCGCAGCCAACGCGCCGGTTGTCGCCGCGATTTGCGCCCGCCTCGATGGGCTGCCGCTGGCGATCGAACTGGCGGCGGCGCGCTGCAAGCTCTTCACGCCGCAGGCCCTGCTCGCGCGCCTGGACGACCGCTTCGCGCTCCTCACCGGTGGGGCGCGCGATTTGCCCGCGCGCCAGCGGACCCTGCTCGGGGCGATCGAGTGGAGCTACCACCTCCTCAACGCCGATGAGCAGCGCCTGCTGTGCCATCTGGCCGTCTTTGCCGGTGGCTGTACCGTGGACGCGGCGGAGGCGGTGGGTGTCGAAGTGGGAAGTGGGAAGTGGGAAGTGGGGAAGGCTACCGAGGTCAGCGGTTTCCCACTTCCCATTCCTGACTACTCACTTCTCGACACGCTCGCTTCGCTGCTGGATAAGAGCCTGGTGCGGCAGGAGCCGGGGCACGATGGCGAGCCGCGCTTCTGGATGCTGGAGACGATCCGGGAGTATGGACTCGGGCGGTTGAGGGCAGCAGGGGAGGAAACGGCGGCGCGAGCGCGGCATGCGGGCTACTTCCTGGCGCTGGCCGAGGGTGCCGAGCGGCACTTGCAGGGGGCCGAGCAGGAGGCGGCGCTCGCGCAGCTCGGCGCGGAGCACGATAACCTGCGCGGGGCGCTTGCCTGGGCAATCGGGGCGGGCGAGGCGGCGCTGGCGCAGCGGTTGGTCGGCGCGCTGGGGCTTTTCTGGCACCTGCGCGGCTTCTGGGGGGAGGGGCGCGCGTGGGCGACGCGGGCGCTGGCGCTGGGTGGGGCGACGCCGGGCGAGGTGAGGGCGGGGGCGCTTGCCTGCGCCGGGTTTCTGGCCTGGGGGCAGAGCGATTTTGGCGCGGCGCGCGAGCAGCTGGAGGCGAGCGTGGCCCTGGCGCGGGAGGCGGGCGACTCGCCGCGCGGCGCGTTCGCGATCGGGACGCTCGGGCTGGTGGCGCTCTATCAGGGGCGGACGGAGGAGGCTGGGCCGCTCTTTGTTGAGAGCCTGGGACTCTATCGCGCGCGGGGTGAGCGCTTCGGGATGGGGATCTCGCTGGTGCGCCTGGGGCTGGTGGCGGCGGCGCGGGGGGCGTGGGCGGCGGCGAGCGAGGATTGCGCCGAGAGCCTGGACCTCTTCCGCGCGATCGGCAATCCCTGGGGGATCGGCATCAGCTATTCGTGCCTCGCCGAACTGGCGCGGGCGCGCGAGGACTGGGATGGGGCGGCGGGCTATTATGCGGAGAGCCTGCGGCTGCTCGGCGAGTTGGGCAGCAACTGGTACTATGCCTCGGCGCTGGTCGGCCTCGCGTCGGTGATCGCGGCGCGCGTGGGGCGCGAGGCGGTGGCGCGGGCGGGTTCGCGCGGGCGGTCGCCCTGCTGGGGGCGGCAGTGGCGCTGCTCGACGGGGTCGGCGGGCGTTTCCAGTCGCCCGAGCGCGCCGATCACGACCGCATCGCGGCGGCGGCACGCGCTGGCCTGGGCGATGCTGGCTTCGCGGCGGCCTGGGCGCGCGGGCGCGCAGCCCACGCCGAGGGCGCGATCGACGACTTGCTGGCGACTGGCGACTGACGACCGGCGACCGGAACGGGCGGCTTGGCGATTCGGGCGGCGCGGGGTAGCATCTGGGCGATGGCGTATGGCACGAGGAGGTCGGCGATGGGTGCGTTGCGCAGTGACGTGGTCGGGAGCTTGCTGCGGCCGGAGTATCTGAAGGAGGCGCGGGCGCGGCTGGCGAAGGGGGGATCAGCGACGCGGAGTTCAAGCGGGTCGAGGACCGCGCGGTAGACGAGGCGGTCGCGCTCCAGGTCGATGCGGGGCTGGAGGTGATCACCGATGGCGAGATGCGGCGCTATGCCTTCTTCGGGCACCTGATCGACGCGGTGGAGGGGTTCGACAAGCTGGGCGGCTGGGCGATCCCCTTCCGCGACGAGAGTGGCGACGCGATCGTCTGGCAGCGCCCGGTGGTGGTGTCGAAGCTGAAGCGGCGGCGGCACCTCTGCGCGGAGGAGTTCTCCTACCTGCGCGCCCGCCTGGGGGATCGCGTGGGGAAAGCGACGCTGATCAACGCGCAGCAGGCGGCGGCGTATTACGACCCGGAGAAGTCGAAGGGGGCCTACGCCACTATCGACGCCTACCTGGCCGACGTGGTGGATATTCTGCGGGCGGAGATTGCCGAGTTGATCCGGCTTGGCTGCACCTACATTCAGCTCGACGCGCCGCAGTATGCCGCGCTGCTCGACCCGGCGATCCGGGAGGGGTATCGGCAGCGGGGGAATGACCCGGACCGGCTGCTCGACCGCTGCATCGAGGCTCGACAACGCGGTGATCAGGGACCATCCGGGGGTGACGTTCGGGATCCACCTCTGCCGGGGGAACAACCAGAGCAAGTTCTACGCGAGCGGTGGCTATGACCCGATCGCGGAGCAGGTTTTTAGGCGGACGCACTTCGGGCGCTTCCTGCTGGAGTACGACGACGAGCGGTCGGGGGGCTTCGCACCGTTGCAGCATGTGCCGGATGACCGGACGGTGGTGCTGGGGCTGGTGACGACGAAGAAGCCGGCGCTGGAGACGAAGGCGTCGCTGATCGCGCGGATCAACGAGGCGTCCCGGTACATTCCGCTGGAGCGTCTGGCGCTGAGTCCGCAGTGCGGCTTTGCCTCGACCGAGGAGGGGAATCACCTCAGCGAGGCGGACCAGGAGGCGAAGCTGCGCGTGGTGGCGGAGACGGCGCGCGAGGTTTGGGGCGCGGCGTAGGGGGCGTGGGGCTGGCGGGGGGTGGGTCGGGGACCTGCCCCCCGCTTTGCGCGTGCGTGCGTGCGTGCGTCGATGTGTACGCGTGTAAGTGAGTTACGTGTAAGCGGATTACGTGGGCGAAAGTAGGTTTGTTTTTGCATTTTTGCTTTTTTCTTCCTTCCCGAGGACGGCTCCC
The DNA here is from genome assembly GCA_046328475.1 of Chloroflexia bacterium. Classification (GTDB taxonomy): domain Bacteria; phylum Chloroflexota; class Chloroflexia; order Thermomicrobiales; family CADCWN01; genus CADCWN01. The sequence continues at coordinate 81,855 of JAXLWN010000021.1, read as the reverse complement.
GGGTGGGGTGCGGGCGAGGCGTGGGTCGCAGAGCGCGCCGCGGCGACATTGCCACAAGGACACAGGGACACAAGGCACGGATGCTTGGTGCGCTCAGGCGGGGGAATGGGAGGCGCGGTGGCTGGGGCGGGGTTGGCCTCTTCAATCCCCGCATGCGGGAGATTTGACGGGTGGGGTGGGGAGAGGGTGACGGTGTGTGGTCATGGTGGGCCTCCTGCGGGCGTGGATATGGCCTGGCCTGGGTGGCGCGGTGTGGGGGCCGGGCCATCCATTGGGAAGTGCCGCTATCTGTACCGTACCCGTTGAGGGGATAAATCATGCCACATTGTCGGGGAATTGCTCAAATGTTGGTGGGGGAGGGTAAGGTGGGTATCGTTCGAGGCGGGCGTTCGGTTGAATGCCCCTACGATTGCCGGGGTTGGGCGAGGATGGCGTGGCGGTAGGCATCCCCACGCGGGCGGGTCGGTGACCCGCCCCTACCAGATTGGGTTGGGTCTCCGTGGTCGGTGGTGAGGGGTGGGTTGGGGGGTCTGGTATACTTCGCGGGTCGCGCTCCCAGCGTTTCTTGATGTGGTGCGTCGTGGTGCCGTGAGCGGCGGGCATGGCCGAGGTATTGTTCATTGTCCCGGCATACAACGAGGAGTCGAGCCTGCCGGGCGTGTTGAGCGACCTGCGGCTGCATCAGCCTGCGGCGGATGTCGTCGTGGTCAACGATGGTTCGACTGATCGGACGGCGGCGGTGGCCAGGGCGCACGGGGCGATGTTGCTCGATTTGCCGGTGAATCTGGGGATCGGCGGGGCGGTGCAGACGGGGCTGATCTACGCGGTGCGGCAGGGGTATCGCGTGGCGGTCCAGTTCGATGGCGACGGGCAGCACCGCGCCGATCAGGTGGCGAGTTTGCTCGATCCGCTGCTGCGGGGCGAGTGCGACGTGGTGATCGGCTCGCGGTTCGTGCGGGCGGGGTCGTACCGGGCTCCGCTGATGCGCCGCTGCGGGATCGCGATCTTCCGGATGGTCAATTCGCTGCTGATCGGGCAGGCGATCCACGACAATACGTCGGGTTTCCGGGCCTACAATCGCGCGGCGCTGGCGTTTCTGGCCGCCGACTATCCCGACGATTATCCCGAGCCGGAATCGGTGGTGACGCTGGCGCGCAACGGTTTTCGCCTGCGCGAGGTGCCGGTGCTGATGCGCGAGCGGCAGGGCGGGCGGTCGTCGATCACGTTCGCCCGCGCGATCTTCTACATGGGCAAGGTGTTGCTCGCGATCCTGATCGGGGCGACCCGGCGCAAGACCAGGAGAGAGGGCGATGAGTCTGCCCATCCAGCTCATCTCAATACTCGGTAGCCTCGCGCTGATGATCCTGATTTTTCAGTTGATCCGCCGCCGCAAGCTGCGGGAGGAGTACGCGCTGGTCTGGTTCGGCGCGGGGCTGGTCCTGATCGGCTTCTCGGTCTGGCGACCGGGGATCGACGAACTCGCCGATTTCTTCGGGATCGACTACGGCCCCTCGATTCTCTACCTGGGGGCGATTCTCTTCGGTTTCCTGCTGGCGTTGCACTTTTCGCTGGCGCTCTCGCGATTGGCCGAGCAGAACAAGCGGCTGGCGCAGGAGTTGGCGCTGTTGAGGGCGTCGCTGGAGGAGCGGCGCGAGTGCTGAGTGCTGAGTGCTGAGTGCTGAGTGGGTCGGGCGATAGGCGATAGGCGATAGGCGATAGGGGGACGGACCGCACCCCGCTGCTGCGGTGGCACCCGCCACCCGCTGTGGTGGGTACCCGTCCGCGAGGAGCGGGGAAGATGCCAGGCAATCTGTCGGGTAGTTGTGAAACGGGGTGCTTTGGGGGTGGGATTGGTCAGGGGCGGGGCGATTTGCGCGGTGAGCGGCGGGGGGCGGGATGGTCGATCTGACGGCGAAGCCGTTCTTTCTCGATGCGGCGGCGGCGGACTGGGTGCGGCGCACCATCGCGGGGATGACGCTTGAGGAGAAGATCGGGCAGCTGTTCATCAACCTCAACGTGGCGTTCGCGCCCGGCTATCTCGACCACATCCTCGACACGTACCATGTGGGCGGGATGCGCTACCGGGGGCGGACGCCGCGACGGTGCAGGCGCACATCCGCTACGCGCAGGCGAAGTCGAAGATTCCGCTGCTGATCGCCTCGAATCCGGAGATGGGCGGCTTCGGGAGCATCGATGACGGCACGCTGGTCTGCACGCACTTGCAGGCCGGGTCGCACCCCGACAAGTCGCTCGCTCGCGAGATGGGGCGCGTGGCCGGGGTCGAGACGGCGGCGCTTGGGTGCAACTGGGCGTTCGCGCCGATCGTCGATATTCACCGGAACTGGCGCAACACGGTCGTCGCCACGCGCGCGTTCGGCAACACGCCGGAGGTGGTGATCGAGCGCGCGAAGGAGTACTTCGACGGCATCAGCGAGTCGAAGACGGTTTGCGCGATCAAGCATTTCCCCGGCGATGGCGTGGACGAGCGGGACCAGCATGTGGTCACGTCGTGGAACACGCTCGGGGTGGAGGAGTGGGAGGCCAGTTTCGGCCGGGTGTACCGGGAGATGATCGACCACGGCGTGCAGTCGATCATGGCCGGGCACATCGGTGCGCCCGCGTTGTCGCGCAGGTATCGCCCCGGCATCGCCGACCACGAGATCATGCCGGCCACCCTGGCCCCCGAATTGTTGCAGGATTTGCTGCGCGGCGAACTCGGCTTCAACGGGGTCATCCTCACTGATGCGTCGCTGATGGTCGGTTTGACCTCGGCGAAGCGGCGGCGCGACCAGGTGCCGGGCGCGATCGCGGCCGGGTGCGACATGTTCCTCTTCTTCCAGAATGCCGAGGAGGATTTCCGCTACATGCTCGACGGCTATCGCGAGGGGGTGATCACCGAGGCGCGGTTGCAGGAGGCGTTGGAGCGGATCCTGGGGCTGAAGGCGTCGCTTGGCCTGCACGCGACGCCGCGCGAGGCGCTGGTCCCCGGTCCGGAGGCGCTGGGCGTGGTGGGGTGCGACGCGCATCGCGCGGTCGCGGCGGAGATCGCCGACAAGACCGTGACGCTGGTCAAGGATACGCAGGGTAATTTGCCGCTGCGCCCCGAGACGCACAGGCGGATCCGGCTGTATGGGATCACCGGGCAGGCCGATTTCACCGGCACCGACCCGAGCGGGTACTTGCAGATCGCGCGGGAGGCGCTGGAGGAGGCGGGGTTCGAGGTCCATGTGTTCAAGGATCTGCGGCAGCGGATCGCGGAGGGTGAAAAAGGGGTCGCGTTCCACACGGTGCTGCGCGAGGAGGCCAACGCCGCGTATGCCGACAAGTATGACGCGGCGATTGTCTTCGCGAATGTGAGCGGGTTCGCCCAGGAGGCGACCGTGCGCATCCACTGGTCCGCGCCGATGGCGGCGGAGATCCCGTGGTATGTCCGCGAGGTGCCGACGGTGTTCGTGTCGCTATCGCTGCCCAACCACCTGATCGACGTGCCGATGGTGAAGACGCTGATCAACGCGCACGCGCCGAGCCGCGAGGTGATTCGCGCGGTGGTGGAGAAGATTCAGGGTAAGTCCCCGTTTCGGGGGACGTTCAATGAGCATGTGTTTTGTGATGCGTTTGGGACGAGGCTGTAGTCAATCTGCGCAATGGTTGCCCGGCCACGCGGCCCGAGGGCTGAAGCCCTGGGCTGGGGGCGGCCTGCGGGTCGCCGCCAAGCCCGCCTGCGCGGGCTCACGGGGGAACTCTTCGGCAGCGTGCTCTCAGGTGCGAATCTGGGTGAATGCTGCGTTCGCGCTGCGTCGTTCGTGCAGCGTATTTCCCGCCATCTCCTTGTCGAATGGCGGGGTGGCTGGTTCAATTGGACCGGAATGCCGGGGTGGGGTTGGACCGGTGGTAGAACGATAGGGCGCTCGGGCTGGTTGTTGGGCTGAGCGGAGGCGGCGGGAAGTGTGCGAATCGGGATCATCAGCCTGATCGGCTGGCGTTTCATCCAGCAGCGTCCGCAGCAGTTCGCCAGGGAACTTATCGCGCTCGGGCACACGGTCTACTACATCGAGCCGGCCGACTTCACGCGGGGTCGCTACGCGACGATGACCGCGATGCGGCAGCGCATCCCGCACCTGCGGCAGGCCTCGCCGCAACTGGGCATCGTGCGCCCGGTGCTCTATCCGCCGTTTCACGAGCATGCCGGTCGCCAGTGGCGCAATCGCTGGCTGATCCCGCTCGTCGCCAGCCAGTTGCGGCGGCTGAATCTCGACTTCCTGATCGTGCTCGCGCCCGAGTATGCGCCGGTGGTGCGGCGGCTGGGGATCCCCTTTGCCTATGACCATGTGGATGATACGCAGCACATGGATCATGTGGACGCCGCGCGCTTCCTCGACGGGATGCACTGGCTAACGGCCAATTCGGCGTTCAATATCTACATTCAGGAGGAGACGGCGCGGCGCGACCCGAAGGGGATCTTCATCGCCAACGGGGTCAACCCCGACGAGTTCCGGCCGCTACCGACCGAGAAGGTCTTTGACGCGGTGGTGCTGTCGAACATCTCCCGCTGGTTCGACATGGAGAGCGTGCTCGCCTCGCGGCGGCGCATCCTGCTGATCGGCCCGATGGATATCGGCGGCGGGGATAATCGGGCGCGGTATTTCGCCGCCGCGCGCCCGAATCTGGCCTGGATCCCGGAGGTGGACAAGCAGATCGCCAACCAGTGGCTCTCGCGCGCCGAGGTGGGGCTGGTACCGTTCGACTATCGCCACCCGGTGCTGGAATACGCGATGCCGCTGAAGATCCTCGAATATTTCCTGGCTGATCTGCCGGTCGTCACCTACCGCAACGAGGGGATCACCCGGCAGTATGGCGAGATGGTGACCTATTACGCGGGGGATGGCTCCGAGCCGCTCGACCTGGATGCCGCGATCGATGCGGCGAAGGCGAAGCGTGGGGCGCACGACTATCGCGCGTTCGCCATGCAGTACCGGTGGGGCGATCTGGTCGGCGAACTGGAGCGCCGGATCGTGGAGGCGGTCGGTCGCGCGCCACGGCGCACGCCATGATCGTCGAGCCGGATCTCGTCTCGATCATCGTGGTCAACTGGAATGGGCGGGGGTATTTGCCCGGATGCTTCGACGCGCTGCGCGAGCAGACGTACCGGCGGCACGAGGTTATCCTGGTGGATAATGGCTCGACCGATGGCTCGGTGGCGCTGGTGCGCGAGCAGCACCCCGAGGTGGTGCTGGTGCAGAGCCCGCGTAACACCGGCTTCATCGGGGGGAACCTGCTGGGGCTGCGGGTGGCGCGGGGGGGCTGGATCGCGCTGCTGAACAACGACACGGTCGCCGATCCCGGCTGGCTGGCGGCGTTGCTCGACGCGGCGCGGCCCGACGACGTAGCCGGGACGACCGGCACGGTGCTGGCGCTGGATGAGCCGGGGCGGGTCGCGTTCACGCTGCCGCTGCTCGATCCGCGCACCGGGCGGGCGCTCTGGACCAATGCCGAGCACCCGGTGACGGAGGTCCACTACCTTTCGGGCAACAATCTGGTCGTCAAGCGGGCGGTGCTGGACGAGGTGGGGTTTTTGGACCCGGAGTACGAGGCGTATTACGAGGAGACCGACTGGTGCGCGCGGATGATCCGGGCGGGCTATCGGTTGCTCTACACGCCGCATGCGCAAATTCGGCATAAGGAGCTGGGGAGCACCAGCCTGGAGCGCAACCGCTACCTGATGGAGCGCAACCGGGTCCGGTTCGTGCTGAAGAACTTCGATCTGCCTGCGCTGCTGCTCTTCCTGCCGCTCTACGCGCTCGACGTGGCGCGGCGGCTCTGGCGCGGGCACGACGAGTTCGGGGTGGCCTGGCGTCCGCTCATCCCGCGCGCGATTGGCTGGAATCTGCGCCATCTGCCGGGGACGTTGCGTGCCCGCTGGCGGGATCTGGGGCGACTGGGGCGGCGGGGGGCGTATAATCGGGCGTTGGTGAGGTATTAGCGAGTGCTGAGTGCTGAGTGCTGAGTGCTGAGTCGGGCTAGCCAACTTGAGACTTTGAATCTAGAACCGATGAGGAGCGCGAAGTGTCCCCCTTGACGGTGCTGACGATTTTCGGGACGCGGCCGGAGGCGGTGAAGCTGGCCCCGGTGGTGCGGGCGTTGGCGCGGCGGCCGGGGGTGCGGTCGCGGGTGTGCGTGACGGCGCAGCACCGGGAGCAGCTGGACCAGGTGCTGGGGGTGTTCGGGATTGTGCCGGACCGGGATCTGGATCTGATGCGACCGGGGCAGTCGCTGACCGATCTGACGGCGCGGATCCTGACGGCGGTGGGCGGGGTGCTGGCGGAGGAGCGTCCGGACGTGGTGCTGGTGCAAGGCGACACGACGACGGTGATGGCGGCGGCGCTGGCGGCGTATTATGCGCGCATCCCGGTCGGGCACGTCGAGGCGGGGCTGCGGACGGATGACCGCTACTCGCCGTTCCCGGAGGAGATCAACCGGCGGCTCGCCACGGTGCTCGCGACCTGGCACTTTGCGCCGACCGCGCGGGCGGCGGCGGCGCTGCGCCGCGAGGGGGTGGCGGAGGGGGCGATCCACGTCACGGGGAACACGGCGATCGACGCGCTGCTGGCGATCGTGAACACCACCGCGCCGCCTCCGTTGCCATATTTGCGCGACGACCAGCGGATGATTCTGGTGACGGCGCACCGGCGCGAGAATTTCGGTGCGCCGATGGAAGCCTGTTTCGGGGCGTTGCGCGCGATTGTGGAGCGGAATCCCGACACGGAGTTGGTTTATCCGGTCCATCTCAACCCGCAGGTGCAGGAACCGGCGCGGCGCATGCTCGGGGGGCACGAGCGGATCCACCTGATCCCGCCCGCCGACTATGCCACGTTCACGCACTTGATGGCCCGCGCGACGCTGATTATCACCGACTCGGGCGGGATCCAGGAGGAGGCCCCGTCGCTGGGCAAGCCGACGCTGGTGATGCGGCGGGAGACGGAGCGCCCGGAGGCGATCGAGGCGGGGACGGCGCGGCTGGTCGGCACCGATCCCGAGGTCATCGTGGGGGAGGCGGAGCGGTTGCTGCGCGACCCGGTGGCGTATGCGGCGATGGCGCGGGTGGCGAATCCGTTCGGGGATGGGCGGGCGGCGGAGCGGATCGCGGCGGTGATCGAGCGGTACGCCCGTGACCGCAGCTGACGCATCGGGCGACCTGATCTATCTCGCGCCGCACCGCTGGGAGTCGATCGTGCAGCGGCCCCAGCACCTCGCGGCGGCGTTTGCCGCGCGCGGCTGGCGGGTGCTGGTGGTCGAGCCGGTGGCCTATTCGGTGGTGGGCAATCTGCGCCGCGTGGCGCGTCGTCAGCCGGTGGCGTGGCGCGGCGGGCTGGTCGAGCGGGGTCCGCAGCTCTGGTCGTACAGGCCGCCGCCCGGGCTGCCGCTGACGATGGCGTCGGCGGGGCTGAATCGCGCGGGGCACCGGCTGGCGCGGCCTGGGCTGGTGCGGGCGTTGGGGCGGCTCGGTTTTCGGCGTCCGGCGCTGGTGGTGGGGTGGCCGTTGGCCGCGCCGTGGGTGGGGCAGCTGGGCGAGCGGGTCGCGGTGTACGACTGCATGGATGATTTCCCGGCGTTTCCGCAGGGCGAGCGTCGCCGCCGCAACATTGTGGCTGCGGAGGCGAGGTTGGCGGCGCGGTGCGATTGTGTGGTGGTGACGAGCGACGTGCTGCGCGAGAAGTGGGCGGGGCGTGCGCGAACGGTGCGACTGATCCCGAACGGGGTGGCCGATTCTTTTCTGACTGTGTTCGAGGGCTCGCCTGCAATTCCGGCTGATCTGGCGGCGATTCCTGCGCCGCGCCTGCTCTACGTGGGGGTGCTGGATCGCTGGCTTGACCAGGAGAGCCTGGTGCTGCTGGCGCGGCGGCATCCGGAGTGGTCGCTGGTGTTCGTCGGGCCGGTCGAGGCACCGGTGGGCGATTTGGCGGCGCTGCCGAATGTGCATCTGCTCGGTGCGCGCCCGCACGCGGCGTTGCCGGGGTACCTGGCGGCGAGCGCGGTGGGGCTGATTCCCTTTGCGGTGTCGCCGTTGACGGTCGCGGTGAACCCGGTGAAGCTCTATGAATATCTGGCGGCGGGGTTGCCGGTTGCAGCGACGCCGTTGCCGGAGTTGGCGCAGTTCGGCGACCTTTGCCAGTTGGGTGAGTGCGGGGAAGCCTTCGTGCGGGCGGTCGAGCGCGCGGTCGCGGAAGCGGGGGATAGGGCGCGGCGTGAGGAACGGCGAGCGGTCGCGCGGCAGCATACGTGGGGGAGCAGGGCGGCGGAGTTTGCGGCGTTGCTGGGAGCGTGATGCTTTGGGCGAGTGGGGGTGCCGTTGGATTGAAATCCCGGCTGAAGGCGACTGCGGTCGCCGCGAAGTCCGCCTGCGCGGACTGGGTCCGACCGACGCAGGGTGGTTTCGCGGTCCGGCAAGGCCTACCTGGCGCGGTTTCAAGCACTGGTCGCCTTCGCACACGAGCCCTGTGATGGTGATGGCGAGATATTGATGCGCCTTGCGTCGGTTTATTGGCCGCCATCGACGCGGTAAATGTGGTAGTGCTCGGTGCTGATGACGAGGGGGTAGGCGGCGCGGATGGCGGCTTCGTTCGGTTTGAAGGCGCTGAGTTCGCCGGGGCCGATGACCAGATAGCTGAGGTGGTATTGTCGGATGAGCGCGGGGGCGTTCGGGCCGTAGGTGAAGATGGCCTGGAGGTCTTTTTCGCGTTGGCGCGTGTCGATGCCGTGGACCCACAACCAGCCGTTGTAGCCGACCATCACCCGCCGCCCGCCGAGGACGTGGACGGGGTGGTTGTGCTGCAACCCGGCGGCGAAGATCGCGTGCGGCGAGGTTTTGTCGCGGATCTGCTGCGCCAGCGCGATGTCCTCGTTGTTGAGGAGTTCGTAGCTGTCGCGCGAGGTGAGTTGGAAGAGGTTCAGGAGGAGCCCGGAGAGAGTCATGGTCAGGATCGCGGCGACGAGCAGGAAGCGGGTGACGACGGCGCGCTGCTCGCGCCAGGTGCGCGCGAGGAGGGCGGCGACGAGGATGGCGACCGCGAGGAACCAGTAGAGCAGGAGCTTGTTGTTGTCCCAGTCCCAGGGCTGGAAGATGGCGAGGTTAAACGCGGCGAAGAGGGGCATGAAGGCCCAGAGGAAGCGTTGCCCGGTGCGCGGCAGGAGGGAGCGGCTGCCGAGCGCGATCAGGGCGAGCGGCAGGTAGAGGCCGAGGTTTTTGACCCAGAACCAGGGCCAGGGATCGGGCGCGGCGACCCACCAGGGCTGCCAGTGGGCGGCGGCGATCGCGCCGCGCCCGCCGCCGAGCTGGACCAGGAGTTGGGGCACGGCGACGCCGATCCAGGCGGCGAAGAAGATGGCCCACTCCCAACGAGGGAAGAGGAGGACGAGGAAGGGCGTGACGAAGGCCAGGGCCAGCAGCGTGCTCTGGTGGGCGAAGGGCAGCAGGCCGAGGACGATGCCCGCAGAGAGGAAGGGACGCCAGTCGCGCCCTTCGACGGCGATCATCAGGAGGGTGAGGCCGAGGAGGGCGAGGGGGAGGCCGTAGAGGTAGCCGCGCTGGATCGAGATCAGCGAGTCGTAGACATTCTCCCAGCGGAAGAGGCCGGCCTGGTGGCGCTGGAAATCCCAGGCGTGGTGCAGGAGCGTGTCGGCGAACTTGTGCGACGTGTTGATGTCGCGCAGGGTAAAGAGCCAGCCGAGGCCGCCGCCGAGGAGGAAGAGGAGGACGCTCAGGCCACCGGCGAGATTGCTGGCGGTGATCCGTCGCGCGAAGGCGAAGAGCGCGAGCGCCAGCAGGACCGAGAAGAGGAAGGTGTGGAGGCCGAGCGAGTAGGCTGGATCGACGCCGAGCTTCACGGTCATGGCGGCGGTCAGGTCGGCGAGGAAGTGGTAGGGGTAGGGGGTGCCGGCGAAGCGGGGATTTTCGGGGAGGAAGTTGTCGCCATAGGCGAAGGAGGTGACGTCGCCGAGATGGAGCGCCCAGTCGCCCCAGACGTTGAGCTGGCGCGCGGCGAGGCCGGTTCTGGTGTAGGTGAAGGCATCTTTCCAGGCCCAGACCCAGCGGAGGGTCAGGCCGACCAGGATGGCGAGCGGGAGCAGGCCGAGCCGTTCGCGCGCCAGCAGCGCGATTTTGGCCGGGGTCAGGGTGCGCCACGCCGCCCAACGGTCGGTAGGATGGGTGTCGGTCGCCTCGCGCTCCGGTGAGACCGCCCAGGCGGCGAGCAGGCAGGCCGCGCTGACGGCGACGACCAGGGGCCAGGAGAGGCCGACGATCGTCGCCAGGGCGAGCGTCGCCAGGGTGGCGACCACCACGCCGAGCGGGAGGCCGTATGCTACGATTTCGAGCGGCGTCAGGCCCGGGGCGTAGCGCCGGAGCACAGCGACGCCGCCGAGTCCCATCGCGAAGAGCGCCAGGATTGAGGCCAGAAAGCCGAGCATACCCACCATCGTAGGGCGAACATTCGTCGCGTGGCTGCCATCGTACCACACCGATTTGTCGCCGCCCGTGGTACGAATGTACCGGATGCGTGTCAGGGTACGTTGGCGGTTGATTGGGTGCATCGGCGGTTGAAACCGCGCCTGAGGGCGCTCACGCGCCACGAAACCGCCCTGCGGCGGCTAGGATGCGCACCTGAGGCCAGGACAATGTGGTGCGTCCCTGAGCGTACCGGGTGTGTTGCACGTAGGAGTGAGCGATGACTGCGCCCGCCGCGAGCCCGTCAGGACCGCTGACTGCCATGTTCTCCGCCGAACTGGTGGAACGGAGCCTGTTGCCGCATGGGGTGTGGCGGCCCTATCCCACGGTCGAGGATCGGGCGGGGTGGGAGGGGTTAGAGATTGAGACGCGCGCGGAGATGATCGCGAAGGCGGAGGCGCGGCTGGGGATGGTGTGGCCGGAGTTGCCCGCGACGTTGTTTCTGGAGTTTGTGCGCGATGGGAACCGGCGACGGTTCGAGGAGCACTATTTCGCGCGGCGGCATGCGCTGGTCGAGTTGGTGCTGGGGGAGTGCGCGGAGGGGCGGGGGCGGTTCCTGGACGAGATTGTGAATGGGATCTGGGTGATTTGCGAGGAGAGTTCGTGGTGTATCCCGGCGCACAGTTTCGCGCCGCGTTTCGCGCCGGTGGTGCCGCCGAACGGGCGCTATCCGAGCGCAGGGGTTGCCGGATACGACCTATCCGGTGGTGGATCTCTTTGCGGCCGAGACGGGCGCGGTGCTGGCGTGGACGCAGTATCTCGTCGGGGAGCGGTTGGCGGCGCTGCTGCCGGTGGTGGTTGACCGGCTCGAACGGGAGGTGCGGGGTCGGGTGCTCGGCCCGTACCGCGAGATCGATGACTGGTGGTGGCTCGGCAAGACGCATGGTGGGATGGTCAACAACTGGAATCCCTGGATCCACTCGAACATCCTGGCGGCGAATCTGCTGCTGGAGCGCGACCAGGCGACCCGCAACGCGGTGGTGGTGCGCGCGATCGAGGGGATCGATCGCTTCATGGCCGGGTATCACAGCGATGGCGGCTGCGACGAGGGGACGAGCTACTGGGGGCACGCGGGGGGGAGTCTGTTCGATTGCCTCGATCTGATCGCGAGCGCGAGTGACGGCAGGCTGGATGCGTTCGGGGTGCCGCTGGTGCGCGAGATCGGGCGGTACATCTACCGGGCGCACATCGCGGACAATTGGTACGTCAATTTTGCGGATGGCGCGGCGCGGGTGGCGATCAATGCGCCGCTCGTCTATGGCTATGGTCGGCGCATCGGCGACCGGGCGCTGATGGCGCAGGGGGCGGCGGCGACGCGGATCGAGACGCGCGGCGAGTGGCGCGGCGGGGAGTTCGAGCGAATTCTGCGCGCGTTGCACGCGCCGGTGCCGGAGGCGGAGCGCGGCTGCGGCGATGCCGCTGGTGCGCGAGGCGTGGCTCGACGGCATTCAGGTGCTGACGGCGCGGGAGCGGGCGGGGGAGGCGACGGGGCTGTTTTCCTGGCGGCGAAGGGGGGGCACAACGCGGAGAGCCACAACCACAACGACATCGGGAGCTTCATCGTGGCGCTGGATGGTCGGCCGGTGGTGATCGATGTGGGGGTGGGGGTTTACACGCGGCAGACGTTCAGCGCGGACCGCTACTCGATCTGGACGATGCAGAGCGGGTATCACAATCTGCCGGTCATCAATGGCTATGAGCAGCGTGATGGGCGGGAGTTCGCGGCGCGGGAGGTGGTGGCGACGCTGGGCGAAGATGCCGCCGAATTGGAACTCGACATCGCCTGGGCGTATCCGCGTGAGGCTTGGGTGTATCACTGTGAGCGCACGTTGCGCCTGGAACGCGGGGACACGCCCCGCATCGTGCTCCATGACGCATTCTACCTCGCGGCACCGCCGACGAGCCTGGCGCTGCATCTGATGCTGGCCGACGAGGCCGATGTTGTCACGCCGGGGGAGATTCGCTGTGCTACGCCGACACGACCGCTGATCATCAACTATGACCCGAAGCTCTTCACCGTTGCCGTGGAACGAATCGCGATTGATGATGCGCGTTTGGCTCCGGTATGGGGTGAGCGCGTTTACCGACTGGTGCTGACGGCGCAAGAGGGCAAGACGCACGGCGATTGGTGGGTGACGTTTACGGCGGGGTAGGAGAACCCCTCCCCGCCGCTGCGGCGGCGACCCTCCCCCTTGCGAGGGAGAGGGTAAGGGTCTCACTGCAACCGACATGCGCCTGCGCAAGGGAGCCTTGCGCACATCGCGTAGGTGCGGGCTAGCGCCCTGGTACCTGTCGCCCGGCGGTGCCGAGGTGGTGGCCGATTTCGGCGCTGAGGGGTTCGATGGCGTCGGCGACTGCGCGGGCGCGGGCGAGGAGGGTGGGGGGGAGGCCGGCGAGGCGGGCGACTTCGATGCCGAAGCTGCGGTTGGCGGCACCGGGTTCGATGCGGTGGGGGAAGGTGATGCCGCCGGGGTGTTCTTCGACGGCGGCGCGGAGCAGGGTGAGCGGCGGGTGGAGGTCGCGGAGGGCGGCGAGTTCGTGGTAGTGGGTGGCGACGATCGCGCGCGGGCGCACGTCCCCGCCGACGAGGTGCTCGATCACGGCCCAGGCGATGGCCATGCCGTCGTGGGTGCTGGTGCCGCGCCCGATTTCGTCCAGGAGGACGAGGCTGCGATCGGTCGCGCCGCGCAGGACGGTGGCGGTCTCTAGCATCTCGACCATGAAGGTTGAGCGCCCGCCCACGAGGTCGTCCACGGCACCGATGCGCGTGAAGATGGCATCGACCAGGCCGACGTGCATGGAGCGCGCGGGGACGAATGAGCCGACCTGGGCCAGCAGGACGAGCAGGGCGACCTGGCGCATCCAGGTGCTCTTGCCGGCCATGTTGGGGCCGGTGAGGACGGCGAGTTGGTCGCGGTCGCCGCGTGCGCAGAGATGGGCGTCGTTCGGGTTGAACGCCGGGCCGTCGAGGACGGGGTGTCGGCCGCCGTCGATGGTGAGGGTGAGGCTGTCGTCCACGACGGGGCGGACCCAGCCGAGTTCGGCGGCGACGGTTGCCAGGGCGAATGAGGCGTCGGCGGCGGCGAGGTAGCGGGCGAGGTCGCGCGCTTCCCCGGCGATCCCGGCGGCGGCGGCGCGCAATTCGTCGAGCAGGGCCTTGGTCTCGGCGGCGACGATCGTCTCGGCGTCAGCCAGCGCGGCGGCGTGATCGTCGAGCGCGGGGGTGGTGTAGCGCTCGGCGCGCTGCACGGTGCCGCGCCGGATCCAGTCGGCGGGGACGGGCGTGTTGGTCGGCACCTCCAGGAAGAGTCCCTGCGTGCCGGTCCGCTCCAGTTTGACGCGCTCAGGTTGGGCAGGCCGCGCAGGTGGACAGGTAGCGCGCCTGCCAGTCGGCCGCGCCGCGCACGCGCTCGGTCGCCTCGGCCAGCGTTGGGCTAGCCCCTGGCGCACGGTGCCCTCCTCGTCGTCCGAGGAGAGCACATCGTTCGCGAATTCGGCGAAGGCGGCGAGGCCGGGGCGCGGGCGGCCGAGCACGCGGAGGAAGGGGAGCGGGCACCCGCGCTCGCCGAGTCGAGCGCGCGGCAGCACGGCAGCGATGGTGGCAAGCGCGTTGAGGTCGCCGGGGGTCGCGCGACGGGCGGCGGCGCGACCGGCGAGGCGTTCGAGGTCGGCCAGCTCGGCGAGGCAGGTGCCGAGGGCGGTGCGGAGGGCGTTGTCGGCGACCAGTTCGGAGACGATGCGCTGGCGGGTGGCGATCTTGGCGAGGTCGGTGAGGGGGCGCAGGACCCAGGCGCGCACCATGCGGCGGCCCATTGGCGTGACGGTGCGGTCGAGCGTCGCGAGCAGGCTACCGGCGTGCTCGCGGCCACGTTCGGTCTCGACGAGTTCGAGGTGGCGCTGGGTGGAAGCGTCGAGGCGCATGCCGTCGTCCGAGTCGGCCACGGTCGGCACGTCGAGCGGCGGCGCGGCGTCGCCCTGGGTCTCGGCGAAATAGCGCGCGACGAGGCCAGCAGCTGCCTGCGCTTGCGGGAGATCGCTGAGGTCGGCATTGGGGAAGGCGTCGCGCAGGGCGGCTGCCGCGCCCGCGCTCGATTTTACGGGCGTGACGTTGCGGCGCGCGACCAGGGTGTCGGGCGGCGGGCGGTCGGGGGAGACGAGGACTTCGGCGGGGTCGAGGCGCTGGAGTTCGGCGGCGGCTTCCTCCGGGTCGAACTCGCCCGCCTTAAACTCGCCCGCCGCCGCGTCGGCCCAGGCCAGTCCGAGGCGGTCGTTGCCGCCGACGAGCGCGGCGAGGTAGGTCGGGCGGTCTTCGCGCAAGAGGCGGGGGTCGGTGACGGTGCCGGGGGTGAGCGTGCGGACGACCGCGCGGCGGCGCAGGCCGCTCCCCTCGTCCTCGCCCTCCTCGCCGACCGCGACGCGGTAGCCGCGCGCGAGGAGGCGCGGCAGGAAGGCGTCGAGGGCGTGGTGGGCGAAGCCGCACTGCGGCACGGGCGGGGCCGAGCCGCCGGAGGGGCGGTCGGTGAGTTTGAGGCCGAGTTCGCGCGCGACGAGTTCGGCGTCGTCGAAGAGGACTTCGTAGAAGGAGCCGACGCGGAAGAGGAGGAGGACGCCGGGATGGGCGTCGCGCAGGGCGAGGTACTGGCGCACCAGTTCGCCGTAGGGTTCAGCCTTCGCCGCCGCGCGTGCCATGGCTTAGGGCTCCTGCTCAGGTGTGCTGGTCAGGTGGGGGGATGACCTCACCCCGCCGCCTGCGGGCGGCACCCCTCTCCCGCGAGGAGAGGGGGAGTCCAAGGCCGACAAGCAATGGCGAATCACAGCACTATGTCTCGTCTTCGGTCAGTAGCGCGGCCAGGCCGGTGTGGCGTTGGAGGTCGCGCGTTTCGGCGATGGCGCGGGTGATTGCCGTCTCGTCGCCGACGATCACGGCGGCCTGTTTTGCGCGCGTGAGTGCGGTGTAGAGGAGGTTGCGGGAGAGCATCGGGCCGTAGGACGAGGAGGCGAGGAGGACGACGCCGGGCCACTCGCTGCCCTGCGCGCGGTGAACGGTGAGGCAGTAGGCGTGGTCGTGGTCTATCAGATCGGCGGGGGCGTAGGTGACCTCGCGGCCGTCGCCGAAATCGACGACGACTTCGCCGGGGACGACCGCCGCGACGAGGCCGGTATCGCCGTTGACGACGCCGAGGTTGTAGTTGTTGCGCGTCTGGATGACCCGGTCGCCGGCGCGCAGCGGGAGGGCACCGTGCGGGCGTTCGTCCTGGCCGCGCGACGGGTTCAGGCGGTCCTGGAGCGCGGCGTTGAGGGCCTGGCAGACGCGCGTCAGGGGGGCGAGGGTTTGTACATCGCGCGGGTCGCGACCCAGGTGGCGCGGCAGGCGCTCGGCGGCCCACTCGGCGGCGATGGCGGCGACGCGGTCGGGCGGTGCCGGGACGAAGATGCAATCGGTGCCGTGGCCGAGCGCGGCGGGCGGCGAAAGTTCGGGCGGCTCGCCCAGCCGGATGCGGTGGGCGCTGCGGACGATGGCGCTCTCGGCGGCCTGGCGGAAGACGGTGGTCAGCGTCGCGGCGGGGACGCGACCGCTGTCGAGGATGTCGCGCAGGACCTGGCCGGGGCCGACGCTAGGGAGTTGGTCGGCGTCGCCCACCAGGATGAGCTGGGCGCGCGGACCGACGGCGGCGACGACTGCGCGGGCCAGTTGGGTGTCGAGCATCGACGCTTCATCCACCACGATCGCGTCGGACGGCAGGGGGTCGCGGGCACCGTGGCGGAAGCCCTGGGGTCCGGCACCGAGCAGGCGGTGGATCGTGCGCGCTTCCAGGCCGACGACGTCGCCGAGCCGCTTCGCGGCCTTGCCGGTCGGGGCGGCGAGCGCGACCGAGCGCCCGAGCGCCGCGAGGCAGCGGACGAGGGCGCGGACGGTGGTGGTCTTGCCGACGCCGGGGCCGCCGGTCAGGACGAAGAGGCTGTTCACGGCGGCGGCGCGGACGGCGGCGCACTGTTCATCCGAGAGTTTCTGGGCGTCGGTGTCGGAGGCCAGCCAGCGATCCACAGCGGCGGGGGAGAGCGGGCCGGGACGAGATGCGAGGGTGCGCAAGCGGGTGGCGAGGGACTCTTCGGCGCGGACGAGGCCGCGCAGGCCGATGCCGGGACCGTCATCGACCGGCGCGGGGGCGGCGGGTTCGTAGATGCGCAGCCGCCCGGCCTGGGATGGGGCGGGCGCGGCCGGGAGTGTTTGGTTCGCGGCGTGGAGTAGGAGCGGCAAGGGCTGTGTGGGCGCGGGTGGGGTGGGCTCGGCTGCGACGCGCGCGGCGAGGACGCCGTTCGCGAGCAGTTGGGCGATCGATGGTTCGATGATGGCGGGTTCGATGCTGGCGAGGCGTGCTGCCGTCTCGGTCAGCGCGCCGCGCGCCTGCCGGGTGTGGCCGGACTCGCCCGCGCGCAGGATCGCGGCGTGGACGGCGGCTTGCAGGCGGGCGGGGGCGGTCGGGCGAATGTCGAGATCCGCGCCGAGGCGGTCGGCGGCGGCGAAGCCGAGGCCAGGGACCTCCGCGACGCGGCGGGAGGGGTTCGCGGCGAGGACGCGCGGCGCGTCGGAGCCGTAGGCGGCGACGAGGCGCGGGGCGTAGCGCCCGTTCAGGCCGTGCGCGGAGAGGAAGGTGTTGACTTCGCGCAGCGCGCGATGATCGGCCCAGGCGGCGGCGAGCGCGGCGGCGCGTTGCGGCCTGATGCCGGGGACTTCGCGCACGCGCTCCGGGCGGGCGTCGAGGATGTCGAGCGTGTCGTCGCCGAAGTGGTCGGCGATGCGCTGCGCGAGGGTTGGCCCGAGCTGGCGGATGAGGCCGGAGCCGAGGTAACGGATGACGTCGTCGCGGGAGGAGGGGGCGGATGGTGGCGGTCGTGCGGGCGGAACTGCGCGCCGTGGCGCGCGGGTCGGTCTGCCAGCGACCGGTGAGCGACAGGTTTCGCCCGGCTGGGCGGCCGGGAGCGTGCCGACGACGGCGATCGGTTCGCGTCGGCCACGGACGCGCAGTTGGACGACGCTGAAGCCGTTCTCGGGGTTGTAGAAGGTGACGCGCTCGACCGACCCTTCGAGGGTTTCCTCGCGGGCGGATTCGGCGATGCCTGCGTTGCGTTCACCTTGTCGCTGCTCGCCGTGTGCCATGCTGCCTCGTCCGTGTCGGGCCGATAGCTCTGCGGATAATTATAGTGGATCGCGGACAAGGAGAACATTTGTACGAGGCGATCTGCCGTAGAACGGCGAACGGGCGAACGGGCGAGGAGACGGACCGCACCCCGCCGCCTGCGGGCGGCACCCCTCTCCTAGCAGGAGAGGGGAAGCGCCAATCCGCTATGCAATGCTGCGATGCGGCAGTTAGCTGCCCAGGCGATCGATCTCGGCGGCGGTGTAGCCGAGTTCCGCCAGGACGGCGCGGGTGTGTTGGCCGAGGGCAGGGATTGGCCCCATCGCGGGGGATGCGCTGGCGAGGTTGTGGGGCGGGAGGAGGGGAGGGTGCCGACCGGGCTGGCCTCGGTCCAGCGATTGCGGGCGTGGAGTTGGGGGTGCTCCACGACGCCGGGGATGTCAACGACGCGACCGTTCGGGATGTCGGCGGCTTCGATCGCGGCGATGACGTCGGCGACGGTGCGCGCGCGGCGAATTGGGCTTCGATGTGGGTTTCCAGGTCGGCGCGATTGGCGAGGCGGAGGGGTTGGTGGCGTAGCGCGGGTCGGTGGCGAGCGCGGGGTCGCCCAAGACGCCCGCGCAGAAGCGCCGCCACTGGCCGTCGTTCTGGATGGCGAAGTTGACCGCGCCGTCGGCGCAGGTGTAGACGCCGTAGGGGACGATCAGGGCGTGGCGCTGCCCGGCACGGGCGACGACTTTGCCGGTGCCGAGCCAGTGGTAGAGCGCCGGGGTGAGCCATTCCACGAGGCATTCGAGCATGGAGATGTCGATGCGCTCGCCGCGCCCGGTGGCGGCACGGCCGTGGAGCGCGGCGAGGATGGCGGTGCTGGCGTGCAGCCCCGCGCCGATGTCGCCGACCGAGACGCCGACCTTGGCTCCGGCGTCTGGCGTGCCGGTGACGCCGATCGTCCCGGCTTCGCCCTGGAGGAGGAGGTCGTAGGCTTTTTGTCGCGGTAGGGGCCGTCGGGGCCGTAGCCGGAGATGGCGCACCAGATCAGGCGCGGGTTGACTTCACGGAGGTCGTCGTAGCCGAAGCCGAGGCGCTCGACTGCGCCAGGGCCGAGGTTGTGGACGAAGACGTCGGCGCGAGCCAGGAGCCGAGCGGCGAGCCGCGCGCCCGGCATCTGATTTGAGGTCGAGCGTGACGCTGCGCTTGCCGCGATTCAGCCAGACGAAGTGCCCGGAGATGCCGCGCATATCGCCGTCGTAGTTGCGCGCGAAGTCGCCGCCGTCCGGGGCGCTCGATCTTGATCACGTCCGCGCCGAGGTCGGCCAATTGTCGCGTGCAGAAGGGTGCGGCGACGGCCTGTTCGAGGGCGATGACGGTGAGGTTGGCGAGGGCGCGCGGCGAAAAGTGCTCAATGCTCAGTGCAGTGCCCAGTGTCGCGAGCATCGTTCTGGAGCAATCCTGATGACTCGGTCATGTCCAGGGCACCTCCCAACTGAGCACCGAGCACTGAGCCCTCGATGACCGTGGCGCCCCAGCACATGTGTCGCGACGTAGGCGAGGACGAGGTTGTTGTTGATCGGGGCGACCTGGAAGAGGCGGGTTTCGCGGAATTTGCGCTCGACGTCATATTCGTCCACGAAGCCGTTGCCGCCGTGGGTGTCGAGGCAGATGTTGGCGGCGGCCCAGCTCGCTTCGGAGGCGAGGAGTTTGGCCATGTTGGCTTCTGCGCCGCAACTCTGGCCGTGGTCGAAGAGCCAGGCGGCCTTGTGGCGCATCAGGTCGGCGGAATAAACCTGGGCGTGGGCGCGGGCGAGCGGGAATTGGACGCCCTGGTTGCGGCCGATCGGGGCGCCGAAGACTTCGCGCGACTTGGCGTAGTTCGCGGCGCGCTCGATGAACCAGTGGCCGTCGCCGATGCACTCGGCGGCGAGCAGGATGCGCTCGGCGTTCCAGCCGTCGATGATGTAGCGGAAGCCCATGCCCTCCTCGCCGATCAGGTTCTCGGCGGGGATGGCGAGGTTGCGATATTCGACCTGGTAGGTCTCGTAGTTGAACATGGTGCGCGTGCGGCGCGCGATGAAGGTGTCGGTGCCGCGCGCGTCGCGTAGATCGACCAGGAAGATGCTCAGGCCGCGCGTGCGGTCGCGCTCGCGCCCTTTCGGCGTGGTGCGTGCCAGGAGGAGGAGGAGGTCGGACTGCTCGACGCGGCTGGTCCAGTTCTTTGCGCCGTGGACGAGGTATTCATCCCCCTCGCGCACGGCCAGCGTGTCGATGCTGGTGGTGTCGGACCCGGCGGCGGCCTCGGTGACGGAGAAGGCTTGCAGGCGGAGTCGGCCGGAGGCGATCTCGGGGAGCCAGCGGCGCTTCTGCTCCTCGCTGCCGTGCCGCACCAACGCGCCCATGATGTACATCTGCGCGTGGCAGGCGGCGGAGGAGCCGCCGGAGCGGTTGACTTCCTCCAGGATGAGGCTCGCCTCGGTGATGCCGAGGCCGAGGCCGCCATACTCCTGCGGGATGAGCGCCGAGAGGTAGCCCGCTTCGGTCAGGGCGCGGACGAACGCCTCGGGATAGGCGCGCTCGCGGTCGGTCTGCCGCCAGTAGGCGTCGGGGAACTGGGCGCAGAGTTCGCGCACGGCGAGGCGCAGCGATTCTTGTTCGGGGGTGAGGGTGAAGTCCATGCCTCCTGCCATCTGGTGTAGGGTGATATCGCCTATGAGTTCGCTGCCAGCCAGCGGTCGAGATCGTCAAGGCTATCGAAGTCGAAGATGGCTTCCCCCAGGGCAACTAGCCTATCACCGGCCAGAGCGCGCAATTGGCTCTGACGTGCTTCGCCGAGTGGTCCCCACCGCCTTTCAAGCATCTGCTCCAGCAAGCCCCGCTGGCCGAGAACAATACCTTCTTCCCGACCTTCCTCGCGCCCTTGCCGCAGCCCCCGCCGCTCCCAACTGGTCATCGGCCGATAGGGGGTCTCGCTCCTTGCCATGGCGGTCTCCTCAGCAAACTGCTTATCGATCTGGTCAATCACATCATCTGGCAGGTTCATGACGATGTCGAGAAAGTCTAGCACCGCGACGGCTGTTACCTCGCTCTGGCCTGCGCGCAGGAGATGGCGCATTACGTCGAGTCGCGTCGCGATCAGAGGCTCTTGTTGACCCCGGCTGGTCAGCACCGCGAGTTGCGCCAGGGCCACCTGTGCGAAGGGGTTGCGCGACTGCTTGAGTTCTTCCTCGCGCCCCCACAACTCAAGGAGCTTCAACACTGGATAGCCGAATAACAGCCGACAACCCCAGTGGTTGTAAGCATACTCGTCGGGACGCCAATCGGCACGGGGGTCGGTGAGGATCGCCGTGCTGACGATCGGGCGGCGATGGCGCAGGAAGAGGAGGGTGTGGTAGAGGTACATGCGCTCGGCAAACTGCTCCTCTTTGCGGGCCTGGACCTCAACATGGATGAAGACCCATTGCTCCTCGCCGCTGAGCTGCCAGACTTTGGCGAGGAGATCGACGCGGCGCTGCCCGGTCGCGGCGCGGCGCGCGACGGCTTGGAGTTCCTTGTCCATGAATTCTGGCTCGCGCGACCAGTCAATTGCTCGATGCAAGTCGGGCAGCGCGAAGGCGACGAACTCGGCGAAGAGTTCGCGCAGGATGTGTTTCCAGGCGGCGTCGAGGTCGCGGCGGGAGGTGCGCCGTCGTCGTTGCTGCGCCATGTCAGGCCGGGCGCAGGGCGGCGAGCCAGCTGGCCATGTCGGGGCAGGATTCGAGGGCATTGACGGCGGCGATGGCGCGCTCGGCGAGGTCGGCGCTGTAGCGCGGGGCGACGAGGTCGCGGAATTTGTCTTCGAGTTCGGCCAGCGGGGCGGGGTTCTCGGGGTTGCCGCGCGGGTAATCGGAGCCGCCGACGAGGTTTTGACCGTCGCGCAGGGTGAGCGTGAGGCGGGCGGGCCAGCGGGCGGGGTAGAGCGCGGTGAGGTCGGGGTCGATGCGGGCGGTGGTGCGCTCCAGGAGGGCGTGGATGGCGGGGACGACGGTGCCCTCGGGGCTGAAGCGCTCGGGCGCGAACTGGGCGAGGCCGACGCGACCTTCGGTGAGGGCGGCGGCGACGACGTAGGCGAGGCTGAACTTGGCCTGGTAGGGGGTGCGCGGATTCATCTCGCGGACGATCTCGTAGCCGGGGCCGTAGAGGGCGATGTCGATTGACTCGATGGACTGCAATGCTTCGGTCTCACCCCAGCCCTGCTCGGCGCGGAGGAGGAGGGCGGTGTCGATGGCGGTGTGGGTGTGGCCGCAGCAGGAGTGCATCTTGTACCAGTTCTCGCTGACCTTCCAGGCGGTGCCGAGGTCGGCGGTGATGCGAGACACATCGCCGCCGTCGCTCATCGCGCGGATGAAGCCGCGCTCGCCTTCGAGGATGCGCCCCGCACCGGTGAAGCCGTGCTTCGCGAGGTCGGCAGAGAGGACGCCATTGAGGGCGGCCTTGCCGGGGTGGAGATGCTTGCTCATCGTGCCGTCGGCGTTGAACTCCCAGAGACCGGCCGCCTGGGTCCCGGCGCTGCCGAGCGCGTCGCGCATCTGGTCGGCATCGAGGCCGAGGATAGTCCCGGAGGCGGCGGCGGCACCGAAGGTGGCGGCGGTGCCGGTGGGGTGCCAGTAGCAGTAGTGGCTGGGGTTGACCGCCTCGCCCGCGCGCAGCCCAGCCTCGTAGCCGAGCGCGGTCGCCAGGAGGAAGGTGCGGCCAGCGGCAGTGCCTGCGCCTCGGCGACGGCGGAGTGGGGCGGCGGGGATGATCGGCGCGGCACCGTGGATGGTGGAGCCGCGATGGACATCGTCGAATTCCGGCGATGTGGGAGGCGACGCCAAGCCTGCCAGCGCTGCCGCGAAGGCCGAGCCGCGCCTCTTCCGGTAGGATAAGGCCTTCGTCGGGACGCGCCGAAGCTGCGTGCGCGACGGTGTGCGGGCGATGCGCGGGTTCCTCCAGTGCGCCGGAGAGGGCGGAGCCGAGCCAGTCGAGGATCGCCAGTTTGGCGTCGGCGATGATTTGCGGGGAGGTCGTCGTAGCGGACGGCGGCGAGGAAGGCGGGAGAGGGTCAGTTGGACCGATGCCGGTTTCGCCGGGGACGAGTGTTTGTTGGGTTCATGATACCTTCCTCCCTCGTGCGGCAAGGTGCCGCGAATACTGCGGGAGGAGATACCGCGCCTCTATTGTGTGCCGGAGACGGCAATGGCGGCGTGATAGATGGCCCCACAGGCTGAAGCCTGGGCCGAGGGCGACCTGCGGCGGGTCAGCGCAAAGCCCGCCTACGCGGGCTCGGATGTGTAGCCCGTCGGCCTGTTGCCCTAATCATCGCGGTGCAAGAGGCGGTCCCACCAGTGCTGCGGTTTGTCGTCGACTGGAGCGGTCTTGTCCAAGTCGAGTTTGCGGATTTGGCTGTCCGGTATGTCGCGAATGAGTCGTCGCCAGACTGCGCGGGGCAGCTCCTTTCTCCCAATCAAGGTCATGCGAATGAGCCTGACGCGAGCCAGTGCATCCGATGGGGATATGTTCCGAGGGGTTCGTCGTAGAGGTCGAACCAGGGATAGCCGTGCGCGGTGTAGGTTTTGGCGTCTACCGGGGATGTTGGTGGTAACTGGCCGGTGATCTGCTGGTAGTGGGCGCTGTTGACGATGCGGACGAAGATTTGCCAAAATTGTCGGCATCCTTGTGCGCACGCCGTGCGGGTCGGGGTAGATCGCCTGGTGCATCGTGCCGCCCGCGCCCAGCCCAGCGCCGGGTTCGCGCCGTCGGTCGCCATCGCGTGCATCGCCATGCCCCAGCGCTGCGGGTTGGGGTCTGCCCTCGGGGAAGCGGCCCGGCTTGGCGTCGTGGACGCGCAGGGTGCTGCAGGCCGCCGAAGACTTCTTCGCCGGTGACTTGCGCCTCGACGGTGTAGCCCTGTCCGAGCGGCATCGCGACGAACTGGCGGATGGTCTCTTTGCCGGAATTGATGCCGTCGAGCCAGGGTTGGAGCGGCACCACGACGTAGTTCTGCGGCTTGCCGCTCAGGCGGGTGTGCCAGCGCTCGCCGATCAGCGCGTCCACGTTGCCGACGCCGACACGCGCGGCGCGACGGGGTGCCAGTCGTGGCCGTGGAAGCTGAGCCAGAGGGCTTCGCGCTGGTAGAGCGGGATGAAGAAGCTGTCGCGCTCGCACCAGGCGGGCGGGACGCGCTCGGCGTAGTCGGCCACGCGGTGGATGGGGAAGGTATCGAGCGCGGGCGGCAGCGGGTACTCCTTGCCGTCGTCCGGGATGCGCAGCGTGCGCATGAAGGAGACGGAGAAGTGGTTGCCGATGTGAATCCGGCTGCCATCGAGCCGAACGTCCAGCATGGTGGTTGCTCCCTGGTGGCGTGCTAGCATTAACGCGGGCGGAATTCCGCCCGATGAGCATAACCGGAAGCACGAAGGGTGCCAATGCATCGCCGCTATCCACCGCGCAACGCGCAGAATGAAGGCGGGCGCGAAGAGTTGCCGCCGAACACCGGACGTCCGCGCCCGGGCGAGGAGTTGCGCGCCGAACTGGCACGACTTGATCGACGGTCACCCGGCCTACAAGGATCTGCGCGGCGCGTGGGCGCTCGGGGCGGTGACGCTGTATATCGACCATGTGCAGGGGGACCCGTTCGCCGCGCCGTCGCGCGTGCGGGTGCGCCTGCCGCGCACCGGGCAAGGGCAGGTCGATCCGGCGCTCGACGGCGCTAGCCGGGTGCGGCGGGTGGCGCTGGCCGATTTCCTGGCGCGGCGTGGGGAGCGCGCGATTGCGAGGGTCGTGGGGCGCGGGCGGTCGGGGTCGGGCAAGTCGGGCGAGGTGCGGATCGACGCGCCGGGGCAGGAGGTGCTGGAGCGGAGCGCCTGCGCGGTGGCCGGCGAGTGGATCGAGTTGCGCTTGAGCGCGGGGTTGCCGGCGGCGGGGCGCACGATCCTCGGGCGCGAGGCGGCGGAGTTGCTGCTCGATCTGCTGCCGGCGGTCGCGTGGGAGGCGCTGCGCCTGGGGCCGGAGGAGGCGGCGGCGGCGCGGCGGCATCTCGATACGGTGGAGGATGCGCAGGCATTGCGGGCGCAGTTGGCCGTGGAGCGCGGGTTGGTGGCGTTTGTGGCCGATGGCGCGATTCTGCCGCGCGCCAGCGGCGTGTCGCAACGTCCGCTGGCGAATGCGTAAAGCTGTCGCCAGCCCGCCAGAGCTGCGGGTGACGCTCGAGACGCCGCACGCCGGGACGGTCGCCGGGATGGGGATTCCGGAGGGGTTGACGGTGATCGTCGGCGGCGGTTTCCACGGCAAATCGACGCTGCTCTCGGCGGCGCGCGGCGTCTACGACCACGCGCCAGGGGATGGGCGCGAGCGGGTGGTGACGCGCGCCGATGGCGTGGTGATCCGGGCGGGAGGGATGGGCGGCGCGTGGCGGGCGTGGATATCTCGCCGTTCATCGGCGCGCTGCTCGGCGGCTCGACCGCGCGCTTCGACACCGACAACGCGTCGGGCAGCACGTCGCAGGCGGCGAACATCGTGGAGGCGCTGGAGATGGGCAAGGTGCCGCCTGCTGATCATGGACGAGGATACCTGCGCCACGAATTTCCTGATTCGCGATGCCCGGATGCAGCGGCTCGTGCCGGCCGAGCGGGCCGATCACGCCGTTCGTGGACCGCGTGATCTGCGCGCCGAGTTGGGCGTCTCGACGCTGCTGGTGCTCGACGGCGGCTCGGGCGACTACCTGGGGGTCGCCGACACGGTGATCTGGATGGATGCCTACCGGCCGCGCGAGGTGACGGCGCGGGCGCACGCGGTCGCGGCCGAGGTCGGGCCGCCGCGCGAGGTGCCGCCTGCGCGACCGATAGGAGCCCCACTGGAAAGGGCGTGCCCGACCCGGCCAGCGTCAGCGCCGAGCGGGGCGGGCGGGATCGGTGCGGGCGCACGGCACGAGGAGATTTCGTTCGGCCACGAGGCGATCGACCTGCGCGCGGTGGAGCAACTGGTGGATCCGAGCCAGACGCGCGCGATCGGCGGGCTGCTGACCCACGCCGTGGCGCGCGGCTACCTCGACGGGCGGCGCACGCTCGCCGACCTGCTGGCGCTGCTCGACGCCGATCTCGACCGTCTCGGGCTCGATCTGCTCGCGCAGCGGCAAGGCGAGCATCCGGGAGAACTGGCGCGGCCACGGATGCTGGAGGTGGCGGCGGCGCTCAACCGGCTGCGGACGCTGCGGGTGCGGTGAGACAGTTCGTCTCGGCGAATGTGTACAAGCTTTGATATAGTTTGTATACTTCACCACAAGGAGGTCCGAATATGCATGTGAGCCTGACCCCGCAGTTAGAAGAACTCGTCAAGAAAAAGGTCGCCTCCGGCATGTACAACAATGCCAGCGAGGTTAAAGCGCGCGCTACGCCTGCTCGATGAACACGAGCGCGTGCGCCACGAAGCGCTGCGTGCCGCTATTGCTGTCGGGTATGCTCAGGCCGAATGGAAGCGGTGCACGGCCGCTGACGCCGGAATTCCTGATCGCCGAGATGATTTCCCGCAACGTCGATCGAAAATTCGAGGCGGGCAACGCCCGGAAACCGATGTCCTCCCATAGCCGCGCCGTCTTCCTCACCCCGAGGCGTGCAGGACGACTTCGAGGCGATTCGCCCACACGCGGCAAGAATGGGGCAGATCAGCAGGAAAGACGATAAAGCCGCGATCCTGCAATAAGCGCTCACTACCTGGCGAAAACCCGGCTCTTGGTCGTCTACGTCGATCTTGCTGACGATCTGGCGCGCGCCTTTGCGCGGCAGCACGTCATCTATTACCGTGCCACGGACGACGCAGTAATCATTGTTCGTATCCTGCATGGCCGGATGGATGCACGTCGGGCTTTGGGCGATCAGTAACATCGCGCCAACTGCCGGCCTCAATTTTCCAGCGCAACCGTCAGAGCACTACCGTGCCCGGTTTGGGCCCTGTGCAACGCGATGCTGTTGCCTTAATCGAATCCCTTCATCTCCGGCCGTCCTTGTTCCCCAGAGCGCCCTCCTATAGCCGGTGGTGCTGGGAGCGCGGCGATGGAAAGCCGCAGCGCCAGATGGTAGAGAGCGGCCAAAGCGATCGCGGCGAATGAGGAGCAGCAGCATGCTACGAGGCCGAGCCGCGATCTTGGGCTGCGGCCGACCTGGCGATGTGGACCCGCAAGCCGATCGAGCGCAGGAAGATTCTGGAAGATGGGGATGTTCTCGGCATCGGGGTGTTGTTGGCCGGGTGCGGGGCGAATGCGGTCGCGCCGACGGCGACGACTACCACCGCTGCGGCGAGCACGGCGGCGCGCACCGCGATGGCGACCAAGGCTGCGGCGAGTGCTGCTGCCAGCGCCTCTACCGGCGCGGCTGCGAGCAGCAGCGCGGCTGCGAGTGCTGCAGCGAGCACCACGGCGGCGGCGGATATCGAGGAGATTCCACAGGAGACGGCCGGGCCGTATCCGGCCGATGGGTCGCGGGCGTCGAATCAGACGCTGAACGCGCTGACGCTCTCGGGCATCGTGCGGCAGGATATTCGGACCAGTCTGGGCACCGGGACGGTCGCCAAGGGGATCCCGGCGACGATCGAGCTGACGCTGGTCAATCCGAAGGCGAATGGTGCGCCGCTGGCGGGCTATGCGCTCTACCTGTGGCACTGCGACCGGGACGGCAACTACTCGCTCTACAGCAACGGGGTGACGAGCGAGGATTATTGCCGGGGCGTGCAGGTGACCGACAGCAACGGCAAGCTCGCGTTCACGTCGATCTTCCCGGCCTGCTATGCGGGGCGCTGGCCGCACGCCCACTTCGAGGTCTACCCGTCGCTGGAGGCGGCGACGTCATCGAGCAACGCGATCCACACCTCGCAATTGGCGCTGCCGGAGGATGTCTGCAAGACGGTTTATGCGACCGAGGGCTACGCGCAGAGCGTGAAGAACCTGTCGCAGATCTCGCTGGCGAAGGACAACGTGTTCGGCGATGGCTACGAGTCGCAGATGGCGACGGTGAGGGGGGATGTGACGAACGGGTATGTCGTGCGGCTGACGGTGGGGGTGGACGTGTAGGCACGGGGTTGTGTGTTCGTGCGTCAGTGCGCCAGTGCGTCGGAAACGATGGGGGCGGCGAGCGGTGTGCTCGCCGCCCCCTGTGGGTTAGCCGTTGGCGAAGCGGGGGATGATTTCGTCGGAGATGCGCCGCCAGTTGTCGGTGAGCGAGGGGTGGCCGCCGGTGAAGATGATGTAGGTGATGCCGAGCGCGAGCAGATCGCGCAGCTTCGCCTCGATCGCCTCCGGGGTGCCGGTGATGAAGGTCGGGCGGAGCTGGTCCACGGGGCGACCGTTGAGGCTCGAAATCTTCGCGAGGGCCTCGTCGGGGACACTGTCGCCGACCCAGACGCTGGCGTTGGTCGACTTGGCGATCTCCTGCGGGTCGCGCCCGTAGCCGCGCGCGTACTCGTCGAGCAGCGCGATCTTGCGCCGCAGGGTGTCGTGGTCGCCGAAGGCGTGCCAGATGTCGGCGTGGCGCGCGACGACGCGCAGGGTCAGCTGCTCGCCGCCGCCGCCGATCAGGATCGGCGGGCGCGGCGACTGCACCGGCTGCGGATTGAGGAAGACGTCGGTCGCCTTGACGTACTTGCCCTCGTAGGAGATCTTCTTGCGCGGATCGCCGCTCCACATCAGCTTGGCGAGGTCGAGCGTCTCGCGCAGCATCCCGATCCGCTCCCTGGGGGTGTGGAAGGGGATGTCGAACGCCTTGAACTCGCGCTCGGCCCAGCCCGCGCCGATGCCGAAGTCGAAGCGCCCGCCGGAGATTACGTCAACCTGTGTCGCTTCCTTGATTTGCAGCGCCGGGTTGCGATAGGCGACGCCGCTGACCAATGCGCCGACGCGGATACGCTTCGTCGCCGCTGCGATCCCGGCCATCGTGGTGTAGCACTCGAAGTTGGGGCCGCTCATGTCGCCGAAGATCGGCATCAGGTGGTCGTAGCCCCAGAAGGTCTCGAAGCGCATGGTGTCGGCGGCCTGCGCGGCGGCCAGGTACTCGCCCCACTCCAGTTGCGACGGGGCGAGTTGGATGGCGAAGCGAACCGGTGGCATTGGTTCCTCCAGTCGTGAGTCGTGAGTCGTGAGTGGACGACGAGTGACGAGTAACGAGTAACGAGGGGACGACCTCTCCCCGCCGCTGCGGCGGCGACCGCACCCTCCCTGCGGGGGGTACCCGCCTTGCGCGGGAATGGGTGAGGCACGAACGGGAGTTGCGGACGTTGGTGGGCCGCAATAGTCGGGTAGGGTGGGCGTGCGCCGGGCATCGCTGGGCAGATCGCGGTCACACCTCGTGACTACGGATGGGAACGCTGTCGGCGGGCAATTTAGTCCCGGTGCGCGCTCATCGGGCCGCGACGTGCTCACCCAAGGCGAGACGCAACTGTTTGTGACGCCCAGGTTGCCGCTGCGTATGGGGGAGTGGGGCTACAGCGTTTCGAGGATGTCGGCGATGTAGTTGTCTTTCCAGCGGTAGTAGTCGCGCTTGGAATGGCAGTGCAGGTACTTCTGCGCCTCGTAGTCGGCCCGCGCTTCGGGGTGGTCGCGCCAGTACTGCATAATCGCCCGGTTGCACGCGGCCGTGTCGCCGCGAAAGACGATGACCTCGACATTGTGACCGTCGCAGACATCGTTGAACATCACCACCTCCTCGGACATGGAGAAGACGCCCCGGAAGTGGTTGACGAGCAGGGTGAGGGTGGGATACCACTGGTCCGGCGACGGGAAGAGGGAGAACTCCCATTCCCCTTTGCCGGCTAATTCCAGCGCTAGCGAACCGTGGAGTTCCGCCGCGACGCCGAGGGATGCCAGCCGCTCGTTCAGTTGCGCGCCGTAAACGAGGGCCGCGCGCTTGCTCTCCGGGTCGAACGGGCGGATGGGCACCGGCCGCGTCGAGAACGTCTCGTAGTCCGCTGGTTTCCCGCGCTTGACGCGCATCGCGCATCCTCCCTGGCTGGGGTCGGCGTGGCTCACTGCGCTCATCGTGCGCCCCCGCCACCGCTGCGGCGGACTCCCCTGCGGCCGGAGACTATAACGGACCGCACCCCGCCGCCACACCCACTGCGTGGGTACCCGGCGACACCCCTCCCCTGGCGGGGGAGGGGGAATCCCAAGCGCAGCACCGGAGACACAGCGGTGCGTCGTGTCGGCCTGCTGACAGCGACTGGGGTTCAGGCTTCGCCTCCCCACGCCTCACGGATCAGGTCGAGCGCGGAGAGGCGCACGAAGCCGTAGTGGTAGAAGTCGGCCCAAGCGACGTCGTGCTCGCGCAGGAGGACGAGCTTCGCGGCCATGTTCTCGGCGGAGTCGCAGTCGGGCAGCATCGGGCGCAGCGCGACGGAGAGGGTGCGGTCGGCGGGGAGGAGTGCTGTGTAGGCATCGAGGTCGAGGCGCAGGCGCTCGGGTTCGCGCGCGTAGCCGATGACGGAGAGCGCGTGGGCGGCGCGCGAGGCGGCGGCGGGGTCCACCCCCTCCTTCCAGGCATCGACGGCGGCGGGGTCGCCGGTGGGCAGGCCGGTGGCATAGCCCTTCGCCGCGCCCGACATGTCCATCATCGTCAGGCGCGTGGGGCCGACCGCCGCGACCGCTTCGGCGACCTCCGCGACGAGCGAGGTGACGATGCCCTGCCGCGCGGCAAGAAAGCCGCCGAGTTCGCCCTCGGCCAGCGGGGCGAGATTTGCCAGCGTCGCGTCACCTTCCGGCAGGCCGTCGGGTTCGCCAGCCAACGCCTTTTCCAGCGCGTCGCGGACGAAGCGGCTGAGGCGCTCCGTGTCCACACCGGCCGCGCGGATCGCGCGCAGGCAGTGCTCGCAGAAGCAGAGGCCGAAGAGGTGGCGGACGACCGGCGAGAGCTGGATGAAGCTGCGCTCGTGGTGATAGCCGTGGTTGAAGCCTTCGTAGCTGAGCGATTCGGCCAGGATGGCGTCCACGCCATAGCGCGCGATATCGGCGGCGAGGGCGCGCGCGAAGGCGCGCACGTCGGGATTGGCCGGGCAAAGGTTGGTAATGTAGGGGTCGCCGAAGACGTTCTGCGGCGCGCAGTCGGGATGCAGCGTGCCGAGCGTGGTGTTGTGCAGGAAGACGGTCCAGGCGCGCACCGCCATCCCACGCCGCCCGGTGGCTTCGACCAACCGGGCGAGCATGTCCACTTCGGTCGCGAGGCGGCTCATCCTCGGCGCGATCCGCAGCCCTTCGTAGCGGCGCGGGTCGGGGCGGAAGAAGACGGTGCCCCCCTCCAAGAAGCGCACCTTGCGCACCGGGTTGTGCGGGAAGATGTCGCGCGCGTGGTGATAGGCGCAGGCCAACGTCGCGCCATGCAGCCCCGCGCGATGCTGGATGTTGTCGAGGACGGTGTCGATGCCCTCGTCCTGAAGATCGGTGGCGAAGAGGAAGAGTGAGCCGTTCATGCCGTATCCGTGGAGAGTGGAGCGTAGAGCGTGGAGCGATTTCGTCCCACGCTCTACGTTCTACGTTCACGCCTTACTGTCCTGCCTTATCGACCGGGGCTTCAACACGGGCGCGAGGGCGGCGATGCCCCGGATGGTGCTCGGGTCGGGGATGATCTGGATGTGCTCGGCCCCTTCGCGGGCGAGCGCGAGGATGCCCTCGGCGATCTCCTCGTTGCTCCCCTGGAGGGGCGGAATGGAGGAGCCCTGGCGACTGGTGCGGCCGAGGACATTGACGCGGACGGAGGCGGTGCGAACCAGGGATTTCGGATCGCGCCCGGCCTCGACGCAGGCGGCGTCCACCAGGGCGCGACGCTCGGCCAACACCTCGGGCGAGGTGTGGAAGATGTTCCACTGGTCGGCGTACTTCGCGGTGAGGCCGAGCATGCGCGGGGCGCTGCTGCCGATCATGATCGGCGGTCCCTCCGGGCGTGGGCCGCCGCGCGGCAGCAGCTCGCACTCGCGCGCCTCGTGGTATTTGCCGACAAAATCGACCTTGCCGTGCTTCAGCAGGCCGTGGATGATCGTCAAGGCTTCCTCGAAGCGACTGACGCGGTGATCGAACGGGTAGCCGAACGCCTGGTACTCGTACTCGTTCCAGCCCGCGCCGACGCCGAGGATGAGGCGGCCGTTGCTGATCTCCTCGACCGCGTCGGCCATCTTCGCCAGGAGGGCGGGATTGCGGAAGCCGGTGCAGAGGACGAGCGTCCCCAGTTCCACGCGCGTGGTCACCGCCGCCAACGCCGAGAGGAAGGACCAGCACTCCCAGACCCCGGCCTGCTTCTCGCGGCGGGGCATGTGGTAGTAGAAGTGATCGACGATCCAGATCGAGTCGAAGCCGATCGCCTCGGCCGTCTGGGCCATCGCCACCAGGTCGGGCCAGCGGGGCGTCTGCCGCGCCATGCCCCCCTCGATCGTCGGCAAGAGGACGCCAACCTTGAACGAGCGTCGTTTGGGCTGATCTGCACTCACGATGCCTCGCCTCCTTCCGTCCGGTCCAGTTGTTCGGCTCGACGATAGTGCGCGCGGTGCGGGCGTGGCGGGCAGTATGCCGCGTGGGGGCGGGCGCGTCAATTTGGGAGTTAGCGTGCCTGACTGTTCAGCATCTGAGGTAATGGTGAGCCGCTATGCAGCCCTACGAGGAAGCCGTCATCGTGGCCGAGTGGGATCAGCCACGCTTGGGCACTCGCGAGCGTTGCTAGAAAGGTGGCGATGGTGAGCGGCAGTTCCCAGGGATTCACCTCCCATACGTTCGCCGCGTACACACTCAGGATGAGATCACACCCGTAATGGAACGGGTCGCCTTGAAGATTCGACCAGATATCGCGCACCCAGTCAGCATCAGTGACGGCCTGGAATGAGGCCCATGTTGTATTGAGGTTGCTCAGCTCGGGCTTTGTCGCGTGCGGCGACATGATCCACTTGAGTTCGACCACGCCGTCAGCGATGCCTCGCTGGTGCACCACTGCCCGGATCATGCCAAGCCATCGCAATACGTGCGCGTCAAGTCCCGGGTCACCATCGAAGCAGACCCCGACATAGGTGCCACTCAGCAGGAGTTCGGCAGTGAGGTGCACAGCAAGGTTGCGCCAATCGCTCGGTGTCTGGAGCGGCGAGTCAGGCAAGACCTGCAACACGACGCGATCTTTCGCCAACCAGTGACGATTCACCGCTTCAACGAAGAGGTCGGGAAACAGGTGGTACTGAGAGGCTGGCTGCTCCAGCGAGGCAGCGAGCCTGGTCTGAATTTGCGGCACATCCACCCCCGTTTCGGGTAAAGCGCAGTATCACCGAGCCCTGCGCACATCGCGGCCCGCATTTACAGATGAGTGCCAAGATACAAGCAGGAATGTGGGCTTCGCCCCTCACTGCACTAAGGCATCCACCCGTACTTCTGCGGGAGCCTCGTGCGGAACTTCCTTGACTCTGCTACCCCATCCTCGCCGAGAGGTATTTTCGGTTGTGTGTCACAACACGAATGAGTGATTGATCGACAGAAGCTGTTTTCAGTTGCTCGCGAGCATGTTGAGCGCGATGGCGATGGCGAGGAGGACCAGGAAGAGGACGAGAGCACCGGCGCAGCCGTAGATCAGCGTCCTGATGGCTTGCTTGTGCCCGTCGGCCTCGGTCAGGCGGACGCGCTGCGGTTGCTGCGGGTCATAGAGCACCGGGGTGGTCTGGCCGAGGGTCACGGTGGGTTTCGGCGTGCCGAACTCGACGCGGGCCTCGATCGACTGGCCCGCTGCGGTCTCGAAGCGCACCACCGGCTTGAATTCGCGCAGCGGGGCGAGCGTGCCGTTGTCGGCGGGCATGTTGCGCGGGCGCGAGGGCAGGCGGACCACGGTCGCCTGCGCGTGCTCGGCAGCGGCGGCGAAGCGGCGCGCGGCCAGGTAACGCGAGAGTCCGATACCGCCGGCGATGGCGAGCACACCGAGCGGGAGGAGTAGGAGCAGGATCAGCACGAGGACGAAGGCTATTACCATACTTTGCTGCTCCCCACGACTCCGGCACCGGGCGCTGCATGCCCGTATGGCCACCCGTATACCTGTCGCGCGGAGTATGCGGCGTAGCGCGGGGCATGGCAACGGGGCACGGGACTGCGAACGGAGGAAGTAGGCGTGCGGGCACGACCGGCTGCGCTCGGTGTTAACTGGAGAGCGCGGTCATGATCACCAGGACGACGCAGAGCAGCGTGCCCGCGAGCATCGCCACGCCGAGGCAACCGGCGATGAGCGGCCCCTTTGCGCCGATGCGCCCGTCGGCCTCGGCGAGTCGCACCTGCTGCGGGTTGAGCGGGTTATAGAGCACGGGTGTTGTCTGGCCGATCGCGGCGGAGGGGGTCGGGGTGCCGACTTCGACGCGCGACTCGACGAGTTGGCCCTGCGGGGTCTGGAAGCGCACCACCGGCTCGAAGTAGCGCACCGGGACGGAAACGCCGCTACCGCCCGAGACGCGCCGCATGGTCGAGGGGAGGCCGACGACCACGGCCTGGGCTGGGAGGGCGCTGGCGACGAAGCGCCGCGCCGCCATCAGGCGCATGCCGCCCGACGCCGCGAGTCCGAGCAGCAGGAGCACGGGGATCGCCAACATGAGCACGATCAGGATACCGACAGCCGCCATTGTTCCTCGCTGACTATGCGAACCCGCCGGGCTCGCCTGCGATTCACTCCATATGAGCCAGCATCTCCCCAGTCGCCGCGAAGAGAGGCTTTACATCTTGCTTTGCAGGAGTGATGCCAGACGATGGTGCGGGTGCAGATCACGTCGCGTTGTGACCAACGCGATTGGCTTGAGGACCAGTGGGCAGTGATTGACGAACGTACACAACCAAACTACAATCGCCGTGCGTATTGTCGGCCAAGTGCTCATCGTCATCCCGGAGCGCATATGCCCTATACACTGCATCGTGCCGACTGCCTCGATTGGATGAAGCAACAGCCAGAGGCAAGCATCGAGGCGATCGTCACCGATCCGCCGTATGGCTTGAAGGAATACTCGACCAAGGAACAGGGCAAGCTTCGCAATGGCCACCGCCGCGCGCCTTTGCCGCGCTTCACCGTTCTGACGCGACAGGAACTCGACGAACTCACGGAATTCTTCCGCGCCTGGGGGAAATTGACTCTGCGCGTGGCGGTTCCGGGTGCGCACCTCTTCATCGCGACGAATCCGCTCCTCTCGCACATGCTCTATGCCGCGCTGACCGAGGCGGGGTGGGAGAAGCGGGGCGAGATCGTGCGCCTGGTGCAGACGCTCCGTGGTGGTGACCGGCCGAAGAACGCCGAGAGCGAATTCCCCGATGCCACGGTGATGCCGCGTTCCGCCTGGGAACCGTAGGCCTGTTCCGTAAGCCACTCGACGGGCGGGTGCAAGACAATCTACGGCGCTGGGGAACGGGAGCACTCAGGCGCGTGTCAGAGGAACGACCGTTTACTGACGTGATCCCGAG
This sequence comes from Chloroflexia bacterium, assembly GCA_046328475.1. Lineage (GTDB taxonomy): Bacteria > Chloroflexota > Chloroflexia > Thermomicrobiales > CADCWN01 > CADCWN01. Next base: position 46,775 of record JAXLWN010000021.1, on the reverse strand, counting down.
CGAGCGCACCGCGCCGCGAGCGGGACATTGTCGATCATCCTTCGCTGAAGCCGCAGCGGTTCATGCGGCAGATCGTCCGGCTGCTGCCGCTGGGCACTGGCCGTGTGCTGACCCTCTGGGTGGGGATCTGACTATTGCGGCAGCAGAGGCGATTGAGTATCAGAGTGTCGGTGTGGAGATCAATTCATGCTATTATGAACTTGCCGCGAATGCTAATCCTCGACTGGCAATGCTCGATGTTCAGCCTCTCGGGCCATCGTATGACGAGACCCGGCAAATCGCCGGGTAGTCAACGCCTGGCGGTGAGCTTGCGCGCGAGGATGGCGGCTGGTACTCGTGGCCATCGAGAACGGGGAAGGAGGCAACACCTTGGCAACACAGCCACATCTGCTGGTACGCAGACTCGACGCGCTTTTTGTCGGCCCCGGTCATACGTTCGGCGTTGGGCAACGCCTCCTCACCATTTTCCCCCTCACCGGCCCATCTGAGGGACCGCCACGCTATTCAACTTTCGCCGAGGCGCTGGCGACCGAGACGATCGATGTCGGGGAATTGTCCCCTCCCGAAGTCAATCGCATTCAGGTGGTGAATCGATCGGCTCTACCCGTGCTGATTACCGACGGCGAAGCGCTGGTGGGCGGCGGGCAGAACAGGGTGGTCAATAGTTCGGTACTCGTGCCCCCAGATCGCACGATCCTGCCGATAAGTTGCGTCGAGCACGGGCGCTGGAATCCGGGTAGCGCGGGATTTACCGCCGCCGAAGCCGCATATCCTTCTTTGCGCGCGGCGAAGGCGCAACAGGTCCATAACACGCTGCAGGCCACGGGGGAACATCAAGCCGACCAAGGCCAGGTCTGGGCCAGCATCGCCGCGCAGCAGGCTGCACATGGGGTCGCCTCGGCCACCGGGGCGATGCACGATCTCTACGCGAGCCGGAGCGACGCGCTCGTGTCCTATGCCCGGGCTTTCCCATATCCGCCTGATGTCGTCGGGCTGATCGCGGCGTATGGCGGACGAATCGTCTCGCTCGAGGCATTTGATTCTTCGGAAACGATGCGCGCGTTGTGGCACACGGTGATCCGCGCAGCAGCGCTCGAGACCCTGGTGCTTCCGCCAGGTCCGGCTGTTCCGCACGATCGCGCGGTGCGGATGCTTCACCGGGCGCGCAAGGCGACGATCGAACAATTCTCTTCGCCGGGGATCGGGATGGATACGCGCTGCTCGGGCAATGGTGTCGTTGGATCGGCCCTGATCCTCGATGCGACGGTCATCCACGCAACGCTCCACCGCGTGCCCGGACACTGAGTAGGAATAACGCGAAGCCGCCCAGGATCATTCCTGGGCGGCGCGGCACACCTTCTGGATTTGCCAGCACGGTCAGTCGTTTTGCCCGATCAGTTCGCGGTCGGTGGCGGGGGTGGGGACGGATCGGCCGAGCAGGGTGCGGGCGTGGGCGACCATCGCGTCGGCGGTGAGGCCGCACCATTCGCGCTGCTTGCTTTGCGAGCCGTGCGGGACCATCTCGTCGGGCACGCCCATCTGGATGGTCGGGACGAGCAGGCCCTCGCGCGCGAAGAGTTCGAGCACGCCGGTGCCGAAACCGCCCTTGATGACGCTCTCTTCGATGGTGATCACCCGGCCGCAGCGGCGCGCAGCTTCGAGAATGAGTGCCTCGTCCAGCGGCTTGACCGAGCGGGCGTTGATGACGTGGGCCTGGATGCCCTCGTCGGCCAGGCGCTCGGCGGCGTCGATCGCGACCGAGAGGATGGTCCCGGCGGCGATCAGCGCGATGTCGTTGCCCTCGCGGACGACCTCGCCCTTGCCGATCGGGAGCGGCGTCGGCTCGGCGTCCATTGCGATGCCAATGCCGTTGCCGCGCGGGAAGCGGACCGCGATCGGCCCGTCCTCGTGGGCGAGGGCGGTGGCGACCATGTTCTGCAGTTCGTTCTCGTTGGCGGGGGCCAGGATCGTCATGTTCGGCAGGCAGCGCAGGTAGGTCAGGTCGAACACCCCCTGGTGCGTCTTGCCGTCGTCGCCGACCAGCCCGGCGCGGTCGAGCGCGAAGACGACCGGCAGATTCTGGATGCAGACGTCGTGGACGATCTGGTCGTAGGCGCGCTGGAGGAAGGTGGAGTAGATCGCCACCACCGGGCGCATCCCGCTGCAGGCGAGGCCGGCGGCGAAGGTGACGCCGTGCTCCTCGGCGATGCCGACATCGAAGAAGCGCTTCGGGTGCGCCTGCTGGAAGAGGTGCAGGCTGGTCCCGGTCGCCATCGCGGCGGTGATGCCGACGACCCGCTTATCGCGGTCGGCACCCTTGATCAGCGCCTTGGCGAAGACATCCTGGTACTTCGGCGCGGTCGGCTTCGCGCCGCCCGCCGGGCTGAGCTGGTGCCAGTTCAGCTTCAGCGGGTCGGCCGAGAGATCGAGCCCCTTGCCCTTGGTGGTGACGACGTGGACGAAGACCGGCTTGTGGTACTCGGCCAGCATCCGCCGTGCCTGCTCCATCGTCTCGATCAGGGTCGGGAGGTCGTGGCCATCGACCGGGCCGAGGTAGGTGAAGCCCAGTTCCTCCCAGATCATCGAGTGGACGACGAATTCTTTGAAGCCGTCCTTCATTCGCCGCCCGATCTCGACCAGCATGTCGCCCGCCGGGAGGTGCTGGAGCACATCCTCGGTGATGCCCTTCAATTGGTTGTAGTGGGCGTTGGTGCGGATGCGATTGAGGTACTTGGTGATGCCGCCGACATTCTGCGAGATCGACATGCCGTTGTCGTTGAGGACGACGATCAGCGGCGCGGACATCTGCCCGGCGTTGTTCAGGGCCTCGTAGGCCATGCCGCCGGTCAGCGCGGCGTCGCCGAGCACGGCCACGACTGGCCAGCGGCGACCCTTCAGCTCGTTCGCCGCCGCCATGCCGAGCGCGGCCGAGACGGCGGTGGAGGCGTGGCCCGCGCCGAAGGCGTCGTGCTCACTCTCGGTGCGACAGAGGAAGGGGGCGAGGCCGCCCGCCTGACGGATCGTCGGGAATTGCTCGCGCCGCCCGGTGACGAGCTTGTGCGGATAGGCCTGGTGCCCGACGTCCCAGACGATCTTCTCCTGGGGCGAGTCGAAGGTGCGGTGCAGCGCCAGGGTCAGCTCGACGACGCCGAGGCCGGCACCGAGATGCCCGCCGTTCTGGTTGACCACGCGCCACATTTCGTCGCGAATCTCGCCGGCCAGGATGCGGAGTTGCTCGATGGAGAGATCGCGCAGGTCGGCAGGGGAATCGATGGTTTCGAGAATCATCTACGCTTCCTTCGCTGCGGTGCCAATCGTGCCCGGCGTTCGCGGGGGATGGCCCCGACCTGCGCGAGCCCACCCGTCCGTACTCGCGCCGCGTGCAGCAAGGCAATCCTACCAGAGAAGACGCGCGGGCGTCAATACAAGTTACAGAACGTTCGGTGAGTTCCGAAACTTGTGACAACTCGTCTCCTGACAGGGTATACGCCGCGATTGACACCCAGGATGCCAGAGGACACAATCGCCGGGTGCGGGCAGCGGCGCGGCGGGTGTGGGGTTACGCGCCTGCCGATACCTTGCACTGCCATGTATAACACCGCCAGGGGCGAATGCGTTACAGGTGCGACATCGAGAGCTGCAATAGTGCGGCACGGACGCTCCAGTAATCAGGGGACACCATGAGTTCCTTCGTCGGCGACTGGTGGACAAAGCAGCGCCCAACGTTGCAAATCGCAGGGCAACTCCGCGCGATCGGCGAATTGAAGGGCAAAGCCGCACTCTACGAACACCAAACGCCCCAGATCCTGGAGACGTTGCGCCAGGCAGCGATCATTCAGAGTATCGAGTCTTCCAACCGCATCGAAGGCATCACGGTAGCCAGAGAACGCCTGCCAATCCTGGCACGAGCGGATGGCATTCCGCAGGATCGGTCCGAGGCCGAGCTTGCGGGATACCGGGATGTGCTGCAGACGATCCACACCGCTGCCCACACCATTGCTGTGCGGCCAGGCGTCGTCCTTCAGTTGCACCGCGACCTCTTCGCGCAAACCGAAACTGCGGGCGGTGCCTGGAAATCTTCAGACAACATCATCGGTGAGCGACGATCCGACGGCACCGGCGCGCTGCGCTTCGCGCCGGTGCCCGCGTTTGCAACCGCCGAGGCGATGGACCAGCTATGCCTTGGCTATCGCACACTGGTGGGCGAGGTAGAGCCGCTACTACTCATCCCCATTTTCGTGCTGGACTTCCTCTGCATTCATCCGTTCCTGGATGGTAACGGCCGCATGGCGCGACTGCTCACCTTGCTCCTGCTCTATCAGCACGGCTACCAGATCGGTCGCTTCATTAGCCTTGAGAGAGTGATTGAGGACTCGCGCGACGGCTATTATGCCGCGCTGTACCAGTCGTCGCAGGGCTGGCACGCCGCATCGCACGATCCGAATCCGTGGTGGTCCTACTGGTTAGGAACAATGCTGGTCGCCTACCGCGAGTTCACCGAGCGAGCCGATGTGCTGATCAACCGCCGTGGTGCGAAGACGGCATTGGTGCTCGATGCAATTCGGCGCATTCCCGGTGACTTCACCATCGCGGAGTTGCGGCGAATGGTGCCGGGCGTCGGCGACGACCTACTCCGACGAATCCTGCGAACCGAGAAAACCGCCAACCGCATCGAGCGCGTGGGCGAGGGGCCGGCAGCCCGCTGGCGACGCATCTAGGTACAATACCAGGTAACCTGGTACTAGACTAGGTACTAAAGGCATAACGTCGGCCAATCGCTATGGAGAGGGCAAGTGAAGATCGAAACCTTCGCGCTCGAACGGTGGATGACGACCTGGGAGATGAAGGTCGAGTTCGATCTGACGGAGAGCGGCATTCTGCCGATGACCGTCAACGATCTGCTCGACTTCGAACCACCCGACCGGCGCGCTGCCCTCCTCGATCAACTCCTGAACACGCGCCTCGGCTACAGCGAGGCACCGGGGTCACTGGCGCTGCGCAGCGCGCTCGCCGCGACCTACCGGGACACCGGCCCGGAGAATGTGCTGGTGACGACCGGGGCGATCGAGGCGAACTTCCTGCTCTTCAACGTGCTGCTGGAGCCGGGGGACCACGTCGTGGCGGTCTATCCAGCCTACCAGCAGCTCTACAGCGTGCCGCGCGCGATCGGCTGCGACGTGTCGCTCTGGCCGATCCGCGAGGAGGGGGGCTTCCGCTACGACCTGGACGAGCTGGAGCGACTGGTCACGCCGCGCACGAAGCTGATCATCCTCAACACGCCGCACAACCCGACCGGGGCGATCCTCTCGGCGGAGGATTTGCGGCGGGTCTATGCGCTGGCGGAGTCGATCGGCGCGTGGGTGCATGGCGACGAGGCGTACCGCTGGCTGCAACTGCCGGGCGGCGAGGAGCTGGCCGCGCCGATGCGCAACCTCGGCGAGCGCGGGATCAGCGTCGGCACGTTGTCGAAGCCGTTCGGGCTGCCGGGACTGCGGATCGGCTGGATGGTCGCCCCGGCCGACGTGATCGCGCGGTGCTGGGGGATGCGCGACTACGTCTCGCTCAGTCCCGGCAAGCTGAACGACGCGCTGGCGCTGCTCGCGTTCAAGCACCGCGACAAGGTGGTGGCGCGCAACCAGGCGATCGTGGCGCAGAACCTCGCCACGGCGCGGCGCTGGTTCGCCGAGCACGCCGACATCGTCGCCTGGACCGAGCCGCGCGCCGGGTTGCTGGCGATGCTCAGCTACCGGCTCGATGTCCCGTCGAACGACCTCGCGGATCGCCTCGCGGGCGAGTACAGCGTGATGCTCGCACCCGGCACCGCGTTCGGCTTCGAGCACTATCTGCGCCTGGGGCTGGGGCAGGAGCCGAGCATCTTCGCGGAAGGGCTGGCGCGCACGGCGGCCTGCTTCGCCGATCTGCGCGCGGCGGGCGTGGGGCTGCGCTAGTTATATGCATGCACTCTCCATAGGCAAAGGATGAAGGGCATGCCGCGCGGACCAGAGTGGGTAACCTTGAGTGATTGCCCACGAGCACGCCCTTACTGGTGCTCACACCCGCATTGTCTCTGGTGCAATTGGGACCAGGGATCACGAGGCATCGGCAATTGCAGCCCACCTGGGTCCAACTACCCCAGAGAATCGACACCATGCCAACCTCACCGGGGAGGGAATTCTCGCGTATGCTGCGGAGAGGCAGTACGTGGCGTGGTTGTGCTGCGAATGCGCTGAGGATACGATGCTTGTACGCTGGTTCATCGAGACGGCGCGTTCAGCATATCCCGAGGCAACACTTCTCAGAGCACCAGGCACCCTCGACGAAGGCTTGCTGAAGCTGTCTGAGGGTGGGTGATTGTGCGCTTGCGATTACAATCGAGCTTGCGGCCTCGCAAGAATAGCCATATCCTTACTCTTACGCAAGAGTAAGGAGGGAGACCGATGGCAACGGCGACGATCACGGCCAAAGGGCAGATCACCATCCCGAAAGAGATTCGCGACGCGCTCGAACTGCAACTCGGCGATCAGGTAATCTTCGTGCGCGAAGGAGAACGGGTCTTCTTTGTGCCGGTGCGACGTAAAGAGCTGGCCCAATTGCGCGGCATCCTGCGCGACGCTTTGCCGAGCGAGGCGAAGGGGAACGGTGAGAAGGATGCCGAACGGACGGCGGCGCAGGGCGCGGCAATTGAGGATGCAACCAAGGGACTGCCGCGATGAGGGGTGAGGCCCTGCGCATCGATGCCAACATCATCCTGCGCTACCTGCGCGATGAGCAAACCGACCACGGCGAACGCGCCGCGCGACTCTTCTCCGCTGTCACCGCCGGGACCCTCAGCGTGACGCTCGAAGAGGTGGTCGTCGCAGAAGTCACCTGGACCCTCGCCTCCTTCTATCGCTTGCCGAAACAGGAAATCGCCACTATCCTGCTGACCCTGCTCGCGGAAGATGGTATCCGCAATGCGGACAAGGAGACGCTGCAACTCGCGCTGGTCCTCTTCGCGCAGTGGAATCTCGACTTCGCGGACGCCCTGCTTGCGGCAAAGGCGTCCGCCTCGGGCGACAACGCGCTCTACTCCTTCGATCACGACTTTGATCGTATCCCTGGCCTGCACAGACAGGAACCAGACTGACGGATGAGCAATTGAACCGAAAAGGAGCGGATGGAACGATGGCGAAGCTGCGGACGAATCGCGACAAACTGGTGCGGCAGTCGGTGACGGGCGATATCGCGCACCCGCGCGTCGGGGCGTCGGTCTACCGCATCTCGGTGGACGGCGAGCCGGTGGCGGTGCCGGGGAGCGGCGGGATCACCTACAACGTGCGGGTCGGCGACCCGGCGAATGGCTGGCGCGGCGACCACGTCGAGCCGGCGGTCAGCATGAAGAATTTTGCCTCGGAGGAGGTGAACGGGGCGCTGCAAACGCTCTCCTGCATCGGCAACGAGGCGGTCGTGGTGACGGGCGAGGCGCGCGGCGAGAAGGGGATCGTCACCGGCAAGCACGGCGGGATCGATCATGTGATGGTCTGACTTCACCGAGGCGCAAATGAACAAGATGCTCCCCGGCGACCGCATCCTGGTGCGCGCCTTCGGCCACGGGCTGCAACTGCTCGACCACCCCGACGTGAAGTGCTTCAGCCTCGATCCCGATTTCCTCGACAAGTGGGGGCCGGAGTCGAAGGGGGACGTGCTGCGCGTGCCGGTGGCCCACTGCGCCCCGGCGGCGGCGATGGGCTCGGGCCTCGGGCGCGACAACACCTTCCGGGGGCGACTACGACATCACCCTCTTCGACCCCGACATGGTGCGCGAGTTCGGCCTGGAGGATCTGCGCCTCGGCGACATCGTGGCGATCACCGACGCCGACAGCACGTTTGGCCGCCACTACCGGCGCGGCAGCGTGGCGATCGGCATCATCGCGCACGCCGACTCGGTGCTGGCCGGGCACGGTCCCGGCGTGGCGAGCCTGCTGACGGCCCGCAACGGCAAGATCGAGGTGGTGATGGACGCGAAGGCGAACATCGCGGATATTTTGGGGCTGCGTTAGGCGAGTCGTGAGTCGTGAGTCGTGAGTCGTGAGAGGGGACGGATCCTGAGCTGCGCTGGATGACACATGAGGGCGTAGTCTTGCATGGTGTCATCCTGAGCTGCGCTCAGGATCCGTCTCAAACCTCCAAATACCTCTGATTCCCACAATGAGCCACCCCATTCTCACCAGGGGAGGAGGCTGGGGGTAAAGCCACGATTCGAGGGATGATGGAAGTTACTGCGACCACTGGGACACTGCAATGGCGGCGTTGGCTGAAGCTGGCCGAGCGCGTCTTGATGCTCCAGGTGGGGCTGATGCTCTTTGGGCTGGCGCTGGCGCTGGGGTTCGAGGCGAATTTGGGGCTGCACCCGTGGGGGCTGTTCCAGAATGCGCTGACGAAGTTTGTGCCACTGACCTACGGGCAGATCAACATGCTGGTCGGGGCGATCATGATCGGCGTGTCGTGGCTGGCGCGCGTGCCGCCCGGATTCGGGACGGTCTGCAACATGTTCTTCGTCGGCTTCTGGCTCGATATTTTCATCAAGCTCCTGCCAACGGCCCCCAACCCGTTCGTCGGCTGTCTGGTGCTGGTGCTCGGCCTCGGCACGCTCGCGTTCTCGTCGGCGCTCTACATCAAGGCGGGGCTGGGGGCGGGGCCGCGCGACTCCTTCATGATCGCGATCATCCGCTGGACCGGCTGGCGCGTCGGCTATGCCCGCGCGGCGATGGATGGCACGGTCTTCGTCATCGGCGCGATCCTCGACCCCTGGCACATCGGGATCGGCACGCTCGTCTACACGTTCGGCTTCCCCCCAGCGATGGACCTGGCGTTCAGGATCCTGCGCATCCCGGCGCGGGGTGGGCAGACGAGGGGATGAGGAGAGAAGAGAGAAGAGAGAGGAGAGTAGCGGGAAATCAGGGCACGTCCTTCGCGAAGCCGAAGCGTACCGGATCAGCGCTGGGAAACCCTGTGATCCTCACACGGAGGGGGGTGGTTGGAGTGTAGCCAGACGGTGCCTCGGCAACTACCGCGAAGTTCGATGGTGGGCAGCCAGTCAGGGCGAAGTAGGTAGCTGCGCCTTTGTCGTCGGTCGCCCGTTTGCCAATTGATGCCCCAGGCAGGTCAATGAGCACGCCGGGGAGAGGCGGTTCGTCAGGGTCTGATAGACCATCGCGGTCCAGGTCCTGCCAGGTATAGACATTTGCTCCGATGGCGCAGTCGGCGATCAAGCGCGGGGTGGGTGGCAAGAGCCAGGGCGTGGCGGTGCTGGTCGGGGTGGGTGTAGCACTGGGAACGATCGTGGGCGAGGGAGTAGGCGAGGCGCAAGCGGCAAGGAGGGCGACGAGCGCCAGGGCGACGAGTGAGCGGCGCATGGCAATCCTCCTCGCGGCTGCGGCACTCATTCCGTGTCTAGAGTAATGCCGCTAATAGCCCGGAAGTTCTAGGGAATGAATGAAGGGGAGGGCGCTGGGAGATAATCAGCGCCCTCCCCTCTTCTCGTCGTCTCTGTGTCGTGCTCTGCGTCTCCGCGTCTCTGCGGTCTTTCTCGCGTGCTACGAATAGTACTGCGGCGAGCGCTTCAGGGTGGTCCACTGGGCGGGGTCGTGGCCGTAGATCGTGAAGGCGGCACCCTCGCGCGCGGCGAGGTCGACGAGTTTGCGGGTGCTGGCGCGCGTCTTGGCCTCGTCGGCGTCGAATGGGCCGATCGGGCGATTCTCGGGCGTGTATTCACCGAGTTGACGCGAGATCGCGTCGATCGCCAGGATCACCGGGCCGGTCTGCGGCAGGCGCACGAGGACCGCCTGGTGGCCGTGCGCGTGGCCGCTCGTCTCGATGAGTTCGATGCCGGGGAGCAGTTCGATGTCCCCATCGACCATGCGGTAGCGCAGGCCGGGCACGTCCCAGTGGGCACGCATCCGTTCGTAGCGCTGGTGTTCGCCGCTGAGCGCGGCATCGTACTGCTCGCGCTGGATGACGAATTCAGCGTTCGGGAAATTGTCGTGCCCGCCCGCGTGGTCGGGGTCGAGATGGGTGCAGACGACGTACTGCACGTCGTCGGGCTTCACGCCGATGGCGGCGAGGCGATTGACGACAAAGTCCTCCTCCTCCATCGCGAAGGAGCCACCCTCCTGACCGATCATGTCGCGCGGGAAACCAGTGTCCACCAACACGTTGGTGCCGTCGTCAGTCTGAATCAGATACGCCGGAATCGGCGATCCCGATCCGGTCCCGAGTCCCATCTGCAAGACGTACAGGCGCATTGGTCCTCCATTGGGTGATGAGTAACGAGTAATGAGTAACGAGTAACGAGGAGCAGGTTGCGCTGCTGGAGTCAACGCGCGTTGCGGGGTTACTCTTCCGCGATGACCATCGGGTATTCCTCAACCCCGGCCTGGGCCATCAGCTTGTAGCGCGCGTAGTCATCCAGCAGCGTGCGGAACTGCTCGGGGCTGAGCGCGGCGCGGTGCTCGTAGAGGTGCTCGGCCAGATAATCGCACAACTCGGCCACGCGCTGGCGGCGCGGGAGCGTAATCCGCTCGCCGGTCGGCAGCTTCGCCAGCCGGATCACCGGCACGCGCACCTCCACCGTGCGGATGGTTTCGTCGGGGTGGTCGCTCATGCTTCGCTCCCGTGGGGCGTGGAACGTGGAGCGTGGAGCGTGAATCGTCCTACGTCCTACGCTCTACGTTCTACGCTCCACGCTCTACCGAATCAGCGCCCGCAACGCCGTCAGCTTGTCGGCGATGCGGGCCTGGAGGATCTGCATCTCGTCGAGGATCTCGCTCAGGCGACGGGGGTCGGCGGCGATCAGTTCGTCGAAGAGTTGCTTGCTCTCCTCGCCGAGCGCCCAGAGGTCCATTCGCAGCTTCGCTTCGTAGGTGCCGGGCTCGCGCATCGGTCGTGCTCCTTCCGGCCCGAAGGCCACGGCGATTATAGCCCACCTGAGCATCTGGCCCGCTGCGTGCTATGATCCCGGCGATTGGTGGCGGATGATGGGACAGGAGAGAGGGGCCGGGATGGGACGCGAGCGCGCCAGTGGGATTCTGCTGCACCCGACCTCGCTCCCCGGACGCTACGGCATCGGCGAGCTGGGCGACGAGGCGCGGGCGTTCCTGCGCTTCCTCGGCGCGGCGGGGCAGAGGCTCTGGCAGGTGCTGCCGCTCGGGCCGACGGGGTACGGCGATTCCCCCTACCAATCCTTCTCCGCCTTCGCGGGCAATCCCCTGCTGATCAGCACCGACCGCCTGCTGCGCGACAGCCTGCTCGCGCCGGGCGACCTGGACGACCTGCCCGCGTTCCCGGCCGAACGGGTCGATTTCGGCCCGGTCATCGCCCACAAGTACACGATCCTGCGACGCGCCTATGCGCGCTTCAAGGCGAATGGCGGCATGGAGCGGATCGAGGCGTGGTATGCGCCCTGGCTGGACGACTACGCCCTCTTCATGGCGCTGAAGGACCGGCACGAGGGCGCGGTCTGGAGCACCTGGGCACCGGAACTGGTGCGGCGCGACCCGGCGGCGTTGGCCGCGGCGCGGCAAGCGCTGGCCGACGATGTGGGTTTCTACCGCTTCTGCCAGTACCGCTTCTTCCAGGACTGGGGCGATCTGAAGCGCGAGGCGAACGCGGCCGGGGTGCGGATCATCGGCGACCTGCCGATCTTCGTCGCCTACGACAGCGCCGACGCCTGGGCCAACCAGAAACTCTTCTTCTTCGACGCGGCGGGTCGTCCCTCGGTCGTCGCGGGGGTGCCGCCCGACTACTTCAGCGCCACCGGGCAACTCTGGGGCAACCCGCTCTATCGCTGGGAGGCGATGGCGCGCGATGGTTACGCCTGGTGGGTGGCGCGGCTGCGCATGGCGCTGACGATGTTCGATCTGGCGCGGATCGACCACTTCCGAGGCTTCGAGGCCTACTGGGAGATCCCGGCCGGGGAGCCGACCGCGATCAACGGGCGCTGGGTGAAGGGACCGGATGCCGCCTTCTTCGAGGCGATCCGCGCCCAGCTCGGCGAACTGCCGATCATCGCGGAGGACCTGGGGCTGATCACGAAAGAGGTGGTGGCGCTGCGCGAGCGGTTCGGCCTGCCAGGCATGGCGGTGCTCCAGTTCGCGCCGTCCGACCCCGAGAACGCCTACCTGCCGCACCACCACGAGCGCGACAGCGTCGTCTACACCGGCACGCACGACAACGACACGACGCGCGGCTGGTGGAAGGGCACGAGCGACGCCGAGCGCGCCTTCGTGCGCCGCTACCTCGGCCACCCGGTGACGCGCCGCACGATCGCCCGGGAGTTCATCCGCCTGGCGTTCGCCTCGGTGGCGAACACCGCGATCGTGCCGCTGCAAGATCTGCTGAACCTGGGCAGCGTGGGGCGCATGAACACGCCGGGCGTGCCGGGCGGCAACTGGGGCTGGCGCTACGCCGACGGTGCGCTCACACCCGCGCTCGCGGCGCGGCTGCGCGATCTGACCGAGGTTTGCGCGCGATAACCTGTGCAGACCATTGACACAACTTCTACAATCAACTACTATGCTTATCAACTGATAAAGGCCGAGGCGTGCGGTGGTAGATCAGCAGCGGACAGGGCACGAGACAGAGCGCGACGAGACCGCCAAACTCATCCTCCAGGCGGCGCGGCAACTCTTCATGGCGCACGGCTATCGCGCCGTCAGCACGCGGCAGGTGGCCGAGGCGGTCGGGCTGACGCAACCGGCCCTGTACCACCACTTCGGCACGAAGGAAGAGTTGTACGCGGCGGTCGCGATGGCCGAACTGGTGCGCATGCGGGCCGGGTTGGAGCGGATCGCGCGGCGCGAGGCCCCAACTGAGGAGCGCTTGCGCGGCGCGGCCCGCTTCCTGTTGACGACGGTGGACTACGATTTTCCGATGATGTACCACGACATGGGGACGGAATTGGGCGAGGCGACGCGTAAACGGCTCGGCGAAGCCTTCTATGGCGGAGTTGTCGCCCCCCTGGCGGCGATCTTCGCCGACGGTCAGCGCGACGGCGCGATCCGCGACGCGGCGCACGGCGGGCTCGACGCGGCGGAGGCGGCGGGGTTGTTCATGTCGTTCGTCGCGCACTTCCTGGAGCGCCCGCTCGTCGCGGCACCCAGGGTTAGCCTCGGGAGCAGCGAGGCGCGAGCCGAGACGCTGGTGCGGCTGCTGCTCGATGGCCTGGGAACCGCGCAGGCGGAACCGATCTAGGGAGCGGGAGCCACCCTCTTTTTTTGCCCATTGCTTATCACTTGATAAACCAAGGATTACCGGGAGGAGGTCGAAGACGATGGCAGGAATGAACACAGCACACGCGGAGAGCGGCGTCGATCGCGTCTTCGGGCGCTTCGCGGCGGCGGTGACCGGGCGGGTCGGGCGCTGGGTCACGCTGGCGCTCTGGATCGTGGCGGCGGGGGTGCTGAACGGCGTCGCTCCGAAACTGGCGGACTACTACGACGTGGGCGGCTTCGGCATCGGCGACCAGGAATCGGTGCGCGCGGCGGCGGTCGTCAAGGAAGCTTTCCCGAATAGCCGGGGCGTCCCGGCGATCATCGTCGTCCACAACCCCGCCAGGCTCGGCGCGGCCGACGAGGCGGCGGCGAAGCAGATCAGCGACTGGCTCGTCAGTGGCCCGCGCCCGGCCGGGGTTCAGACCGTCGTCTCGCCCTACACCATCCCGCAGGCGCGCTCGCAACTCGTCTCAGCCGACAACACGACGATGGAAGTCCTGGCGGTCCTCAGCGGCGACATCACCGACGACCAGCGCACCGAGGCGGTCGAGGCGCTGCGCGACTACACCGATGGCTTCGACGGCAAGGAAGGGCGGCAGGTCAAGGTGACCGGCCCGGCCGGGATCATCACCGACGCCGCCGCGATCTTCGAGGGGACCGATCTGCCGCTGCTGCTGACGACGGTCGGGCTGGTGCTGGTCCTGCTGCTGGTGATCTACCGCTCGCCAATCCTGGCACTGGCCCCGCTGGTCGCGGTCGGCGTCGCCACCGCCGTGGTCAACCCGCTGCTCGGTTTCGCGGCGAAGGGGGGGCTCTTCCCGGTCAGCCAGCAGGCCGCCTCGATCCTGACCATCCTGCTCTTCGGCGCGGGGACCGACTACACCATCTTCCTGGCGGCGCGCTACCGCGAGGAGTTGGAGCGCGAACCCGACCGCATCGCCGCGCTGCGTCGGGCGGTGGTCGGCGTCGGCGAGGCGATCACCTCCAGCGCGGGCACGGTGATCGCGGCGCTGCTTACTTTGCTGCTCACCACGCTGACGCTCTATCGCGGCCTCGGGCCGACGCTGGCGCTCGGCGTCGCGGTGATGCTGCTGGCCGGGCTGACCTTCGTCCCGGCGCTGCTGGCGGTGCTCGGCCGCGCGGCCTTCTGGCCGTTCGCGCCGAAACTGCGGGAGACGCCCGAGACACTGGAACGCGAGATCGGGCGGGGTTTCTGGGGTCGGGTCGCCGCCGTTGTCGGGCGGCGGCCGGGCGTGGCGGTCGTCGCCAGCACGCTGCTGCTGGGGGTGCTGGCGCTCGGCAACATCGGCACGCCCGAGGTCTACAACTTCCTGACCGGCTTCCGCAAGCCGACCCCCTCCGCCGAAGGCTACCGGCTGCTGGCCGAGCACTTCCCGCCCGGCACCCTCGCCCCGTTCGACGTGGTCGTGCAGCTGCCGCCGAACGGCGACGCCTGGGCGCAGCTCGCCGCGCTCGACCGCATCAACGCCACCCTCGCCGGGGTGCCAAATGTCGCGAAGGTGCTCGGCCCCACCCGGCCAGACGGCGCGGCCCCGACCACCGACCCGGCGGCGCTGCAGGCCGCCATCGCGCAACTCCCGGCCGAGTTGAAGAGTGCCATCCGCTCCGGTCAGGGTGGCCCGCCCGCGAGCGGCGCACCGGGCGGCGCACCGGCGGCGCGGCGGCTGGGCCGAACCCGCAGGCCATCGCCGCCTACGCGGCCGGGGCGCAGTATGTCGCGCCCAGTGGCGGAACGGTGCGCTTCTCGGTCACGCTGGCGAGCGACCCCTACGGCGTGCTCGCGCTCGACACGATGGAGCCGCTGCGCGCCGCCGCGCGCCACACCGTCGAGGAGGCGTTCGGCGGGCAGGGCAACGTGCTGCTCGGCGGCGTCACGCCGACCCAGGCCGACACCCGCGCCGTGAACGACCGCGACAAGGCGCTCGTCGTGCCGACCGTGCTGGTGCTGACGGCGATCATCCTCGGCCTGCTGCTCCGCAGCGTCGTGGCGGCGCTCTACCTGCTGCTGGCCGTCACGCTCAACTACTTCGCCGCGCTCGGCGCGGCCTCCTTCCTCTTCCATCGCATCCAGGGGGACGACGGCATTGCCTACGCCATCCCGCTCTACGGTTTCATCTTCCTGGTCGCGCTCGGGGCCGACTACACCATCTTCCTGATGTCGCGTGTGCGGGAGGAGGTCGGGCGCTTCGGCATCCGCATCGGCACCCAGGACGCGCTGCGGCGCACCGGCGGCGTGATCACCTCCGCCGGGTTGATCCTGGCCGGGACCTTCCTGGTGCTGACTACGCTCCCCTTGCGCGAGTTGTACCAGCTTGGCGTCGTGGTCGCGCTCGGCGTGCTACTCGACACATTCATCGTGCGCGGCCTGCTCGTGCCGGGAATCGTGATCCTGCTCGGCCGCTGGAACTGGTGGCCCAGCCGCCTGCCCGAGCCAACGGAAGAGCCGACCACCGAGCGTAGCCGGGCCGCGACGACGTAGTATCGAACGCACAGATAGCTGTAGGGGGGCACCGGGTTTTCACCCGGTGCCCCCTCCCTCTATGCGACTGCGCTGTTACATCTCTAGTAGGTGCGGGTGTCCTGGCCGACGCTGCGCGTCGCCGAGACGCCGCTCGCCGGGCGGTTGACCAGCAGCGCCAGCAACCGGGCGATGCCCCAGCCGACGATGAGGTAGACCACCAGCGCGATCAGCGTCGAAACCTCGAAGACAGCGCCGTTGTCCGCGCCCGGGGTGCCCACGATGCCGGCGAACGGGGCGACGAGCGGACCGCTGAGGCCGTAGATGAAGCGGGTGAAGCCGCTGTCGGGATTCGCCGCCAGGAGCTTCAGCACGATTCGCAGGGCGAGCAGGAAGCCGACGAGGCCGGTGAGGAAGTAGACGAGGCTGGTCAGCCAGTCGGCGCTCGACGCCCGCGCCGCCGCCCGATCCACCTGCTCGGTAGCGACGACATCCTGCCCCACCACGTTGCCGGAAGGCGTCACCACATTTTGCCGCTCCTCGCGGAGCACGGTTTCTTGATCGTATGCGTCGCCTGGGCGACGCGCCGGGAGAGCCATACGAAGCTCCTTTCATGCCAAGTCCGACGCAACAACCACCGCGTCGGTGTCCAGTCATACAGATCCCGTGCCAACTCGCGCGGCTTGCCATCCTGGACACCAGTGAGATCGTTGCT
Source organism: Chloroflexia bacterium (assembly GCA_046328475.1). Taxonomy (GTDB): domain Bacteria; phylum Chloroflexota; class Chloroflexia; order Thermomicrobiales; family CADCWN01; genus CADCWN01. The sequence goes on along the minus strand of JAXLWN010000021.1, from coordinate 30,331 downwards.
GCTCAGAATCGCTTCCGCGATGGGAGACCAGGCATCAACGCACGCTGACGACTTCGTAGGGTGCGGTGGTGCCACGATAGGTGACCGTCACCTGCTGCTTGGAGGCGAAGTTGGTGGCCAGCGCGGCGAGATCGACCTGGCTATTGGCGCTCGCGGTGAAGTCATAATCCTTGCCGTCGGTCCCCCGCACGGTGAAGGTGCGCGCCGCCGGGTCCAGCTTGGTCACCTCGCCGGTGACGGTCGCCTGCGGACCGGAGGTGTTGGAAGTGGCCCCGCCGGAGCCCGCCGCTGCCGTCGCCATCGCCGCGGCGGTTGAGACGGCGTTCGGTGGCACGTTACCGGCCACGGTGGTCGCCGCGCTCGCCGCCGTGGCACCCGCACCCGGCGGGACATTCGTGGCAACGGTGGTTGCCGCCGCCCGCGCCGTCGCGGGGATGCTCGTTGCCGCCTCGTTCCCGCCGCACGCCGCGAGCGCGGCGGCCAGGAATGCCGCCGAGATTGCCGCCAGGAGCCACCCGCCCCGCACGGCACGCATCGGACGCTGTCGTGATGTGCTCGCCATGAAGCCCCCTTCCAAATTCACGAGATTGCGACCGGTTCACAGGACCCCTTGACGCAGCGGGATGCAAGAGACCGGCCACGTTGCACGGGGCAAGCGCCGTACATCTGGTATCCCGAACGGCGAAATGGCACGATGTCCCCGAGCGTCCGCGCGGGCGGGCACCAGGGCGATCCCGGCGCGCGGAGCGGCGTTACTGGTGGAAACGTGCCGAACTGGCACGGCCTGTGCTTCCGCGTCTATGCGGCGGTCTCCGCCCAGACCGGCCAACGCCGGTCGCCGCCGCGCGGGAGGAACAGACCATGCGCATCGCCCAGATCGCCCCGCTCATCGAGCGGGTACCACCACTGTTGTATGGCGGCACCGAGCGCGTCGTCGCCGCGCTGACCGAGGAGTTGGTCCGGCGCGGCCACGACGTGACGCTCTTCGCCAGCGGCGATTCCGAGACCAGCGCGCAGCTGGTGCCGATCGCCGAGCGCGCCTTGCGCCTCGACCCTGGCGTCCGCGACCACTACGCCCACACCATGCGCGAACTCGGTGCCGTGTTCGAGCGCGCTGGCGAGTTCGACCTGATCCACAACCACCTCGACTACTTCGCCTGGCCATTCGCGCGCCTCGCACACACCCCGGTCGTCACCACGATGCACGGTCGGCTCGACCTGCCCGATCTGGCGGCCATCGCGCGCGACTACCCGGAGCAGCCGCTCGTCTCGATCAGCGATAGCCAGCGCCTGCCGCTCCCCTGGGCCAACTGGGTCGCCACCGTCTACAACGGCCTCGACCTCAATCCCTACCGGTTCCATGACCAACCGGGCGCGTACTTCGCCTTCATCGGGCGGATCGCCCCGGAGAAGAACATCGAGGGGGCGATCGACATCGCCCGGGCGACCGGTATCCCGCTGAAGATCGCCGCCAAGGTGGATCCGGCGGATGAGGACTACTACCAGGCCACCATCAAGCCGCGCATCGACGGCCGCCTGATCGAGTACATCGGCGAGATCGGCGAGCACGAGAAGGCGGACTTCCTCGGCCCGGCCTACGCGCTGCTCTTCGCGGTGGACTGGCCCGAGCCATTCGGGCTGGCGATGGCCGAGGCGATGGCCTGCGGCACCCCCGTGCTGGGGCTGCGGCGCGGCTCCGTGCCGGAAGTGGTCGAGGATGGCGCGACCGGCTTCGTGCGCAATTCCGAGGACGAATTGCTGGCGGCGGCGGCCGGCGCATCCGGAGATCGACCGCCGGGCCTGCCGTCGGCGCGTGGAGGAGCGCTTCAGCGCCGCCGCGATGACCGATGGCTACGAGGGCGGTCTACCGTCGCCTGGCCGGGCAGGCTGCCGACAACCGTCCCGGGTGTGGACGAGCACGGCGCGACCGGTCGCGCCGATCACGCCCATTTCGAGCGCCGTGGCGCAGCGCGACACACAGGAGCAGGGGGTCAGCCATGGCACTGACTGAGGAGCAAGTGCGGCGCATCGGGGTCGAACTCGCCCCGCTCTCCCCCCAACTCGCGGCCACGGCCCCACCGGAGCGGACGCGGCACATCCGCGAGGCGCTGGAACGCGCCGGGGTGCAGCCAACCTGGGAGGAATGGGACGACTGCGCGACGGCACTCTTCGGCGAGGACGCCGCGCTCGTCCAGTCCGGCGTGCTGCGCAAATAAACGGCGGCGGCTGCGACGGTTAGTAGGTGATCGCCACGTCCAACGGCCCCTCTTTGCGCACCACCGCCGTCAGCGTCGTCGCGCCGCTGCGCTCGTAGCGCAGATCCACGGTCCCGGCCCCGACGCGCACGCCGCGCAGATCGACCCGGTCGAGCCAGGCGGGCAGGCGTGGCCGCACCACGTCGAGTCGCCCGGCGAACGCGTCGGGCGCGAGGCCGAGGATCGCCTGCAAGAGATAGGGCAGGCTCCCGGCCGACCAGGCCTGCGGGCTGCACGCGACCGGGTAGCGCACCGGCACCCCGTAGTCGTCCTGGCTGAACCCGGCGAAGAGTTCGGGCAGGCGGTAGTGGTCGAACCGCGTCGCCGCCTCGTACATCCCGGTGAAGATCGCCAGCGCCGCCTCGTCGAAGCCGTAGGCGCGCAGCCCGGCCCCGATCAGCGCGTTGTCGTGCGGCCAGATCGCCCCGGTCTGATAGTCGAACGGGTTGTAGGCGACCGCCGCGCGCGAGAGGGTGCGCACGCCCCAGCCCGCGAAGAGTCGCGCCGGGTCGAGCAGCGCGTCGCGCACCGCGCCGGCGCGGGCCGGATCGACGATGCCACCCCACAGCGCCTGCCCCTGGTTCGAGGCATCGACCGCCGCCGGTCGCCGCGCCTCGCCCTGGAGCGCCAGGGCGTAGTTGCCGAATTCCGGCAGCCAGAAGTGGTCGTTGAAGCGACGATAGAGGCTATCTGCCACCCTATCGAGGTCGGCAGCGCGGTCGTGCTCGCCGAGCTGCCGGAACGCGGCGGCCATCGTACGCCGCGCGCGATAGGCATAGCCCTGCACCTCCACCAGCGCGATCGGCGGCGCGGCGATGCTGCCGTCGGCGTTGACGATGCAGTTGGCCGAATCCTTCCAGCCCTGGTTGAAGAGGCCCTTGTGCGACTTGGCGATGTACGCCACGAAGCCATCGCCGTTGAGGTCGCCGTAGCGATCCAGCCACGCCAACGCCGCCTCGGCGCTGCCGCGCAGCCGGGTGAAGGTGTCGCGATCCCCGGTCCAGCGCAGGTATTCGCCCAGCAGGATCAGGAAGAGCGGCGTGGCGTCGATGGTGCCGTAGTAGGGCGAGAAGGGCACCTCGCGCAGGTGCGCCCGCTCGCCAACGCGCAACTCGTGCAGGATCTTCCCCGGTTCCTCGTCGCGGAAATCGTCCTCAATCTTGCCCTGATAGCGCGCCAGCAGATCGAGCGTCGTCCGCGCGATCTGTGGCGCATAGGCCAGCGTTTGCAGCGCCGTGATCAGCGAATCGCGCCCGAACAGCGCCACGAACCACGGCACCCCCGCCGCGAAGTACCGATCCTCCCCCTGCTGCATCGCCAGCATCTCAAGGTCCAGGAACGACCGCCGCAAGACGCGATCGAAGAGTTGGTTGCTCGTCTCGATCTGGACGCCCCCGCCCAGCCACCCGGCGGGGGCCGCTCGCCCCGCGCCGTGTTCCGGGCGGGGTGACACTTCCAATGCGCCCGCCTCCCCCGCCGGGGCCTGGTCGGCAACGGCGATGCGCACCGCGAGCGCCCACGCGCCACCCGGCGCGAGGCGAATCGGGAAGGAGGACCGACACCCATCGATCCGCGCCGGGGAGGGCGTGAAGGTGACGCCGGTGGTGCGGCGGTGCCCATCCGCGCCATCGTAGCGGAACCAAAGGCCATCGCCATTCGCCGTTGGCGCGTGCAGCGTGCCGCGCCGCCCCACCGGCGTGCCGCGCACGGTGAAGATATCGTCGAAGTGCGCGTCATATTGCAGCGTCAGGGTGAGATCGACCGTCTCGCGCCCGAAGTTGCGCAGCGTCAACTGCTCGCGCACCGCCGCGCCGAGCGTTGTCTCGACGTGCAGGCCGAGCGTTTCGCGCGGCAGGGTGCGCCCGTCGCCGAGGTCAAGGTCGGGATTGGTCAATTCGCGCTCGCCGCGATGGCCGAGATCGGTCGAGGCGAGCAGCGGCGTCAAGACCTGGCCGTTGACCCGCAATGTCGCCTGGTCGAGGTGGCGCATGTCATGGAAGTAGAGTCCCAGGCCCTGCTTCCGCCCTGTCCCCACCTGCGGCGGGATAGCCCCGGCCAGGTCGGTCAGCAGGAAGAGCGGCCCCTCCTTCAAGGTCAGCGTCGCCCCGATATCGTCCGCCCGGATCGTCAGATCGTCGCGCGGGTCCTTGGCACTCAGCGCAGTCATTTGCTCGGACATGCACCTTTTCTCCATCAAATCCGGTTTCACGCTGCGGGTTTCGCTGCAAGACCGGTACCACCAGGGGCGGGGAGGGCATCGTCGCGGCGCGGCTGCGGGTATAATGCCGCGCGACGAGAAGCGTGCGCGAGGAGGGAACGATCGTGCCGATGCGACCGGAAGAAGTCGAGGAGTTGAAGGCGGCGGCGAATCGCGAGATCGACCGCATCGCCAATCTGCTGATCGAGACGAGCGACTGGATGGCCGACAACCCCGAGCTGGGGCTGCAAGAGTATCAGGCGTCGGCGAAGCTGACCGAGCTGCTGGAGGAGTTCGGCGCGGACGTGACGCGCGGCATCGCCGGGCTGCCGACCGCGTTCGAGGCGCGGCTGCCCGGTGGCACGCCGGGCCAGGGCGGCAAGGTCGCCATCGTCGCGGAGTACGACGCCCTGCCCGACGTGGGGCACGGCTGCGGGCACAACATCATCGCCACGGCGGCGATCGGCGCGGGGATCGCGCTCTCGTCGCTGGCCGGGCGGCTGCCGGGAACGGCGGTGGTGCTCGGCACGCCGGCCGAGGAGTCGGCGGTGCCGAACGCCGGGGGCAAGATCCCGGTCCTCGACCACGGCCATTTCGACGACGTTGACGCCGCGATCATGGTCCACCCGATGACCGAGGACACGATCGCGCTGACCTCCTCGCTGGTGGCGCGCGGCATGGAGTTCGAGTTCTTCGGCCGCCCGGCGCACGCGGCGGCGAACCCGCACGAGGGCGTGAATGCGCTCGACGCGCTGATCGTGATGTTCAACGCGATCGGCCTGCTGCGCCAGCAGATCCGCACCGACGCGCGCATCCACGGCGTGATCAGCTACGGCGGCGGTGCCCCGAACGTGATCCCGCCCTACACGTCCTGCCGCTTCCGCATTCGCGGCACCGAGCCGGAATATACCGAGGAGCTGGTGCAGCGCGTGATCGCCTGCGCCCAGGCGGGCGCGACCGCGACCGGTTGCCGGGTGGAGTGGAAGGAGTACATCCGCCCCTATCTGAACATGGTGCCGAACCAGACGCTCGGCGCGACCTTCCGCGAGAACCTGGAGGCGATCGGGCGCGACGTGCAGGACGAGCGGTCGCGCGATGGATCAGGCTCGACCGACTTCGGCAACGTCAGCCACAAGGTGCCGTCGGTCTACGCCTACCTCGGCATCTGCGGCCCGGAGGCGGGCTGGCACTCCAAGGAAGTCGCCGCCGCGACCAAGACGCCACGCGGCCACGCGGCGATCGTCGCGGGCGCGAAGAGCCTCGCCATGACCGCGATCGACATCCTCGCCGACGACACGCTGCGCGAGCAGGCGAAGCAGGAGCACCGGCGCGCGATGGGGAGCGACGAGTGACGAGTAACGAGTAACGAGTAACGAGGAGAGAAGACCCACTCGTTACTCGTTACTCGTTACTCGTCACTACTGTAGTCCCTTCAGCACGTCCAGTTCCGGCCCCACGCCCTGGTACTGGCCCGGGGCGGCTTCGACGTGGGCGTAGCGCAGGATGCCTTCGCCGTCGATGATGAAGACGGCGCGCTGGTTCGGGAGCGGGCCGGAATCGACCGCGATGCCGTAGGACTGCACCGCGCGATGGCGGAAGTCGCTGAGGAGCCGCAGCTTGCCGGCCGCCTCGCAGTGCTCGGCGAACTTCAGCAGCGACGGGATCTGATCGGTGCTGACTCCGACGACCTCGGCGTTCAGGGCCGCGAAATCGGCGCTGTGCTGCGCGTGATCGATGACCTGGCGCTCGCAGGTGCCGGTGAACGCCTTCGGGAAGAAGAACATGACCAGATTCTTGCCCTTAAAGTCGGCCAGGGAGACATCCTTGTTCCCCTCGCCGAGGAGCGTGAAGTCAGGGGCGGGCTTGCCAACATCGACCACGAGATCCCTCCTGCCGCAGTTCACTCACCGCCCCGCACGGACGACGTCGCCCAATCGTACCCCGATTTGCCTGAATGTGCCCGGTCGGGCGGTGTACGGCGTTGAGTTGAACGCCCCTACGATTGGGACGCGGCCTCCCGACGCTGCATCACGTACCCCTCGCGGGAGTGAGCGATGGGCGAGCATGAGTGAGAGGGCGTACCCGGCGACAGGTGGCCGGCCTGCCTGGCTGGCCCCTGGCCCTCGGCGGTTGCGCACCGCGCCAAATTCCCACGGCTACGCCGCGGCCCACAACAATGACGCCACCAGCAGCACGCCGCTGCGACCGTCACCGTCACCGCCACCAGCGACCTTCACCAGCACGCCAGCGGCGCCATGCCCGCCACCGCACCGGTCACCACGCCTCTCTTAACCGCGTACAAACTCCTCTCCGACGGCCATCGTCGTTCGCCCACAAGCGCAGGCCCCTTATGTCACGCCACAGCGGTATGTGAAGACCCCGAGCGCGCGGGCACCAGCGGGCTTGTCGGGGGCAACCACTGGCGTTCTCGCCCGACGGCACGCTGCTGGCTGCCCAGGGGATGGCCATCCGCCTTTATGCAACGCCGGATCTCGCGCTGGTTCGGAGACTACGGGCCGAGGACATTGTGCGATCCGTCGCCTTCGCGCCCGATGGACAACTCCTCGCCACCAGCACCGACACCGCCGGGACACTCCTGTGGCAGGTAGCAGATGGGAGCCTGCTGCGGACCATCAGCATTCCTGCCCAAGGCGCCACCTTCGCCATGATTGCCTGGTGTTCAGCAAAGACGGTCAGTGGCTAGCGGGCGGCTCCATCGGAACAGGACCAGCGATGGCGCGTGAGTGATGGGACCGAGCGGTCATTGGTTGGCTCGGTGCGCCAGCAATGGTGGAAGATATCGAGCGTGGCGTTCAGTCACGATGATACACAGCTCGTAGTCGCAGAGACCTACGAAATGGTCGGGGGTGACTACGGAGTGTTCGGCCCGACGCGCTACCGCTTTCTCGACCTGGCAACACGGCAAGTGGCTGGCCCGCCGTCCAGGTGCGCCGGTCCAACTGGAGGATACTCAGCGCCGATGGGACGCTGGTGGCGCTCAGTCCGGGCGGTGCGCCGCAGCTATGGCGGCTGAATGGACCAGGGCTGGCCCGGCCGCTGCGCGTCTTCCCGGCACCACAGTCGGTCTACACCCTCACCCTCAGCCAAGATGGCAGGTGGTTGCGGGCATCGGCGGGGCTGTCTGCAGGTGTCCGGCGGACCTGAATCTTTATTCCCCTCGCCGAGGAGCGTAAAGTCGGGGGCGGGCTTGCCAACATCGACCACGAGCATCCTCCTGCCGCAGTTCACTCACCGCCCCGCGCGGGCGGCATCGCCCAATCGTACCCCGATTTGCCCGAATGTGCCCGGTCGGGCGGTGTACGGCGTTGAGTTGAACGCCCCTACGATTGGGACGCGGCCTCCCGACGCTGCATCACGTACCCCTCGCGGAAGCGCGACGGCAGGTGCAGCTTGCGGTCGGGAAGGGCGCGGAATTGCGCCAGGGTGTCGGGGGAGAAGGGGGCGTCGGGGCAGGTGGCCGCGCGCCAGCGCAGGAAGGGGACGATCTGGAGGTCGGAGGTGCGGAATTCCTCGATGATCAACTCGCCGACGACGCCGCACTCCGCCACGAAGCCCTGCCGCGCGAACTCGGCGTAGATCGCCTCGTTGCTGAACGGCACGCGCCGGAAGGTCGCGCGCCAGCCGGTGGCGTCGCCGTCGAGGATCAGGTAGCTGGCGTCCCAGGTGCCGTCGAGCGGCAGCCCGACCGAGCCGGGATTGACGATGTGCCAGCGCTCGAACTGCCGGTCCAGCGGCATGTGGATGTGCGCCGTGACGATCGTCTCCTCGGCCACGCCCGCCAGGATCTCGGCGAGCTGCTCCGGCGGCGTCCAGGGGTTGATCGGCTCCCACGGGCTGCGCGGGGTGCCGTGGACAACGCGCAGCGGCGGCGCGTCGGGCGGGCGCAGCGTGATCGTGTCGGGCCAGGCGGCGATGCGCGCGTGCAGCCGCGCGCCAAGCTGGCGGCGCAGCCAGGGGAGCGTCGAGAAGTGGTCGGGGTCGGCCCAGGCGGCGTGGGCGCGCGGCGTGTCGTAGTCGAGCAGGTAATATTCGTGATTGCCGCGAATGACGGCCCAGCCCTCGGCAATCGCGCGCTCGACCACCTGCGCCGAGAACGGCCCCCAGTTGATCAGGTCGCCCGCCGCGACGAGGTGATCGACCTCGAACTGCGCCAGATCGGCCAGCACCGCCTCCAACGCGGGCAAATTGCCATGGATGTCGGCGATAACCGCGACCCTCGTCAACGGGAGACTCCTTTCGGGGGGGAGTATAACGGTTTGAAGGTTCGAAGGTTTGAAGGTTGGGCACTGAACTTTCGAACCTTCGAACTTGCTAACTTTCGAACCGTACACACGCCAATCGGCACCGGGCCGTTACAAGAACGACCGCCGGTGCCGATGGATGCGCAGGAATTGCTGGTTAGCGCGGCGAAGGGGAAGGATCGCCCGCGTGGAGGAATGCGACGAGCGCGTCGATCTCGCCGTCACTCAGTCCAAGGTTCGGCATCGCCGTCGCCGGCTTGAGCGCCTGGGGGTCGCGCAGCCAGGCGCGCTGGTATTCGGGGTCGCCGGGGCGATTGGTCAAATCGGGCGCGGCACCCGGATAGCCACCGCCATACTTCCCCGAGCCGGGAACCGCCGCGTGGTGGTGGCACTGGGCGCATCCCTTCGCGCTGAAGAGCTGCTGCCCGTAGGCCGCATCCCCCGCGCGCGGCGCAGCCTCATCACGCGCCCAGGTCGCCCACGGCAGCGCCGACGCGACGACCAGCACCAGTCCGAGCAAGGCGAGGATCGCGCTGAACCTGAGCATGGGGACCTCCGAGATGGGAGTTCGACGGTTCGGAGGTTCGAAAGTTCGGGATTCAACCTTCGAACCTTCCAACCTCCGAACCGTCGAACCGTCAAACCCGCCTCCTACCGCGCCCGGAGCGGTCGCCGGCGCACGAGTGTGGCGCGCTGGTTCCAGACGCCGAGACCGAGGGCCAGCAGGAGCGCCAGGACGCCGAGCCAGCGCAGGGTCGGGCGCGCGGAGGCCAGGGTGGCAAAGGAGAGGCCGCGCGACTCCGCTTGCGGGCCACCTTGCGCCGCTTGCTGCGGCGCGGCGGCACCGGCGGCCAGGATCGTCACATTGCCAAGCTCGACCTCGGGGAAGGGCGCGGGCGTGACCGACCACTGCCATGCGCCCGCCGACGGGAAGGTGACATCGGCGACGAAGTGGCCGACCGCGCCCTCCTGGCGCGCGACGAGGCTGAAGGTTTCGCCCGTCGCCGCGTTGCGCGCTTTCAGCGTCGGGGTGACGTTGCTGATCGGCGTGATACCATGCTGTCGCACCATGAAACCGAGCGCGAGAGGCTGACCCGCCTGGAGATTGGTCGGCACGGTGTCGAGCGTGACGTTGGTCCAGCCCCCCGCGCTCACCGGCACGACGAGCACCAGGGCGGCAACAATCGCCAGCAGACTGGCGACGGAGCGGCGACGCTTCGCAAACATCCGATACCTCCTTGTCGCAATTGACGATTCGATGACGCGCGGCAATGCGTGGCGAGCGGCTACTGTTGATACAACCGGCCCCGGCGAGCGGTTCCCGCCAGAATCAGCGCAGCGAGCGGGCGATGCCCAGCGCCTCGTCGAGCGTGCGCGGCCCCTCGATCCGATAGGTGACGCCGCCGATCTCCCAGAGCAGCACATTCCCGGCGAGCCGGGTGCGCTCGGGGATCGTGATGCCGGAGCTGCGATAGCTGAAGGTGTGCGGATCGCCCGCGATCCAGAAGCCTTGCCCGCCATTCACGGTCAGGAATCGCACGGTTGTCCCGCCGGTGGCGATCTTCTTGGCGAAGTCATAATCGAGCCCCGCCTGGAACTGGGTGATCAGCAACCCCACGCCGGTCCCTGCCGACTCCGGCAGGCCCGGTCGCGGCAGCCAGACGAGCGAGACCTGCCCGCCAACCGGCGGCGTGCCCAGGTAGACTTCGTCCGGCGGCCCCAGGTCGGGCGACGACGGTAGTTGCACCGGGAAGCCCACGCTCGCCCGCGCCACATCCAGCGTCACCCGTTTCCCGAGGCCCAGCCGCTCGGCAATCGAGACAGGGGTAGCCGATGGCGTCGGAGTCGCGGGCGGTGTGGGCGTGGCCGGTGTCCCGGCGGGCGCTGGTGTGGCCGGGAGCGTGGGCGTGAGCGGCACGGTCGGGGTCGGCGTGACAAACTCGATGCTGATACCCGGCACCCCCAATCGGTCGGCGACCGCGCGCCGTGCGTCGGGCGACACCACCAGCAGCGCGCCGACCAGCACGATCAGCGCGACAACGGCGTAGGCCAGGCGGCGCGCGACGGGCGCGGCGAACCACGACGCCAGCCGCGCGCGGCGCGCGGGGCGACCCGCCGCCAGCCGCGCCCGCACCGACGAGGCGAGATCGGGCGTCGGCGGGTAGGCAAGCCGCTCCCCCAGCGCCCGCAGCGCCCGTTCGAGTTGCTCGTCGTCGCGCCGGTCGAGCCGCTCAGCCATGTCGGCGCACCCTCCTGCGTAGGAGGCGGAGTTCACGGCTCAACGGTCCAAACGTTCGAACGTTCAGGCTGCAGCCCCCGAACCTTCGAACCTTCGAACCTTCGAACCTTCGAACGCGGTCAGTCATCGGTGCCTCGCTCGTGATCGGTAGGGCCAGCGGCGTCGGACCTGGCAAGCAGACCGCGCAGCCGCCCGAGTGCGCGCGACAGGCGCGATTTCACCGTGCCGCGCGCACAGTTGAGGATGTCGGCCATCTCCGCCTCGGAGAGATCGAGGAAGTAGCGATAGGCGATCACCTGGCGATCGTCGTCGCGCAGCGCGTCGAGCGCCGCCAGCAGCGCCGCCCGCTGCTCCGATGCCAGCACCTCCCCCTCCGGCGACGGCTCCGACCGCCCCGGCAATTCCTCCGCCGCCGCGCGCAGGGCAAGCTTCGCCCGCCGCCCGGCCGATTTCCGGCGATTGCGCGCCTCGTTCGCGACGATGTGCAGGAGCCAGGGGCGGAAGGGTGCCCCGGCGCGGAAGCGCTCCAGGGCGTAGAAGGCTTTCGTCAGCGCGTCCTGCGCCGCCTCCTCCGCATCCGCCGCGTTGCCGGTGATCAGATAGGCCGTGCGGAAGGCGAGCTCCTGGTAGCGCCTGACGAGCACGTCGTAGGCGTCAACCGACCCCGAGCGGGCCTGTTCGACCAGTTCCGCGTCCGCTTGCTGCTGCACTCTCACCAACCGCCGCCTGCCACTCGCCCATACTACAACGTGGCGGGGCGAATGGTTCCCGATGAATGGAGATCTGGTGAATGCGGCACGAGGACGATGATCGAGGGGGCACTTCGGAAACGCCTACGACGCAGTGCGCCCGCCCCGTTGGATTGGGGCGGGCGCTTCGATGTACCCTGCTTATGTCAAACCTCAGCCCTTCACCGACCCCGCCAGCAGGCCGCGCACGAAGTAGCGGCCGAGGAAGATGTAGACGACGAGGGTCGGCAGCGCCACCAGCAGCGCGCCCGCCATCTGCACGTTCCACTGCGTGAACTGGCTGCCGGAGAGGTTCTGCAAGGCGACCGTCACCGGGCGCTTGTCGGGCGCGTTGGTGATGATCAGCCCGAACAGGAACTCGTTCCAGATCGAGGTGAACTGCCAGATCGCCACCACCACGAATCCCGGCGCGGAGAGCGGGAAGAGGATGTGGCGGTAGATGCCGAAGAAGGCCGCCCCGTCGATCTTCGCCGCCTCGACCAGATCCGTCGGGATGCTCACGTAGTAGTTGCGGAAGATCAGCGTGGTGATCGGGATGCCGTAGACGACGTGCGTCAGGATCAGCCCGCCGATCGAGCCGTAGAGGTGCATCGTCCGCAGCACCTGCACCAGCGGCACCAGCACGCTCTGGTAGGGGATGAACATCCCGAAGAGGATCAGCGTGAAGAGCGTATCGGAGCCCCGGAAGCGCCACTTGCTGAGCACGTAGCCATTCAGCGACCCGAGCATGCAGGAGATCACCGTCGCCGGGACCACCATCAGGATGCTGTTCAGGAAGCTGCCGCGCATCCCGATCGTCCCCTGGCCGCCGTTCCAGGCGCGGTCGAAGCTGGCGAAGCTGATACTGGTCGGCAGGTCCCACATGCGGCTCAGGCTCACCTGGTCGAAGCTCTTGAACGCCGTGATCACCAGCAGGTAGACCGGGAAGATGTAGAAGACGGCGATGATGCACATCGCGGTGTAGAGGACGACCCGCCGTGGCCGGATCCTCCTGCGTTGCTGGGGTGCGGGCGGTGCGAGCGTTGCGGCGGTCATCCTGCCACCTCCGTGCGGTGGTTGTAGATCAGGTAGGGGATGATCAGCACGCTGATGAACAGGAGCATCAGGACCGCGACCGCGGCCCCCTGGGCGATGTTGTTCTGGCTGAAGGTGAGGGCGTACATCAGCAGACCCGGCACCTCGGTCAGATTCCCCGGCCCGCCGCCGGTCATCGTCACCACCAGGTCGAAGATCTTCAGCGAGATGTGGCCCAAAATGATCACCGCGCTCAGCGTCACCGGGCGGAGCATCGGCAGGGTGACAGTGCGGAAGAGCTGCCACTCGGTGCAGCCATCCACGCGCGCCGCCTCCTTCACATCCTCCGAGATCGCCCGCAGCCCGGCCAGGTACATCGCCATCGTGAAGCCGGACATCTGCCAGATCGCCGCGATGATCACCGGGAGCATCGCCATCGGCACGCCGATGCGCGTCTTCGACCAGTCGGGATACCAGCCGGGCAGCACCCGCTTGTCGGAGATCCAGTCGCCGCGCAGGAAGTCGAGCCCGAAGTTGTGGAAGATCAGGTTGATCCCGGTCGGCTCCACGTCCCCGGGCGTGAAGATCCAGCGCCAGGCGACGCCCGTGACGATGAAGGAGAGCGCCATCGGGAAGATATAGACCGAGCGGAAGAAGGACTCCGCCCGGATGTGGGAGTCGATCATCATCGCCAGCCCCAGCCCGATCACCAGGCAGGCGACCAGGAAGAAGCTGGTGAAGACAATCAGGTTGCGGATATTCGACCAGAAGCGCGGCTCCTTGAAGATGGCGAGGTAGTTGTCGAACCCGACGAAGCTGTAGTCGGTCTTCAGCGAGGTCCAGGCCGAGAGCGACACGTAGCCGGTCCAGCCGATGAACCCGTAGACGAAGACCGCGATCGCCACGATCGAGGGGAGGATCATCAGGACGGCGGTCAGCCGATCGCCGGTGAGCCAGCGCCGACGGCGCGCGGCGGCGGAGGCGGGCAAGGCGCGCGTTTCGACCCGCTGCATGGCACTACTCTCTGTTCCGGGTTCAAGGTTCAAAGTTCAAAGTTCGAGGGCTACTGCTCCAACTTTGAACTTTGAACCTTGAACTTTGAACTTCGTCCCGCTACTTGGCGTTATCCGCCAGCGCGTTCTTCAGCGACGTGAGCAGCGCCTTCTCGTCCAGGTCGGCCGAGAAGACCTCCAGCGCGTTGTGCCACTTGTCCTGGTAGGCGTTGGTGGTGCTCGCGCCGTGCGTCGCGCTCGGGGCCAGCTTCAGCTTGCCGAAGTCGTCGATCGCCGCCTTGAGGTAATCGTCGTACTTCGTCTTGTCGGCGTCGGTGCGGGCCGGGATCGAGCCCTTCTTCGGGTTGAAGGCGTCCTGGCCATCCTTCGAGCCGCAGAGCGCCAGCCAGGCCTTCGCCTGCGTCGGGTTCGGCGCGCCCTTGGCGAGGCCGAAGCTGTCGCTGAGCCAGATGAAGCTGCCGACCGTGCCGGGCGCGGGGGCCCAGCCGTAATCGGTGTTGACCTTCAGCCCCTTCGACAGCCCATAGCCGTGCGCCCAGTCGCCCATGATCGTCATCGCGGCCTTGCCGTCGAGCACCTGCTGCATCGCATCAGCCCAGCCCTGCGCCGAGCGGTCCTTGTTGGCATAGCCGAACAACTTGGCGAGGGTGCTGATCGCCTGGGTCGCCTTCGCGTCATCCCACAGCTTGGTCGCCGGATCCCAGAGCTTCACGTAGTCGTCCGGGCCGAAGGTGGCGAGCAGGACGCTCTCGAAGGTGTGCGACGCCTCGAACTTGTCCTTGCCGCCGACCGCGATCGGCAGGATGTTCTTGCCCTTCAGCGTGTCGGCCGCCTTGAAGAAGTCGTCGAGCGTCTTGGGCGGCTCGATGTTGTTGTCCTTCAGCAGCTTGACGTTGTACCAGAGCACGTTCGAGCGGTGGATGTTGACCGGGACGGTGTAGATCTGGCCGTTGATCTTCAGCTGGTCGAGCAGGAACTGTGGCATCGCCTTGTCGAAGCCCTGCTCGGTGAAGAACGAGGTCAGCGACTCCATCTGCCCCGCATTGACGTACGAGAGGGTCTCGCGACCGGCGTGGACCTGCCAGCTGTCGGGCGGCTGCCCGCCGGTGAGGCGGGTCTGGAGCACCGCCTTGGCATTGGTGCCCGCGCCACCCGCGACGGTCGCGTTGGTGACGGCCACGCCCGGGTTCTTCTGCTTGTAGATGTCGAACATCGCGTTGAGGCCGTCGGCCTCGCCGCCGTTGGTCCACCAGCTGAAGATTTCGAGCTTGCCGCTCCCCGCCGCCGCTGCCGCAGAACCGGTCGCCGCCGCCGCGCTGGCCGGGGCAGCCGCTGCGGAACTCGCCGCCGCGCTCGGTTTCGCGGTCGGTGCCGGGGTCGCGGTTGCGGACGCGCCGCACGCCGCCAGGATCGCCATGCCCGCCGCGCTCGCGCCGAGCGTCAGCGTGCCACGCAGGAAGGAACGCCGCGAGAGTTGCATGTCTGCCATCGTCGCTCTCCCTTTCACCCGTTCCCCAGTCGGGGGCTTCTCTGCGGACCATCCCGGCCCGCTCGCCGGGGGATGCTGCACTGCATCGCGCACTTGCCTGGTGAGAGCAGTTTCCTCCACCGAACGCTCCTTTTCGCACTCCCTGCCGCCGCAGCACTTCCCGAGTGCCATAGCCGCAATCCACTTCCCCGAGCGTCACACGGCGAGGCTACCGCCGCCATTGCGCCGCGTGAACAACCGGTAAACTCAGCCGAGCGCCACCCCCAACGCCTCGGGGCGTTCGAGCGCGGCCGGGACGAAGAGTTGCTCGGTCGCCAGCGCCGCCGCGCCGAGCGCGACCACATCCGGCCCGAGCGCCGCCTGCGCGATCGCCACCCGGCGCGCGGCGATCGCCAGCGCGGTCTGGAGCGCCGTCGCGCGCAGCGGGCCGAGCAAGAGTTCCCCGGCGTCGGCCAGCGGCCCGCCGATCACCACCCGGTCCGGATTGGCGAGGTTGATCAACCCGCCGATCGCCACCCCCAACCGCTCGCCGACGCGCGCGAGCAACCGGCGCGCGGGCGCGCTGTGGGGCGCGAGCGCCAGGAATTCGGCCAGCGTGCCATCCGCACCGAGCAGTTCGGCCTCGCGCGCCTGCTGCAACAGGCGCGGCACCGAGGCGACCGCCTCCAGGCAGCCGCGATTGCCGCAGCGGCAGAGCGGGCCGCCCTCCTCGACCACGACGTGCCCGATCTCGCCCGCGCTCCCCACCGCGCCCCGGTAGAGCGTGCCGCCGAACATCAGCGCGCCGCCGATCCCGGTCTGCGCCAGGTAGATGTAGACGAGGTTGCGAGCGTTCTGCCCGGCTCCCCAGCGCCATTCGGCGAGCGCGCCCAGGTTGGCGTCGTTGTCGAGCGCCACCGGCAGCCCGATCGTTTCGCTGAGGCGGTCGCGCAGCGCCACCCGGTCCCAGCCCTGCATCCCCGGCGGCGCGACCGTCCGCCCCTCGGCGTAGAGCACCGGGCTGGGGAGCGCGATGCCGACGCCGCAGATCGCGCCGGGCGTCGGCGCGGTCGGCAGCAGGTCGCGCAGCAGCCCTTCGAGCACGGTCAGCCCGCGCTCGGGGCCTTCCTCCACCGCGAACGCGAGTCGCCGCCGGTGGACGACCGTCGCCTCCAGGTCGGTCACGACCGCCGTCATCGCGGTCGTCCCCAGCTCGACGCCGATCACGTATTTCGACTGGTAGTTGAACTCCAGCAGGATCGGGCGACGCCCGCCCTTCGACGCCCCCTCCCCCAGTTCGCGCACCAGCCCCTCGGCGAGCAGATCGGCGACGATGCTGGAGATGGTCGATCGGCTGATCCCGCTGTGCTTGGAGAGATCGGCGCGCGAGACCCGCCCCTCGCGCCGCAAGAGGCGCAGGACCAGCGCGCGATTGAGGCCGCGCATCAGCCCCTGGTCGGCGATGACCCGATTCGTCTGATCACCGATCTGCGACTGTACGTCCATGCCCGCGACCCTTCCCCAACTTGCCCGACACGTTACACCCGCCCGGCGAGTTTGTCAAGATACAAAACGAAGTCAGCTTCCAACACCACCCAGAGGGATTCGCGTGGGATCGCTCTCTCGGCGAATTCCGTATCCTGTATACAGAATACATGTAGTTCTGGCTGATGAATGGCTCCTGAAGGGCCGGAATAGTCAATCGAGATTGAACATCCTGTGTCCGTGGGTATGCCACTTTGGTAGGTTACGAAACAAAGCTTACGAGACGACCTTCTCGCGGGGCAATCAATCGCTGCCCGAGCCCCCTGCTGCCCCCCTGAACCGGCCGTTCACTCCCGATGGAACCAATTCCGCCACACGCCCGAAAGTACTCCTCCTTTGCCGCCAGCAGCCCAAACTTAATCGCCACCGGATACGTAGTAGTCTGCGTAGTTTCCCGCAAGCGTAGGTACGCACCTTGCGGATACAGTTGCGCTCAACAGGGCGACGCGGGCATCGGGAGGACGCACCCCGATCGCCACGAGCTTCTGGCGAAGCACGGCTACGAGGGAGCGCGGTAGTTCAAAGTGGAGGCAGCATCGTGATTCTTCGATTGTCCCGTCTGGTAGCGATCCTCGGGTTGATCACACTCCTGGCCGCCTGCGGCGGCGCGGCGGCAACGGCGACGCCCCCCCCGACGAATACCCCGGTGCCCCCGACCAACACCGCCGTCCCGCCGACCAACACCGCCGTTCCGCCGACGGCCACGGCCGTGCCACCGACCGCGACGGCCGTCCCGCCGACCGCCACAGCGGTCCCGCCCACGGCCACGGCCGTCCCGCCCACGGCCACCCGCCCCGCGCCGACTGCCACGCAACCGGCCCCCACGGCCACCCGCGCGGCGGCAACGGCCACCCGCTCGGCCGCGTCCAGCGCGCCGACTACCGGAGCTGGCAAGGTCCTGAAGGACTCGGATAACGTCTGCCAGGTCACCGTGCCATCGAACTTCACCACCGACACCAACGGCAACGCCGTCTCGCCCGACGAGAAGCTCGCCGCCAACCTGGTCTCATTCCCGGTGGACGCCTTCGGCTTCGAGGGGACCGTCGCCTTCATCTCCGAGACGCTCTCGGCCACGCTGGAGAACTACACCGAGATCGATAACCAGTCCGGCACCGATCGCGGCCGACCGTTCACCGTCATCACCTTCACCGCCACCTCGGAAGGCCAGGACATCGTCGGGCAGTTCTACTTCGTGCAGGAAACCTCCAACGTCTGCGCGCTGACCACCGCCGTGCTGAAGTCCGCGCTCAACCAGTACACCGACACCATCGTCAACATGGTCGATTCCGTCCAGGCGGTCAAGCCCTAACGCACGCAGAAGTACGAAGTACGAAGTACGAATTCGTCGCGCGAAGCACCTATCTCACCAGATAGGCACTGCTTCCCTGATGCGACAGTTCGTACTTCGTACTTCTCACTTCGTACTTCGTTACGGCACCCGATCCACGCCGTAATACCCGTCGATCGCCTGCCAGAGCGCCTCGGCGAACCAGCCGCGCGTTGACGGTTCGTCCCACTCGGGCCAGGGCTGGGTGGCGACCGTGCCGGGCACCGCGCCGGCGTTCCGGTAGTAGGTCACCAGATCGAGCCGGTGCCCCGTTGACGCGGGCACGTTCGGGTAGAGCGTCGGGTCGTCGGTCGTCTCCCTCACCCAGCGCCCCTTCGCCACCATCCCTCGCGTGATGAAGCTGATCACCTGCGCCCGCAGCACGCTGTCGAACGTGCCGAAGGTGCGCTCGTCGTACCCGTGCGCCACGTTGTAGAAGGCGAGGGTGCCGACGTTGCGCCAGAGGTTCGGATCGATCCCGTTGTCGTCGGTGAACGGGTTGCCGTGCTCCTCGCGGTCCCAGCCCATCGCCCGCGCGATCAGCGCGGCCATCTGCGCCCGCTGCGTCGTGTCGTCCGGGCCGAAGTTGCCGTTGTTGTAGCCGAGAATGATCAACCGCGCGGCAAGCTGGCTGATCGCCTCGTATGGCGGCGGGCCGGGTGGCAGATCGGTGAAATGTTTCCGCCGCGCGAAGTTGGCGACGACCGTGTGCTCGGTCCCCAGCGTCAGCGTGAGCGGATTGGCCCACCCCGCGAAGGCACCATCGATCGTCCAGCCGGTAAACACGCTGTCGCTGCTCGTCGCCGCCGTCAGCGTCAGCAGCGTGCCATCCGGGTAGGGCGAATCGCCCGGCCACGTCGGCGCGTCCACCGCCACATTGCCGCCCTGCGTCCAGGAGAGATGGAGCACGCGACCGGCGGCGAAGTTCGCCCGGACCACATGGGCGGCGTTCATCGTGACGACGAGCGGATTCGCCAGCCCGGCCGGGGCATCATCGAGCGTCCAGCCGGTAAACACAAAGCCCTGCTCGGGCGTCGCCGTGAGCGTCACGCGGGTGCCCGTCGTATAGGGGCCGGGCGCGCTGGCCGTGGCGCTTCCCCCCGCCGATGCAGTCAACGTTAACTGGTGCGTCGTGCCGGGCGACGGCGCGGCGGCGAAGGTGGCGTGCGCGCTCCGGTCGCGGTCCAGCGTCAATGCCAGCGGATTCTCGGTGCTGGTCTCGGTGCCGTCGATGGTCCAGTTGACGAAGGCGAAGCCGCCGTTCGGGGTGGCGGCGATCTCGACCACCGTGCCGGGCGCGTAGGCACCGCCCGGCGGCGTGGCGCTCACCTGCCCGCCCGGCGAACCGGTCAGGGTGAGCCCGACGGTTTCCCGCTCGAAGGTCGCTACGATGGCGTGATCGCGAAAGACCGTCAGGTGCAGCGGGTTGACCGGGTCGCGCCCGAGCGTGTCGATGCGCCAGCCGGTGTGACGATAGCCGGGCGCTGCTGTCGCCGTGAGCGCGAGTTCCGTCCCGGCGGCGTGCGTCGTGCCACCCGGCGCGAGCGTCACTTCGCCGCCCTCCGCTGGCGACGCCGTGACCGCGAGGGTATGGATCGGCAGAGTGCAATCAGTGAAGCGCAGGGCGCGCAACAGATTGAGTCGGCTGTTGGTGATGATGCTCGTCGCCGTCGCGAGCGGGTCGCCGCAGTAGACCAGGCGCGTTTTCAGCGCGGCGGTGCCGAGATCGCCGAGACCGGGCGCGCTCAGGAGCAACGCCGCCGCACCGCTCACATAGGCGGTCGCCAGCGAGGCCCCGTCGCTGCTGCCGTACTGGCCACCCAGCAGCGTCGTCCAGATCCCCTCCCCCGGTGCCGCGATGTGGACGCTATTGATGCCGTAGCCGAAGGCGGTCTGGCGCACGTCGTTCCGGTTCACCCCGGTCACGGCGATGACGTTCGGGAGATAGTCGGGGGCGGCACCATAGCTGGCCGGATAGAGCGGGGTCAGGTCGAGGTTCGTGCCGTTGTTCCCGGCGGTGGTGACGACCAGGATCCCGGCAGCATTCGCCGCCTCCAGCGCGGCCAGCAACGCCTCCGAACGCCCGTAGCCGCCCCAACTGACGTTCAGCACGCGCAGATTGGCCCCGGCCTGCTTCGCGGCGATCGCGTACTCGATCACGGCGACCGCGTCGCTGAGCGCCACGACACCGTCGGCATCAACCGCTTTCAGGCTCATCAGCTTGACGTTCCAGTTGACCCCGACCACACCCTGGCCGTTGTCGCCGCGCGCCCCGATCACCCCGGCGACCTGGGTGCCGTGCCCCTGGTCGTCGGCCGTATCGCCCGGCGCGCACCCCGTCACGCCGTGGATCGAGCGATAGCCGTGCGACCCCGGACCGCACCCTTGCACACTCCAGCCGTTCGGCGCGGTCCAGATGTTGGCGACGAGATCGGGGTGGGTCTGATCGATGCCGGAATCGATCACCCCGACCACCAGATCGGCGCTGCCGGTGGTCGTCTCCCAGGCCGCCGGAGCGCCGATGCGCTCCAGCCCCCACAGCGACCCATCCGCCCACTTCGGATCGTTCGGCTCGGTGGCGATCCGGTAGCGGTAATTCGGCTCGACGTAGCGCACCGCGCCATCGGCGGCAAACGTCGCCGCCGCCTCGCCGAGCGGTCGCAGTGCCGGGAGTTCGACCAGCGCGGCATCAGCTCCCGCCAGGTGGCGCACGATCCGGCCGCCACGCCGCGCCACCACCGCCGCGCGCACGGCGTCGGGGGTGCCCGGAGCGAAGCCGATCAGCAGTTCATTGGGCACCAGGTCGGGGGGCAGCACCACCGCATTCGCGGCAACTGGACGGGGCGCAGGGGGGAGCAGATCGACAACAAACGCGGCGCAAACGAGCACCAGACACAGCGCGGCTCTGAGGGGCAACGCACGCAGCATATCCCACCTCCCAGACTTACCCAGGGCGAATTGTCAGAGGATATCACACTTCTCCGCCGCCCGCGCAGCCGCCACTCGGCCACACCTTGCGCTGCTCCCTGATCATTCCTGTTCTCTCAGCCATCAAATAACCAGTTTCCCGCCAAAGTGGCAGGATTTGCCCCTACCACGGGTTCGTATAGGTAGGGGCGACACGCTGTGTCGCCCGCGTGGGGACGGCAACCATGACAGCAGTCACCCCCGACTCCTCAGGAACTCTTACCCTCTCCCCCGCAAGGGGGAGGGTCGCCGCCCGCAGGCGGCGGGGAGGGGTCCGTCCCCCCTTACGACTTACGACTTACGACTTCCGCTAAAAATTAAACTTTTCGCCAAACAAACCTACCACCGTGTACGCGTGTAACTCGCTTTTGTCGTAATTCACTTACACGCAAAAAACCGCCAGGTGCGCTGCTTGCGCACCCCGGCGGACAGAGCACTTACAGCAGCTTGGTCTACGGGATATCCGCGTCGCTGAAGTGACTCCGCAGCGCGTTCCAGAGCGTGCGGCAGAACCTGTGCGCGCGAGCTGGCGTTCCAATCGGCGAAGCCACCGCTGCCGATGGTCGGGCATGCCGCCGAAGTTCGCCGTAGAAGAGGAACGTCGCTCACGTCGTTCTGGTGCCCGGTGTTGGCCAGGATCCGCGCCATACGGCACTGGGTCGGGCGGCACGGTGTGCTTGCCAGTAGCCCTTCACCACCATCGCGCGGGAGATGAAGGAGATCGTCTGGGCGTAGGTCACCTTGTCGTTCGGGCCGAAGGTGCCGTCGCCGTAGCCGAAGGCGACGCCATAGTGCGCCAGCGTCCGGACGTTGCGCCAGAGGTTCGCGTCGATGCCGCCCTGGTCGGTGTAGGGGTTGCCCCAATCCTCAGCGCTCCAGCCCATCGCGCGGGCGATCAGCGCCGCTATCTGCGCGCGGGTGATCTGGTCGTTCGGCCTGAAGCAGGGGCGGAGACACCGAGCGCGGCGTACCCTGCCTGGCCGTAGCCCAGGATGACGCCGCGCGCCGCGAGTTGCGTGATCGCCTCGTTCACCTCGCCCGACTGCGGGATATCGTTGAACGTCGGTTGGGCCGCGAAGGTCGGCTGCACGCGGTTGCCGCTGAGCGTGAGTTGCGCGGGGTTGGCGTAGTCCTGGATCGTGCCATCCACCTGCCAGCCGGTGAAGAGGAAGCCACCGCCGGCGTCGCCGTCAGCGCGATCGTCGTCCCGCCGCATATTGCCCCGGCCCAGGATTGGCCGTCGCGCTGCCGCCGCTCGCCTGCGTCAGCTGCGGCTCAGCGTGAACTGCGTCCCCGGCGAAGGAGAGGGCGACGGTGAGGCAGAAGGCGATTTGGTTCGCGCTCGGCGAAGCCGAGGGGCTGGCACTGGGTGACGCCGAAGGACTCGCGGCTGGCGATGCGCTCGGGCTTGCCGAGGGTGAAGGGCCTGGACTCTCGGACTCGGCGACGGACTCGGCGACGGGCTGGATCGGTGCCGCCGTGATCTGGAAGGAGCGCGACCACCGGCGTCGCGGCGAGGTAGTTGCATCCCCATCCTGCGTCGCCGACAGTGCAGGTGCCGAGCGCCACGAGCGTGATCGTGCCGCTGCTGATCGTGCATGGCCCACCCCGCGTTCGACCCGCGAGATCCACCGTCAGGCCGGAGGTCGCGGTCGCGGCGACGGTGGTAGTCGCACGCCGAGGAGTCGGTTCGGCAGCGGGTCGGGTGCGGAGCAGGATCGTCTGGCTCGCCTGCCCGACGGTCAGCGTGCCCGCGACAAAGCTGATGGCGTAATTCGTGGAGGTCTGCCCCGCGCAGGTGATCGGGTAGGGACCGACCGGGCTGCTGGGGGTCGCGGTCGTGCCGCACGCGAGCGTGCCCGCCAGCGCGCTCGGGCTCTGCCCGAGCACTAGGCCGCTGTAGGTCGCTGTCAAGGTCGGGTCGGCCGCGCCATAGGCCCGGCTCTTCGCGTCGGCGGTGATCGTCAGCGGGGCTTGATCCACGGTCAGGCTGCCCGCGACGTAGCTGATCGCGTAGTTCGCCGAAGTCAGCCCGCTCGCGGTCACGTTGTAGGCGCCGGGGGTGCTACTGCTGGTGGCGCTGGTGGCGAAGGCGAGCGTGCCGCCCAGACTGCCCGAGCCCTCCCCGTTCACGAAGCCTGCATAGTCAACCGCGAAGCTCGGATTGGCCGCGCCATAGGTCTTGCTCGCCGCCTGCACCGTCACCGTCAGCGGCGCGGGGTTGACGACCAGGGTCACGGCCGCCGTGGTGGCGGTGTAGTTGGTGCTATCGGTCGGTGTGAACGTCACGTCGAGCAGCCGCGAGCCAGCCGCGAGGATCGTCCCGGCCACCGGCGTGTAGGCGAAGCTGCCGGGGACGTTGGCGGTCGCGTTGAGCTGCGTCGCCCCGAGCGGCGTGCCGTAGGTGATCGCCGCCGGGTCCGCCCAGGTGATCGTCGGCGTCACCTTGCCGATGGTCAGCGTGCCGGTATCGGTGGACGAGCCGAACGACGCGGTGCCGCTGTAGCTCGCGGCGATGTCGTAGCTGCCCGCATCCAGGCCGGTGAGATCGAAGGTGGCGGTCGCCACGCCAGCGGCCACCGGGCCGGAGGTGGCGGTCCCGACGACCACTTGCCCCTGCTTGACCGTGAAGGTGACCGTGCCGCCATCCACCGCCACGGCGGCGGAGACGGTCGCGGTGAGCGCGACGCTCGGATCGCCCAGCACGGCGTTCGCGGCGAAGACATCCAGCGTCGTCGTCGCGGCCTGCACGGTCAACGTCCCGGCGACGTAGCTGATCGCGTAGTTCGTGGAGGTCTGCCCCGAGCAGGTGATCGGGTAGTCGCCGGGCGGGCTTGCCGCCACCGCCGTGGTCGAGCAGGAGAGCGTCCCGGTCAGCGCGCCGCTATTCTGCCCCAGCACGAAGCCGCTGTAACCGACCGTGAAGGTGGGGTTGGCCGCGCCGAACGCCCGGCTCGTATCCTGTGCCGCGATCGTCAGCGGCGCGGCATCGACGGTCAGCGAGACGTTGGCCGTCGCGGTGGTGTAGAGCGCGCCATTCGTCGGCGTGAAGGTGACCCCGAGCTGCTGCGTTCCCGCGCCGGGGGTGGCCCCGGCGGCCGGGGTGTAGGCGAAGCTCCCCGCGACGCCCGTGCTCGCGTTCAACTGGGTGGCGCTCAGCGCCGTCCCGTAGGTGATCGCGGCGGGCGTATTCCAGGTGATGGTCGGCGTCCCCTTGGCGATGGTGAAGCTGCGGACCACGTTCGTGGCGGCGCTGTAGTTGGCGTTCCCCGCCTGGGCGGCGGTGACGGTGCAGGTGCCGACGCCGGTGATGGTCAGCGTGGTGCCACTGACAGTACACGGCCCGCCGACCGGCACCGAGAAGGCGACAGTCAGCCCCGAACTGGCCGTCGCGCTCAGCGTGAACGCGGCGTCGCCATACGCCTTGTTCGCGAGCGGGTCGAAGGTGATCGTCTGGCTCGCCGGGGCGATCGTGAGGGTGCCGTTGCCGCTCCCGGCGGCGAAGCCCCCCGCGCCGCTGTAGCTGGCGGCGATCGCGTAGGACCCCGCATTCAGGCCGGTCAGGTCGAACGCGGCGCTCGCCGCGCCATTGGCGGCGGTGCCGGAGATGACCGTGCCGATCGTCGTCGGCCCCTGCGTGACGGTGAAGGTGACGGTGCCGCCGTTCACCACAGCGGTCGAGGCGAGGTTGGCGACGAGCGTGGCCTCGCTCGCGCCGAGCGTCACGCTCACCGTCGGGACGGTGACGGTCGGCGCGACGGTAATCGTCCAGCGTCCCGGCGACGTAGCTGATCGCGTAGTTGGTCGAAGTCTGCCGGAGCAGGTGATCGGATAGCCGCCCGGCAGGCTTTGGCGGCGACCGCCGTCGTGGCGCAACTGAGGGTGCCGCCGAGGCTCGCGCTCGACTGCCCGAGCACGAACCCGCTGTAGCTCACAGTAAAGGTCGGGTTGGCCGCGCCGAACGTCCGGCTCTTGTCCTGGGCGGCGATCGTCAGCGGGGCCTGGTTCACGGTCAGGCTACCGGCGACGTAGCTAATGGCATAGTTCGCCGAGGTCAGCCCGCTTGGGGTCACGTTGTAACCGCCGGTGCTGCTCGTGGTGGCGCTGGTGGCGAAGACGAGCGTGCCGCCCAGGCTGCCCGGGCCGTCGCCATTCACGAAGCCGCCGTAGGTCGCCGAGAACGCGGGATTGGCCGCGCCATAGGTCTTGCTCGCGGCCTGGGTCGTCACGGAGAGCGCCGCCTTGTTCACCGTCAGGCTCACCGTGGTCCGGGCACTGTTGTAGTTGACCGTGTCGGTCGGTGTGAACGTCACGGAGAGGGTCTGGGTGCCAACGGCCAGGATGGCCCCGCTGGCCGGGGTGTAGGCGAACGTGCCGGGAACGCCCGTGCTCGCGTTCAACTGGGTGGCACCCAGCGCCGTGCCGTAGGTGATCGCGGCGGGCGTATTCCAGGTGAGCGTCGGCGTCCCTTGGCGATGGTGAAGCTGCGGACCGCGTTCGTGGCGGCGCTGTAGTTCGCGTCCCCCGCCTGGGCGGCGGTCACGGTGCAGGTGCCGACGCCGACAATCGTCAAGGTGGTGCCGCTGACGGTGCATGGCCCGCCGACCGGCACCGAGAAGGCGACCGCCAGCCCCGAGCTGGCCGTGGCGCTCAGCGTGAACGCCGGGTCGCCGTAATTCTTGTTCGCCAGCGCCGCAAACGTGATCGTCTGGCTCGCCTGCCCGACGGTCAGCGTGCCCGCGACGTAGCTGATGGCGTTGTTCGGAGGTCTGCCCCGCGCAGGTGATCGGGTAGGGACCAGCCGGGCTGCTCGCGTTCGCGGTCGTGCTACAGGAGAGCCGTGCCGGCCAGCACACTCGCGGTCTGCCCGAGGACAAACCCGCTGTAGCTGGCGGTGAAGCTCGGGTTGGCCGCACCGAATGCGCGGCTCTTGTCCTGGGCGGTGATCGTCAGCGGGGCCTGGTTCACGGTCAGCGTGCCCGCGACATAGCTGATGGTGTAGTTGGCCGAGGTCAGCCCGCTCGCGGTCACGCTGTAGCCACCAGGGACGCTATTGGCCGTGGCGCTCGTGGCGAAGGCGAGCGTGCCGCCCAGGCTGCCCGGACCATCGCCGTTCACAAGGTCAGCGGTATTGAAGCTCGGATTCGCCGACCCCGCCCAGGTCTTGCTCGCCGCCTGCACCGTCACCGTCAGCGGTGCCTTGTTCACGGTGATGCTGACATTCTTCAGGGTCACAGCATAGTTCACGGTATCGGTCGGCGTGAACGTGACCGCCGAGGGTCTGATTGCCCGCGCCCAGCACCGTCCCGGCGACCGGGGTGTAGGCGAAAGTGCCGGGGACGTTGGCGGTCGCGTTGAGCTGCGTGGCCCCGAGCGGCGTGCCGTAGGTGATCGCCGCCGGGTTGGCCCAGGTGATCACCGGCGTCGCCTGGTTCACCGTAATCGGGCGGCTGGTCGTGGCGACGTTGTAGTCGGTGGTGTTGTTCGGCGTGAAGGTCAACCCGAGTGTGTTGCTCCCCAATGGCAGGACGGTGCCGCCGGGCGGGTCGTACACAAACGTCCCGGGGACGTTCGCCGTGGCATTGAGTTGCGTCGCGCTCAGGGCGGTGCCGTAGGCAATCGCCGCCGGGTTCGCCCAGGTGATCGCCGGATCGGCCTTGGCGATCGTGAACGATTGGGGCACATTCGGCGCGGGACCGTAGGTGCCGTTGCCCGCCTGCGAGGCGGTAATCGTGCAGGAGCCCGCGCCGGTGAGCGCCACCGTCGTGCCGGTGACGGTGCAATTGCCGCTGGCGGCGAACGACACGGTCAGGCCCGAGGTTGCGGTGGCGCTGACCGTGAAGTTGGCGGCACCGAAGGTCTTATTGCCCAGCGGCCCGAAATTGATCGTCTGGCTCGCCTGGTTGATCGTGAACTGCGCGCTGTTCGACGTGCCACCAGCAGGACCGCCATTAAAGACGGTGACGTTCGCGGTACCGGAGGAAGCGATCAAGGTCGAGGTGATCGTCGCGGTCAATTGCGACGCCGAGACGTAGGTGGTGGGGCGATCTGCGCCACCCCAGCGCACGACAGAACCGGGGACGAAGTTGCTGCCGTTCACCGTCAGGGTGAATTGCGCGCCGCCCGCCGTGGCCGATGTCGGGGCAATGGTGGTGATGCTCGGCACCGGGTTCGGGGCGGGTGCCGAGGCGCAGCCGCCGGTGCCGTTGATCGCCCAGGCGACATTCAGCCGCTTGCCGGTGATCGTCTTTCCGGTCAGCGCCGGTTTCGGCTCGCCGCAGTTGAGCAACCGGTCGCGCAGTTCGGTGACGCTCAGATTGGTGAAGGCGGGGACGGAGAGGATGAGCGCCGCCGCCCCGACGACGTGCGGCGTCGCCATCGAGGTGCCGCTCTTGTAGTCGTAGCCATTGTTCAGCACGGTCGAGTAGGTGGCGACCCCCGGCGCGCCCAGGTGGACCGACGTCGAGCCGTAGTCGGAGAAGCTGGCGAGGGCATCGGTGTGGTCGGTCGCGGCGACCGCGATGACGTTTGGCCGATTGTAGGGGGCGGCACCGTAGTTCGCCGGAAAGACCGAGGTCGTGTTGTTGTTGTCGCCGATCCCGTCGGACCCGCCGTTGCCGGCGGCGGCGACGAACAGGATGCCCGCCGCGTTGGCGGCGTCGATCTGATCGAGCAGCGCCTGATCGCCGCTGCTCCCGGTCCAGGAGTTGTTGAGGACGCGGATATTGACCCCGGCCTGCTTCGCCTTGACCGCGTAGTCGATCACCTGCACCGCCCCGGCGGTGTTGCCGTTGCCGTTGGCGTCGAAGAAGCGCAGCCCCATCATCTGCACATGCCAGTTGACGCCGACCACGCCCTGGCCGTTGTTGCCGGTCGCGCCGATCGTCCCGGCGACGTGGGTGCCGTGACTATTCAGGTCGATCGGGTCGCAACTGGTGCCGCCCGGATCGCTGCGATAGCCGTGCGTCCCCGCCCCGCAGCCCTTCACGTTCCAGCCAGCGGGTGCGGTCCAGATGTTATCGACGAGGTCGGGGTGGGTGTAGAGGATGCCGGTATCGACAATGCCCACGACGACGTTCTGGCTGCCGGTGGTGATGTCCCAGGCTTCCGGCGCGTCAATGTCGGCATCGGGGACGCTATCGACGCCGCCGATGTTCAGCTGGCCGGTATTGTTCAGGCCCCAGAGGTTGATGAGGTTTGGGTCGTTGGGTGTCGCATCGATCGTGTAGGAATAGTTCGGCTGCGCGTAGCGGACACCGGCCTCGCTATCGATAGCGGCGACGGCGGTGGTCGTGTTCTGTGTGCCGGGCAATTCGACCAGTCGCGCGTTAATGCTGTCGAGTCGTTCGATCGTGCGCCCGCCCTGTTTGGCAACAATTGCGTCGCGCGCGGCCTCGCTCATGCCAGGATCGAAGGCGATCACCACCTGGTATGGTACGGCACTGGAGGGCGGCACCGGGACGGCCGCCGCAGCAGCCGCAAGTTGCGGCGGCGGCAACTGCCCCAGGATCAGCAATAATGCCAGCGCCAGGGCGCAGCAACGACGAAAAGCGGGCACGGGCAATCCCTCCGGGCAACAGGCGACCAGTCGCAAGCATACGGCGCACGTTCATCGACGTGTGTGGCAGCAATGATAATGCTGCCACAGGGCGAATAGCCCGTGCGCCAGTAGCCAATTGGTCCCAAGAATCGAGGCTGCGGAGCCGCCAGGGCGCAGCGCGGAGGAGATCGCAAGTCGGTTTGGCCGGGCAGGGACGCTCAACACCGGGACAAGACGCTGCATTCGGAATTGATGAAATACCGTTCCAGTTCAAGTACGACAAACGCCGAATTATCCGATCAATCCGCGCCAGATCTGCCGATTTTCATTGACAGCGGAATAGTCAAATTGGTACGCTTTTGTGAGTATTCGTCGCGGGGTTGCCCGCCGACAATCGCCAAAAACTGTTGCTGCGACAAAGCTAGCGGTGTTGTAACGCTTGAGGATTAGGGAGTACTCAGGCGAATCCACACCGAGAGTGCAGTAAGCAGGGCAAGCGTCGGGAATCGCGCGACATTTCGTTGGGGTGACAGGTTAGTGCCTTCGACACGGCGTGGCGGCACGCTTTTGTATGTTGCCGTGCTCCGCCGACGATGGCAATGCCTGTAGGGGCAATGGTTCGCCGCGAGCGGGGGCGCGGGGCAGGCGTAGTGCGCAAGGAGGGTAGCACCAGTGTCAACGCATGGGTCGGAATCGCACGAGCAACAGCGACTTGAGTCGCAGCAACTGATCGCCAAACTTCGGCAGGGGCAGATCTCACGGCGCGACTTCATGGTGCGCGCCGCCGCACTCGGCTTCTCAGCCGCCGCGATCAATGTTTTCCTGATCGCCTGTGGTGGCGCGAATCCCACCGCCACATCGGCCCCATCGGTCGCGCCTGCATCGGCCGCACCATCGGCGGCAGCTGCTGCTTCGGCAGCGGCGTCGGCGGCCCCGTCGGCAGCGGCATCGGCAGCGGCAGCCAGTTCGGCGGCACCCGCCGCCAGCGCCTCGGCCAGTGGGGCCGCGAGCGCCGCGCCTGTCGCCACGCCCGGCAGTTCGCCAGCCGCCGGAAGCTCGCCGGCCGCCAGCGCTTCGGCGTCGGCCAGTGGTCCGGTGGCGGGTATCGCGACCGCGCAGGGGACGCTGCTCGGCGGGCAGATCCCGGCCAACGCGCAGCTGGCCGACCAGCAGGTGCTTAACTATCCCTTCCAGGAACTGACCCACGCTGATCCGGGCCAGATGACGGCGGTACTGGAAGTCCAGTTTGGCCTTGCTTGCTGGGATGGCCTGGTCACCTCGAACCAACTCGGCGATCCGCAGCCGGCGCACGCGACGAAGTACGAGGTCTCGTCGGACGGGCTGAAGTACACGTTCACGCTCCGCAGCGGCTTGAAGTGGTCCGATGGCAGCCCGTTGACGGCGAAGGACTACGAGTGGACCTGGAAGCGCAACCTCGATCCCGAACTCGCCTCGGAGTATGCCCAGGCCCTCTACCCGATCAAGGGTGCCGCCGAGTACAACACCGGCAAGACCAAGGACCCGAACACGGTGCAGGTGAAGGCGACCAGCGACACCGTCCTGGAGGTCACGCTCACCGACCCGGCTCCGTATTTCCTCGCCCTCGTCTCGACCTGGACCTATTTCCCGCTCCAGCGCGCCACGATCGAGAAGAACAAGGAGAAGTGGGTCGAGGCGGGCAACATGATCACCGCCGGCAAGTACAAGCTCCAGACCTGGGAGCACGACAAGCAGATGGTGATCGTCCCCGACCCG
>JAXLWN010000209.1:0-2156 GCA_046328475.1 Chloroflexia bacterium | reverse complement strand
GCGACAAGCAAGGACACAGTCACGGACGGGTGCATCACGCAGCCCGTCTGGTATGCGCCGCCGATCTGCACCGTCCGCGCGTTCTCGACCCAGTCGCACATCACGTTGTCCGCCGCGTCGCCATCGGTCACAGTCGGTGAGATGGCATACGGTCCAGGGTGCAATTCCGGCAGCGCCATCCGAAACTCCACCGTGTAGACCGCACCCGCCGCCGCCGCAGGCAGCGCCACCCCCTCCAACGTGCTGTTCGTCCCCGCCAGGTCCGTCCCCAGCCGGTCGCGCAGCACGAAGCCGACATTCGGCCGCGCCACCGCCGCCAGGAAGCGCACCGAGACGCGCACCGTCAGCGCCTCACCGGTCGTCAGGCTATCGCTGCGTCGCCCCGCCTCGTCGTAGCACCCGACCCCGACGATCCGCGCCGCGCCCGAGCCGTGCCGCGCGTCCACGTTCGGCAACTCGCGCTCGATGTTGGGCTCATCGCCGAGATCGCCAGTCTCGCCCAAGGCCGCAACCGGAGCCTGCGCCGCCTCCGCCGCCGGGCGCTCGAACGACTGCGCCTCCAACACCGTCAATTAGTGCTGCACCACCTCATCGGGACGCCCGTCGTCCACAATCTGCCCCTCGCGCAGCAGGATCGCGCGGTCGCAGAGCGCCTTCACCGCCGCCGTGTCGTGCGACACGAAGATGATCGTCTTCCCCTCGTCCCGGAACTGCCGCATCCGCCGCATGCAGCGCTGCTGGAAATAGGCATCGCCGACCGCCAGCGCCTCGTCCACAATCAGGATATCGGGCTGCACGCTGACCGCGATCGCGAACGCCAGTCGCACATACATCCCGGAGGAGTAGGTCTTGACCGGCTGATCGAGGAACTGCCCGATCCCCGCGAACTCGATGATCTCCGGCGTGTGCGCCCGCGCCTCGGCCTCCGTCAGCCCAAGCAGCGTCGCATTCAGCATGATGTTCTCGCGCCCGGTGAACTCGGGATTAAAGCCCGCGCCCAGCTCCAGCAGCGCTGTCACCCGCCCGTGCGCCGCCACCGCGCCGCTCGTCGGTTGCAGCACCCCCGCGATCAGTTGCAGCAGCGTGCTCTTCCCCGACCCATTCGGCCCGATCAACCCCAGCACCTGACCCTGCGGGATCGCCAGCGACACATCCCGCAGCGCCCAGAAGACCTTGCCCCGCTGTCGGCGCGGCCAGAGCAGTTCGCGCAGCCGGTCGGACGGTCGCCGGTAGAGGCGGTACGCCTTCGACAGTCCCGCGACCGAGACAGCCAGCGCCGGGGAGACATCCGTTGCGCTCATAGCACGTCGGCGAACGAGGCTTTGGTGCGGTCGAACCACCACCAGCCGAGCGCCGCGATCCCGAGCGCCCACAGGTAAACCACGATCAGGTCCACCGGCGCGGGCGCGCGACCATCGAGGATCACCCGGCGATAGCTCGCCACCAGCGGCGTGAAGGGATTGAGCCGCACCAGCAGCTGGAAGCGCGCCGGCACCGCCGACGGCAGGTAGAGAATCGGCGTGAGGAAGAGCCAGACCGTCAGCGCCAGCCCGATCGCCTGCCCCGTATCGTGCAGGAATACCCCCAGGCTCGCCAGCAGCAGCGTCACCCCCGTCGCGATCAGCGCCAACGGCACCACCAGCAGGGGCAACAGCAGCAGCGACAGTGACCACCCCTGCCACACCAATGCACCGATCAGGAAGAGCCCCATCGCGATCGCGTGGTTCACCAGCGCCGTGCTGACCAGGCTCAGCGGGATGATCTCCAGCGGAAAGATCACCTTCGTCACCAGTGTCCGTTGCTCGATCATCGCCTGCGGCGCACGCCCGGCCGTCTCGGCGAAGGCATTCCAGGGCAGCAACCCCGCCAGCAGATAGAGCGCGAACGCCGTCGAACTATGGTTATCGGAAAGCCGCACGCGCAGCACGCCAGAGAAGACGAAGGTATAGAGCAGCATCATCAAAAAAGGCGTGAGCACCACCCACGCCACACCAAGCAACGACCCCCGGTACCGCGCCGCCAGATTCCGCCGCGTCATCGCCCGCCAGAGCGTGAAGAAGCGCACCCCGCGTTGCCGCCAGAGCACAGCCGCCCGCAGCGGGGGCAACTGCCGAACCTGCTCGCGCTCCCCTGCCAGCACCCCCGCCTCAGCGCCT
>JAXLWN010000208.1:0-2168 GCA_046328475.1 Chloroflexia bacterium | reverse complement strand
TCCGCATCGCTCGCCCCATTGCGCAGCAGCGGGCGCAGGTCCAACTCGTCCGCGCGCAGCAGGCAGAGACGCAGCTTCCCCTCCGAGGTCAGCCGCATCCGATTGCACCCCGCGCAGAAGTTCTCCGTCACCGAACTGATGAACCCCACCGTCCCCTTGGCCCCCGGCAGGCGATACGGCCGCGCCGGGTCGGCCGGGTTGTCGAACGGCTCCGGCGTCAGCTCCCCGAACCGGTCGCGCAACATCTGCCGCGTCTCCTCGGAGGGCACCAGCCGCCGCTGCGCCACGTCGAACACCCCGTCCAGCGGCATGATCTCGATGTAGCGCACCTGCCAGGCATGTTCCAGCGTCAGCGCCGCCAGGTCGGCCACCTCGTGGTCGTTGAAGCCGCGCACCACCACCGCGTTCAGCTTGATGGGGGCGAGTCCGTGCTCCTCCGCCGCGCGGATGCCGTCGAACACCTTGCGAATATCGCCGCCGCGCGTGATCCGCCGGAAGCGGTCGGGGTCGAGCGTGTCGATGCTGATATTCAGCCGGTCCAGCCCCGCCGCCGCCAGCGGCGCGGCCAGCTTCGGCAGCAGGAGGGCGTTGGTCGTCATCGCGACCTCCGCCACCCCCGGGATCGCCTTGATCGCGCGCACAAACGCCGGCAAATTCGGCCGCACCGTCGGCTCCCCCCCGGTCAGGCGGAACTTGCGGAAGCCCAGCTCGACCGCCAGGCCGATGATCCGCAAAAACTCCTCGTCCGACAGCAGCGCCTCCTGCGGCGCGAAGTGCATCCCCGTCGCGGGCATGCAGTAGACGCAGCGCAGGTTGCAGCGGTCGGTCAGCGAGATGCGCAGATAGTCGATGCGCCGCCCGAACCGGTCGAACGACGGCTTGATCAGCGGCAACGCCGCGCGCCCCGTCGTCTCTGCCGGGGGCGGCACCTGCACTTCAGCGAGCGGTAAGACCACGGCGCGACTCCATCCCATCCCCAGGTCCCGCGCCGACCCCAATCGGCGCTGCCACACGGTGGCGCTACATCCTATCACGGAGAACACCAGCAGGCGGGGAAAACATTCCCGGTCGCCGGCCAGCACCATCGCCCACCCGACGCCGCATTTCTCTACAAAATGGTAACAAAAACCCCCAGCAATCGCCACCCAACCAGCAAGCGAACCAGACCCCTCGCACTGCTCAGCCCGCCCCCCACGCAGGCCACTCTCCTCTCTTTGTCATTCTGAGCGCCATCGAAGAATCCGTCTCCCGTCTCCCCTTATCCCTCATCTCTGTGCCCTCTGTGTCCTCTGTGGTTCAATCCGTCCTATCTCATCGTTCTCCGCGTCGTTCTCTGCGTCTCTGCGTCTCTGCGGTCTTCGTCCTCTTTCGCCCTTCTCCCCTCACTCCTCTCCCTTCATCCCCTCGTCTTGGCGCTCTTGGCGTCTCCTTGGCGTCCTTGGCGGTTAATCGTCCCCCTCATTCCTCCGCAGCAGGAAAATCCTCGGGTGCAGCCCCCCCAGCGTCACCCGCAACACCCGCTCCGCCTTCCACTCCCCCGAGTCGCGCAACAGCGACTCCATCAGCCTCACCTCGTGCGAGATCAGCGCAAACCGCGCCCCCGGCTCCGCCACCCGCGCCGCCTCGCGCAGAATTGCCGGGTAGAGCACCAGATTCTGGTCGTGCGAACCGACCAGATGCCCGAACGGCAGGTCGGCATAGAGCACGCCGACACTCGCATCGGGCAGCGGCAGCGCCCGCGCGTCCCAATCGAACAGATCGATCCGCTCGCTCAGCCCGCTGGCAAACGCATTCGCGTGCGCGCAATCGAGCGCCGCCTGGTCGATATCACACCCACCGATCCAGCCGTCCCGCACCTGATCAACGTGCTCGATCAGCAGCGTGCCCGAGCCGCAGCCCAAATTCAGCGCCCGCTCCTCGGCCGTCGGCTCCGCCAGCAGCACCATCGCCCGCGCCACCGTCGCATTCAGCGACCCCTCCCGGTTGCAAATGCGCCAGGGTCGCGCGCTCAGCGGGCGCGGGCTGATCCGCACCAGCGCCTCCCACCCCTCGGCATCGCGCCGACTCCGCCGCAACCGCAGTAGCAGATCCCCCTCGTGCGCATTCGGCGGCACCGGCGTCAGCCCCGTCTGCTTCGCCAACTCCTCCTTCAACCGCCCCATCACCGA
>JAXLWN010000207.1:0-2174 GCA_046328475.1 Chloroflexia bacterium | reverse complement strand
GTCGCCCCCGCCCCGCAGCGCGAAGCTGATATCATCGCCATCCTCGCCGCAGCGCTCAACGACTCTCCCGTCTCAATTGCCGATGCTCTCCAGCACCTCATCCTCGACCGCGACAACGCCGCCTATCACGGCGGCGCGCTGGGCCAGGCGGCTCCCCCGCTCGTCCGCCTGGACGACCGTCATCTCGCCTGGTCCGCGCCCGGCCTGCTCGGCGAGCCCTACATCTTCCTCGCCCACGAACTTCGCCGCCGTCACGCCCAGGACTACCACAACAGCGCCCACCTGCGCGAGCAGGTCTTTCGCCGCGACCTCTACGCGCTCTTCGGCGACAAACGCTTCGTCCACAGCCCCGGCCGCGTCGAACTCAAGCGCGGCAACGCCGCCCGCACCGACATCGACGCCCTCATCTTCGACCGCAAGACCGGCACGCTCGGCATCTTCGAACTCAAAGCCCAGGATCCTTTCGCCCGCTCAGTCGAGGAACGCCAGCGCCAGCGCGACCACTTCTTCCACGCCAATCGCCAGGTCTCCGCCGCGCTCGAATGGGTCCAGCGCAACGGCCCCGACGATCTCCTCTCCCGCTTCGGCGAGCGCACCGCCAAGCAATTCCGCGTCCAGAAAGTCCACGCCTTCGTCCTCGGCCGCTACCTCGCCCACTTCGACGACGGCCCCGAACCTGATCGCCGCGCCGCCTGGGGCACCTGGCCCCAGCTCCTCCAACTCACCGACCACATCCCCTTCGGCCCCAACGACCGCAACCCGCTCACCACCCTCTCCACCCGCCTCCGCGACACCCCGCCCCCACCCGCCCCACCCATCACCCCCGAAACAATCACCACCAGCACCCTCCACCTCCAGATCTACCCCAGCTTCGCCGCCCTGAAATCTGACGGCGAAGGGCGGATGTGAACGCGCTGTCGCGGGTGTGCATTCTCTGATCAGGGGAAAACACGCCGAAACACCTGGCGCGATCCTCCCTCCGGTCCATCCGGTGCCGCTTCCATCGGCGCAAAGCCCCACCGCTCGTACAGCCGCCGCGCGGGTCGCCCTGGCGCGTTCTCCTCGCCGAATGTCACCACTTCCAGCGTCGCCGGAGGGACAACCAGCTCACAGGCAAGCGCAACCAACCGCCCGCCGATCCCCCGCCGCTGTGCCGTCGCCGTCACCGCGAGCCAGCCGATCCGGTACGCCGCGCGCGTCGCATTCGGCGGCGAGAAAAACATCCCCCCGAGCAACCAGCTCCCCGGCTTCCCATCGCCCGACCGTACACAATACGCCGACCCGCGCTCAATATTCCGCAGCAACACCCGGTAAAACTCGGGATCATCCAGCATCGACCCAAATAACGGCTCAACCTCCGCCGCCAGGTCCAGCCAACCTCGCACATCCCGATACCCCGCCTGCACCACCTCCATAAGCCCCTCCCACGCCTCAAAATCGCCGCAGCATACTTACAGCGACTCGCACCGCCAAGCCGGATTGATCCGGCGCATTATCGTAGCCCGGAGACTTCATCTCCGGGCAATCTCCGCACGCCACATCTTCCCACGCAAAGCGAGCGCCTGGGGATGGTATCCCCGGCGCTCGCCGAATACTACGACCTGTCGAACCCTACCGCCCCGCCAATCGATCCACCAGCGGCGCAAACGTCTCCATGTCGCCATCCGCCACTATGTAGTAGGAGAACCCATACCGCTCGCGCCGCGCGACCAGATCCCCGACAATCTCCTCTACCGTCCCGATCAGCAACGACGGCATCGCCAGCACATCTTCCACCGACACGCCCGACCAACCCCGCTCCGCGATCAGCCGCGCCGCCCGCCCCCGGCGATCCCCATCAAGGATAATGGTCGGGATCAGGCTCAGCTCGATCTCCGGGAACCGCTCACCCGCGCCCTCGCGCACCCAGGCGATCTTCTGCTCCACCGCAGCGGGCAGCCGCTCCTCCGTGGCGTCCACCACCGTCCCCGTCGCCACCGACGTTGTCAGGATCCCGACGATGTTCGCCTCCCGCCCCGCCAGCCGCAGAATGCGCCGGTTGCCGCCCCCGATCAGAATCGGCGGGTGCGGTCGCTGCGTCGGCTTCGGGAAGCCCTCCAACTCGTTGATTGCATAGTGTTCCCCCGCGAACGTCAGCGGCCCCTCAGCAAAGAGCCCCTTCAGCACCGCGATCC
>JAXLWN010000206.1:0-2297 GCA_046328475.1 Chloroflexia bacterium | reverse complement strand
GCGCGGGCGGCGCTGGACCATGCCCGCGCCCTGCTCGCGCCGCTGGGTGCCGCGCCCGCGCTCGCCCGCGCCGACGCCAACGCCCAGCGCCTCGCCACCCCGCCGCCCGCCGCGCGGGCCGACGCCGCCGCCCCGCTCGGGCTGACCGCGCGCGAGGCCGAGGTGCTGCGCCTCGTGGCGCAGGGCCTGACCGACCCGCAGATCGCCGCGCGCCTCTTCCTCAGCCGCCACACCGTCAACAGCCACCTCAAGGCGATCTACGCCAAGCTCGGTGTGAACACCCGCGCCGCCGCCACCCGCCTCGCCGCCGACCACGGCCTCGCCTGATCGTCACGCCTCGGCTCCGCGCGGATATTCCCCCCCATGTGTGCCTCAACCGATTCTCAACCGGGCGCAACCAAATCTCCACCGCCCTATGCGAGGCTATGTCCAGGCGGCGAGCGCCGCCACCATGCAGTGGAGGTGTGCGATGGACGAGGGGCGCGGTGGCGGTGGCTTTGAAGACCGGCTGCGCGCGATCGGTTGGTTGCTCGATCAGCGCAAGCAGCGCCTGATCTCGCTCACGCTGATGACCGAGCGGACCGAGTTGCAGGTCGCAACGGCCGCTGGCGAGGTGGAAGATGTGGCGCTGAGCCCGAGCGAGTTGGCCGTGCTGCGGTGCGCCGCGCGCATGCGGCGAGGACCGCGCAACGTGGCGGCACCGCAGGAGGGCTATCAGGGCACCATGCGGGCCTTGGGCCGAATGATCGACGAGCGGGAGGCGAGCGCCTGCCAGGTGCGCCAGCAAGGCGACGGCTTCGTCGTGCAACTCCTCGATGGGGAGGAGGAGGCTGCCTGGCGCACCCTCCAATTCGACAGCGTCTTCGCCTGAGCGGCCTTTGCCGTTGCACAGCGGACCTGGCGCGACAGCAGCTCGACGCGCACCGCACCTGTAGCGACATATCCCTGTGGCTGTTGATCTCGTTCGCTCTCTAGCAGCAGCGAGATGGTGCAGGGAGCTTCGGCCTGGGTTGGCGCGAAATTCCCGTCGCGCTCGTATCTACTGCAACAGCGTCCCTGGCGGGCGAACCTGGCAGCGTGTTGCCCCCGCCGTGCGGCGCGACAGGAGGATCCGGCCGATGGCGCACTGGGTGACAGTCCCGAGCGGGTGGGCGATCAACCTCGACCAGGTGGTGATCGCCGAGGCGATGCGATGGACCACGGGCACGTCGGGAGAACCCCTCGCGGAACTCACCCTGATCGTCCCCGGCGGCGGATTGCAGTCGGAATACAGCGAGACGGTCATCCCCGCCACCTACACGCTCAGGGGCGACGATGCATTGGCCGTCTGGTGGTGGTCGCGCGATCTCCCGGCGCTCACCGTGCCGGATGCGGCCCGCGAGGCGGCCTACGGGCTGCGACCGGGGCAACTTCGCGAGGCAGTTGCCGAACCAGTCCAGCTCGACGATGACGACGCCCCCGATAGCATGCTGCTCTATCCGCTCGGCTAGCTCGGGAGGCCACCCTCCATCGGCCACACCGCCCGGGGGGCGTCTACCCCACAATGCTGAAGCCTGAGCCTACAGAGTCATCGACCCGGCCGAAACCAGGGATCCGGCGACAAAAAGGGGCGGTTGCCAGGCGTGTGAGCGAAGGCGGCCCTGTTGCCTCCTCACCGGCCGAAAGGCGTCGGCGTGACCGTTTCCGCCGTGCGCTCATCCGTCGCTCGGGCGCGGTCGATCGCCTTTGCTGTCTGGTCCGGCGACCCGCTACCACTGCGCACCCAGCGCCAGAAGGTAACTCCGAACAGGTAGGCGAGGGTGAACGGCAGCCTTTGCCCGGATCGTCGCGACCAGTAGCCACCCCGTCCCGCGCCTCCCAGTCCGCGCAGGCGGACTTCGCGGCGACCGCAGTCGCCTTCAGCCGGGACTTCAGTCCACCGGCACCCCCGCCCGACTGCCCGACTGCCCGACTGCCCGACTTACTCACGACTCACGACTCACGACTCACGACTATCGCCCCTACGCCGCCGCCCGCGTCGCCACCTGCCCCGCCGCGCTCAGCGCCAGCCCGGTCGTCACCGACGTGAACGCATCCTGGAATTGCAGCTTCTCCGCCCCGAACTTGTCGGTGAGCAGCTTCTGGATGCGCGGGATGCTGGACGAACCGCCCGTGCGCAGCACCGCGTCGATCTGCCCCGGCGCGATCCCCGCCGCGTTCAGCGCCTCGTCCAGGCAGCGATCCGCCTGCCGCACCCGCGCATTGATCACCCCCTCGAACTGCCCGCGCGTGAACGGCTCGTTGATCGCGATCGCCTC
>JAXLWN010000205.1:0-2329 GCA_046328475.1 Chloroflexia bacterium | reverse complement strand
GTGACCAAGAATGCGATTCTCGCCGTGAACCTGCTGGTGCTCGGCACCTTCGTGCTGGCGGCGGGCGGGGCCTACGCGCTCGCCGTGGCGCTCACCGGCAACCGGGCGGTCGGGCTGCTGGCGGGGCTGGCCTACGCCTTCCTGCCCTATCGCTACGCCCACATCTTCCACCTCAACCAGCTCGGGCACGCCTGGACCCCCTGGGTGCTGGCGGCGCTGGTGCTGCTCGTGCGGCGGCTGGCGACGCGCCAGAGCGCCTGGTGGCTGGCGGTCGCCTTCGGCGCGCTGATGGGCGTGCAGGTCGTCACCAGCTTTTATGTCGCCTTCCAGCTCGCCTTCGCCGTCGCCATCGCCCTGGTCGCCGCCGTGATCGCCGCGCCCCAGGCGCGCACCGTGCGCTTCCTGACGCATCTCGCGGTCGCCGGGGCGGTCGCGGCGGTCATCATCCTGCCCCTGGCGCTCCCCTACCTGCAAGTGCGCGACGAGCTCGGCCTGGAGCGCACCGTGCGCGAGGCCGAGCGCTACAGCGCCACGCCGAAATCCTACCTGCGCGTCACCGGCGAGAACCGCTTCTGGGATCGCCTGCCGGGGCGCGGCGGCAGCGAGGATATCCTCTTCCCCGGCGGCGTGGCGCTCGCTGGCGCGGCGCTCGGCTTGCTCGCGTGGCGGCGTCGCCCGGCGCTGACCACGGCGGCGGTCGTGCTCGCCGTGGTCGCCTTCGTGATCAGCCTCGGCCCGACCTGGCTGCCCGCCGAGGGGGGCAAGACGCCGCTCCCCTACCGCTTCCTCTACGACCACTTCCCCTTCTTCAAGGCGATGCGCGTCCCGGCGCGCTTCGGCGTGCTGACCGACTTCGCGATCATCGTCCTGGCCGCATCCGGCTTCGCCTGGGTCTGGGAGCTGCTGCGCGAGCGACTGCGCCCCGAGCTTGCGCGCTACACCGGCATCGGCGCGACGGCGGCGCTGGCGCTGCTGATCCTGGTCGAATTGCGCGCCGCGCCTTTCCCGCTCGAAGCGGTTGACCGCAGCGAGGCCGCCGCCGCCCCCTACCGCTGGCTCGCCGAGCAGCCCGACCAGGGCGCGGTGATGGAGTTCCCGGTAATCGAGCTGGGGCAGGGCGAGCGCCCGGTCACGCTGGCGATGTACTGGTCCACGCTCCACTGGAAGCCGCTGGTGCAGGGCTACTCCGGCTTCGCGCCCCCCTCGCTGGAGATCATCCAGAACACCTTCATCGGCAACATGAAGCGCCCGAACGGCACCGTCGCGGAGACGGTCAGCTTCGTGACCAAGGACAACATCGGCGTCATGCAAGACCTCGGGGTGCGCTACATTGTCCTGCACCAGTTCAGCTACAAGCGCGAGGACTGGCCGATCGTGATCAGCTACCTGGAAGATACGGGCGTGGTCGAGCGCGCGGGCGAGTTCGGCGACTCCGTGATCTACCGCCTCCAGCCGCGCGAGGGGCAGGCCGAGCTCCAGCGCGCGAACATGGCGATCTTCGCCCCCTCGCTGGCGATCCCCGGGCAGTTCTGGGAGCCGACCGTGGTGGCGCGCAACGCGACCAACGGCCTGAGCGTGCTCAGCCTCAAGGGTCGCCTGAAACTGACCACCACCTGGCGCGACGAATCTGGCAAACAGGTGCGGCGCGACACCACCACGCTGAATCTGCCGAATTTGCTGCCGCCCGGCGACCTCTACTGCTCGATCCGCCTCTGCCCCGCCGCCAGCGGCGACAATGCGCCGCCCCCCGCACCCGGCGAGCAGCCGCTGCGCCTCTTCCCCGACAAGCCGGGGCGCTACACCGTCGAATTCGCGCTCACCGGCGACACCACCTTCTCGCGCACGCAGGAGGTCGAGGTGGCGGAGAGCGCGCCCGCCGCCGAGCCCGATGGCCCGCCGATCGCCTTCAGCAGCGCCACCGCCGACGGCGACAGCTTCGCCCCCGGCACGACGGTCGGCCTGACGCTGGTGTGGATCGTGCGCAGCCAGCCGACCGAGGATCTGACCATCTTCGCCCAGTTGCTCGGCCCCGACAACACGATCTGGGGCCAGTACGACGCCCCGGCTGGCTGGACCTCGCACTACACGAGCGCGTGGCAACCGGGCGAGAAGGTCACGCTCCCCTGGTACATCCCCCTCAAGCCCGACGCGCCGCCGGGTCAGTATCGCCTCGTGGTCGGCATGTACCGCCACACGCCGAACGGTGCCCAGAACGTCGATCTCCGCTACCCCGACGGCGACAAGCCCTTCTACATCGTGGGCGAACTGACCGTGCGCTGAGCGCGGGTGCGCCCGCCCGGGATCCCGCACCGGACCGGCAAAATCAGGA
>JAXLWN010000204.1:0-2338 GCA_046328475.1 Chloroflexia bacterium | reverse complement strand
GCTTATCGGCAGCGGCCTACTCCGCGTCCGGCTCACCCTCGGCGGCCTCGCCCTCGGCCTCGGCCTCAACGTCCGCGTCGTCCACCGCCGGCGGCGCTTCCAGCATCTCCGCGAAGGTCAGACCCTCCGCCTCGGCCGTGCCCAGCCCGCGCCCTTCGAGCGCCGCGTTGGCGATCCGGCTCACCACCGCGCGAATCGAGCGGATCGCGTCGTCGTTCGACGGGATCACGAAATCCACCTGATCGGGATCGCAGTTGGTATCGACCATCCCCATCACCGGCACGCCCAGCCGCAGCGCCTCCGCGATGGCATTCTGCTCGCGCTTCGGGTCGATCACGAAGACGATCGCCGGCAGCCGGTCCATCTCGCGCAGGCCGCCGAGCATCCGCTGCAGCTTCTCCAGCTCGTGCATCGTGCGCGTCTGCTCGATCTTCGGCAGATGCTCCAGCCCGCCCGTCTTGAACTGCGACTCCAGATTGCGCATGTAGCGCAACCGCGCGCGGATCGTCACGAAGTTGGTCAGCGTGCCACCGAGCCAGCGCTGGTTCACATAGAACTGGCCGCTGCGCTCGGCCTCCTTCTTGATCACATCCTGCGCCTGCTTCTTCGTGCCGACGAACAGGATGCGCCCGCCCCGCCGCGTGGCATCGGCGACGCGCTCCGCCGCCTCTTCGAGCAGCGCGGCCGTCTTCTCCAGATCGATGATGTGGATGCCGTTGCGCTCGCTGAAGATGTACGGGCGCATCTTCGGGTTCCAGCGCTTCTTCTGGTGACCGAAGTGGACGCCCGCCTCCAGCAGCCGGGTGATCATCGCGCGCTGGCTCTCCGGGTTCATTGCAGACAAGGTCTCCTCCTCAGAACGGTGTGTTAT
Source organism: Chloroflexia bacterium (assembly GCA_046328475.1). Lineage (GTDB taxonomy): Bacteria > Chloroflexota > Chloroflexia > Thermomicrobiales > CADCWN01 > CADCWN01. The sequence continues at coordinate 1,467 of JAXLWN010000204.1, read as the reverse complement.
ACATCCGCGCCCGTCACCCCCCGCACGAACCCCCACCGGGAGCACACCGCGCAGAGTCAGGGCGCGTGTCAAATACAACGCTCGACAACGTCGAGCGCCACCGGAGAGTATAGCACAGCAACGGCTCAAATGTGCGGTAGAATTGGGCCTACACTTGAACGACCCAGGCGGTCACCGAGACCACCAACCCGCTCCATACCCAAGCCGGATTGATCCGGCGCATCTCGTAGCCCGGAGACTTCATCTCCGGGCGGGCGTGGTGACAGCACCCGGCCTTGTCAGCACCCAGGCGCTACGAGCATCAACAACTGCGAGGTCGCCATGAGACTCCGTCGCCCCCTCCTCATCGCCATCATCCTTATCCTCACCCTCTCCCCCTACCTCCTCGCCCCACCCGCCGCACGCGCCGCCGACGGCTGGCTCCCCGGTCCCCCCATGCTCACGCCGCACGCCATCCCCGAGCAACTGCTCCTGCTTCCCGACGGCCAGATCCTCGTCTTTAGCTACGTGACCGTGGAATCAGGTTCGTTGCAGACCGTTCTTGAGCGTTACAATCCCACCCTCAACCAGTGGTTTGTTGCGAACCCGCCGCCAACGACCAGTGGTGGCCGTGCCGTCGTCCTTCGCGATGGTTCCGTGCTCTACATTGCCGATGGCTCCCACGGTCGTGGCGAAATGATCATCGCCCGCTATCTTCCAGCAACCGATGAATGGCGCATAGTCACGTCGTATGGGTCAATTCAGCTTGGCTTTCAGGCTACGGTGTTGCCCGATGGCCGCGTACTGGTCGTCGGCGCGGGCTACCCCATTTCGGCCCTCGGGACCCAGATCTACGATCCCGAAACCGACCGCTGGCAGGAGGCCAGCCCGACCAACTTCGGGCGTAAGGACTTCACCCTGGTATCGTTGCAGGACGGCCGCGTCATGTTGCTCGGCGGCACCGGCGAAGGCGAGTACCGCCTACCTCGCGAACTCGACTTCCGCACCTCAACCGAGATCTACGACCCGGCAACCGACCGCTGGACTGTCGCCGCACCATCCATCTGGCCGCACGGCCTCCTCACGGCGACACTCCTCCTCGATGGCAGCGTGCTCGTGGTAAGCGATGCCACCGCAGAGCGGTACAACCCCGCAACCAACACCTGGCACCCCACCGAACCCCCTGGCGAGCGCCACTACTTCCGCCACAGCGCCGTGTCGCTTTCGGATGGCCGCGTCCTCGTCCTCGGCGGCTGGGGCGGCTGCCTCAGCCGTACCTGCGCTCGCGAGACCCAGTCAGCCGAAATCTACGATCCGCAGACGAATGCCTGGACGCCGGTTGCCCCACCTTCAGCCAACCATGTCGTGAACGTGGCAACGCGCCTGCTAGACGGACGGGCGATCCTCATCAGTGCTACCTACGCCCCGAGTTCGCCGCGACCGGATCGGGCCCCGCCCCCCCCCCCCCCCCCCCCCCCCCCCCACCCC
>JAXLWN010000203.1:0-2358 GCA_046328475.1 Chloroflexia bacterium | reverse complement strand
CAGCATCATATCCTGGCTCCTCCCACGGCAGATCTTCCGCCGCATAGTGGCGATCAAACTGGCGCGGCGCGGGTGGCTGTTCTTCGCCCGCAAGGAAGCTGGTGATAAGGTCCTCAGCCTTAGACAAGGCCTCGGCGCGTGTATCACCATGCGTCTTCACACTATAGAGTTCTTCTACCGTGGCGATATATGCGTCATCGGCATCCGACCACTCGATCAAAATGCTGTAGCGTTCGGCCAGATCCTTCATCGACATTCCTTTCACCCTTGCTGACCGCGCGTCCTGGCCTCGCTGAGATCGCGCAGAGCGCGTCGCAGATCAGCTTCTTGATAGGGCTTGACATCATCGCCAGCATTCCCCGAGAGACCGTAGCTGCCGGGAAGCAACTCGTGGCGGAATTTGCGATGCGATCCTTTGCCACCAGCCGACACCAACCAGAAACCGTTGCGAAGATAATCAGCCTCTATCTGACGAATCTTGCGCGGCATCGCTCCACGTCCCACATCAAGACAGCGTCGGCATCATACCGAAGCGAACGAGATGGATCGAGCGAGAGGACACCTCCATGGTCGTGCGCAGGTCGTGCGCCAGTGTGTGGTAGATCGTAGTCCGAGTACAACACACCGTCAACCCGGTCTCGCTCGCCAGGAAACTACCCGCAACCCTTCCCCTCATCCGCTAGCACGCCACCAGCGCCAGGGCCACGGAGATCGCCGTGCCGCCCGCAGGCCAGCGCAGATGGTAGCCGAACCCCTTGCCGCCGCCCGCTCCTCGTCGAGACCGGCCGCGCAACGTGGCATCCCCGCCCTGCTATGGCGGGCGATCAACAATGGCGGAGTTGCACCGCGTTGGAAGCGGGGTATCAAAATAACTCTGGCCGGGCCCAGACCTACCGCACGCCCTGGCGCTGCGCCTTCGCGCGATACAGCGCGCGATCCGCCGCCGCGAGCAGGGCCTCGGCCGCCAGCAGCCCGTCGGTCGCCGAGTCAACGGTTGGGCGCGCGATGGTGTCCGTCCCGATGCTCACGCCGAGCGACGGCCAGGGATCGCCGGGCTCGCGCGCCGCCGCTAGCAGCTCTCGCACCCGCCGCGCCATCCCCGCAGCCTCCTCCGGCTGGTCGCCGGACAGCAGAATCGCGAACTCGTCACCGCCCAGGCGCGCGGCCAGGTCGCCGGGGCCGACGGCGCGACGCAGCACCGCCCCAACCCGGGCGATGGCGGCATCCCCGGCGGCGTGCCCCCAGCGGTCATTGATCGTCTTCAGGCCGTCCACATCGAGCAGCAGCACCGTCGCCGCCCCATGCCCGAGTTGCTCGGCCAGCCGCGCCGCGAACAGCCGCCGATTCCCCAGCCCGGTGAGCGCATCGGTGAGGGCGAGTTGCCAGGCGTGATCGCGCGCCTGCTCCAGCGCCCGCGCGTAGCCCTCCAGTGCCGTGACCGCGCGCAGCAGCGTCTGGAGCATCAGGGCGACCAGGTTATAGACGAGCAGGTTCGTGAGCAAGCGCAGCGCCACCGTCACGACGTCCCGGTCGTGTACTGTGCTGCCGTCGAGCGAGACCTCGCGCCCGATAATCGCCGCCACGGCGAGGCTGATGGCGAAGGCGTGGGGGTGCCAGCGGGAGCGACTCGCGCTGATCGCCAGCAGCAGCGGGATGAGGTAGAGCGAGCCGAGCGGGACAGCCGGGCCGGTGTTAAGGTCGAGCAATAACGCCAACGCGGCGAGCGCGTAGGCCGCGACCTGGACCAAGCGGGACCGGCGACGGAGCACGAGCAGGCGCGCTACCCATAGCGGAGGTGCAACGACGGCAACTGGCATATCGGGCGGCGCGAGCGACGAAGGCGACAACATGGTCTCCTGGCCGGTGACAACACAGAGCAGCCAAGCGCGACCGGTAGCGCGGCGCTCTCACCATAGTAGGCAGCACCGGTAGCAAGCGGCAATAGCCCTTTGGTATCGCCACATCGCCTTCTGGCGGCAAAGATCAAGCACCCTCGCCTCCGTCCTCGGGAATGAGTCTCGTTCTCTAGTACCTGGAACTTTCCGGCTCGGGGTGCATTGTTCTCCGCGAGACGACGACACGTCGCATCGTCGGAGGGGAGGCCTGGGCATGATAACGATGCGCCTATTCGCGATCCTGGCCCTCGCGCTCGGGCTGCTGGGGGGCATTCTCGGGGTCAGCCTGTTCGCCGGAGTGAGCACTTCCAGAACCGCCGCAGCGGTGACGGCCACCGTCGCGGCGATCCCACCCACCGCGACGCCGCCGCATCCCACGATCCAGGAGTCCGATGACCGGGTCGTGGTGGACTTTGGCCAGTGCGCGCCCAGAACATTTCGCGCCTGGGTAGACTTCGGCTCG
>JAXLWN010000202.1:0-2447 GCA_046328475.1 Chloroflexia bacterium | reverse complement strand
GCCTGTGCCGCCACCTCGAACGTCTGCGTCGGGCCAAACTCAAGGCCGAGGGCTTCGTAGGCCTCGCGCACATCGCCGAGGCGAGCCGGGGGCGCGGTCGCCTGCTCCTGCGTCTCCCAGACCGTGATGCTGAGCGTCTGGCCGGTCTGATCATCGAACAGGGCCAGGTAGTGGACCAGCCCCGGCATCTGCTGGAACGCCGGGATCAGCCGATCCTGGGTGAGCTGCCGCAATTGCCCGATGGTGGCGACATCGGTGCGGCCCGGAGTGACGCGGGCGAACATGGTCGGCCTCCCTTCTGCTGGTGCGCGGGGCACCCGCCCCGGCTGTGCGCGGTGCCGCGCATCATACCCGAACATGAGAACGGGCGAACGGGCGAACGGGCGAATCCTCGTCCCAACGCCACCTACCTTCGGACTGAGTCGCCCCCTCACGCCCCCACGCCCCCACAATCCGTCTGGCACACCATTTGCATCCCCAACAATGTTGGAGGCAAGTCTCCAGGCAAGGAGGGCGAACGATGGATGTGATGCCGATCGGACGTTCGGATGGTCTGCTGGCGCAAATCCAGGAGGGCGCAACGGTCTTCGACCGCAACAACGACAAGGTGGGCACCGTCAAGCAAGTCTATCTCGGCGGCGAAGACTTGAGCGAGGCTGCCATCTCCGGGGATTCGGTGCTCCACGATGTACCGGAGGCATTGCGCAGTCGCCTCGCCGCCAGCGGTTTCGTGGAGATTTCCACCGGCTTCTTCTCGTCCAACCGCTACGCCACCGGCGACCAGGTAGCCGCCGCCAACGGCGATCGCGTTGAACTGAGCGTCGGGCAGGACGAACTGACCAGGAAGTGACCACCCCTCGCGCCAGCCGCCGATCCCACCGCGACCCGGCAGCGATGCGGCTGCCGGGTCGCTTGCGTCTACCCGCCCGAATCGGCCCCTCAACCCTTCCTCAACCACCCCGCGACCATCCCCTCACCGTACCTCGCTATCGTGGTGCTCGATCCCGAGTGGCACGCCGACGGACGGCGCCCCACGCGGACCACGCAGGCAGCGGTACGGAGGTACCATGTCCCAAACTCCTCGTGCATCCAGCCCTTATCGCCTCCTCACCCTCGTCCTCCTGCTCGCCCTCGGCGGCTGCGCGACGGCCGGCTCGGCCGGGTCGCCGGCGACGCCGACGGCGAAGGCCGCGCGAACCGCGTTCCGGGCCGAATCGGTGATCACGCGGCTGAACAAGCCGACGGCGGTGCGCTTCGCCCCCGACGGGCGCGTTTTCGTGGCCGAGAAGACCGGCGTGATCAAGTCCTACCCCGGCCTGGCCGACACCGAGCCGACCATCGTGGCCGACCTGCTGACCAACGTGAACGCCTTCTACGACCGGGGGCTGCTCGGCTTCGTACTCGACCCGCAATTCCCCGCCGTGCCCAACCTCTACGTCGCCTACGCCTACGACGCGCCGATCGGCGGGACCGCGCCGGTCTGGAAAGACAATTGCACCGACAACGAGAAGGGCTGCCTCGTCTCCGGCCGCCTCTCGCGCCTCGCGCTGAAGGGCGACGGCACGGCCGGTCCCGAGCAGGTGCTCGTGGAGGACTGGTGCCAGCAGTTCGGCACGCACTCGCTGGGCGGTCTCGTCTTCGGCCCCGATGGCGCGCTCTACGTCAGCGGCGGCGAGGGCGCGAATCAGGAGACGATCGACCACGGCCAGTTCGACAACGCCTGCGGCGATCCCGCCGACGCGGGCGGCGCGCTGCGCGCCCAGGCCTGGCAGACGCCCGACACGGCGCGCGGCTACAGCGGCACCGTGCTGCGCGTCGATCCGGCGAATCCTGGCGACCGCCGCGTGATCGCCTACGGCTTCCGCAACCCCTTCCGCATCGCCACGCGCCCCGGCACGAACGAGCTCTGGATCGGCGACGTGGGCAATGGCACCTGGGAGGAGATCGACCTCGTGCCCGACATGACCGCCAGCGGGATGCTCAACTTTGGCTGGCCCTGCTACGAGGGACCGGTGCCCGAGGGCGGTTTCCAGCCGCTCGGCACGCCCCGCTGCGCCGCGCTCTATAACACCCCCAGCAAGGTGACGCAGGCCTACTACCAGTACAAGCACGGCACGGCGGTGGTGCCGAACGAGAACTGCAACGCCAGCAGCGACCGGTCGCCGAACTCCTCGATCACCGCGCTCGGCTTCTACAACGGCACCGCCTATCCCGACTCCTATAAGGGCGCGCTCTTCTTCGCCGACTACGCCCGTGGCTGCATCTGGGCGATGAAGACCGGCCCGGCCGGGCAACCCGACCCCTCGCGCCTCGAACTGGTGCTGGACCAGGCCGGCACGCCGGTGGACCTCCAGGTCGGCCCCGACGGCAACCTCTACTACGTCGATATCTGGACCGGGCTGGTCAACAAGCTCGTCTACGCGGGCCAGCCGGGGCGCGCAGCCCAG
>JAXLWN010000201.1:0-2462 GCA_046328475.1 Chloroflexia bacterium | reverse complement strand
CGTTGCCTCGTCTCCCCCACCCTCTCCCTTCAGCCGGGTACCCACCTGCGGGTGGCGGTCGCCGCCCGCAGGCGGCGGGGAGAGGTCAGAGCCGTGGCCTACCACCATGCCCCATCACGCTCCACCCGCGCTCCCCCGAATCCCTAACCCCCTCTCCTCGCGGGAGAGGGGGTGCCGCCGCAGCGGCGGGGGTGAGGTCCATCCAATCGCGCCCGGCTACCGTATCATTAAGTGCAACGATCGTCCCCACGAGCGACCTACGCGCACGCCGCTCGCACACGAATCAAGGAAACGCCGTGCCAACCACCACCCTCACCCGCCGCACGCTCCTCCGCGCCACCGCCGCCACCCTCGGCCTCACCGGAGCCGCCCTCCTCGCCGCCTGCGGCAACGCCACCACCGCGCCACAGGCGAGCGCACCACCGGCCCCAGCCGCAGCCGCCCCGCCATCCACCACCCCGGCCCCACCCGTCGCGGCGGCGCTCTCCGCCTTCAACGGCATCCCGCAGGGGAGCACGCCCGAAGGCTTCTTCACGCTCGGAACACCGGACGCCCCGGTCACGCTGATCGACTACTCCGACTTCCTTTGAAGTACCTGCCGCCGTTACGTGCTAACGGTCGAACCCCAGGTAATCGAGCAGTATGTGCGCCCCGGCAAGGTCCGGCTCCTCTTCCGCGACATCCTCGACTTCGGCGAGCAGAGCGAACGCGCCTCCGTCGCCGCAGCGAGCGCCGGGCGGCAGGGGCAGTTCTGGCAGCTGCACAAAATCCTCTTCGACGAGCAATCGAACGTCTTCGGCAAGAGCGGCGACGCGCTGGTCGCGCTGATGAAAGAGTTCGCCGCCCGCCTGCCGGGGCTCGACCAGGCCGCCTTCGCGCAAAGCATGGATGACCCCGCACTCCTGGCCGCGATCAAGGCCGCCGTGGACGAACACCGCAAACGCGGCATCACCTCCCGCCCGGTCTTCGAGATCGGCCAACAACGCCTCTTCGGTTACCAATCCTTCGAAGTCATGCAACGCGCCATCGACGCCGCCATGAAATAAGCCCCCGCTGCGCTCAGAACGCCATCCCGGAGGCCGCCTCCCTCCCCCTGTCATGCTGAGCGCAGCGAAGCATCCGCCCCTCCTCGTTACTCGTTACTCGTTACTTCGTCGTTCGTACTTCACTCAGCACTCAGCACTCAGCACTCAGCACTACCGCCCCACAAACCTCGGCCTCGCCTTCTCCAAAAACGCCTCATAGAAAATCCGATGATCCTCCGCCATCAGCAGCAACGCCTGCGCCTGCGCCTCGGCCTCCAGCGCCGACGCCAGATCCATCTGCCACTCGTTGTTCACCATCCGCTTCGTCATCCCCAGCGCCATCGTCGGCCCCTGCGCCAGCCGCTTCGCCCACGCCTGCGCCGTCGGCAGCAACTCCTCGTGCGGCACCACCCGATTCGCCAACCCGTAGCGATCCGCCGTCGCCGCATCGACCGTATCCCCGAACAGCAGCAACTCCAGCGCCCGCCCCTGCCCCACCACCTTCGGCAACAGAAACGCCGCGCCCATATCGGCCCCCGTCAGCCCCACCTTCGTGAACAGAAACGCAATCCGCGCCTTTTCCGACAATACCCGCAAATCCGACGCCAGCGCGATCACCGACCCCGCGCCCGCCGCCATCCCATTGATCGCCGCGATGATCGGCTTATCCAGCAGCCGCATATTCCCCACGACCGCCCCGGTCATCCGCGCAAAATCGAGATGCCCCTTCACATCCCGCTGCAACAACTCCCCGATAATCGTATGCACATCGCCACCCGAGCAGAACGCCTCCCCCGCCCCGGTCAGCACCAGCACCTTCACATCATCGTCATACCGTAACGCCTCCAACAAATCCCGAAACTGCGCATACACCTCAAACGTCAGCGCATTCAGCACCTCTGGCCGGTCAAACGTGACCGTCGCCACCCCATCCTCAACCTCATACCGAAACCCATATTCCACAGCCACACCCCACACTAACTATCCGCCTGCGCGGGCTTCGCCAGTGCCGTCACAAGCCCCCTACTCGCTTCCCCTGCTCACTGAGCACTGAGCACTGAGCACTGAGCACTTCTCCTCGGCACTCGGCACTCGGCACTCGGCACTCCCTAAAACATCACCGCCCCCCCGTCCACATTGATCGCCTGCCCCGTAATCCCCCCACTCCCCTCCTGCGCCAGGAACAACGCCACCGCCGCCACCTCCTCCGGCGTCACCAACCGCCGCTGCGGACTCAGTTGCTCCAGCGACTGCCGCGCCTTCGCCTCATCCATCCCCGTGCGCGCCACAATATTCGCGATCGTCCCCTCCGTCATCGGCGTATCCACATACCCCGGACAGACCGCATTCACCGTAATCCCCAATAGCACCAGCTCCGCCGCCAGCGCCCGCGTCAACCCCAGCACCCCGTGCTTCGCCGCCGTATACGCCGCAATA
>JAXLWN010000200.1:0-2464 GCA_046328475.1 Chloroflexia bacterium | reverse complement strand
CGAATGGCGTGTATATTTTTGTCATCGAAGCCGATGGCGCGTGGTCAATCGACGCGACGCAATAGGCGAGATGATCAAAGGCTGGCCTGCCGTATCGCGACATTCTGCCTGGGGCGCGGGCTACAACCCGCGCCCCCGCTGAGATCACGCCACGATGATCGGGATCCCCGAATTGCGGATGACGTTGCTGAAGCTGACCAGATCCTCGCTGGCGAGGTGGTGCAGCTGGGTCAACTGCTCGTCCGCCTGATCCTTGAGGATGCTGTAGACCTCCTCCGAGCCGCGCGTCGGGATGTCGTCCGACTCGTCGATCATGCCGCTCAGCGCGCCGAGTTTCTCCTTCAGCTGCGCCTCGCCCGGCTTCGACTTGCTGGCGTCGAGGTTGACGAACTTGCCCTCGATCTCGAGCAGTTGCGCCTTCAGCCCCTTTGCCGCCTCCTTGAACTCGTCGCTGCCGCCGCCCGACTCCTCGGCGCGCTCCTCCCACTGCTCGATCTGCTTGCGGATGCTGCGGAGCCGGTTCAGCCCCTGGTGGATCTCGGAGGTCTTGTCGCGGATCAGCACCTTCAGATCGTACTGCTTCTTCAACTCCGCCACGTTCGCCGGGAGGCGCGGGTCGTGGACGATGTTGAATGGCTGCGTCAGCACCGTCTCGCCGATTTTCAACTCGACCTGATAGGGGCCAGGCAACGCCTTCGGCGCGGCGACCTCGGCGAGCATCGCCGCAAAAACGTCGCCCGCGCCCTCGTCCTTCAGGTCGGTCGGCTTCGCCTCGCGCATGTTCCAGACGAAGCGGTTCATGCCCACCGCCACCGGCACCTTGATATCCTTCGCGTCGCTGGTGAACGAGCGGAGTTCGTTCCCCTTCTCGTCGAGGAAGCGCAGCGTCACCGCCCCCTCCGGCTTCTCCGGCAGGAAGTAGTGGACGATCACGCCGTCCGGCGGATTCTTGCCCGCGTCCAGAAAATCCTCGGTCATCGTCCCCTGCGGGGTCGGGCGCGAGTGGTAGGCGACCGTCACCGGCCCGGTCATCTTGTAGTTCGCCATCGTCTGGCTCTGCGCCCCGAAGGCGCGACCGTAGAGGCGGAAGCGGGTCGTGTCGCGCGGCTGGAAGAGGCGCGTCGCGCTGCCGTTGCGCGCCTCGGCGAGCTGCCGCAGCGGCGTCACGTCGTCCAGGATCCAGAAGGAGCGCCCGTGCGTCGCCGCCACGAGGTCGGTCCCCTTCACCACCAGATCCCAGATCGGCACCACCGGCAGGTTCGACTCCAGCCACTCCCAGGTCAGGCCGTCGTCCAGCGAGACGTAGACGCCAGTCTCGGTGCCGACATAGAGCAGCCCCTCGCGAACCGGGTCGCAGCGGATCACCCGCGTGAACTCATCCGGGCCGGGAGGTTGCCATTGATCGCCTTCCAGGTCGCGCTGTAGTCGGTCGTCTTGTAGAGGTAGGGCCGGTTGTCGTCCGACTGGTAGCGCGTGGCGCAGAGGTAGCAGGTCGCCTTGTCGAACGGCGACGGCTCGAGGATCGTGATGCGCGACCACTCCGGCAGGTCGGCCGGGGTGATGTTCGCCCAGTTCTTGCCGCCATCGCGCGAGATATGCACCACGCCACAGTCCGAGCCGGTCCAGAAGACCCCCGCCTCGTGCGGCGACTCCCGAAACGCGAAGATCGTGCAATAGATCTCCGCGCCGCTGTTGTCGTCGGTGATCTCGCCGCCGCTCGACTGGATCTTGTCGGGATCGTTGCGCGTCAGGTCGGGGCTGATCGTCTCCCAGGTCGTCCCCTCGTCGGTCGAGCGGTGGATGTGGTTCGAGCAGGCGTAGATCGCGTCCTGGTCGTGCGGCGAGAACTCCACCGGGAAGGTCCACTGGAAGCGATACTTCATCGCGATCGCGCCCGCACCGAAGCCGACAACCTCCGGCCAGACGGTCACGTTGCGCGCCTGCCGCGTCTCGGGGTGCCAGGCGAGCAGCCGCCCGTGGCCCAGACCGGTGCCGATGCCGCCGCCGTAGACCTTGTGGGGCGGCTTCGGGCTGACCGCGATGTAGCCCGACTCGCCGCCGCCCGGCTCAACGTAGTCCTTCCAGCTGATCGCGCCCTCAAAGCCGATGCTCGGCAGGCGCATCGCCCAGTTGTCCTGCTGCGATCCGTAGACGTGATACGGCACCTGGTTGTCGGTGGTGACGTGGTAGAACTGCGCGGTCGGCTGGTTGAGGATCGTGGACCAGGTGCGCCCGCCGTCATACGAGACGCAGGCCCCGCCGTCGTTCCCCTGCACCATCCGCTTGGTGTCGTTCGGGTCGATCCAGAGCGCGTGATTGTCGCCGTGCGGCGTCGGGATGATCTCCCAGTTCTTGCCGCCGTCGGTCGACTTCCAGAAGGCGAGGTTGCAGATGTAGGTGGTATCGGCGTCGGCGGGATCGGCGAAGATGTGCATGTAGTACCAGGGGCGGCGGCGCAGGTCGG
>JAXLWN010000020.1:0-97069 GCA_046328475.1 Chloroflexia bacterium | reverse complement strand
GCGCTGGCCCCGCTGGTCGCCACGCGCCTTGCCACGGCGGTCACGCTGACCTTCTCCGTCTCGGTGCTGGTGATCTACATCATGTGGGGGAATATCCTGCCGTTCGACCGGGGGAGCCTCTACCCGGTCCACAACGTGGTCGCCTTCGGTCTGCCGCTGCTGATGCTCTGGCTGCAATTGCGCGGGCAGGGACCATCCGACCAACCGGTCTACGGCGCGCGGGGCCAGCAGCGTCCCGCGCTGCCCGGAGGCGTGGCGCAATGATGCGGCGTGCGATGAGGGAGTGACGATGGAGACGGCGACCAGTCGCCCCGCCGCGCGCCGCCTGCCGCCGGGCGCGCTGCCGATCGTCGCGGTAGGCGGGCGCTGGGGGAAGACCACCGTCGCGCGCCTGCTGGAGGCAATGCTGCGCGATACCTCCCCACGCCTGGCGCTCTGGCTTGACCAGGGGGTGCTGGTTAACCGGCGCAAGCTCTCCGGCGAACTGATCCCGTGGGGCGAGGCGTTGCGCTCGCTGGCGGCGGGGGACCTCGACCTGGCGATCCAGGAACTCGACGCGCACACCGTCGCGGCGGTTGGCCTGCCGACGGCCGCCTACCGGCTCGGCGTGATCACCTCGTTCTGCGGCAACGATGCCGCCTGCCTCGCCGACGAGCGGTCGCGGATCGAGCGGCAGGCGCAGCACCGGGTGGTGGGCGCGATCCACCCCGAGGGGGCGCTCGTCCTCAACGCCGACGACCACGCGGTGGCCGCCGAGGGGGACCTGGCGGCGGGGGAGGTGATCTACTACGCGCTCAGCCGCCGCAACCCGATCGTGCGCCAGCATCTCGCCGCGCACCAGCGCGCGGTCAGCATCTCCAGCGGCATGATCGTGCTCTGCGAGGGGCGATCGAGCCAGCCGATCCTGCCGCTGCGCGACGTGGCGATCGCCTGCGGCGGGGCGCTCGTCTTCCAGATGCAGAACGTGCTGGCGGCGACCGCCGCCGCCTGGCGGCTGGGTGTGCCGCCCGACCGGATCGCCGCCGCCCTGGCGAGCTTCACGTCGCAGCCGCACCTGATGCGCGGGGCGTGCAACCAGTTCGCGATCAACGGGGCGACCGTGATCGTCGATCGTTTCCACGACGCGGTGAGCGCGCGGTCGCTGCTGCGGGGCCTGCGGAAGATTTCGGGTCGTCGTCGCCGCCAGGTCATTCTGCCCGCCAGCTTCGGCTTCCCCGACGACACGGTGGAAGAGATTGGCCGCCTCGTCGGCCAATCGTTCGACCGCGTGATCCTGCACCAGACGCCCGGTGTGCGCCAGGCGGACGACGCGCTGCCGGGCGCGCTGCGGCGGGGGATCGCGCACAACCGCTTCCCGCCGCTGACGGTGAACGTGCCCGACGAGGACGCGGCGCTCGACCGTCTGCTCCAGGGCCTTGCCCCGAACGATCTCGGGCTGGTCCTGGCGACCGACCTGACGATGGTACTGCGGGCGCTGATGTCGCACCGTTCGGATGGCCCGCGCGATGGTATCGCGGCATCGCTGTAAGTACCGGGCCGAATGGTGAACTTTACACGCCTACGGCGGCTGTGTTAGGATCCATCGCTGCCGCGATATGCAGTGCGGTTTTTTCTCATGTCAATGGGGCATGTGCTTTCCGGGCGCTTACCGGGACGGAGGAACGGGAGAATGACGAAGTTGCTCGTCGGTGCTTCGAGCGACACCGGGCGAGTCCGCGATCATAACGAAGATGAAGTGCGGATGGCCGAACCCGAGTCGGATCAGGTCGTCGGTCGGGGGTTCCTGGCGGCGGTTGCCGATGGCATGGGCGGGCACGAGCGCGGCGAAGTGGCGAGCAACTTGGCGATCGAGACCCTCTTCACCACCTTTTATGATGAGAACAACGACGAAGCGAATGCCGACCTGGTCGCGTTGCTGAAAGAGGGCTTTAAGGCGTCCAACGAGCGGATCATGTCGGAGTCGTCGACGGGATCGACCGGCGGCTCGATGGGGACCACGATGGTCGCCGCCGCCGTGAACAACACCCAGTTGACGATCGCCAACGTCGGCGATAGCCGCGCCTATCTGGTGCGCGCCGAGACCGCGACGCAGATCACGCGCGACCACTCGCTGGTGGCCGAGCAGGTTGCCAGCGGCGTGATCAGCGCCGAGGAGGCGCGGACCAGCAACTATCGCAACGTGATCACCCGCGCACTCGGCCACCGCCCGAAGGTTGAGGTCGATATCTTCGAGATCGACCTGCTGCCGGACGACCGGGTGGTGCTCTGTAGCGACGGTGTCCACGGCCACGTCGAGCCCGACGAAGTCGCCGACATCACGCTCAAGCAGGAGCCGCAGGAGGCGAGTCAGTCGCTGATCGATCTGGCGATGGAGCGCGGCTCGACCGACAACGTGACCGCCGCCGTGCTCTGGTTCGACCCGGCGACCGAGGAGATCGTCTCCGCGACCGCCGAGGCCCCGGCCGCTGGTGGCCGTCGCCTGTCGCCCGTGCTGCTGCTGGTGGCCCTGCTGGTGGTGATCGCGGTCGTGGTGGTGGTGCTGTTGCTCACCGGCATGCTGCCGGGCTTCTAGCGCAGCCAGCGCCGGGTACGGCGAAGGTTCCCGGCGCAATGTCGCAGCAGGGCGAAGGCGTGCTCTCGTTCGCGAGGGTTGTGTTTGCCCGGTGGTGTGCCGTCGCGTATCCCTCGACAAGGCTTGCCGCCATCGCTATACTGCAATAGGTGGTGCCCTGCCCTCGTAGCTCAATGGATAGAGCACTTGGCTTCGGACCAAGGGGTTGTGGGTTCGAATCCTGCCGGGGGCGCCACGGTTTTCCCGGTCATGGCGAAGATATCGGGCGGGGAGTAATCTCCGCCCGATGCTACGCCGGACTGTCGGGTGCAATGCAGGCGAGCGGCGCGGCGAGGTTGGTCGCTGCTGCCTGACCACGGGTGCGGCAGCACATGGCTCGATGTGTCGAACGCCCTGGTCTCCTCCAGTTTGGGCGGGTCGCTGTCCAGCGCTACCCTTCCCGCCCGCTGGATCTATTTATCGGTCGTTGACCTTGTGCAACGCACGACGCAACCATCGTATGCTACCCTGCTCCCGTCAGGGACGCCGAGACACGCGGAGGGGAACGGCACGCCACGGCTTCGGGGAGATTGGCCGACGATCAGCGCTTGCGCGCGTGGTCACGCCCTCCTGCTCGACGCGGCCGACGTCCACGGTGGCCCACCGAACGCCTGACCTGTTGCTTGCCGCTGAGAAACCGGGATAGTCGGGCGGTGGCTCGCCCGAAAGCTCTCGCGATTGACGCGCCCCACCACCCGAAGGATGCTGCAAGGAGACGAGCCATGCCGAACAGAGACCTGCCGCTCGCCACCCGCGACGTTGCCCGCTTCCTGACCAGCCGCCTCGGCTATCGCGAGGATGTGCGCGGCGGTGGGTCGGTCTACACCGCTCCAGGCCGCACGCCGATCCGGTTGCCCGGCGGCGGCAACGTCAGCGCCAACGCGCTGCGCCTGATCGCCCGCGAGAACGGCCTCGGCTCGCTCTCCCAGGCGGTCGACGTGGTCCGTCGCGGGCTCTGACCGTCCCGCGCAACCCGCTCGCGGCCCGGCGATGGGTGTCACCAGCGTGCCATGCGTACGACAGCCCGGCGCATCCTCGTGCGCCGGGCTGTCCATCCCGTTGTGCCCCGCGCTGCGGTGCGGCTATTGCACCGTCAGCGTGCCCGGGTCGTAGCGGAGGGCGTCGTTGGCGCGGTTCGCGCGGTGTTCTGGCGATGTAGGGCATCGTGCTCGCCCGGTATTGCCGCTTTAGCGCGTAGCACTGTTGTCCAGCGTGCTCAATGCGGTGTTGGTTTCGCGCAGCGCCTGGTACAGCCCGGTGTACAGGGCGTAGGTCTGCGCGTAGGCTGCGGCCGAGCGCTCGTTTTGGAACGGTCGCAGCGCCGGGCCGGATGGTGGCGTCGCAGGCGCTCGCCACGCTCGCCCAGGTGCCCGCGCCAACGCCCGCGAGCAGCGCCGCCCCGTAGGCCGCCCCTTCGGTGGTCGTCACGGTAGCCAGCTCGACTCCGAGCACGTCGGCCAGGATCTGGCGCCAGAGCGCGCTCCGCGCCCCGCCGCCCGCGACCCGCACCTGCCGCACCGGCGGGAGCCCGACACCGCCAGCAGGCCGAAGCAATCCCTGAGACCGAAGGCGACCCCTTCGAGCAGGGCGCGCGTGAGGTGCGCCCGCCGGTGCCGGGCGGTGAGGCCGACCCAGGCCCCGCGAGCCAGCGGGTCGGGATGCGGGGTGCGCTCGCCGCTCAGGTAGGGCAGGAAGAGCAGGCCCGCGCTGCCGGGCGGTGCCTCCGCCGCCTCTGCGACCAGTTCAGCGAAGTCGGCGCCGGGCGCAGATGTGTCGCGGTACCATTGCAGGCTGCCCGCCGCGCTGAGCATCACGCCCATCAGGTGCCACCGGTCCGGGAGCGCGTGGCAGAAGGCGTGCAAGCGCCCCTCCGGCTCGATCAGCGGCGCGGCGGTGGGTGCGACGACGGTGCCCGACGTGCCCAGGGTGACGGCGACGGTCCCCGGCTCGGTGACGCCCATGCCGACGGCCCCCGCCGCCTGGTCGCCGCCCCCCGCCACCACCGGCGTGCCCGCCCGCAGGCCGGTGGCCGCCGCCGCCCGGGGACTCACCACGCCGGTGATCTCCGGCCCTTCGTGGGTCGGTGGGAGCCACGCGGTCGGGATGTCGAGCGCCGCCGCAACCTCCGGGGACCAGTCGCGGGCGCGGAGATCGAAGAGGAGCGTGCCCGAGCCGTCGGCTTTGTCCATCGCGTGCGCGCCCGTCAGGCGGTAGCGGATGGAGTCCTTGGGCAGGAGGATGTGCCGCACCCGCGCGTAGACGTCGGGCTCGTGCGCGGCCACCCAGAGGATCTTCGGGGCGGTGAAGCCCGGCAGCGCCTCGTTGCCGGTGATCCCGATCAGCCGCTCCCGGCCGAGGCGTGCCCTGATCTCGTCGCACTGGCGGGCGGTGCGCTGGTCATTCCAGAGGATGGCGGGGCGCAGCACTCGCCCCGCTCGTCGAGCAGGACCAGCCCGTGCATCTGCCCGGACAGCCCCACGGCCGCGATCTCGGCCCCCGCCGCCCGGCTGGGCCAGCGCCGCGCGGATGCTGGCCGCTACGCCCTCCCACCAGTCGCGCGGGTCCTGCTCGGACCAGAGCGGTCGCGGCGTCGAAATGCCGAGGGGGTGGCGGCGGAGGCGACGACTGCCCCGCCCTCGTCGATCAGCAGCGCCTTGGCGCTGGTCGTGGAGAGATCGATGCCGGTAGGAGCCGTTGCGTCATGCGACCAGTGCCTCCTGCGCGGTGTCGGCGGATTACTCGGGATGCCGAGGGCGGTGCGCACCGCCGACGCCACGCGGTTGGCGGTGCTCTCGCCGGGCGGGCTGACGACCATGCGGTTCTTGGTCAGCCCGAAGGCGAGGCGGTGTTCGGGGTCGGAGAAGCCCTCGGAGCCGCCCGCGCCACCGTGGCCGAAGGCGCTCGCCCGCGTGCTCCGTGGCGAGCCGGTCATGCCGAGCATGTAGCCGAGCGCCTTGCGCATGGCGGTCCCGGCGACCAGGTCGGTCGCCTCGGTCTGCAACGCTGTCGCGAGGCGCAGCCGGGCGGGCGGCAGCAGCTGGGTGCCGTCGCGCTCGTCGCCGGTCAGCGCGGCGTAGTGGCGGGCGATCGCGCGGGCGGTCATGATGCCGCCCCCGCCGGGGATCACCGCCCGGCGCGTGTCCGGCCGGTTGATGAAGTCGGCCAGCGGCTGGACGGTGAGTGGGATGGCGCGGTTGGCCAGCGCATCGGGCGGGAGCGGCGGCGCGGGGGCGGCGTGCGGGTCAACCTCCATCGGCGCGACGCGATCCTCGACCGCGTCGGGGATGCCGACGAAGAGGTCGACGATGCCGAGCGGGGCGCAGATCTCCTCGCGTACGATCTGGTCGAACGGCCGCCCATCCGCGCGCCGGGCGACCTCGCCCAGGATCCAGCCGTAGGAGAGGGCGTGATAGCCGGTGGCGGTGCCCGGCTCCCAGAGCGGCTCCAGCGCGGCGATGCCACGGCAGGTCGCGTCCCAGTCGCAGAGGTCGGCGGCGGTCACGCCGTCGGGGAGCTGGGGCACGCCGGCGGTGTGGGCGAGGGCGTGGCGCACGGTGATGCCCGCCTTGCCGTTGGCGGCGAATTCGGGCCAGTAGCGGGCGACCGGGGCGTCATACTCGACGATTCCGCGCTCGGCGAGCAGGTGGATGACCGTGGCGACGATGCCCTTGGTCGTGGAGAAGACCGGGAAGAGCGTGTCGCCGTCCACGGTGCGGCCCGTCGCCGGGTCGGCGACCCCGCTCCAGGCATCGACCACTTGCTCGCCCTGGAAGTAGACCGCCACCTGCAGCCCGCGCTCCTCGTCGCGCGCCACCAGTTCGTCGAGCAGTGCCTGCACCGTTGCCTGCGGATCGGCCATCACCACACCTCCTCCCGGCGGGAACGCGCCCCGCCGCCCAGCGACCATCCCGAACCTGCGCGAGTATCGCACGGCCAGGGCTGCCACTCCAGCCTTGTTCTCCGCCGGGAGTGCGGCGATACTGCTGGCTGTGGGTGGTGCCTGGGACTATGATGGGGAGGAATGGCAGATGGTATCGGGAGAGACGGCGCTGGTCCGACAGCGCAGCGGCGCGGCGATCGTGGAGGCACTGAAGGCCGAGGGTGTCGAGCACATCTTCGGGCTGGTCGGCTCGCACGTGATCGAGATCTACGATGCGCTCGTCGATGCGCCGGAGATCCGCCACATCACCGTTAAGCACGAGACGACCGCCAGCGGCATGGCCGACGCCTACGGGCGGCTGACCGGCAAGCCGGGTGTGGCGCTGGTGACGGCCGGTCCCGGCGCGACCAACTCGCTCACCGGCGTCGCGCAGGCCTACATGTCGGCGTCGCCGCTGATCCACATCAGCGGGGCCGTGCCGAATGGGGCTTCGTATGAATCGTTCCACGGCGTGGATAAGCCCGACTTCCTCGTGCGCATGTTCGAGGAGGTCACGAAGTGGAGCGTGGCGATCACGCGGCCGGAGGATATCCCGGAGGTTTTCGCCCGGGCCTTCGCGCTCGCGACGAGCGGGCGACCCGGCCCGATCCACATCGAGATCCCGCAGGATGTGCTGATGGCGAAGCCGACGCTGATGGCCCCCTACGCGCGCCAGACCATCGAGCCAGCCCGGTTGACCGAGGCGGATCTGGGGCAACTGGTCGACCAGATTCGGGCGAGTCGGCGGCCGGTCATCTGGGCGGGCAAGGGTGTGCGCGCCACCTTCGCGCACGATGCGCTGGCGGAACTGGCCGAGTTGCTGGAAGCGCCGGTGATCCTCGCCGGCGACGCCGCCGGTTCGCTGCCGGACACGCACCCGCTCTCGACCGGGCAACTCTCGCTCTACGCGCGCACGCCGCTGCAACGGGAACTGGCGGCGGAGGCCGACCTGGTCCTCGCCATCGGCGAGCGCGGCGGCACCGGCCACGCCGACGGCCTGTTCGCGGTCACGAGCGCCCCGGTGGTCGGCATCTGGCTCGGGAACGAGGGCGAGGGACCGGACGCGCGGGCGCGCGGCGGCGCGGTGGCCGATCTGCCGGTCGCGCTCGGCCAACTCCTCGAATCCTGCGGTGACCAGCAGCGGCCGGTCAATCAGGAGTTGCGCGCCCGGATCGCCCGTGGGAAGGACGATCTGCGTCGGCACATCCGCGACGGCATTCGCCGTGATTACGGGGCGGCTCGCCCGCTGCACTACGGCGTGGCGCTCGACGCGCTCCCCGACATGGTCGATGGCGATACCATCGTGCTCGGGGATATCGGTAGCCACAACCAGTGGACGCGCCTGGTGCTGCAATCGCTGAACCGCACGACTTTCACGCCGGAGGGCTACTGGGGGGCGATGGGCTTCGGCCTCCCGGCCGCCATGGCGGCGAAGCTGGCGTTCCCCGACAAAAAGGTCATCACCGTGACCGGCGACGGCTGCTTCCTGATGGCCAGCGCCGATTTCTCCACGGCGGTCGAGTTCGGGATTAATCCGGTCGTCGTGATCCTGAACGACCGGCAATACGGGATGATCGTCGGGATGCAGGAGAGCACCTACGGCCGCGCGACTGAGACGGCCCTGACCGGCCCCGACTTCGTCGCCTTCGCCCGCTCCTTCGGTGCCGACGGGATCCGCGTCGATGAGCCCGAGCAGTTCCGGGCGGCGCTCGAGCGGGGCCTCGCCAGTCCCACCATCTTCGTCATCGACGTCACCTGCGACTTTCGCTTCCCGCCATACGATCTCGCCCGGGCGGCGGCGGAACTGGGGTGAGCGCCATGCCCGCTAGCGCCTGGTCCCGGTCGGCTTCCCCACCAGCGCCCGGTCGCCGCAGATCGCGAGCGCATATCGTTTCTGGCACACGATTTGCAGAATGCGCGGTTATCCAATCTGCTGCGCAGCGGATGGGGTAACAAGGAGAAGATGGGCGCAACAGGACGAATGGGGACGACAAAGACTCGAAGCATGGTGTGCCACGCGGCCTTCGGCGCGGCGGCGGGGATGTTCGCGGGCGTGCCGCAGGTGCTGGCGGCGCAAGTGGTGGGGAAGCTGGTTGGCCGCCGCTCGCGGGCCGACATCGGCCCGCGCTTCGTGCATCGCGCCAGCTGGTGGGCGAGGAAGCCGCTGTCGCGCCCGGCGCACTGGTCGGTGGCGGGCCTCTTCCACTTCGCGTATGCGGCTGCCTGGGGCGCGGCCTATGCTGCGTGCGTCGAGGCGGCTGGGGTCCGTCGCGTCCCGCCGCTGCTCGGGGGCGGCGCGCTCGGCGCGCTGATTTACGCTGTCGCCTTCTCTCGCTTCGGGGTGGCGACGCTGGCGCGCACCGAGCGCCATCCCGAGCGGCGCGGCAAGCACGACTGGGCAGTTCATCTCGTCTCCCCATTCTCCTTCGCCCTGGTCCTGGCCTCCACCTACCGCTGGTGGCGCGAGCGGATATGAGCCTCGGCCATCGCGTCGATCCCGCTTCTGCCGCTGCCGTACCGTCAAATCTGGGCACTCCGACGCTCGAATGTTAGCATCTTGCTTGCAATTACTTCGGTCTTGCCGTATATTTAAGTAGGTGAAAATTCAACGAGCAGGTAGGCGAGGGGAGATGCTGACAATTGACGAAGTGGGGGAGCGCGCGATCGTGGATGCGATCGTCTATGCGCTCCCCGATATTGTGCGCGGGATTACCGCGACGCGCGGGCGCTTGAGCCCAGGCTTGCGGACGCCGCAGTTGCGCGCCCTCCTGCGCATCGCGCGCGACGAAGGTCTGACGATGGGCGATCTGGCCCGGCACATCGGCGTCTCCTTCGCGGCGGCGACGCAGGTGGTCGATCAGCTGGTGGAGCTGGAGTTGGTGACGCGCGAACGCCCGGTCAACGATCGCCGGGTGGTGCGCCTCAAGCTGACCGAGCACGCTCACGCCGAACTCGACGCTGCGCTGGCGCGGCGTGCGGCGCAGGTGCGCGAGGTCTGCGAGCAACTCTCGCCGGACGAGGCTCGCGCCTTCGCCAGGGGGATGGAACTGTTGGGCACTGTCTTAATGCGTGACGCCGTGCGCGCCACCGGGGAGGTCGCGGCGTGAACGCCTATCCAATGCGGCGTATCGGTCAACGGCAGTATCTCTTCTTCGTCCTCGCGGCGCTCGGCGTCCTGATGGCGTCGATCGACTCGACGATCGTGGCGGTTGGTCTGCCCAACCTCGAGCGCGGCTTTCATGCCCCGCTCCACTGGGTCGGCTGGACCCTCACCATTTATTCGCTCGTGCAGATTATCCTGCTGCCGATCGCGGGCAAGCTCAGCGACACGCTCGGGCGCAAGCGGGTCTTCCTCTTCTGCCTCGGCATCTTCACGCTCGGCTCGCTGCTCTGCGCGCTTTCCCCCTCGATCGGCTGGCTGATCGCCTTCCGCGCCCTCCAGGCGGTCGGCGGCGGCGGGCTGATGCCGTCGGCGGTCGGGATCGTCAGCGACCAGTTCGCCGAGCGGCGGGCGCAGGCGATCGGGCTCTTCACCAGCGTCTTCCCGATCGGCGGCATCATCGGGCCGAATCTCGGCGGTTACCTGTTGGCCCACTGGAGCTGGCGCTCGCTCTTCCTGATCAACGTGCCGCTGGGCATCGTCGTGCTCGCGGGGGTCTACTTCCTGCTGGTGGATCGCACCGCACCGGCACGCAAGGCGCTGCACGTCGATTGGCGCGGCCTCTCGCTCTTCGGCGTCGCGATGGTCGCGCTGCTCTACGGCATGACCGCGATCGGCGACAACGCGACCGCCTGGCGGCAGCCCTATCCGTGGGCGCTGATCGCGATCAGCGTCGTCCTGCTCGCCTTCTTCCTGCGCCACATCAGCCGGACCGAGGGCGCGCTGATGGACTACCGGCTGGTCGTCCGCAGCCCCTTCCTGGCCGCCAATGCCTACAACTTCTTCTTCGGTGCCGCTTCGTTCGGCTTCTTCTCCTTCGTCCCCTACTACGCGGTGGTGAAGTTCGGCCTGACGACGCAGCAGAGCGGCACGGTAATCACCCCGCGCGCCCTGCTGATGATCGCCACCTCGACCCTGGCGAGCATCTTCCTCATCCGCCTCGGCTATCGCCTGCCGATGCTGGTCGGCATGGCGCTGGTGACGACCAGCCTGGTCCTGCTCGGCCTCGGCCGCACCAGCGTGCAGATCGGCGGCGTCACCCTGGAAGGCTTCTGGCTGATGGCCGGGATCGTCGCCTTCAGCGGCGTCGGCATGGGGCTGGCCGCGCCCGCCTCGAACAACGCCGCGCTCGACCTCGCGCCGAAGCAGGCGGCGGAACTGACCGGCCTGCGCAGCATGTTCCGCATGACCGGCGGCGTGATCGGCATCGCCGGGGTCGTGACCGCCCTCTCCTTCTTCCCCGACCAGGGCGAGGGGCTGGCGCGGATCTTCCTGGTCCTCGCCGGGATCCTGCTGCTGACCGTGCCGCTGACGCTGATGATCCCCGACACGGCGAAGGCGAAGCACCGCGCCGCGCAGTCCGAGGGGGACGGTGCGGTCCCTGGCACCCAGGCGATCGGCCGCCGCCCCGCGCTGGCGACCGGCGACAACGGCGACGACTAGACTGCTACGCGCACTCTGTAACGAAGGAGTAGCGGCGCGACGAGCACTCCGCTTGTCGCGCCGCTCGTTTGTGCGTTCGTGCGCTCGTGCGTTCGTGCTGTGAGGCTCTGGCGATGACCCCCGCGCGAGAACACTGCCAGGAACGGTGGCGCGATCGGCGTTAGAATGTGGGCGAGGGAAACGCTCGCTGCTGATCGGAGGGTGTGATGGGGAAGACGATCGCGATTGTCGCCGCGCTCGATACCAAGGGGATCGAAGCTGCCTTCATTCGCGACATCATCGCGCGGCGCGGCCACACCCCGCTCACCATCGATGTCGGGGTGCTCGACGGACCGGCCTACGCGGCCGAGGTCGGGCGCGACGAGGTTGCGCGGGCGGGCGGCGACGACATCGAGGCGCTGCGCACCTCCGGCGACAAAGCCCGCGCGATGGCCGCGATGACGCGCGGCGCGGCGGTGGTCGCGGCGCGGCTGCACGCCGAGGGGCGGATCGCGGGCATCATCGGCCTCGGCGGCAGCGCCGGGACGACCATCGGCACCAGCGCGATGCGCGCCCTGCCGATCGGCGTGCCGAAGCTGGTCCTCTCCACCGTCGCGGCGGGCGACACGCGCCCGTATGTCGGCACCAAAGATGTGACGATGATGTACTCGGTGGTGGATGTCGCCGGGCTGAACGGCATCTCCACGCCGATCCTCGCCAACGCGGCGGGCGCGATCGTCGGCATGGTGGAGGGGCTGGCCGAGGCCGGGATCGCGCCGCAGGAGGCGAAGCCGCTGCTCGCCGCCAGCATGTTCGGCAATACCACCACCTGCGTCGATCGCGCCAGGGGCACGCTCGAAGGGCGCGGTTACGAGGTGCTGGTCTTCCACGCCACCGGCGCGGGCGGGCAGACGATGGAGAGCCTGATCGCCGACGGCTTCATCAAGGGCGTCTTCGACATCACCACCACCGAGTGGGCCGACGAGCTGACCGGCGGCGTCTTCGCGGCGGGGCCGCACCGCCTGGAAGCCGCCGCGCGGGCCGGGGTGCCGCAGGTGGTCGCGCCCGGCTGCCTCGACATGGCGAACTTTGGCGGACCGGAGACGGTGCCGGAGAAATATCGCGGGCGCAAGCTCTACGAGTGGAACCCGACCGTCACGCTGATGCGCACCAACGTCGCGGAAAACGCCGAACTCGGGCGCATTCTCGCCGAGAAGGTGAACCTGAGCAGCGCCCCGGTGACCGTCTTCCTGCCGCTAAGGGGGGTCTCGCAACTCGACAGTCCGGGCGGCGAGTTCTGGTGGCCGGAGGCCGACCGGGCGCTCTACGACGCGATCAAGCGCCACCTGCGCCCCGACATCCCGGTGGTCGAACTCGACCTGAACATCAACGATCCCGCCTTCGCGGACGCGGCGACGGCGCGGCTGCTGGAGTACCTCGGCGAACAGCCAAAGGCATAGGAGAGAGCACGATGCGCTATACGCGCGAGCACGTTCTGGCCCGGCTGCGCGAGCAGGTCGCACAGTCGCGCCCGGTCGTCGGGGCGGGGGCGGGGACCGGCATCTCGGCCAAGTTCGCCGAGGCGGGCGGGGCCGACCTGATCATCATCTACAACTCCGGGCGCTACCGGATGGCCGGGCACGGCAGCCTGGCCGGGGTGCTCGCTTTCGGCGACGCCAACCAGATCGTCAAGGAGATGGGTGAGCGCGAAGTGCTGCCGGTCGTGCGCGACACGCCGGTGATCGCCGGGGTGATGGGGACCGACCCGCTGCGCCAGATGGACTACCTGCTGCGCGAACTCGACGCGCTCGGCTTCTCCGGCATCAACAACTTCCCGACCGTCGGCCTGATCGATGGCCGCTTCCGGATGGAACTTGAGCGGACTGGTATGGGCTTCGGGAAAGAGGTGGACATGATCCGCCTCGCCCACCAGCACGGCTTCTTCACCGTCGTCTACGTCTTCAACCCCGACGAAGCCGCCGCGATGGCCGAGGCGGGGGCCGACGCGATCATCGCCCACCTGGGCCTGACCGTCGGCGGCACGATCGGCCTGGACCGGGGCGACGCGCTGAGCCTGGAGGAGGCTCCCGCCGCCGTGCAGGCGATCGGCGAGGCGGCCTGGCGGGTCAACCGCGAGGCGCTGCTCCTCTGCCACGGCGGGCCGCTCGCCACGCCGGAGGACTGCGCTTACACCCTCGCCCGCTGCGATGCGGTCGGCTTCGTCGGGGCCTCCTCGATGGAGCGCCTGCCGGTGGAGACCGCCATCGCCGACACCACCCGCGCCTTCAAGTCGGTCGCCCTGCGCAGCTCGGAGCGATGATGTTCCATGATTGGACTCCCGGCAGGTAAGGGTCGGGAGAGCAAATCCCGTCGCGTGTGCGCCCCTGCCCTTGCGCCGGGGGCGCGGCATTCTCGCCGCAGCAAAAATACGTACTTTCACGGATATCCGGGTTGCCGGATCGCCGCTAGAGTGGACGATGCGGGCTACCGGCCTCCCGCGCATGGCACCGCCCTGCCGTGGGGAAGACGGCGGCCCGTCCCCATTTCGCCTCCCAGTCTCGCCGCCCAGTTGCGATCGATAGCCGCAACCTGTCACCAGACCCTCTGGACAAACCAGGGGCCAAGCCGCTGTAAAACGGCTCGGCCCCTGACGTTTGGCGACCCTCCTCGTCGCGCGGCTGATCGCCCGGCTCACTCTGCTGTCGGCGCGGCCCAGGGTGCTGCTTCGCCCCAGCGGTCGAGGAAGGTTACTTCCCCGACCGGTTTCCGGTTGGTCGGGCCGAACCGGCCGCGCGGGTAGCCGAGGGGGATGCAGAGGTGGAAGTCGGCCTCGGCGGGGACACCGAGCAGCGCGTAGGCGCGATCCAGCACCTGCGGGTGCAGTGTCGTCGGCACCGAGCCGATCCCGAGCGCGCGGGCGGCCAGCATCAGATTCTGCACCGGGGGGATGACCGAACTCGCCTGCCCCTTGCGCAGGCTGAAGGCGAGCACGATGCAGGGCGCGTCGGCGATCTCGTCGGCCAGCCGCGCGGCGGCCTGGCTGTTCGGCAGCGTGTCGGGGATCGCCTCGCGGGTGGTCCAGGGTTGCCCCTCGTCCCGACGCTTGGCCCACCACGCCTCGCGATAGAGCGTGCCGAACTCCTTGATGAGCGCCCGGTCGGTCAGCACCAGGAAGCGGGCGGGCTGGGCGTTGCCGCCGCTCGGTGCCTTGGTCGCCGCTTCGATGATCAGCCGCAGATCCGCCTCCGGGATCGGGTCGGGGCGAAAACGCCGGATCGACCGCTGGGAATAGATCGCCTCGCCGATCGGCATGGCGAGGCGTGCGCTATCGTCAGCCACGGGTACACTCCTTCCGCTCGTGCTTGACGCAGCCACCGCGCGATGGCGGCGCTGCATTCCCGCTAGTCTACCCCAAGCCCGCGCTCCGGCGACGACGCGCGAAGACCGAGCCACCTTGCTATGATGCTCCCCGACCCGAGTCTGGTGGCCGGAGTTGCGTGACATAAATCTAAGGACGAGGGCTGCACCGGGCGGGTGCGGCGGGAGGAGGGGGATGCAGATCGATCTGGCTGGCCGCGTGGCCATCGTCACCGGTGCCGCGCACGGCATCGGCCGCGCCATTTGCACCACCCTCGCGGGAGCGGGGGCGCGCATCTGGGCGGTCGATATTCTGGACGAACCCCTGGTGGGCACGGTCGCCGCCGTGACCGACGTCGGCGGCAGTTGCCGGTCCGCTGTCGTGAACCTGACCGACTCCGCAGCGGTGGGGCAGTTTGTCGAGCGGGTTGTCGCGGCCGAGGGGCGGATCGATATTCTGGTCAACACCGCCGGGGGGGTCGTCGGGCAGGTCGGCCAGCCGATCGAGACGATCACCGACGAGGCGTGGGATGCCGTCGTTCGGGCCAACCTCAACGCCACCTTCTATTGCATCCGCGCCGTCGCGCCGCAGATGAAGGCTGGTGGGGGCGGGCGCATCGTCAACATCTCCTCCGGGGCTGGGCGCTCGGTCAGTCTGACCGGCATCCAGGCCTACGCCAGCGCCAAGGCCGGGCAACTCGGCCTGACGCGGCAGATGGCGCACGAACTCGGCCAGTATGGCATCACCGTCAACGCGATCGCCCCCGGCTTCGTCCGCTCCAACCCCAGCACCGAGCGCCAGTGGGAGGCGATGGGCGAGGCGCGGCAAAAACAACTGGTCGAAGGCATCGCCCTGCGGCGACTCGGTAAGGCCGAGGACATCGCCAACGGCGTCCTCTACTTCGCCTCCGACCTGGCGAGTTGGGTGACCGGCCAGACGATCAGCATCGACGGCGGGCGGCACATGGTCTAGCGGCGGCGTCCGCGCAACGAGTAGGGGAAAGAACGATGGCAGCGGCGATCCTCCTCGCGCAGCGCACCTGGCCCGAGGTGCGCGACCTCCTCCAGACGAATCAGGTCGTGCTGGTGCCAGTCGGTGCCTGCGAGCAGCACGGCCACGGCATCGCGCTCTCCACCGACACCATCTCCGCCGACGGCCTCTGCCGTCGCGCGGCGGCGCTGCTGGGCGACCGCGCCGCCGTCGCCCCGGCCGTGCCGTACGGCGTCTCGGGGCATCACCTCGCCTTCCCCGGCACGATCAGCCTGACCAGCCCGACCCTGGCCGCCGTGCTGGCCGAGGTGATCGCCTCGCTCGCCGGGCATGGTTTCAAGCGCGTCGTGCTGGTCAACGGCCACGGCGGCAACGCCCCGGCGCTCGCGATGGCGGTCGAGCGGTCGCAGCACCTCCGCCCCGGCACGCACGTCCTCGGCCTCTACGGCTATGGCTTCCTCGCCGAGCACGGTCGCGAGCTGCTGCCGCCCGAGGCCCCCGGCCACGCCGGTGGCGACGAGGCGGCGGTCGTCATGGCCGAGGACGAGCGCTACGCGCGCCCGGAAGCCTTCTGCGCCCCCGACTTCGTCGCCCCGCAGCGCGAACTCTCGCTGGCGCTTGGCCCATACAACGCCGTCAGCACCACGCCCTACCACGAACTGACGCGCAACGGCGCGACCGGCGATACCCGCCCCGCGACCGCCGCGATCGGCAACCAGATCCTCGACCGCGCCGCCGCCACGCTGGCCGGTGTGCTCGAACAATTCATCGCCGCCACGCCACCGGCGTAACACGGCGACGACGCGCGAAAGGAAGCACCATGGGGCGTTTGGCGGGCAAGGTTGCCCTGATCAGCGGCGGCACGACCGGGATCGGCCTGGCCTGCGCGCAACTCTTCGCGCGCGAGGGGGCGCGCGTCCTCGTCGCCGGTCGCGACGAAGCCGCCGGTGCGGCGGCCGTCGCCCCGCCCAACGACGCGGGCGGCGAGATCCGCTACGAGCGCGCCGACGTGGCGGACGCGGCCGATTGCGCCCGGTTGGTGGACGCGACCCTCGCCGCCTACGGCGCGCTGCAGATCGTCGTCGCCAACGCCGCAGTCGGCACCCGCACCGTCGGCGGCACGGTCGAGAGCATCGCGCCGGAGCTCTGGGACCTCGCCTACCAGACCAACGTCGGCGGCGTGGTCGAACTCTGCCGCGCCGCGCTGCCGCAGTTGCGCGTCGCAGGCGGCGGCTCGATTCTCCTGACCTCCTCGATCTCCGCGATCACCGCCGGGTACGCCCGCCCCACGCACGCCTACGCCGCCACCAAGGGCGCATTGCTCGCCCTGACGCGCGCAATGGCCGTCTCCTACGCCCCCGAGCGCATCCGGGTCAACGCCCTCATCCCCGGCCTGATTCGCACCCGCCTCACCGCCGATCTGCTCGACGAGCCGGCCAACGCCGCCCGCGCCGTCGCCGGGATCCCGCTTGGCTTCGCGGGCGAACCGGACGACATCGCCTACGCCGCGCTCTACCTCGCCTCCGACGAAGCCCGCTTCGTCACCGGGGCATCGATCGTCGTTGACGGCGGTGCCACCATCGCCTGATCCTCACTCAGCACGGCGTCGCAGTCTATACAAGGAGCGCCGCGCGGTCGTCATTCTCGATCCCCTGGATCCACGAAGATCGGGCGATGCAGCGTTCTCTTCGGTGGATAGCCTGCGGCTTAATGGATCGGTTGGGGAGGAGGCAGCATGGCGCTCGCGGCACTCGCATTCGCGCACGTCGAAGAGCTCGCGGATCCGCACTGCACGTTTCCCGAGCCGAGCGGCATTGCTTACCACCCACAGTTCAAGACCCTCTTCGTCGCCGGTGACGAGGGCTACGTGGCGGAGATGACCAGGGACGGCGCGGTGACGCATTTCCGCTATCTCGGTCCCGGACTCGATCTCGAAGGGATCACCGTTGGCCCCGACGGCTGCCTCTATCTCTGCGCCGAGAAACAGCCACCCACCATCATCGCGGTCGATCCCGAAACGCTCCAAGTCCGCCGCTCCTGGGAGGTCGACCAGTCCTTTGGCGGGCAGGTGATTATCGGCGTCGAGCGGGATAAAGGGCTGGAAGGGCTCTGCTACGTCCACGAAGTTGGGCGCTTCTTCGCCATCAACCAGGCCGATCCCGCGCTCCTCGTGGAACTCGATCTGCCCGAAATCGGTGCCGCGACGCTGCGGGCAAGCGTCTCGCGCATCGTCGCCAGACTCGCAGGCATCGTGCGCAAGCGCGCCTCCGATCTCTCCTATGATCCGGTGTCCCACCATTTCCTCGTGCTCGAGTCGGACGGTGGCGTGGGCAAAGGCGAGATTCACGAATGCACCCTCGCCGGAGATTTCCTTCGCCATGTCAAACTGGCGGGACGGGATCAGGAAGGCGTGGCACTCGACGAGCAGGGCAGCCTCTTCCTCGCCCAGGACAGCGGCGGCATCCTCCGGCTCGACCCGTGAGTGCGTGCTACAACCAGCCGGGAGATGCGCCGCCACGACGAGTGCCACCATCGCTGCGGACAGCGCCATGAGCGCGTGGAGCACGGCGATGAGGGCGATGAAGCCGTAGATCGACGTCGTGGGTATGCCCGCGTTGCTGCCGTCCGGCGATGTGTCGATCACCACAATGTACCGCATCGCGATGCCGCTGGCGGCGGCGAGCGGGATGAGCGCGAGCCATCGCCGGTCGCCCAGCAGCATCCCCCGGCGGCCGATCGCGAATCCCCCGACCAGCGCGGCTAGGCTGAGCCCGCCCCGCGCGAGGACCCACTGCGGGAGTAGCACCCCGGCCAACAGCGCCGCCAGGATTACGCGCGCCCACAGGTTCCAGTGCCGTGTGCCCATTCCCCGGCCCCCGCGTTGCCAACGCTCCAGGACATGTCGTGCGGCGGCCTGCGCATGTAGTGCGGACGCCGCCGCGAATAGGGCGCGTCTGTCGGGCCGCGCCCGCGCGGATCGGTGTGGCTGAAGACGGCGGCCCCGACGATCAGGCTGATCGGGAGCGTGCAGACTTCGATCAGGAATACCGCGTAATCCCCGCCGACACCGAGCGGGAGCCGCCAGAGGATGATCCCCAGCGACGCGAGCCAGATGAAGGTGCCCAGCCCCGCCGCGAGACCCAACAAACCAGCCCGCACGACCGCCTCTCCCCCCGCGAGTTCCTGCTCCGTGACATGCAAACGTTTGCCCATGTCGGGATGTTACACCCGATCACCGATTCGTGCCTCTCGGATGTCGTGCAGGGAATCGCCCGGTGTGTAGCCAGCATACCGGGCGACGGAAGGGAAGAGGGGAGGAGGAAAGGTCTATCTCTGTTAATGCGCGGCGATGCGAATCGTAACGGTCTCATCTCTGCAACTGCATCAATTGGTGGGCGAAAGATAGTGAGTTGCAAAGCGAGTGATGCTTTCTCGGCAATACGAAAAGCGGCCCGCCCCCAAATGGGGGCGGGCCCCTATCGGTTCGATTGGTACTTACGGAGTAACCGCCTGGACGATCACGTCACCAACGCCTACCAGGACATTGGTGTTGGTGCGAACCTCCACCCTGCCCAGGAGGACGCGCCCGGAGGCTGGTGCTGCGTTCGCCGTCACCGTTCCGGGCACGGTCCACGACGAACCGGCGGGCCGCAAGGCATTGGCATCGGTCACCGACACCGAGCCGAAGGCCATTGACGAAACATCGACGTAGTTGTAGGTCGTCGACCCCGCTGGGACGTCGAACCCGTCGACGAGCACCACCCAGAAACCGGCTGCTGGGTTGCTGATCGTCACCGACTCCTCGGAGTCGCCGTCGGCGCTTTGCCCGGCCAGGACGCACGGTCCGGTCGTGCAGTTGTAGACGTAGAGGTCCAGATCGGCCCCCGGATCAGAGGTGCTACCGATTGTCGCGCGAAGCGAGGACGAACCAGCAGCGACATTGACCACGCGCTGTTGCTGGCTCCGTTGGCGATGGTGGGGATCTGGATCTTGGCGCTGCCGAGTGTCGTGCCGACCGCGCGGCCGGTGAAGTCACCGTAGATGTTGTTCAGCGTGTAGGAGCGGGCGACTGGCATGCCAATCGTCGCCGACGTAGATCGTATCGGGATTCGGCGACACCGTTGCGCCGAGGATCGGGCTGTCAGCGTGAAGGGGCGCGTTCGCGGTGTCGGATGTGCGCCGCGCCTCGACAATGATCTCCCAAACGCCCGGCGTCGGGTTGGAAACGGTGCAGCTGCTCGGACCACCCGGTGCACCACCGCCCGAGTCCGGGTTGTAGCACGAGGGCTGGAGTTATCTTCAAGCGAGACGCCATAAGGGTGGAAGCGCAGGAAGCGGATCTGGCCCGCGTCCGGGGTGGAACCACCACCCATCAGGTCAACCTTGAACGCCGGGGTGCCCGACGGCACGGCGAAGAAGTAGCGCTTGACCTCGTTGCGACCGATCGTATCGGTGTGCGTCTGAGTGTAGTTCGATCCCGACACGAACTCTTCCGGCACGACCACCACGTTCATCGTCGATAGTCGATGCCGACCGTGCTGGGGTCGTTCAGGTTGAGGATCGCCGAGTGCGCGCCGACCGTGGTCGGATTGATGGTGACATCGAGCGTCCGTGGCGTGTTCAGCGGCAACTGGATCGAAGCCGCAGAACTGAACGTCCCGTCGTTCCCGACCCAGCTCACCTGATAGGTCTTGTTGCCACTGCCGCCGTTGCTGCGCGTGAAGGTGTAGGTGCGGACATATGACCCAGACTCTTCCACCGGCCGGTCGTAGATGCCCACACCGACGCCCGGCGTCGCCAGGAAGTCTTCGAGGATGCCGTTGACCTCCACCGAAGAGGTGAAGTTCACCGTCTTGATGTTCTGCCGGAGCAGGTTCCAGGCCGCGCCGACGTTGATCAGGCCGTTGCCCTGCTCGAACACCTGGATGCGGCTCGTATCGAGCAGCCGCGCCGAGGAGTAGATCGCCTGGCGCAACTGCGCCGCCGTCACCGTGAACGGATCGGCATCCTCGTCGCCGCCACCCTTCGCCGCGCCCAGCAGCAGCGCCGCCGCGCCCGTCGCCTGCGGCGAGGCCATCGAGGTGCCGTTGAGCATCGCATAGCCGGGGGGCAGAAGATAGGTGCCACCGACCGGCCCGCCTGGCATCCAGGTCGGGATCGTCGAGATTGCCGCGCCGGGGGCGACGATGTTCGGCTTGAAGCCGCCGTCCTCGCGCGGGCCGCGCGACGAGAAGCCGTGCAGGTTGTCGTCGTACGCCGCGTCGGAGCCGTAGTCCGCGCGCCAGGTGGCGGCGGTGACGTAGGAGCCGACGCTGACCACCTTCGTGGCGACCGAGGGATCGCCGACGGTGTTCATGCCCGCGCCCTCGTTGCCGGCCGAGATGAACATCTGAATGTTGTAGGCGTCGATGATGTTGTTGTAGAGAATCGCGCGGGCGTTGTTCCCGTCATTCAGCAACGGCAGGCCGCCGATCGACATGTTGATCACATCGACCCCGGCCTCGGCCAGGTAGATCATGCCCTCGATCAGGGCGTGATTGGTGCAGCCGTCGACAAAGAGGCAGGCGCGCACCGAGACCAGCTTCGCGCCGGGCGCGGCACCGTTCATCGTCCCGCCGAACATCTTGTTCGCCGCGATGATGCCCGCCACGTGCGAGCCGTGCTCGCCGGAGACGATGCCGATATTCACCGCCGGCACCGACGCCTCGATCTGAACCACGAAGGGCATCGCCTCGCGCACCGCCGTCGCCGGGTTGTCGGTGCCGAACGTGCCGATGTCGAACTTCTCCTTGTAGTTCTGCATCGCCGGTTCGGTGAACTTGAGGTCCTGGTTGCTATCGACCCAGACCTTCTTCGCGCCGTTCCACAGCACGAAGAAGAGGCCGCTGCTCCCGGCCGGATTGCCGTCGCGGTTCACGTCGTTGCCGAGTTCGCCACCGAGCCGGGGATCGCGCTCATCGAAGACGCCGATGCGATAGGTGTTGAGCTTCGCGACGATATTCGGCTCATTCGGCAGGGTCAGCGTCTTCCCCATGTAGGAGATCGTGTTGCCGCCGGCCGACACCGGCGTGGTATTCATCAGGATCCAGGTCGGATCGTCGTCGTTGTTCACGCCATCGGTGAACGTCGGATCGGTCTGGGTCACCCAGTCGATAATCTTGCGCTGGCCCGTGCTGGTCGTCTTCAGGCTCGGGTGATCGAGGTCGATCCCCGAATCGACCACCCCGACCGTGACACCCCGCCCGTCGTAGCGGCGATTGGCGGCGGTGAATTGGGCCGCGCCCGTGTCGCCGATCGGCATGTAGGGATTAATGTTGGGGGTCGTCGGGCCGGGCGGTGTCTGGGGGGTCGGTGCCTGCGCCCCGTTCGGCTTCGGATCGTCCAGGGGGGTAATCCCATCGAGGTCGATCCCCTGGATATCGGGGATCTTCGAGGTTGCCTCCGCCTTATCGAGCGGGATAATCGCCCGGATGTAATTGATCTTGGTCTCGTTGCGCTGGACACGCCCACCCAGGCGGTTGATCTGACTGACAACCGCGCCATTCGCGCCCGGCTTGGACGCGATCAGCACCGTGATCTCGTTCTCGCCCTGGGCGCGTGCCGTCGCGATCGTCTCGGTCTCTTCCTTCGAGAATCCCCGCTCTTTGCGGTTATCATCGTCGTCTGCCGCCGCCGGCAGCGCCGACATCACCAGGGCGAATACGACGAATAACACCGCGAATACCCTGGACCAGCGCGTGTGTCGCCTCACTTCGCTCCTCCTCACGTGATCGCTTCCCCCGCAACCGAGTCTCTTTCCCGTTCTCGTGGCACGCCGAAACCGAACGAGCTCGAACGAAGCTGAACCTCCTCCTTCACACGTCTCGCCAGAGCCGCGTCGGGGTGTGATGCGCTGCTACAGTGGTGCGGTTGCGCGAGGTCTGTACTGTGCTGTGCCACCAGGGACGGGATTGATCGATGGCCGGATGCTACCGAGTGGATCACCCCTTGTCAAGGAGGCCGCAGCGCGCGGCGACCGCCTCGGGCGAATCGTTGCGCGTTGCGGCCAGATTGGGCGAAAAATGCGGCACTGGTGCGCGGCGCGCGGGTGTTGCCGCGCGCCAATGCCGACCTGCAAGCTGACCGCTTCCCCGTGGCCCTTCCCGACCTGGCATACAAGTTGCTCCCTCACGAATGCCGATCGGCAGGATGGGTGCGGGGCGGGTGCCCCGCCCGCCGCGAGCGGCGCAGACGAGCGTGACGAACGGGCGCATTGCCGGAAGGAGTTGCCACCATGGCCGACCAATGGACCGACCGCGAGCCGCGCCGCGATCCCGGCGAGCCGTTGCCGGAGCAGGCCCCCGCCAGGGAGCGCCGCCGCCCGCTCGGGGACGATCCCGCGCCGACGCCGCTGGAGGTGGAGGGGCGCGTGGCAGGTTCCGCCGAGGATTTTGCCCCGCGCGCGACGACCGATATCCCCCAGCACGCGCCCGGCCCGCACGGGCAGGGCGACGAGCCTTCGTCGGCCCCGGCCGGGCGCTGGGACTACGACGATGCGGCAACCCCGGAAGTGCGCAGCACGCCGCGCCCGGAGCGCTAGCCGCCTCGCAAAACGACGAGCGCCAGGATGCCCCCGGGCCGCTGGCATTGCACCAGCGGCCCGGGGGCGGAGAGATGGGGATTGGGGAGGGAGAAGTGGCGAGTATTGGTTAGTCGCGGGGTTGGCGCGGGAACTCGGTCAGCTTGCCCCGCTCGTAGAGTCGCCGGAGATAGCGCAACCGCTGCCGTTCGGCGTAATTGAAGCGGTTGAGCAGCCGTTCGGCCGATGTGGTGGCACCCATTTCGCCATCGCGATCCCGTTCCTGTTGTGGCTCGCGCCATGAGGTCACATCGAGGCGATCGCGCGGTTCCATGCGTGCAGCTCCCAATCTTCAAGCTGGCCGATCTGTTGCTTCCTGTGGCGGAACAGCGGTTCCCCGCGACAGGGGAGAAGCAAGATGCGTGCCATCCCTGGCCTCACGATCTGGCACGGCACTTGCCACGTCGCATGGCGGGCGAGGCGCAAGCCCGCGCCGTGACGAGCAAACAACGATCGCAGAAGGAGGGCTACCCGAGTATGGCGAATAGTGGGAAGACCAACTTTGGCATGCAGCCGTCGGGCGCGGCTTCCGATAGCGAGCGCACCGAAGGGTCGAGCATGACCGATCGCAAGCAGACCGATAGCCAGCCGCGCAGCCAGCAGGAAGTGCAGATGGGCCAAAAAGCACCGCTGCCGGGCGAGCGCGTCGCGGATGAGCAGGCCGGGCAGACGAGTCCGCAGCGCCAGCGCACCCCGCAGCCCGAGGGTGCCGAGGGGCACGAGGCACCCGGCGACGCATAGCTGACGAACTTCATCAATGCAGAGCGGGCCGGGATAGCTATCCCCGGCCCGCTCTTTGCTCGTCCGAACCCGTTACCCCTCCGCTTGCAGATCGCCGAGGCCGTACAGGTGGAGCTTCTGGGCGAACTCCTCCAGCGGCAGGCGGAGGGCCTGGGCCGCCTGGAGCCGGTCGCCGTCGTGCCGGGTCAGGGCTTCTTGCAGCAGGCCGCGCTCGGTCTCGTTCAGCACTTCGCGCCAGCCCTGCCCCTCGTGCAGCCGCTGCCCGATGTCGATCAGCTGCCGCGCCTGGGTGCGCGAGAAGCGGATCAGGTCGTCGGTGATCAGGCCGCCCTGGGCGAGCACGGTGGCGCGGCGGATGGTGTTCTCCAACTCGCGCACGTTGCCCGGCCAGTCGTGGTCCTGGAGCAGCCGCAGCGCCCCTTCGGTCATGCGGGCCGGGGGCGAGCCGGGCAGGTAGCGGTGTTTGTTCAGGAAATACTCCACCAGCGCCGGGAGGTCGTCGCGGCGTTCGCGCAGCGGTGGCAGGTGGATGGTGATCACGTTCAGCCGATAGTAGAGATCCTGCCGGAAGCGTCCCTCCGAAACCTCCTGCAGCAGATCCTTGTTGGTGGCCGCGATCACGCGCGCGTCCACCTTTACCGTGATCGTGCCGCCGACGCGCTCGAACGAGCGCTCCTGGAGGACGCGCAGCAGCTTCTTCTGCGTTGCCAGGGTCATCTCGCCGACTTCGTCGAGGAAGATCGAGCCCTTGTGCGCCTGCTCGAAGCGCCCCTTGTGCTGGGCGACCGCCCCGGTGAACGAGCCTTTCTCGTGGCCGAAGAGCTCGCTCTCCAGCAGCGTCTCCGGGATCGCCGCGCAGTTCACCTTCACCAGCGGGCCGCGCGCGTAGCCGGAATTGCGGTGGATCATCTCGGCGACCGACTCCTTGCCGGTGCCGGTCTCGCCGGTGATCAGCACGTTCACGTCGGCGAGCGCGACGCGGCCGATCGACTTGAAAACATCGAGCATCACCGGCGTGGTGCCGACGATCTGCTCCTTCGCGTTGCGGTCGCCGAGCTGTGCGCGCAAGACCTCGACCTCTTCGGCCAACTCCTGGCGCTTGAAGAAGTTGGTGACCGCCAGCAGCACATGATCGAGATCGAAAGGCTTGGTGATGTAGTCGTAGGCCCCGAGCTGCGTCGCCTCGATCGCCATGCTCGCGGTGCTGTGCCCGGTCATGACGATCATCGGCAGGCCGATCCCGGCCACCGGCTCCGCCTCGCGCAGCACCGACAGCCCGTCCTTGTCGGGCATGCGCACGTCCATCAGCACCAGATCGGGGCAATCGCGCGAGGCGAGCGCCGCCTGCACTTCCAGCCCGGTGCGCGCCTCGCTGACGACGAACCCCTCCCCTTCCAGCAGGCCGCGCAGGGCGCTGCGGATCAACTCCTCGTCATCGGCAACCAGGATGTGTCGCGGAGCCATGATCGCGTTCCTCCGGATGCTCGTCGCTGCGGAGATGGCATGTATCTGCTCACGGCCGACCCGCGCTGTTGCGCCGGATCAGGCTCACGCTTCGTGGCGAGTGTCGTTCGGAAGTGATTGCCGGTACCGGGCACATCGCGCCGCAAAATCCCCTGTTCAGAAGGTGATTATACCCGACGCTCAGCGCTACCACACGCTCGCGCTGCGCCGTTTGCTTCATCGTACAGCCTCGCTCATCACCGCCGAACTGGCACATCTATTGCTTGTTAGCAGGACGGTTGATGTCCTTGAAGGAGGAGCGACGATGCACGGACAAGAACACTTCGAACGCGACGACATCCTGGGCAACTGGTATCCCACCGATTGCGTCATCGCCCTGATCAGCGCCGATGACGCGCAGAAGACGATGACCGCGCTGCAACAGGCGGGTTTCGATGGCGACAAGGTGCGCCACTGGACGAGCCGGGAAATGCTGGACATGATCGCGGATAAGGAGAACGGCGGGGGCCTCAAGGCGATCTTCCGCAATCTCCAGCGCGATCTGACCGATGACGATGGTGCGCTGAACGTCTACGAACAAGGAGCGAAATACGGGCAGGACGTGCTCGCGGTCTACGCCCCGAACGAGGAAGCCCGCCAGGCCGCCCACCAGTTGCTCGCGGCCAACCTGGCGAATCACATCAAGTACTACGGCGCGTTCGCGGTCACCGACCTGTCGTAGAGCGAGCGGGCGAGCGGGCGAAAGAACGCGAACGCGGCGGCAGGGAGGTATCCTGCCGCCGCTCATTCCGAGCACATCGACGTGCGACACGCAGGTGCCCAGCAACCGGAGCAGGGCGCGGGGAGGATCCCCCGCGCCCGTTCGCCCGTTCGCCCGCTCTCCTGTTCATCCTAGCGGTGCGCGCGGCGCAGGGTGCCGGTCACGGCGCTGACGACAGCAGCGGCCAGCGATGCACCGAGGGCGACGAGGACCGCCTTGCCTTCGGCGGCTCGCTCGGATGGCGAGCGGCGTTCGCGTTCGGCGACGACGCGCGGCAGGGCCGGGGTGATCGGCCGCTCGCGTAGGGAGCGCAGGCGATCTTCGATATCGGCATCGGCGAAATCTGCCGAGGTGGTGGCGGCGACTTGCTTGCCGTACCCGTGCGTCCCGCCGCCATTGTTGGCGATCGCCACCACCTGGCCCGGGGTGAGGCCCGCCTCGCGCGCGGCCTGCGGGTGCGGGTGCGGCTGCTCACCGGGGACAACCTTCTTCTGGTCATTCACCTTGTCGCGGATCGCCTCGGAGTCGTAGCGCATCGCCGCTTCGGCGTTGAACTCCGCGCCGAGCAGGATGATGGTGCTGGCGAAGCGGAGGAACATCAGGAAGAGGATCACGCCGGCGAGTGTGCCGTAGGTCTTGTTGATCGACGAGCCGGCGAAGAAGCGCACGTAGAGCGAGAAGGCCCCGGCGAAGACCACGAGTGCCAGCGTGGCGATCAGCGAGCCGGGGGAGATCCACTGGAACTGCTGCTTGATGTTCGGCCCTTTCCAGTAGAGGACCGCCAACCCGAGACTCATCGCCGCCAGCGCGCCGACGACACGCAGGCCGCTGAGCAGGATGGTCGCGAAGGAGCCGAGGCCGAGCTTCGCCACCAGATCGCCGCCGATCGCCAGGAAGACCGCGCCGCCGATGATCAGCAAGATCAGCGCGAGGGTCAGCGCGAGGGAGGTCAGCTTCTTGATGATGAAGTTGCGCGTCTCCTCGACGCCGTAGGCGCGGTTGAACGCCTTCATCGTCGTGTCAACGGCGGACGAGGCCGAGTTGAGCGTCAGCACCGCGCCGATCAGCACACCGATCGAGAGCGCCCCGCCCTGCGGCGAGACGACCTGTTCGAGCGCCTTCCTGAGCGTTTCGGCGGTGGTGCTGTCGAGCACGCTGAAGAGGCTGTTCGTGATGCTCGTGTAGAGATCGGCCCCGGTGAATCGGTTGATGATGCCGGTCAGGGTCGCCATGAAGATGATAAAAGGGAAGAGCGAGAAGACGATCCAGTAGGCCATCTCCGCCGCTAAGCCCGCGATGTCGTCCTTGCCGTACTCCTTGATCGCCGCTTTGCTGACCTTACCCCACTCGACCTGCGTAATTTTCATGGCCCCGCCCCTTTTGTGTTCGGTGTTCCAGATTGCAGATTCCGGGTTGGCGACGTTGCTCACGCCCGAGCGTCAGTGTTGCTGCCCCTGCGGCCCGGTCGTATGGGCGTCGTCGCCGGTCGTAGCGCCACCCGTGGCGTTCCCGTGATCGGGCACCTGACCGCTGCCAGAATTGACGGTTCCTGCTGGACCGTGATCCGCAGAATCGGTGCCACTGCCCTGCTCATTGCCCTCCCGGATCAGATCGGCCTGCTGGTTGTTGCCTGCGGCATCTCGCCTGTGATCGTAGGCATAGGCCGTCTCGCCGAAACGTTGCTCCGCGCCCTGCGCAGGGTGACTCTGCTGGTACTGTTCCTGCTTCTCCATGAGTTTATACCTCCTCGCGGACGCTCCCGCCACGGAATTGCTGTCGTGCAAGACCGCCAGTTGGCGGCATCGCCACATGTGCAACTGGCGTGCCAATTCCCGCGCGATTTCTCCGCGCAGGGGCACCAAATGTGGCCCGCCACTTGCCTATCGCGGGTGGGCGACGAGCGAATAGGTGCCGCTGCCCGCCTCCAGCCATACCTGCGCGAAACTGGGAAGGAGTGTGCAGCCATGCCGCGTGTGATCAAGAACCAAAGTCTGACCATCGTCATGTTCGCGCTCTTTCTCCTCTCGGCACTCGGGATGGTGGTGACCGGGGTGCGCCACTACAACGACGATCAGCGGGAGCACGGCCAGCAGGCAGTGGGGGTGAGCGGGTATCTGCGAACCGGTGCTTTTATCGAAGCCCTGTTCGAGAACTGGGAGAGCGAGTTCTTGCAGATGGGTGTTTACGTGCTGCTCACCGCGTTCCTCTTCCAGAAAGGATCGGCGGAGTCGAAGGATCCAGATGGCGAGGAGGAGGTTGACAAAGATCCGCGTAATCAGCGAGACAAGTCTGATGCGCCTGGCCCGGTGAAGCAGGGCGGACTGGCCCTGCTCCTGTACGAGAATTCGCTCGCCATCGCCCTCTTCGCGCTCTTTGTGCTCACCTTCGCACTGCACGCACTCGGCGGCGCGGCCGACTACAACGAGCAGCAACTGGCGCACGGGGGCGAGACGGTGTCGACCTTCGGCTATCTGCTCACCGCGCAGATGTGGTTCGAGTCGTTCCAGAACTGGCAGAGCGAGTTCCTGTCGGTCGGCGCGCTGGTGGTGCTCTCGATCTTCCTGCGCCAGCGGGGCTCGCCGGAATCGAAGCCAGTCGCGGCGGCGCACGCCGAGACGGGCGCGGATTAGTGCGATTCTCGGCACTGGTGGCAGCAAATGTGCAGGGGAGCTGAAACCTCTCGCTGCACACCGCGTAGAATGAGGCAGCAAGCAGGGAGTGAACTTTCCTCGGCTTTATGAACGGGAGCGCCGATGAGCGATGGAGCAGACATCGAGTTGCGGGACCAGTTGCTCTCCGGCGAGGCGCGGGGGGATCGTTCCCAGAACGTGCGCACGGGCCTCACGGTGCTCGGCCTGCTGGCGGTGCTCTTCCTGGGCTTCTTCCTGCTGCAAATTCAATCGACGATCACCCTGGTGATCGTCTCGATTCTCCTGGCGGCGGCGATTGCCGGGCCGGTGGAGTACCTGCACCGGCGATGGCGGCTCCGGCGTGGTCTCGCGATCCTGCTGGTCTACCTGGCGATCCTGCTCGCGCTCGCTGTCGCGATCACGGCGATCGTGCCACCGATCGCCCGCGAGGGGACCAATTTCGCGCGCGACTTCCCGGCGCGCATCGATGATTTGCGCCAGGATCTCACCACCAGCAGCAATCCGGTGCTGCGCTGGGCGGGGACCGAACTCTTCAACCTGATCGATGGCGAGCGCTTGGCGGGCCTGGTGGCCAATCTGCCCAGCCTGATTCTGGGCGCACTTTCCGGGGTGGGCGGCGGGATCGTGGCCGTCTTCACCGTCTTTCTGATCACCTTCTACTGGCTCTCGGAGAAACCGGCGACGAAGCGCGCGGTGGTTGGTCTCTTCCCCCCGCACCAACGCTTGCGGGCCTTGCGCCTGTGGGGACAGGTCGAGGCGAAACTCGGCGACTGGCTGCGCGGCCAACTGCTGCTGATGCTCGTGATCGGCGTCCTCGCGACGATCGCCTACGGCCTGATGGGGCTGCCCTTCTGGCTCGTCCTCGGCCTGATCGCCGGTTTGACCGAGGCGCTGCCCAACATCGGCCCGGTGATCGGCGCGGTCCCGGCGGTGCTCGTCGCGCTCACCGTCAGCTGGCAGTGGGCGGTCGCGGTCGTGGCCTTCGTCACCATCCTGCAACTGCTGGAGAATGCCATCCTCGTGCCGCGCATCATGAAAGGCGCGGTCGGCCTCTCGCCGCTCGTCGTCATCCTGGCGATCATCGCCGGGAGCGAGTTCCGAGGGGTCGTCGGCGCGCTCCTGGCCGTCCCGATCGCCGCCGCCGCCTCGGTGATCATCGGCGACATCGCCCGCGAACGCCGCGAGAGCGAAGCCGCGAGCAAGCGCGGCAACGTCGTCGTGAGTCGTGAGTCGTGAGTCGTGAGAGAAGAGTTGTCAGTCGTCAGTCGTCAGTCGTCAGAAAGAACGGCTCCTTCGCTGCGCTCAGGATGACAAAGAAAGCACCGCTCCTGTCATCCTGAGCGCAGCGAGGATCCATCCACTCATCTCCACTCGTCCTACTCTCGTCCCCTCTCACGACTCACGACTCACGACTCACGACTCGCCTTGTCGCCTTGTCAGTAGAACATATTTTCTCGTATGCTTCCTCACAAGAGCGATGCGGGCGGGTGGCCCGCGCGACGTGTGGAACAACCGATGGTCTATCTCGCCCTGCCTCAACCCAGTCTGTGCGTCGGGATCGATCTCGCCGGGGTGCCACACCGGGAGACCGGAGTGGCCGTGCTGCGCGGCGGCCAGTTGGCACTGCTCTCCACCGCCGGGAGCGACGAGGAGATCATGGCGGCGGTCGCGCTGGCGGGCGAGCATGGCACGGTGGCGGTCAACGCGCCGCTGAGCTTGCCGCGCGGGCGCTGCTGTCTCGAAGATGATTGCCCCTGTCGTCACGACCCGGGGACGCGCAGCCGCGCGATCGAGCGCGAATTGCTGCACATGCGCGTGCCAGTCCTGGCAACCGGGCTGATCAACGTGCTCGCGCGGCGCGGCCTGCGCCTCGCCGCTGCGATCCGTCAGGCCGGATGGGAGCCGCTGGAGGTCTATCCCTACGCGACGCTGCGCCTGCTGGGGCTACCGACCGCCGGGAAGCGGACCCAACTCGGCCGACGGCGTATCCATAACGCGCTCCAGCCGATCATCCCCGGCCTCGACCACCCCGACGCCTCCGAGCACCAACTCGACGCGGTTGCCTGCGCCTACACCGCCTATCTCTGGCGGCAAGGGTTGACGCGCACCGTTGGCGATCCCACCGAAGGGCTGATGGTCATCCCCATCCCGCCCGCTGCCGAAACCGAGGCACCCCCAGCGCCGCCCGCGCTCCGCCGTGTCGCCGAAGCCGAGGCAACCTACTCGACCGAGTAGGCACCCTGCCCAGGCCAGCGAATAGGCATCTGGCGGGGAGCCAACTGGCACGCAATCTGCAACGGTGCCTGCGCGGCAGGGGACGACGCGCTTGCTCGTCGTTACGGCGGGAGGGCAGAGGCAGATGGCGACGACGAGCACGCAACCGAAACGGCGCGCGACGCGCCCGGTAAGTCTGGCGGCTGATGCGGGACCATTCCCCGCGAATCAGCGCCTCCGCTACATCGAGGATACCGTGCCCGGTATCCGTCGCAAGCGCGCGGGCAAGGCATTCAGCTACATCGGGCTGGATGGCAAGCCGATCCACGACGAGCAGACGCTGGCGCGCATCCGGGCGCTCGCGATTCCCCCGGCCTATACCGACGTCTGGATTTCGCCGGATGCGGCGACCCACCTGCAAGCGACCGGGCGCGACGCGAAGGGGCGGAAGCAGTATCGCTATCACCCGCGCTGGCGCGAGCATCGCGAGCAGACGAAGTTCGACCGCCTGCTCGCGTTCGGCCACGCCCTCCCCCGCATCCGTCAGCAGGCGGACGCCGATCTGCGCCGGCAGGGCCTGCCGCGCGAGAAAGTGCTGGCGGCGATCGTCCAACTGCTCGACAAGACCCTCATCCGCGTCGGGAATCGCGAATATGCCGCCACCAACAAGTCCTTCGGCCTGACCACGCTGCGCGACCGCCACGTCGCGATCGACGGTTCGACTGTGCGCTTCAAATTTCGCGGCAAGAGCGGCATCGAGCACACGCTCAACCTGACTGACCGCCGCCTGGCGCGCGTGGTGCGGAGTTGCCGCGACCTGCCCGGCTACCAACTCTTCCAATATCTCGATGACGACGGCCAGCGGCAGGATGTCGATTCCGCCGATGTCAATGCGTACCTGCGCGCGGTCGGCGACGACGATTTCACCGCCAAGGACTTTCGCACCTGGGCCGGGACG
Source organism: Chloroflexia bacterium (assembly GCA_046328475.1). Classification (GTDB taxonomy): domain Bacteria; phylum Chloroflexota; class Chloroflexia; order Thermomicrobiales; family CADCWN01; genus CADCWN01. The sequence continues at coordinate 65,203 of JAXLWN010000020.1, read as the reverse complement.
GTCGGTTGCCTGCTCGCGCTCTGCGAGGACGCGGCGGGCGAGTCGCCGACGGCGGCGCAGCAGTGCCTCGTGGCGGCGGTGAAGGCGACCGCGCAGCAGCTCGGCAACACCCCGGCGGTCTGCCGCAAGTCCTACATCCACCCCGCCGTGATCACCGCCTACCTCCAGGGCGATCTCGTCCTGCCGCCCGCCGATCCGGCCGAGAACGTGGATGATTGGCTCAGCCCCGCCGAGCGGGCGATCCTGTCCCTGCTCGAACGCACCGCGCAGGCCGCCTGATCGTGCTCGGGTGTCAAGTTGGCGGAGGGTCGTCTAGTTAATCTGGCATACCCCTTGCTTTCGATACGACGCGGGGTGGGAGGATGGCCCACGCCGTTCCGCCCGACCATCCAGACGCGCAACCCAATGCGACACATCCAAGTTGAGGGGATCATGCGGGAAGCACACGCCTCCGCAATGCCACCCGGCGCGACCGCCGTCGCGGCCCCGGTCGAGGCCGCCTACGCGGTGCCAGCCGGGTCGGTGGTCGCGGCGATGCACGGGACAGCCAAGGAGTTCAACGGCACGGCGGCGGTGAAGAATCTCTCCTTCGCCGTCCCACAAGGGGGGCTGGTCGGCCTGATCGGGCCGAGCGGCTGCGGCAAGACGACGACCGTGCGGTTGCTGCTCGGCATCTACGAGCCGAGCGCGGGCGAGTGTCGCACCCTCGGTGAGCCGTCGCACCGGATGAAGCGCGCCACTCGCGCGCGGCTCGGCTACCTGCCGCAGCACTTTGTGCTCTATCCCAACCTCACCGTCGATGAAAACTTGAACTTCGCGGCCTCGCTCTACGGCCTGGGGCCGTTCCGCCGCCGGGCACAGAAGGCGCGAGCGTTGGAACTGGTCGGGCTGACGGCGCACCGGCGCAAGCTCGCCGCGCAACTCTCCGGCGGGATGCAGCGTCGCCTGGCGCTCGCGGCCACCATGATCCACGAGCCCGACCTGATCTTTCTGGACGAGCCGACGGCCGGGATCGACCCGCTGCTGCGCGAACAAATCTGGGGCGAATTCCGGCGCATCCAGGGCGCGGGCCGGACGCAGATCGTCACCACGCAGTACGTTGGCGAGGCCGAGTACTGCGATTCCGTCATCATCATGGACCGGGGCGAGGTGATCGCCGCCGGCACGCCCAACGCGCTGCGCCAGTCGGTCGCTGGTGGCGAACTGATCGACCTGGAGAGCGGCGATTTCGACCGGACCATCTTCCAGAGCCTGCGAGCCTTGCCGGGCGTGCGAAACATCGCGCTGGTGCGCGAGAACACCGCGCGCCTGACGGTAGAGAACGCCGCTGCGCTGATGCCGCAGGTCATCTCGACCGTTCAGGAGCATGGTGGGACCGTCCAGGCAATCGAGGAACGGCGGCTCAGCTTCAACGAAGTGTTCATCGCCCTGCTGGCGCGTGCCGGGCGCGAGGTGACGGAGGTGGCCGGTGAGGAATGAGGCAACCATCCCCGGACCGCGCGTCGGATCGCGCGGCATCGTGCCCGCGCCGCTGCGCGGCCTCGTCCAGACCGGTTCGTTCATCGGCAAGGAATTGTCCGAGGTCTGCCGCCAGCCCAAGCTCATTCTGAGCCTGATCGCCGGACCGTTCCTGCTCCTCTTCCTCTTCGGCATGGGCTATTCGCCGAAGCCACCGCTGGTGCGGACGCTGGTCGTGGTGCCACCCAATTCGCAGTACCAGGCGGAGATCGAGAAGCGCAAGGACGCGTTCGGCGAGCCGTTCCTGCTCGAAGGGATCACCACCGACGCGGCCGAAGCGCGCCGCAAGTTGGAGAACCGCGAGGTTGGCGCGCTGATCTACTTCCCGGAGGATCCATGCCGAGACGATCATCAAGGGGCAGTACGCCCCGCTCCAGCTCGAATTCAACGAGATCGATCCCACCAGGGCGCAGTGGATCAGCTACTACGGCTACGTGCAGACCAACGAGCTGAATAAGCAATTGCTGGTCGAAGCGCTGAAGCAGCAGGACACGCAGGGGCATATCACGAAGTTGCGCGAGTCGGCCGCTGCGGTGCGCGACAACGCCATTGGTCTGCAGCAGGCGGCGAAGGGCGGCGATCCGGTCGAGACCACGAAGCGCATCGCCACGCTCGAAGCCGAGAACGCGAAGTTCCAAACCGAATTGCTGACCGTTGGCCAGCTCTTCGGCGCGGTCGCTGTCGTCGGCAACATCAGCGATCCGCAGGAGACGGGCCAGGGGCGGGATCTGATCGCGGCGCAGCAATCGTCGGCCCGCATCAGCCAGGCACTGCCCCAGTTGCGCGAAGATGCGGCGGCAGGGCGGATCGGCGACCAGCAGCGCGCCCAGACCGACACGATCGCGCAGGAGGCCGATACCGCGAATGGCGCGACGGGGCGCCTGAGCCTGCCACCGGCCGAAGTGGTCGTCTCGCCCTTCGAGCCGAAGGCGCGCGACATTGCCCGGCTGGAACCGACCTTCGTCAACTACTACGCGCCGGGGGTGATCGCGCTCCTGGCGCAGCACATCGCCGTGACCCTCACCGCGCTCACGCTGGTGCGCGAGCGACTGCTCGGCACGACCGAAGTGCTGCGGGTCGCGCCGATCGGCGTCTGGTCGATCGCCTGGGGCAAGTACATGAGCCACTTCACCCTCACCGCCATCCTGGCGGCGGGCCTGACGGCGGCGCTCCACTTCGGCCTCGGCATTCCCATCCTCGGCAGCATCGAGAACTACGCCATCGCGCTCGGGTTGCTGATCGCCGCCTCGCTCTCCTTCGGCTTCTTCATCTCGTCGATCGCGTCGAGCGAGAGCCAGGCGGTGCAATTCTCCCTGCTGCTGCTGATCGCCTCGGTCCTCTTCGGCGGCTTCTTCCTCAGCCTCGACTCGCTGATCCAGCAGGTGCGCGTGCTCTCCTACGCCCTCCCGATCACCCACGGCATCGTCGCGCTCCAGGCAACGATGCTGCGCGGCGACTTCCCGCCCCTCTGGGCATTAGGCGCGCTCGGCGGCATGGCGGTCGGGCTCTTCATCCTCAGTGCCATCCTCTTCCGTCGCCAGATCAAGCACAGCTAAACGCCAGTAATCATCCCGCAATGCCCCGGCCGTGCTACACGGCCGGGGCATTGTCTTGTCCAGTTAAAATGACCGCGTACGGACTATACCATCTTTCCTCTCTTGCCTGTAGGAAAGATTTCTGGTAGACTACAGTACCGATGGTCTATCGTTCGTATGTACTCGGCGTATTGTGGTAATGGGCGAGGTGCGCCCACATGTATCGAATTGGGGACGCTCCCGAGGCAGATGGTCCGGTGAAGGAGAGGGGTATGCGCAAACGCTCTCGGCCATTCGTCTTAATTCGGCATTTCCTCATCTTGATGATAGCAACGACCTTTGCACTGACCGCCTGGATCAACTTCGTCGAGCCGCAAGCGGTCGGCGCGTCGCACTTTCGCGCCATGCAACTGAGTTGGGACAAGGTGGCCGTGGGGGCGAGCATCCCCGGTGCCCAATTAGCCCCCAGCTACCCTGCTGGCAACCAGATCGCCCCGGCGAATACCGCGAAATTCACCTCGACCTTCGGCGTGCGCCGCTCATTCTATGGATCGCCGAATGTAAACGATACCATCACAGGGCCGCTAATCAATTTTGGCGACGGCCAGACTGGTGGGAGTGACTACACGGTCACGTTTGTCGATGCCACGAATGACTATGTGCTTGCCGAGCGGATAGTCTATTACACCTATGCGGCGATCAATAATGGCGGCAGTCCCTACACCGCCGAGCTAAACGATTGTTGCCGCCTGAGCGGGTCGGGGGGACACGTCAACAACCCCGATGGGGGTGTGCGGATCACCACCGCCGTCAATTTCGCCGTGAACACGGCCGATCTCGGCAGCCCAGTGTCCGGACTCGCGCCGATCATCGACTGCCCGCGCGTGGCCGCGCCGGGCACGAGCACCTGCTCGTTCATCGTCACCGCCACCGATCCCAGCCCCACCGGCTATCGCCTGAACTGGCGCATGGCGACACTTGCCGAGATGGGCAACGTCGTCAGCCAGCCGAGCGGGCCGGGTGGCAGTGCCTCCGTTGCCGGATCGAACGGTCTCTACACCTGGAACACAACCGACGCCACCCTCGCCACCTGCGGCGGCTGCAACTACACCTACTACTCGACGCAGGTGATCGTCGAGAAGTGGTTCCTGAATGGGACTCCCGGCAACACCGGAGATGACGTTCTCGTCTCCAACGTCGCGATCGACTTCTTCATTCGCTTCAACAACAACCCCACGAACAACCCGCCAGTCTTCACCTCCGGGCCGAACGATGGCGACACGCTCACCTGGCAGCCGGGTGTGCCGAACAGCATCACCTTCACGGCGAACGATCCCAACAGTGGTGACGTGGTCACACCGAGCGTCATCGGGCTGCCACCTGGCGCGAGTTTCACGCCGACCCCCGGTAACCCGGCCAGCGGGATCCTGAACTGGCCCAATCCCATCTCTGGCTCCTACCAGGTGGTGCTGCGGGCGCAGGATCAGCTTGGCCTCGGCGCGACCCCGCGCACGATCACCATCGTGGTGCCGTCGCTGTCTGCCTCGAGCCTGACCGTCTCGGGCACCGGCACCTATGGCGGCACCGGGACGCTCACGGCCACGCTCACCGGCCCGCTCGGCATCCCGCTCCCGGGCATGTCGGTGCAACTCACGTTGAACGGTGTGCAGGTCTGTGACAACGTCGCGGGTGGCTACCCCGCCGCCTGCCCCACCACCGACAGCAGCGGCGTGGCGACCCTGACCAATGTTTCGTTGACCGGCTTGCCGCCGGCACGCCCTATCCGATCGGCGCGACCTTCCTCGGGAACATCAGCTTCCTCGGCTCGACCGCGAGCGGCACGCTGACCCTGGCGAAGGCGACCCCTTCGCCACCGTTACCGCCGCTTCGGGCAATTTCCACGGGACGACCAATCTGGACGGGGACGCTGCTCGATGGGAACGGCCAGCCGCTGGCAACCAGCCGGTCGCGTTCACGCTGAACGGCGTGCAGGTCTGCGACAACGCCGCGGGCGGCTACCCCACCGCCTGCCCTAACACGAATAGCAGCGGCGTGGCGACCCTGAATGGCGTCAGCCTGGGGAATATCGCGGCCGGTACCTACAACGCCGGAGCGAACAGCGGCGTTGGCGGCTCGTATGCGGGCAATGGGAACTTCAACGGCACCTCGGCGGGGAACACGCTCACGGTGAATAAGGCGACCCCGACGCTGGCGGTCGATCCCGCCTCGGGCACCTACGGCGGCACCTCGACCCTGACCGCGACGCTGTCCGACAGCGTCGGCCCGGTGGCGGGCCAACCGGTGACATTCTTCCTCAACGGTCAGCAGGTCTGCGGCCTCGGTGGCGGACAGCCCGCCTGCCCGACGACGAACGCTAGCGGCGTCGCCACCCTGAATGGTGCCAGCCTGGCAGGCATCAACGCGGGCACCTACACCCCCGGCGTTAATAGCGGCGTGACCGCCTCGTTCGCGGGCAATAGCAACTACAACTCCATCAGCGACAGCGACACGCTCACGGTGAGCAAGGCCAACCAGACGATTACCTTCCCGAACCCAGGTCCCTATACCTACGGCTCCGGGCCGATCACCCTCGCTGCCACCTCCGACTCCGGCCTGCCGATTACCTACAGCGTCAGCGGCCCGTGCCAGCTGGTGAACGGTGGCCCCCAGGTCGCTTTCACCGGGGCGGGGACCTGCGTGGTGACGGCCAGCCAGCCGGGGAACCCCAACTACAACGCCGCCACCCCGGTCCAGCAGTCGTTCACGATGGCCAAGGCGAACACGAGCGTGACGGTGGACGATAAGAGCATCGTTTACGGCACCAACAGCGTGGCGCTGACCGCGCAGGTGGCGAACACCAGCAACGGCGCTTCGCTGACCGGCGGCACGGTCGTCTTCACGGTCAAGAACAGCAGCAATCAAACCCTCTGCACGACCGCCCCGGTGGCGGTGAGCGGTGGCACGAGCGTGCCGGTGAGCGCCACCTGCACCTTTTCTTCGCCGCCAGGTGCTGGCTCCTACACGATCGAGGGCGTCTACAGCGGCGACACCTACTTTAGTGGCAGCAACGACACCGCCGATTTGACGGTGACGAAGGCGAACCAGACAATCACCTTCCCCGCTCCGGCCAGCGCAACCTACGGTGATGGGCCGATCACCCTCGCGGCTACAGCGACCTCCGGCCTGCCGGTGACCTACACGGCGAGCGGTCCGTGCCAGATCATCAATGGCAACCAGGTCCAGATCACCGGCGCGGGCACCTGCGCGGTGACGGCGAACCAGCCGGGCGACAGCAACTACAACGCCGCCCTGCCAGTGAGCCAGTCGTTCTCCATCGCCAAGAAGGCGCTGACCGTGCGTCCGGCCAACCAGACAGTCCAGTTCGGGGCGACGCCCACCTGCGCCTATGCCAGCGGCTATCCGCAGGGTTTCGTGAATGGCGACGACGCTGACGATCTGATCGGCCAGCTGACCTGTGGCACGCAGCCGTCCCCGATCAACACCATCGGGAACCACCAACTCGTGCCCGGCGGCCTGAGCTCGCCGAACTACGCGATCACCTTCCAGAGTGGGACGCTGACGGTCACGCAGTGCCAGGTTCGGCTGGATCTGACGATGACGCCGGCCTCGACGATCCAGTTCAGCGACCAGGCGACGTTCCAGGCGCAAGTGGTCAACTGCGGCGGCACGGTCTATCCCACCGGCCCCGTCCAATTCGCCATCGGGAGCTCGACCGTCGGATCGAGCGGCCTCGATGCGACTGGCCTGGCCAGGCTCTCTATCCAGGTGATGCAGAATGTCGGCAGCACCTCGGTGTCGGCTCGCTTCACCAGCAACGACGCTCGGTTCGCGAGCGCGGTCGCCACCCCGCTGCCGATGACAGTGACCAAAGAAGATGCCACGGTCAGCTACAGCAGCACCGCCAAGACCACCTTCCCGGTGAACGGTGTGACCAAGAAGGGCACCGTGCAGCTGATCGCTCAGGTCAACGACATCACTGCGGTGGCTGGCGATAATCGCTGGGACAACTACGCCGGTGATGTGCGCCAGGCGCGCGTGCGCTTCGTCTATGCCAGCGGGCCCCAGACCGGACAGACGGTCAACGCGGCCTGCGAGAACCTGCCGGTGAGCCTCGTCACCACGACGAACACGAAGGTGGGGACGGCCTCCTGCACCTTCCAGACCGCCGCCACCACCTTCGACGTGAAGATCGAGGTGAGCAACAACTACACCGGCGTGAGCGACGGCAGTACGCGCATCACCGTCGGTGGCACCGGGGGTGCTGGCTCTACCACGCTCTTCACCTCCGCGCCCGGCCTCGCCGTGGTGTGGCGCGAAGACGCCTGACGCAACGCCCGGCCAATTTCACCAGACCAGCCGGGGCGGCGAGTGCACTCGCCGCCCCGGCTTCTTTGTGCGCGTCGGATCGCTCGCACACCGTAGCAGCGCATCGCGGAATGGTGGCGCTGTGCGCGATCGCGACAAAGAAACCGGAAAAATCAGTACTATTACGGATACACAACCCCCCAAAAGTCCTACATTATAGTCCCAGGTTCGCAAAGTACACCGTGAGGCCCATCCTTGGGATGGGTCGGTAATCGTCTGCACTCCGGAAGCGGGCAGGGACTCTGCAGCATGTCTTTGCCTTGGTCGGGGTGAGGAGAGGAGCAACTGCCGTGGTAGGAATGGCTCGACCGCAGCGCAGCAGGGGCTGTTTGACCGCAGGGGCCACGCGTACCCATCCTCTCGCGGCCTGGGTGCTTGCCGCGTTGCTCCTGTTCGCGCTGTGCGCGGGCGCGCGGATCGCTCCCGTGGCGGCGAGCGGGCCGCTCACCGTGGCGACACAGGCCCAGTTCGCCAATGCGTTCGATCCGGCAGTCGCGAACCCCACCTCTTGTGGCGGGCCCGGTCAGTCGACATGCACGTCCGGAGCCCCGGTACAGGTTCGCTGGGGAACCCCCGCCTCGGGCAGCGGGCGCAGCGGCCTTGGCTTCGCGCCGAATGTCGGCGTGACTCCAGAGTTGGGCACGCCATTCCAGGTCGGGAGCCTGACCCACTACAACTTCCCCATCACGGGCGGCACGTTCGCCAGCAGCGTCGAGTTGACGATCAATGTTGTCGTCAGCGAGGGCGCGACGGTGCTGTTCAACGCGCCGGTGCATGTGCAGTTCACCATCGACGAGACGCCAAATAGCGGAACCTGCCCCTATCCGTCGACCACACCATGCTCCGACGCGATCCACCTCAATGGTGCGGGCGGTGGTCCGAGCGCCCAGACAGTGCTGGGAAATACGGCCTACACGCTCCAGATTCTCGGGTTCAAAGAATCGGCGAGTAGCACCGCCGCGCCGCTCACCCAGTTCATCTCCGACGAGGGTGGTCAGCGTACCGGCTACCTCTTCGCCCAACTCTCTGCCGGCTCGGCGGTGGTGGCGCACGCCGGCCCGGATCAGGCGGCGATCGAGGATTCACCGGTGACGCTGAACGGCAGCACCAGCCAGCCTGCGGGCATCACCTACGCCTGGACGCAAATCGGCGGGCCAACGGTGATGCTCTCCGGGGCCGATACCGCCACGCCGACCTTCACCGCGCCTTCGGTTGCGACGGATACGCCGCTGACCTTCCGCCTGACAGTGACCGGCGATCCCTACACCGACGATGATGAAGTTGTCGTGACGGTGCAGGCGTTGCCGACCCCGGCCACCGCGACCGATGCCGGGAATGCCAGCGGTTCCGCCGGGGACAGCGCAACCCTCACGGCGACCGTGACCAGCCCGGCGGGGGTCGTCAACGAAGGGACGGTCGAGTTCACCATCAAGCAGGGTGGCGCAACGATCGGCAGCCCGGTCACCGGCGGGGTTGTCGCCGGGACCGCCACGGCCCCCTTCTCGCTCGCTGGCGTGGCGGTCGGGAGCTACGATATCCAGGCGCGCTATCTGCCCGCCGACGAAGCGGCCTTCTCGGCGAGCGCCGATGCCACACCGGGAACGCTTTCTGTCACGGTGCCGATCGCAGCGACGAGCCTGAGCGTCGCGGGCAGCGGTTCCTACGGCAGCCCGGCGACCCTCACCGCCACGCTGACCACCGCAGGTCAGCCGCTCCAGGGACGGAAGGTGCAATTCGCGCTGAACGGCGTGGCAATTTGCGACAATGCGCCCGGCTACGCGACGCCTTGCCCGGTCACCGGCAATGACGGTGTGGCGGTCCTCGCCAACGCCTCGACAGCGGGGCTGGAAGGGAGTACCGCCTATCCACTCACGGCCACCTATAGTGGAGAGACCGGCTATCGGGAGTCCACCGCGATCAGCAGCCTGACCCTGGCGCGCATCGCCCAGGCGATCACCTTCCCGCACCCCGGCAACTCGACCTACGGCAGCATGCCGCTCGCTCTCGCCGCGACTTCCTCCTCCGGCCTGACCATCATCTACAGCACAAGTAGCCCCTGCGCGATCACGAACGATCCCTCGTTGAAGGTGAACGGTGCGGGCAGTTGCGTGGTCGAGGCGTCGCAGCCGGGCGACAACAACTACCTCCCCGCCGCGCCGGTTGACGTGACCGTCGCCATCGCGCGGGTGCCGCTGGTGTTGCGGGCGAACAACGACTCGATCCAATTCGGTGCGGCAGTGCCCTGCGCGGTGTCGCCGGTGGCCCCGACAAGTTTTGTCAATGACGATACCGTTGCCTCGCTTGACGGGACGTTGGCGTGCGCGACGGCACCCGCGTCGATCAACATGCTAGGCAACTATCAGCTTCGCCCGAGCGGGCTCACCTCGAGCAATTACACGATCACCTACCAGAATGGGACGCTGGCGGTGACCCGCTGCAATACATCGCTGACGCTGACGCTGCTTCCCGGTTCGGCCGTCAACTACAGCGATCTCATCACCTTCCGCGCCCAGCTCACTACCTGTGGTGGTCCGATCGTGCCGGGTACCACCGTCATCCCCGCCGGGCCGGTGCAGTTCGCCCTCGATGGCGCAACCTTCGGCTCGAAGACGTTCGCTGCAAATGGCGTCGTCGAGTTCCAGGGCCCCATGCTGCGCAACGCGCGACCCGAACTGGCCTATTCGGTCACGGCCGTCTTCACAAGCAACGACACGCGCTTCAGCGGATCAGCGGCCACACCGAAAGCGTTGACGGTGAACCCGGAGGACGCAGCGGTTTCCACCTCTGGTCCCTCCACCTTCGCGGTCAATGCGGTTTCCAAGAAGGGGACAGTGCAGTTGAAGGCGACGCTCTCCGAGGTGGCGGATAGCTCGGCGGGCGATCTGCGCACCGCGCGCGTGCGCTTCTCGTCGACGCTGCCAGTGGGGCACCAGTGAACGCGGCCTGTGCCAATCTGACGGTGACGCTGTCGGGCGGGTGGGCGAGTCTCCTGCTCGTTCCAGAGCGCGGCGGCCACCTACCGCGTGCGCGCGGAGGTCATCGGCAACTATCTCCGGCCAGACCGATACCATCACCGTCACCGTCGGCGGCGGCGGTTGAGTACGCGCGGACCCGCGCTCATTGCCGAAGAGCGCTGGGCCACCCGGCGCCCAGGAATCCTGAGGGTGATCCACCGCCGGGCGGCTACCCGGAGCCGGAGCCGCCCGGCGACACCTTCGCCGCACCTTCGCGTGGGAAGAATCAGTACTTCTACGGATGTGCGGCGGTGGACGCACCCCGTGAGACTAGGGAACTATGCTCAATGCGATACCCGTCGGGCCACCGGCCCCAAAGGCTGGCGGTCGCCGGTGGGGTTGAGGGTTGCCTGCATGGCAGCGCTGCACGCTCATGGCTACTGCTAGACCTGACCCGATCTCCGCGTAGGCGCTATCGCCTGGTACTCTAGTACTTTGGTGCTGGGTATGCCGACAGAGCCTTGCTGAGTGTCGGATTCTGCTATAGTGATACTCAGGGAAACAAAGTAGCCAACAATGTAGCCCGCAATCCTGGAGTTAGCCGTGACAGGCTGACAACCCCTTGCCATAGGTACGGACATACTGTACAGTTGGTGCAGTTGACCAATCCAGGCTACGGGTGGCTCGCAAGGGTGGCTCCAGGTGCGTACGGTGAGCGGCGCGATACTGCGCGTCGCAGTGCCGGGTGCCGAGGTGGCGGAATTGTGCTCCGGGCGTCGTTCACGGTGCAGTACCGTCTCGGGTGACGAATCGGGGTGCTAGCCACCGGGGAAAGTGGGAGCGGTGGGAGACGGCGGCCGGGAGAGGGCCGCAAGGCGAGAGTAGTTACCCGATGCGCACGGATCAACGAATGGCACCGCCCGACTGGGGTGAGTGCTTACATATGAGTTTGCCTGATTTCTGGCAATGCTGGCGTGTGACACCCCATCGTGTCGCGCGCCATTGGTGCGTACGGGCGAGCGACCCTTACGCCGGTGTCACCGAAGGAGTGAGCGAGTGAAGCAAGCTGGCGGCGGACACGGGCGTAAGCAGACGTGGTCTCGGTTGGGCGGTGGTAGGAGCAGGAAGGGTGCAATGGTAGCGGGTCGGAAGGCAATTCACCTGATCACAATCGTCATGATGGTGCTGTCGATGCTCGGCACCAGCGTGAATTTTGTATCAGCGGCACCCAACGTGCAGTGGGTCCCCGATACCTGGGACTTCGGCTCGGTCTACTTCCAATCAAATAGCGCCGTGAAGACCTTCGAGCTACGGAATACCGGGACGACGACGCTCACGATCAACGCCGACGCGTCCACGACGACGGTGACTGGCTCGGGTGTGTTCAATATCAGCCAGAACAACTGTCTTGCGGCGACCAGCCTGAACCCGGGCCAGTCCTGTACCGTTGCTGTGCAATTTGTCCCGAACGCGACCGGGCAAACGACCGGCACGCTCCAGGTTGATGTCGCCGGGATCGGCATCGTCACCGCCCCGCTGGAGGGCGTTGGCGTTTCCACGCAGTTGATGCTCTCGCCCGCATCGCTCGATTTCGGCAACCAGTTGGTCGGCGCGACGAGTTCCGCGCAGACGGTCACCGCGACCAATACGTCCAGCGGGCCGATCACGATCAGCACGGTGCAAGTGGCCTCGCTCTCGCTCCCCTTCGCGATCGCGAGCAACGGGTGCAACAATCAGACGCTAACCCAGAACCAGACCTGCCAAGTCACGGTGAACTTCACGCCTTCATCTGTTGGCCCTGCGGCCGACGCGCTCGACTTCATCAGCACCGCTCCCCCGGGCACTCAGAGCGTCTCCTTGAACGGCACCGGCGTCTCGCCCGTTCCGACGCTGAATCCGTCCAGCGTCAATTTCGGCCCCAACACGGTCGGCGTCGCGTCGGCCCCCCGCACGGTCCAACTTCGGAACAATACGGGTTTCCCGGTCGAGATCGTCAACACGCCGGTTGCGCAGACCGGCTCCGACTTCGGGGTCAATTCGACCACCTGTGCCGTGAATTCGACGGTTCCTTCCGGCGGGACCTGCTCGATCGACGTCATCTTCCTCCCGACCGCTGCGGGTCCCCTCTTCGATACCCTGGCCGTCGATGTGCGAGTCAATAGCACGACACAGACGATCACTTCCAGCCTCTTCGGCGTTGGCACGGTCGGCACCCTCACGATTAGCCCGTCGAACCTCAATTTCGGGACAGTCCCAGTCGGCGCGAACAGCGCGGCCCAGTCGGTGACGATCACCAATCTGGGTGGGGGCGACGCCACGATTTCGGCTGCGATCACCGACAGCGATTTCACCGGTGGCAATACGAACAACTTCCATGTCATCGGCAGCAGCTGCCCGAATGGTGTGGGGAACCCGCTCCCGGCCGGTGCCTCCTGCTCCGTGGCGATTCGCTTCAGCCCGAATAACACGGGCAATCGCTCCACCACGCTGAAAGTAACGACCTCCAGCGGCGACCTCCAGGCAACGATGAACGGCGTCGGCGGCGACGCCCCTGCCCCGGTGCTCTCCGTTACCCCCGGCGCGCTCAATTTCGGCTCGGTCCAGAGTGGCCAGAACAGCGCCGGGCAGACGGTCACCATCGCCAACATCGGCACCGCCAGTCTCACGATCACCGGGCTAGCGATTGCTGGCGGCGACAACACCGAATTCGCGGTAGCAACCAATGGTTGCGGTGCCACGCCATTCACGCTCACGCCCGGCCAGAGCTGCAACGTTATCCTGCGCTTTAGCCCTAGTCCCACCGCCACGGGCAATCTGACGAGCGCCTTCCGCGTCACCGTCTCGCCAACCGAGCGGCAGTTGGTGCTGCTGAACGGCGTCGGCACCGCCGCGCCGGTCCTCGCGCCGGGCATCTCCTTCTCCCCGGCGGCGCTCTCGTTCGGCAATCAGTCGGTCGGGACGACGAGCGGCGCGCAGACGATCACTGTGACGAACACCGGCACGGCGTAGAACTTGGTCGATCACCGCAATTGCCCCGGCGGGCGGCAACGTGGGCGAATTCGCCGTCTTCAACCAGTCCTGCACCGCCGCCGCGATCACCCCAGGAAGTAGCTGCGTGGTCGGCGTCACCTTCAGCCCGACCGGCACCGGCAACCGCGCCAGCGGCTGGTCTTCACTCGACAACGTCCCGTCCTCGAACAGCACGCAGATCGTGCCGCTGAACGGCGTCGGCGTCGCGGCGGGCACCCCGGCGGCGAGCGTCAATCCCGCGAGCATCGACTTCGGCGACACGCAGGTTTCCACCTTCAGCGGCGCGCAAGCGGTCACCCTCACCAACACCGGGGCCGCCCCCCTCACTCTCAGCAATGTCCCGGACCTGATCGGCGCCGATAGCGCCCTCTTCGCGATCGTCGCCGATGGCTGCGGCACCTCGACGCTCGCCCCCGGTGCCTCCTGCACCGTCACGGTGCGCTTCGGCCCCGGCAGCACCGGCGCGAAGAGCGCCGCGCTCCGTTTCCGCACGGATGCCTCGGGCAGCCCGCACCTCGTTAACCTCACCGGCAATAGCGTCGCCGCGCCGGTCACCGCGCCCTTCGCCTCACTCAGCGTCGGCGCGCTCGGCTTTGGCGACCAACTCGTGAACACGCGCAGCGGCGCGCAGGCGATCACCATCACGAACACCGGCACCGCCACGCTGACCCTGACGGCCCAGCCGGCCCTCTTCGGCGGCGACACCAGCCAGTTCGAGATCGTCGCGGATGGCTGCTGGGCCGGGTCCGGCTCGCTCGCGCCGGGCGCGTCCTGCACCGTCACCGTCCGCTTCTTCCCCGGCTCGGCCGGGCAGAAGCTCGGCACTGCGCTTCGCCACCAACGCACTCGGGCAGCCCGCACCTCGTCAGCCTCACCGGCAACGGCGTCCGCGGCGGCGGCCACCGCACCAGCCATCAGCTTCGCCCCGGCGGCGGTGACGTTCGGCAGCCAGGCGGTCGGCACGCTCAGCGGCGCGCAGACCCTGATCGTGACCAACACCGGCACCGCCAATCTCAGCATCACCTCCGTGGCGGTCGCGGGCGGCAATAGCGGCGACTTCGTCGGCGCGGCCACCAATTGCGCCGTCGGCCCCATCGCGCCCGGCAGGCTCCACATCACGCTCTCCTTCGCGCCGAATGCCGTCGGCAATCGCGCCAGCGCGATCGTCGTGCAGAGCAATGTGGCGGGCGGCAGCACGCAGATCGTCCCGGTGAGCGGCCTCGGCGTCGCCGCCGACGCCCTCGGTCGGCCTGAGCCCGACCAGCATCGACTTCGGCGATCAGCTTCTCCGGCACCCAGAGCGGGACGCAGGCGGTCACGATCACCAACACCGGGAGCGCCACGCTGACGCTCACCGCGCAGCCGAGCCTCTTCGGCGGCAACGCCGCCAATTTCGCCATCGTCTCCGACGGCTGCTGGGCCGGTTCGGGCACCTCGCGCCGGGTGCCTCCTGCACCGTCACTGCCGTGCGCTTCTCGCCCGGTAGCACCGGCCAGCGGAGCACCGCGCTGCGCTTCGACACCAACGCCTCGGGTAGCCCGCAACCTCGTCAACCTGACGGGCAATGGCGTCGCCGCGCCGACCACCGCGCGCCGTTCGCCTCCCTCAAGCTCGGCCTCGCTGAGCTTCGGCAACCAGACCGTGAGCACGCCAGCTCGGCACAATACCGGTGACGATCACCAACACCGGCACCGCCAACCTGACCTTCTCCGCCGGCCGGCCTTCGGTGGCCCCACGACGCCGCGATGTTCCAGCCGGATCGTCACCGACGGCTGCGGCGTGACCGCTCACCCCGGTGCCTCCTGCACCGTAGCGGTCCGCTTCACCCTCGACGAGCGTCGGCCAGAAGAGCGCGACCCTCGTCTTCACCTCCAACATCTCCGGCACCTTCAGCATCGTCACCCTCACCGGCAACGGTGTCGCGGCTGGCGCTCCTGCCGCGACCGCGAACCCCGCCAGCATCGACTTCGGCTCGGTCCAGATCGGCGCAGCGGCGCGCAGGCGGTCACGATCACCAACACCGGCGCGGGCAACACGGGTCTTCAGCGCCGCGCCGCAGATTCTCGGCACGGACGCCGCGCGCTTCAGCCTCCTGGTGGATGGCTGCGGCAACGCGAACGCTCGTCCCGGCGCGTCCTGCACCGTCACCGTGCGCTTCGCGCCGACCCGGAACGGCGGCGAATCGCAGCGCTTTGACCTTCACCTCGAACGTCTCCGGTACGTGCACGATCGTCAGCCTGACCGGCACGGCGATCGGCGGTGCCGACCACCGCGCCCTTTGCCTCGCTGAGCGTCGGCGCGCTCGGCTTCGGCGACCAGCTGATCAACACCCGCAGCGCGGCCCAGGCGATCACGCTCACCAACACCGGCACGGGCACCCTGACCTTCAGCGGCGCGCCGACCTTCTTCGGCGGCGACACGTCGCAGTTCGAGATCGTCTCCGATAGCTGCTGCGGCCGGTGGCCCGGCACCCTGGCCCCCGGCGCGTCCTGCACCGTCACCGTCCGCTTCTTCCCCCGGCACCACCGGCCAGAAGAGCACCGCGCTCCGCTTCGGCACCGACGCGCCCGGCAGCCCGCACCTCGTCAGCCTCACCGGCAACGGCGTTGCCTTCGCCGCCAACCGCGCCGGGGATCGCCTTCAGCCCGGCCGCCGTGGCCTTCGGCAACCAGACGGTCGGCACGCTGAGCGGTTCGCGCAGCGTCACGGTGACGAATACCGGCACCGCCAACCTCGTCATCACCTCGGTCGCGCTCTCCGGCGGCGAGACGGCCGACTTCCCGAACCTGACGACGAATTGCGCCACGCTCGCCCCCGGCGCGCAGTGCATCATCACGCTCGCCTTCGCCCCGAACGCGGTGGGGAATCGCGCCACGAACATCGTGGTCGTCGACAACGTACCGTCCGCCGGGAGCGCGCAGATCATCCCGGTGAGCAGCATCGCGCCCGGTACCCCCTCGGTCGGCCTCAATCCGCCGAGCGTCGACTTCGGCGATCAGCAGGTGAACACCCAGAGTGGGGCGCAAGCGGTCACCATCACCAACACCGGCACCGCCACACTCACGCTGAGCAATGCGCCGGTGCTCTTCGGCGGCGACACCAGCCAGTTCCAGATCGTCTCGGACGGCTGCGGCGTGACCACGCTCACCCCCGGTGCCTCCTGCACCGTGGCGATCCGCTTCACTCCGACGAGCGTCGGGCAGAAGAGCGCGACTCTGGTCTTCACCTCCAACATCTCCGGCACCTTCAGCATCGTCACCCTCACCGGCAACGGTGTCGCGGCTGGCGCCCCGGCCGCCACCGCGAATCCCGCCAGCATCGACTTCGGCTCGGTCCAGATCGGCCAGGTCAGCGGCGCGCAGGCGGTGACGATCACCAACACCGGCGCGGGCAACCTGGTCTTCAGCGCCGCGCCGCAAATTCTCGGCACGGACGCGTCGTACTTCCCCCTCCTGGTGGATGGCTGCGGCACGCAGACGCTCGTCCCCGGCGCGTCCTGCACCGTCACGGTGCGATTTGCGCCGACCGGGACGGCGGCGAGTCGCAGCGCCTCCCTGACCTTCACCTCGAACGTCTCCGGCACCTACACGATCGTCAGCCTGACCGGCACAGCGACGGCGGTGCCGACCACCGCGCCCTTTGCCTCGTTGAGCGTCGGCGCGCTCGGCTTCGGCGACCAGCTGATCAACACCCGCAGCGCGGCGCAGGCGGTCACGCTCACCAACACCGGCACGGGCACCCTGACCTTCAGCGGCGCGCCGACCTTCTTCGGCGGCGACACGTCGCAGTTCGAGATCGTCTCCGATAGCTGCTGGGCCGGTGGCCCGGGCACCCTGGCCCCCGGTGCCTCCTGCACCGTGACCGTGCGCTTCGAGCCAGACGCCCCGGCCGCGACCCGCAGCGCGACGCTCGCCTTCGCGACCAACGCCTCGGGCAGCCCGCACCTCGTCAACCTGACCGGCGTCGGGTCGGCGGTCCCGGTGGTCGCGCCCTTCGCGGTCGTCACCCCGTCGGCGATCAACTTCGGCTCGCAGCAGCAGGGCACGCAGAGCGGCGCGCAGGCGGTGACCATCACCAACACCGGCACCGCCAACCTCGTCTTCGGTCCCGGCACGCCGATCGGCCTCGCCTCGATCACCAACTTCAACATCCTGACCAACGGCTGCCCCGGCGCGGCGGGCACGCTGGCCCCCGGCGCCTCCTGCACCGTGGTCGTCCGCTTCGCCCCGACGACGACCGGCAACCTCTCGACCACCCTCTCCTTCGCCGACAATTCGTCGGGTGGTAGCCCGCAACTGGTCGTGCTGAACGGCGTCGGCACCGCCGCGCCGGTGACCGCGCCGCAGATCAACTTCACCCCGGCGTCGGTCAACTTCGGCAACCAGCAGCAGGGCGTCACCAGCGGTGCGCAGACGATCGTGGTGGAGAATGTCGGCAACGACAATCTCTTCATCTCCGCGATCATCCCCGTCGCGATCAACGGCGGCAACGCGGCCGACTTCGCCATCCTCTCCAACAACTGCCCGTCCGGCATCATCATCCCGCTGCAGCCGGGCGCGCAGTGCACCGTGTCCGTCACCTTCACGCCGACGGCCCTCGGCCAGCGGTCGAGCGCGCTCCGCTTCGTCGATAACGACAACAACGTGATCGGAGCCAGCCAGTACGTCCCGCTGGAAGGCGTCGGCGTCCCGGCCGGTGTCGCCATCGCCCCGGCCTCGATCGACTTCGGTTCGGTTCTGCAGGGCACCAATAGCGGCGCGCAGGCCGCGACGATCACCAACACCGGCTCAGCGAGCATCACCCTCACCGGGCCGATCAACACCGCCAACAACATCGTCGGTGGTAATACCAGCGACTTCGTCGTGGTGAACAGCGCCTGCCCGGTCTCCCCGGCGACGTTGGCCCCCGGCGTCTCCTGCACCGTGACGCTGCGCTTCACGCCGGGCGGGGCGGTGACGGGGAACCGGGCCAGCACCTTCCAGGTGGTGACCTCCGCCGGCACCGTGCAGACGGTCCTGAACGGCTTCGCCTCGCCGACCCCGGTGACGAACCCGTTCGCCACGCTCAGCGCCGCCACCCTCAGCTTCGGCGATCAGGTGGTCAACACGCCGAGCGCGTCCCAATCGGTCACGATCACCAATACCGGCAACGGTAACCTGACCTTCACCGCCCCGCCGAGTTTCGGTGGCCCCGACGCGGCGATGTTCTCGCCGCTGGTGAGCGACGGCTGCGGCACGCAGACGCTCATCCCCGGTGCCTCCTGCACCGTGGTGGTCCGCTTCACCCCGACGAGTGTCGGGCAGAAGAGCGCCACGCTCGTCTTCACCTCGAACATCTCGGGCACCTACAGCATCGTCAACCTGACCGGCAACGGCGTGTCGGCGGGGAACGCGGTCGCCTCCGTCGATCCGGCGGTGGTCAACTTCGGCGACGTGGCGCTGAACACCAGCGCCGCCCAGACGGTGACGGTCACCAACACCGGCACCGGCGCGCTCGGCATCACCGGCTTCACGCCGTCGTCCGCGCCGTTCACCATCTCCGGCAATAGCTGCACCGTCGGCACCGTCCTCCAGCCGAACGCCTCCTGCTCCTTCGCCGTGACCTTCGCGCCCACGGCGACCGGCGCGGCGTCGAGTTCGGTGGTGATCGCCTCCAACGTGCCGGGCGGCTCGACCACGATCAACGTCAGCGGCTTCGGCGTCAGCTCCGTGATCGCCTTCACCCCGCCGCCGGTGAACTTCGGCAGCGTGGCGATCGGCAGCGGCTCGACCCTCGGCCTGCTGGTGACCAACACCGGCAGCGGCCCGCTCACGATCACCGGCGTCGGTGGCCTCGCGGCGCCGTTCAGCATCGAGGGCGACACCTGCTCCGGGCAGACCCTCGCGCCGGGTGCCTCCTGCGTCCTCGACATCAAGTTCCAGCCGACCGCCCCCGGCTACGTCTTCGACTCGGTCGGCGTGGTGACGACCACCGGGACCTTCTCGTCGGTCGTGGATGGCACCGGCACCCTCACGCCGGTCGCGGCGGTCACCCTCAACCCAGGTGCGATCAACTTCGGCGAGGTGCCGACCGGCACCAGCGTCGCGCGCACGGTGACGGTCTCCAATACCGGCGACGCGCCGCTCGGCATCACCTCGGTCGGCATCGCGGGCAGCGGCTACGCCATCTCCGGCAATGGCTGCATCGGCCAGATCCTCAACCCCGGCCAGTCCTGCACCTTCGCCGTCACCTTCTCGCCGGCCACCGGGGCGAACACCGGCACGGTCACGGTGACGACGAGCGTCGGCGCGCCCACGATCGCCCTGACCGGCATCGGCGTCAGCTCGGTCCTCTCCTTCACGCCCGCGCCGCTCAACTTCGGCCAGCTCTCGGTCGGCACGAGCTCGACCCTCGGCGTCCTGATCACCAACACCGGCGGCGGCCCGGTGAGCATCAGCTCGGTCGGCGGCCTCGCGGGCCCGTACAGCATCACCGGCACCACCTGCACCAACGTCACGCTGGGCGCGGGCGAGTCGTGCGCCGTGACGGTGCAGTTCAGCCCGGGCGCGGCAGGCTACTTCGCCGATGCCCTGGAAGTGAGCAACACTATCCCGGCGGTGATCGCCTCGTCGGCGGTCGTCGGATCGGCGGTCGCCGCCCCGACCCCGGCGCTCACGATCAGCCCGGCAGTCCTCAACTTCGGCAGCGTGTCGGTCGGCGCGAACGCCTCGCAGACCGTCACCCTGTCGAACACCGGCAGCGCCCCCTTCAACATCACCGGCATCTCCGGCGCGGGCGGGGCCTTCTCGGTCTCCGGGAACGGCTGCACCGGCACGACCCTCAACCCGGGTGACTCCTGCACCTTCGCGGTGACCTTCGCCCCGACGGCGGCGGGTGCCACCAGCGTCACCCTCTCGATCTCCGACACCGCGCCCGGCAACCCGCACTCGCTCAGCGCGACCGGCACCGGCGTGAGCAGCGTGCTCTCCTTCACGCCGAACCCGCTCGACTTCGGCAACGTGACGGTCGGCACCAGTTCGACCCTCGGCGTCCTCGTCACCAACACCGGCGGTGCCCCGGTGGCGATCACCGCCGTGGGTGGCCCGAGCGGCGACTTCGCGCTGGTCAGCACCACCTGCGTCGCCACGCTGGCCCCCGGCGACTCCTGCTCCGTGGTGGTTCGCTACACGCCGAGCGCCCCGGGCGCGGATGTCGACTCGATCGACCTGACGGTCACCGGTGTCGGCACCGTTTCCTCCGGCATCGTCGGCAACGGCGTGGTCGCTCCCGTCCCGACGGTGACGATCCAGCCGACCAGCCTCGACTTCGGCGACGTGCAGATCGGCACCACCAGCCCGGCCCTGCCGCTGACGGTGACCAACACCGGTAGCGCGCCGCTGAACATCAGCACGCTCGGCACGGGCAACGCCGCCTTCGTCCTCTCCGCCAACGGCTGCGCGGGTGCGACCCTCCAGCCGGGCGAGTCCTGCGTCGTCGGCGTCACCTTCACCCCGGCGGCGGTCGGTCAGACGACCTCCGTCCTGCAGATCAACGACAACGCGGGTGGCGTCGCCACCTCCCAGTTCGTCTCGCTGACCGGCAACGGCATCTCGGCGGGCCTCGCGGTCACGCCGGGTAGCCTCGACTTCGGCAACCAGCAGGTCAACACCTCGTCCGCCGTCCAGACCGTGACCGTGACCAACGTTGGCCTCGGCACGATCACCATCAGTGCCGTCACCCCGGCGGGCACCTTCTCGACCTTCGCCGACACCTGCACCGGCCAGACCCTCGGGTCGGGCGACTCCTGCACCGTCGGCGTCCGCTTCAACCCGAACGCGGTCGGCCAGGCGACCGGCACGCTCACCTTCACCACGACCGGCCCCGACCCGATCGTCAGCCTCGTCGGCGTCGGCATCTCGGCGCAGCTGAGCGTGACGCCGGGCAGCCTCGACTTCGGGCCGCACCAGCTCGGCACCAGCACCCCGGCGCAGACGGTGACGGTGAAGAACATCGGCACCGGGTCGGTCACGATCACCGCGACCGCGCTGGCGGGCAGCGACCCGACCAACTTCGAGATCACCGGCAACAGCTGCCAGCCGAGCGGCAACGACGTGACGCTGGCGGCGGGCCAGGAGTGCACCATCAGCGTGCGCTTCACCCCGGTCGGCCTGGTCGCCGGGAACCGCTCGGCGCTCCTCAACATCACCAGCAACGCCCCGGCGGCGGCTTCCGTGATGAGCGTCGGCCTCGCGGGTATCGCCACGACCGGTGCGGTCTACGTGACCCCGGCGAGCCTCGACTTCGGCGACCAGCAGCTCGGCACCACCTCCGTCGCCAGGACGGTGACGGTCACTAATGCGGGCACCGGCCCGGTCACCTTCGTCGCCCCGGCGATCACCGGCAACTTCGCCATCTTCGCCAACACCTGCACCCTGGCGGCGCTGGCCCCGGGCGACTCCTGCACCATCGGCGTGGTCTTCCAGCCCGTCACCCCGGGCGGGCCGAAGACCGGCACCTTGACGATCACCGACACGGCGTCGCCGCTGGCGCAGACCGTCAGCCTGACCGGCAACGCAATCAGCGCGCAGCTGAGCGTTACGCCCTCGACCCTCGACTTCGGCAACCAGACCGTCAACACCCAGAGCGTCTCGCAGACGGTGACGGTCAAGAATGTCGGCTCCGGCCCGGTGACGATCACCTCGACCACGCCGGTGTTGGGCAACAACCCCGCCGACTTCCTGGTCGTGGCCGACACCTGCCAGCCGGGCGGCAACGACGTGACCCTCGCGGCGGGCGAGACCTGCACCATCTCGGTGCTCTTCCAGCCGTCGGCGACCGGTGCGCGCAATGCCCAACTCACGATCACCAGCAACGCCCCGGCAACGGGCAGCACCGTCGCCGTGAGCCTGCTCGGCTTCGGCGTGACGAGCGGCCCGGCGATCAGCTTCAACCCGTCGTCGCTCGACTTCGGCAGCATCCCGGTCAACACCAGCGCCACCCGGACCATCACGGTGACGAACAGCGGCACCGCGCCGCTCATCTTCAACGCCAGCGCCGTCACGTTGACCGGTAGCGCCGCCTACAGCCTCACCGGCAACACCTGCAACGGCGTGACGCTGCTGCCGGGCGAATCCTGCACCGTGGGCGTGACCTTCGCGCCGACGACCCAGGGTCCGACCGCCGCGACGACGCTCGCCTTCGCCAGCAATGCCCCCGGCAGCCCGCACAGCGTCAACGTGACCGGCATCGGCACGAGCGCCGTCTTCTCCTTCAACCCGCTGGCGCTCAACTTCGGCAACGTCCAGGTTGGCAGCACCTCGACCCTCTCGGTCCTGGTGACCAACAACACCGGTGGCCCGGCGCGCATCACCGGCATCTCCGGCATCGGCGCTCCGTTCACCCTCGTCGGCGATAGCTGCACCAACGTGTTACTGCCGGACGGCGAGTCCTGCGCGCTCACCGTCACCTTCGCGCCCGCCGCTGTCGGCTACTTCTCCAACACGGCGACGCTGAATCTCAGCACCGGCGGATCGATCAGCCTGGCCCTCACCGGCACCGGCACCCCGATCCCGACGCCGCTGATCAGTATCACCCCGGCGAGCCTCGACTTCGGCTACGTCCAGAACGGGCAGGTTGCCCCGGCGCAGACGGTGACGATCAAGAACATCGGCTCGATCGACGTGGCGATCAGCAGCGCGGCCATCACCCTCGGCGGGGCGAACTTCGTCGAGTCGGCCGACACCTGCTCCGGCCAGATCCTCCAGCCGGGCCAGACCTGCACTTACAGCGTCACCTTCGCGCCCGGCGCGACCACCGGCCCGATCGTCGGCGCGGTGACGATCACCAGCAACGCCCCGAGCAGCACGCACATCGTGCCGCTCTTCGGCAACGGCATCACGGCGGGCCTCAGCATCGCCCCGGCCAGCCTGAACTTCGGCAACGTCCAGGTCGGCACGGCCAGCGTCGCCCAGGTCGTCACGGTGACCAACACCGGCAGCGGCCCGGTGACCATCAGCAACTACGGCATCATCGGCACCGACGCCGCACAGTACGAGGTGGTCGATAGCACCTGCATGTCCCTCGGCAACCCGTCCACCCTGCCGCCGGGCGGCTCCTGCACCTTCGCGGTCCGCTTCAAGCCGCCTCGCCCGGCGCGAAGATCGCCGCGCAACTCAGCATCACCGACTCGGCGGCGGGCACCCCGCAACTGGTCGGCCTGAACGGCGTCGGCGTCACCCCGGCCTTCAACCTCAGCGCCAGTGGCCTCGACTTCGGCAACGTCGTCGTCGGCCAGACGAGCGCGGCGCAGACCATCACGCTGACGAACAGCACCAACGGTCCGCTGGCGATCGCCGGGGTGTTCTCGACCAATCCGGCCTTCTTCCTCGCCGGCAATACCTGCGTTGGCCAGACGATCCCGGCGGGCGCGACCTGCCAGATCGGCGTCCACTTCCAACCGGCGGCGGTCGGGCCGAGCATCTGGGCCGTGACCATCAACTACTACGACGGCGCGGGTGGCTTCGTCTCCGCCTTCGTGTCGCTGATCGGCAACGGCATCACGGCGGACCTCGCGGTCACGCCGGGGAGCCTCAACTTCGGCGACCAGCAGCTCAACACCTCGTCCGATGTCCAGACCGTGACCGTGACGAACACCAGCGGCGCGCCGGTGAGCATCACGGGCGTCAGCACCACGGGCGACTTCGCGACGTTCGCCAACACCTGCGTCGGCCAGACCCTCGCGCCGAACGCGACCTGCACCATCGGCGTCCGGTTCACCCCGACGGCGACCGGGCAGCGCACCGGCACGCTGGTCATCGCCAACACCGGCGCGACCACCCCGATCGTCGTCAGCCTCACCGGCAACGGCATCAGCGCGCAGCTGAGCGTGACGCCGGGCAGCCTCGACTTCGGGCCGCACCAACTCGGCACGAACACCGCGGCGCAGACGGTGACGGTGAAGAACATCGGCACCGGTACGGTCACGATCACCGCGACCGCGCTGGCGGGCAGCGACCCGACCAACTTCGAGATCACCGGCAACACCTGCCAGCCGAGCGGCAACGACGTGACGCTGGCGGCGGGCCAGGAATGCACCATCAGTGTGCGCTTCACCCCGGCCGGCCTGGTCGCTGGCAACCGCTCGGCGCTCCTGAACATCACCAGCAACGCGCCGACCGGCAGCAGCGTGATGAGCGTCGGCCTGTCGGGCATCGCCACCACGGCGGCGGTCTACGTCACCCCGGCGAGCCTCGACTTCGGCGACCAGCAGATCGGCACCACATCGGTCGCCAAGACCGTCACCCTGACGAATGTCGGCTCCGGTCCGGTCGGCGTCCTCACGCCGACCATCAGCGGCAACTTCGCCATCTTTGCCAACACCTGCGCCCTGGCGACGCTGGCACCGGGCGACTCCTGCACGATCGGCGTCGTCTTCCAACCGGCCGCCCCGGGCGGTCCGAAGACCGGCACCCTCTCGATCCTCGATAGCGCCTCGCCGCTGGTGCAGACGGTCAGCCTGACCGGCAACGCGATCAGCGCGCAGCTGAGCGTCACCCCGGCCAGCCTCGACTTCGGCAACCAGGCGGTCGGCGTCCCGAGCGCGGCGCAGACGGTGACCGTCAAGAACATCGGCTCCGGCCCGGTGACCATCACCGCGACCGCGCCGCTGATCGGCACCCACGCGGGCGACTTCCAGATCGTGGCCGACACCTGCCAGCCCGCTGGCAACGACGTGACCCTGGGCGCGGGCGAGTCCTGCACCATCAGCGTGCGCTTCATCCCGACGGCGATCGGCCCGCGCAACGCCCAGCTCCAGATCACCAGCAGCGCCCCGACTGCGGGCAGCACCGTCGCGGTCGGCCTGACCGGCTTCGGCGTGACGAGCGGCCCGGCGATCAGCTTCAACCCGTCGGCGCTCGACTTCGGCAGCATCCCGGTCAACACCAGCGCCACCAAGACGCTGACGGTGACCAACACCGGCACCGCGCCGCTCATCTTCAACGCCAGCGGCCCGGCGGGCGTGGTCCTGACTGGCAGCGCCTACTACACCATCACCGGCGATGGCTGCAGCGGTCTCACCATCCTGCCGGGCGAGTCCTGCACGGTCGGTGTGACCTTCGCGCCGCTGACGCAGGGGCCAGCGACGGCCACCTTGACCTTCAACACCAACGCGCCGGTCACCCCGCCGACGGTCAACGTGACCGGCATCGGGACCAGCGCCGTCTTCACCTTCGACCCGGCCGCGCTCAACTTCGGCCCGGTCCAGGTGAACACGACCGCCACCCTGACCACGCTCGTCACCAACCACACCGGTGGCCCGGCGAGCATCACCGGCATCTCCGGCCTCGGCGGCACGCCGTTCACCGTGGTTGGTAACAGCTGCCTCAACCTGCTGCTGCCGGACGGCGCGTCCTGCGCCATCACCGTCACCTTCACGCCGACGGCGGTGCAGTACTACGCGGCAAGCCTGACGCTGAACCTCAGTACCGGCGGTACAGTCTCGATCGCCCTCACGGGCAACGGGGTGCCGCAGCCGCTGCCGCTGATCAGCATCACCCCGGCCTACCTCGACTTCGGCTACGTCCAGACCGGGCAGCAGGCCCCGGCGCAGACGATCACGATCAAGAACATCGGCTCGATCGACGTGGCGATCCCGAACGTGGCGGTCACCTTCGGCAACGCCTTCTTCATCGAGTCGGCCGACACCTGCACCGGCCAGGTCCTCCAGCCGGGTCAGCAGTGTACGGTCAGCGTCTACTTCGCCCCCGGCGCGAGCACCGGCCCGCTGACCGGCGCGGTGACCGTGACCACCAACGCCCCGAGCAGCACGCACACGGTGCCGCTCTTCGGCAATGGCATCACGGCGGGCCTGAGCATCGCGCCATCGAGCCTGAACTTCGGCAACGTCCAGGTCGGCACGGTCAGCGCGGCGCAGACGATCACAGTGACGAACACCGGCTCCGGCCCGGTCAACATCACCAACTGGGGGCTCATCGGGATCAACCCCGGCCAGTTCGAGGTCGTGGACAACACCTGCATGTCGGGCGGTAACCCGGCGACCCTGCCGCCGGGCGGCTCCTGCACCTTCGCGGTGCGGTTCATCCCGACCGCGACGGGTGCCAAGAGCGCGCAGCTCAGCATCACCGACTCGGCGGCGGGCACCCCGCAGACGGTCGGCCTGAGCGGCGTCGCGGTCACCCCGGCCTTCAACCTGAGCGCGAATGGCCTCGACTTCGGCAACATCGTCGTCGGCCAGACCAGCGCGACGCAGACCGTCACGCTGACCAACAGCACCAACGGCCCGCTGACGATCCTCACGGTCGTCTCCAGCGCCCCGTCGGTCTACCTCGTGACGGGCGACACCTGCTCCGGCCAGACCATCCCGGCGGGCGCGACCTGCCAGATCGGCGTCCAGTTCCGCCCGGCGGCGGTCGGCGCCGCGAACGGCACGCTGACCATCACCTACGACAACGGCCAGGGCGGCACCGCCACGGTGGTCGTCCAGCTGACCGGTAACGGCATCAGCGGCGCGCTCGGCGTCAGCCCGAACGCCCTCAACTTCGGCTACCAGCAGGTCGGCACGACCAGTGCCGCCCAGGTGGTGACGATCACCGGCAACCCGGGCGGGTCGGTCCAAATCGTCAGCGCGGTCGTGGTGAACGGCACCAACTTCGCCGAGACGGGCGACACCTGCCAGGGCCAGACGCTGGCCCCGAACGGCACCTGCACTGTGGGCGTCACCTTCACCCCGGTCTCGCCGGGCCAGAAGAACGACTTCCTGCGGATCACCTACAACGCCGGCTCCGGTAACCAGGTGATCGACATCGCGCTCGCGGGCATCGGCGTCAGCCCGGCGCTGAACCTGAGCGCGAACGGCCTGGACTTCGGCTACCAGCAGGTCAACACCAGCAGCCTGCCCCAGACGGTCACGGTCACCAACAGCACCAACGGGCCGCTGACCCTCACCAACCCGAACATCGTCGGCGGGACCCACTTCCAGGAGAGCGGCGACACCTGCAACGGCCTGACGCTCGCCCCGAACCAGTCCTGCACCATCGGCGTCATCTTCCGCCCGACGGCGGTCGGGCCGCAGAGCGACACCCTGCGCATCACCTACCTCGATGGCCAGGGCAACAACGTCAACGTCAACGTCGCCCTGAATGGCATCGGGATCACGGCGCAGGTCAGCGTCACCCCGGCCAGCCTTGACTTCGGCAACGTCCAGACCGGCTCCGCCAGCCCGGCGCAGACGGTCACGGTCAAGAACGTCGGCGCGGGTCCGGTCAGCGTCACCAACTTCGGCATCATCGGCGCGAACGCCGCCGAGTTCGAAGTGGTGGGCAACACCTGCATGTCCCTCGGTAACCCGGCCACCCTGCCGCCGGGCGGCACCTGCACCTTCGCGGTGCGGTTCATCCCGGCCACGGGCGGGTCGAAGATCGCGCAACTCAGCATCACCGACAGCGCCTCCGGCACGCCGCAACTGGTCGGCCTGAGCGGTACCGGCGTCACACCGGCGATCAGCGTCACTCCGGCCAGCCTCACCTTTGGCCCGCAGCAGATCGGCATCGACTCCGACGCGCAGCTGGTCACGGTGAAGAACATCGGCAACGGCCCGGTCACGGTCGGCGCGATCGTGGCAGCGGCGAACCCGCCGTTCCGCGTCGTGGACAACCAGTGCACCGGCCAGACCCTCGCGCCGAACGCGACCTGCACCTTCGCGGTGGTCTTCAACTCGGCCAATGCCGGTACCTTCAACGGCACCGTCTCGATCACGACCGACGCGCCGGTGCCGGCCACGGTCACGACGGTCACGCTCGTCGGCACCGCGACCAACGCGACCCTCTACGTCAGCACGCCGACCGTCGACTTCGGGACGGTCCAGGTCGGCACGACCGCCGGGCCGAAGAGCGTCACGCTCACCAACGTCGGCTCCGGCCCCATCCTGATCACCGTCGGCCCGGCGCTCGGCGGCACGAACCCGGCCGACTTCGCCCACAGCAACGGCTGCACCGGTGCCACCCTGCTGCCGGGTCAGTCCTGCACCATCCAGGTCACCTTCACCCCGAGCGCCGTCGGGCCGCGCTCGGCGACGCTCACCGTCACCGACAACGCCTCGGGTAGCCCGCAGGTCATCACGCTGACCGGCGTCGGGATCAACCCCGGCTTCACCCTCAGCGCGACCGGCCTCGACTTCGGCTACCAGCAGGTCGGCACCACCAGCCCGGCGCAGACCTTGCGCCTGACCAACAACTCGACCGGGCCGCTGACGATCTCCACCGTGGGCATCGCCAACGGGTCCCACTTCCAGATCACCGGCGAGAACTGCTCGAACCGCACCTTCGGGCCGGGCCAGTTCTGCGAAATCGGCGTGGTCTTCAAGCCCACCGCCGCAGGCCCGCAGAATGACATCCTGCAGGTGGTCTACAACAACGGTGCCACCAACGTCACCCTCGGCGTGACGCTGACCGGCATCGGCATCACCGCCCAGGTGAGCGTCACCCCGGCGAGCCTCGACTTCGGCAACCGGCAGGTCGGCACCGCCAGCGGCGCGCAGACCGTCACGGTCAAGAATGTCGGCGCTGGCCCGGTGAACATCACCAACTACGGCATCATCGGCGCGGACGCCAGCCAGTTCGAGGTCCTGGCGAACACCTGCATGTCGGGCGGGAACCCGGCGACCCTGCCGCCCGGCGCGGAATGCACCATCAGCGTCCGCTTCATCCCGACCTCCGTTGGGGCGAAGATCGCGCAACTGAGCATCACCGACTCCTCCTCCGGCACGCCGCACCTCGTCGGCCTCACCGGTGTCGGCATCACGCCGAACCTGGAGATCACCCCGGCGAGCCTCGACTTCGGCAACTGGCAGGTGGGCACCACCAGCCCGGCGCAGACGGTCACCGTGCGGAACATCGGTAGCGGCCCGGTGACGATCAGCAGCAGCCAGCCGGCCAGGGCGGCGCAGTTCACCGTCGTGGACAACACCTGCCTCCGCCGGGCTCGGCGCGACCATCCCGGCGAGCGCACCTGCCAGATCAGCGTCGTCTTCAACCCGACCAGCGCGGGCGTGAAGACGGCATTGACCATCGGCGACACCGCCTCCGGCACGCCGCAGACGGTCAGCCTGACCGGCATCGGCATCACGGCGCAGGTGAGCGTCACCCGGCGAGCCTCGACTTCGGCAACGTCCAGATCGGCACCACCAGCCCGGCCAAGGTCACGGTCAAGAACGTCGGCGCTGGCCCGGTCACGATCACCGGCACGACGATCACCGGCGAGTTCAGCATCGTCGCCAACACCTGCTTCACCGCAGGCAACGGCGCGACGCTGCCGTCCGGTGCCGAATGCACCATCAGCGTCGTCTTCCAGCCGGTCAGCCCGGCCGGCACCAAGACCGGCACGCTGACGATCACCGACAGCGCCTCCGGCACGCCGCAGGTCGAGCCTCACGGCGTCGGCATCACGCCGAACCTGGAGATCGCCCGCCAGCCTCGACTTCGGCATCTGGCAGGTCGGCACGACAGCCCGGCGCAGACCATCACGGTCAAGAACATCGGCAGCGGCCCGGTCACCATCAGCAGCACCATCATCGCGCCGGGTGCCACCGAGTTCACCATCGTCACCAATACCTGCTTCTCGGCGGGTCTGGGCGCGACCCTGCCGGTCGGCGGCACCTGCACCATCAGCGTCGTCTTCAACCCGACGAGTCCGGGCGTGAAGGCTGGCACGCTGACCATCGGCAACAGTGCCGCTGGCACGCCGCAGACCGTCAGCCTGACCGGTACCGGCATCACCGCTAACCTCAGCATCACCCCGTCGAGCCTCGACTTCGGCTACGTCCAGGTTGGCGTGACGACGGCGGCGAAGACGGTCACGGTCAAGAACATCGGCAGCGGCCCGGTCACCATCAGCAACGCCAGCATCACCGCCGGGGCCACCGACTACACCATCGTCGCCAACACCTGCTTCACGGCGGGCAACGGCGCGACCCTGCCGCCGGGCGGCACCTGCACCATCAGCGTCGTCTTCACGCCGCAGGCCGCCGGCACGCGGCCCGGCACGCTGACCATCACCGACACCGCCTCCGGCACGCCGCAGACGGTCAGCCTGACCGGCATCGGCATCACCGCGAACATCAGCGTCGCGCCGAGCGCCCTCGACTTCGGCTACCAGCAGGTCGGGACGACCAGCGCCTCGCAGACCATCACGGTGACCAACATCGGCTCCGGCCCGGTGACCATCAGCAACGTCGTCAAGAGCGGCGGCGCGATGGGCAACCAGTTCAACATCGTCGGCAACACCTGCTTCTCGGCGGGTAATGGTGCGACCCTGCCGCCGGGCGGCACCTGCACCATCACCGTCACCTTCAGCCCGAACTCCGTCGGCCTGAAGGAAGCGACGATCACCATCACCGATAACGCCTCCGGCTCCGCGCAGGTCGTCAGCCTGCAAGGCACCGGCATCACGGCCCAGCTCAGCATCACCCCGGCGAGCCTCGACTTCGGGGTCGTCCAGGTCAACTCCACCACCCCGGCGAAGACCGTCACGGTGACGAACGTCGGCAGTGGCCCGGTCAGCTTCAGCCTCGCGGGCCTCGCCGGTGCCGACGCGACGCAGTTCGAGATCGTCGCGGACACCTGCTTCTCGGCCGGCAACCCGGCGACGCTGCCGCCGGGCGCGAGCTGCACGATCAGCGTCCGCTTCATCCCGACGACCGTCGGCTACAAGTCGGCGCTCCTGACCATCACCGACACCGCCTCGGGCACGCCGCAGACGGTCAGCCTGACCGGCGTCGCGGTCACCCAGGCGCTGTCGGTCAGCCCGGCGAGCCTGCACTTCGGCCCGCAGCAGATCAACATGACCAGCCCGGCGCAGAGCGTCACGATCACCAACACCACCAACGCGCCGGTCACCATCGGCCCGATCGCCACGCTCCCGAACCCGCCGTTCATCGTCGTGGATAACAACTGCTCCGGCACGACCCTCGGGCCGAACGCGACCTGTACCTTCAGCGTCGTCTTCAACTCGGCAACGGCCGGCACGTTCAATGGTCTGGTCCTGATCCAGAGCAACCTGCCCGCCCCGGCCACCCTGACCACGGTCGCGCTCACCGGGATCGCCACGAACCCGTCGATGGAGATCACCCCGGCGAGCCTCGACTTCGGCAACGAGCAGGTCGGCTCGGTCAGTCCGGCCCAGACGGTGACGATCAAGAACACCGGCTACGGCCCGCTGACCATCAACACCGCCACCCTGATCGGCCTCAACTTCATCGACTTCCAGATCGTCGATGACGGCTGCTCCGGCCAGGTCATCCCGGCGGGCCAGACCTGCCAGATCAGCGTCCGCTTCCGCCCGTTCACCCCGGGCGCGAAGAGCGCGCAGCTCAGCGTGACCAGCGACGCCGCCACCAGCCCGCAGACGGTCGGGTTGACCGGTGTCGGCATCACCCCGGGCCTGATCTTCACCCCGGTCGCGATCAACTTCGGCAACCAGCAGCTCAACACGACCGCGACCCAGTCGATCCTGGTCCAGAACAGCACCGGCGGCCCGGTCACGATCTTCAACGTGGTCGTGAGCGGCAGCCCGGCCTTCTCCCTGACGGCCAACACCTGCATCGGGGCGACCCTCCCGGCGGGCGGCTTCTGCGTGGTCGGCGTCAACTTCCGCCCGACGACGCTGGGTGCCCACACCGGCCAGGTCACCTTCACCGACACGGCCGCCGGCAGCCCGCACATCGTGACCCTCAGCGGCCAGGGCCTCGGTGCCCCGACCCCGGTCGTCGGCATCGACTACCCGAGCCTCGACTTCGGCCCGCAGCAGGTCGGCACGACCAGCCCGGCCAAGACGATCACCATCACCAACAATGGTGACGCGGCGCTCGTCATCGCCAGCGCGGTCATCACCACCGGCGGCGCGAACTTCACCAAGATCGCCGATACCTGCTCGGGTCAGACGCTCAACCCGGGTGTCAGCTGCACGCTCAGCGTCGTCTTCAACCCGACCACGACCGGCCCGCTCGGCGGCGTCATCACGCTGACCGACAACGCCCCGTCGGGTGGCAGCACGCAGACCATCAGCCTGACCGGCATCGGCATCACGGCGCAGGTGAGCGTCGTCCCGGCCAGCCTCGACTTCGGCAACGTCCAGGTCGGCGCGGTCAGCCCCGCGCAGACCGTGACCGTGACGAACGTCGGTGCCGGTCCGGTGTCGCTCTCCACCATCGCCCTCGGCGGGACCAACGCCGCCGACTTCGAAGTCCTCGATAACACCTGCACCTCGGGTGCGGGCGCGGCAACCCTGCCGGCGGGCGGCAGCTGCACCGTCTCGGTGCGGTTCAAGCCCGGCTCCACCGGCGCGAAGTCGGCCACCCTGAGCATCGGCGACAGCGCTTCCGGTACGCCGCAGGTTGTCGGCCTCTCGGGCGTCGGCATCAGCTCCGCCGTCGGTCTCACCCCGGCGAGCCTCGACTTCGGCAACCAGCAGGTCGGCACGACCAGCCCGGCCAAGACGGTGACGCTCACCAACACCTCGAACGGCCCGCTGAGCATCACCAGCGTGGTGAGCAGCAGCGCCGAGTTCCAGGTGGTCGGCAACACCTGCGGCAGCCAGACCATCGCGCCGAACGCGACTTGCACCGTCAGCGTCGTCTTCTCCCCGACCAGCGCGGGCGCGAAGACCGCGACCCTGACCATCGCCGATAGCACGAACACCGGGAACCACATCGTCTCGCTGACCGGCACCGGCATCACCGGCGGCCTCCGCTTCGATCCGGTGGCGATCAACTTCGGCCAGCAGCAGGTCCTCACGACCGCGACGCAGTCGATCGTCGTCACCAACATCAGCAGCGGCCCGGTCACCATCTCGGCAGTCACGCTCGGTCTCGGCACGAACAGCGCGTTCACCCTGACCGGGAACACCTGCGTCGGCGCGACCCTCCCGGCGGGCGGCTCCTGCGTCGTCGGTGTGAACTTCACCCCGACGACCACCGGCCTGCTCAACGGCTCCGTGGTCTTCACCGACACGGCTGCCGGTAGCCCGCACACCGTCACCCTCAGCGGCCAGGGCACGGCCTCGCCGACACCGGTCGTCGAGATCACTCCCGCGAGCCTCGACTTCGGCAACCAGCAGGTCGGCACGACCAGCCCGGCCAAGACCGTCACGCTCAAGAACAACGGCACCGCGGCGCTGACGATCAGCAGCGTGGCGATCACGGTCGGCGGCGCGGACTTCACCAAGGTGGCCGACACCTGCGCCGGCCAGGTCGTCAACCCGGGCCAGAGCTGCACCATCAGCGTCGTCTTCAACCCGACCACCGGCGGGCCGCGCGCCGGTCTGCTGACCATCACCGACAACGTACCGTCCGCCGGTAGCATCCAGACCGTCAGCCTCACCGGCACCGGCGTCACCGGCGCGCTCACCGTCTCGCCGACCGCGCTCGACTTCGGCAACATCCAGGTCGGCTCGACCAGCGCGGTGCAGTCGCTGACCATCCAGAACACCGGCGCGGCGACCTTCACCATCAACAGCGTCTCCGTCAACAGCAGCGACTTCCTGATCACCGGTTCCAGCTGCGCGGGCGTGACCCTGGCGGCGGGCGAAATCTGCCAGATCGGCGTGGTCTTCAAGCCGGCCAGCGCCGGTCCGAAGAGCGCGACCCTGACCATCGACCACACCGCACCCGGCAGCCCGACCACCGTCAGCCTGACCGGCGTCGGGATCAGCGCGGCGATTAGCCTCGCCCCGCCGAGCCTCGACTTCGGCCCGCAGCAGCTCAACACCAGCAGCCCGGCGCAGACGGTGACGATCCGCAACGTGTCGAACGGCCCGCTGCAGATCAGCACCATCACCAGCAACAGCGCCGAGTTCCAGGTCTTCGCGAATACCTGCGCCAGCCAGACCATCGCGCCGAACGCGACCTGCACCGTCAGCGTCGTCTTCCGCCCGACGGTCGCCGGCCAGCGCACCGGCACCCTGACCATCGCCGACAACACCGCCACCGGCAGCCACACCGTCAGCCTCACCGGCATGGGTGTGACCTCGGCGGTGACGCTGAGCGGCGCGAACTTCCAGTTCGGCAGCCAGCAGGTCGGCACGACCAGCCCGGCGCAGACCCTGACGGTGCGCAACACCGGCGAGAACACGCTGACGATCAGCAGCGTGGCGATCACCGGCACCCACGCGGGTGACTTCATCAAGAGCGGCGACACCTGCCTCGGCGCGACCCTGGCCCCGGGCCAGGAGTGCCAGGTGAGCGTCAGCTTCAGCCCGACGGCGGGCGGCAGCCGCACCGCCTCCCTGGTTATCACCGATAGCGCACCGGGCAGCCCGCGCACGGTCGTCCTGGGCGGCGTCGGCATCACCCCGCTGGTCACGTTCAGCCCGCTCAGCCTCGACTTCGGCCAGGTGGCCGTCGGCGCGACGAGCGCGGCGCAGACCGTGACGCTGACCAACACCAGCGACGGCCCGCTGACGATCTCCTCCGTCGGGTCCAGCAACGCGGCCTTCCACGTCGGCGCGGATACCTGCACCGGGGCCACGCTCCCGGCGGGTTCGTCCTGCCAGGTCAGCGTGACCTTCCGCCCGACGGCGACCGGCCAGCAGACCGGCAGCCTCGTCTTCAACACCACCGTCGGCAGCGGCCAGCAGTCGATCAGCCTCACCGGCCTCGGCGTGGCGGCGGCGACCCCGACCATCGGCCTGAGCGCGACCACGCTGAGCTTCGGTGCCCAGCAGGTCGGCACGCAGAGCATCACCCAGATGCTGACGCTGACGAACACCGGTAACGTCCCGGTCACCATCAGCGCGGTCGTCCTGAACGGCACCAACTCGTCCGACTTCGTCCTCTACGGCAACAGCTGCGTCGGCGCGACGATCGCGGCGGGCGGCACCTGCCAGATCGGCGTCGCCTTCAAGCCGACGGCCGCAGGCACGCGCACCAGCACGCTGCGCATCGAAGACTCGGCCGCCGGTAGCCCGCGCTCGGTGGCGCTGCTCGGCATCGGCACCATCCCGACCCTCTCCATCAGCGCCCCGAGCCTCGAGTTCGGTTCCATCCAGGTGGGCGCGATCAGCGCGCCGCAGACGGTGACGGTGACCAACAACTCCACCGGCGCGGTCACCATCTCCGGCATCGCGGTGAACGGCCTGAACGCGAGCGACTACACCAAGACCCTCGACACCTGCATCGCCATGGCGTTGGCCCCAGGGTCGTCCTGCAGCATCACGATGCGCTTCTCGCCGACGGCGGGCGGCGCGCGGACCGGCGGCCTGACTCTGACGATCTCGAACGGTTCACCGCTGACCATCGGCCTGAATGGCCTTGGCGTCACCGCCCAGGTCTCGTTCGACCCGGCGGCGATCAACTTCGGCTCGCAGCCGCTGACGACCATGAGCAACTTCCAGACGGTGCGCTTGACCAACGGCGGAACCGGGGCGCTGTCGATCACGGCGGTCAGCCTGACCGGCGGCGACGTCACCGACTTCGTCATCGCGGGCGACACCTGCGCCGGTTCCACGCTCGGGCCGAACGGCTCCTGCCAGGTCACCGTCGCCTTCCGCCCGACCGCGACCGGCAACCGCTTCGTCAACCTGACCTTCAGCACGAACGTCGGCAATGGCACGCAGACGGTGCCGCTCCAGGGCGTCGGCACCACCACGCCGACCCCGGCCATCCAACTGAGCGTCCAGGGCCTCACGTTCGACGCGCAGCAGGTCGGCACGCAGAGCGGCATCCAGTCGGTCACGGTCACGAACACCGGCACGGCCAACCTGAGTATCACGACCGTCTCGATCACCGGCATCAACAGCACCGACTTCGTCAAGACCGGTGACAACTGCGCGGGCACGTCGCTCGCGCCGGGGGCCAGTTGCTCGCTCGGCGTGCGGTTCGCGCCGACAGCGGCCGGCAACCGCGGTGCCACCCTCACCTTCGCCACCAACGCGGGCACCGGGCTCCAGACGATCTCCCTGGTCGGCATCGGCGTCACGCCGACCGTGCTCCTCAACTCGACGAGCTTCAGCTTCGGCCAGCAGCCGGTCGGCGTGCCGAGCGCCGGCAAGACGCTGGAACTCACCAACGTCGGCAACGGCGCGCTGGTCATCTCGACCGTCACGCTCGCCGGGGTCAACGCGGGCGACTTCATCAAGAACGGCGACACCTGCTCCGGCGCAACCCTGGCCCCGGGCCTGAGCTGCACCGTCGGTGTCATCTTCCGGCCGCTGACGGTGGGCAACAAGACGGCCACCCTGCTGATCAACGACAACGCGCCGGGTGCCCCGCGCGACATCGTCCTGACCGGCGAGGGCATCCAGAACGTGACGCCGTCCGTCAACATCAGCGCCAACAGCCTGAACTTCGGCACCATCCAGGTTGGCAGCGTCAGCACCGGCCAGTCCCTGATCGTGGCGAATACCGGGAACGCGCCGCTCCACGTCACGGCGGTGATCGTCTCCGGGACCAACTCGAACGACTTCTGGAAGAGCGGCGACACCTGCGCCAACGCGACGATCGCACCGCAGAACTTCTGCTCCATCGGCATCATCTTCCGCCCGACGGCGGCTGGGGTGCGCATCGCCACACTGGTGCTCGTGGACGACGCGGCGGGCAGCCCGCGCGAGATCACGCTGACCGGCGTCGGCCTGACCGGTGCGCTCACCCTTAGCGCCGCCAGCCTCAACTTCGGCGAGTGGACCATCAGCACGCCGGAGAAGCCGCGGCAGGCGAGCCCGACCCAGATCCTCACGGTAACCAACACCGGCCAGGGCGCGCTCACGCTCGGGGCAGTCGCGGTCACCGGCCCGAACGCCGGCGACTGGATCCTGCTGGCGAACACCTGCGTGAACGCCACCGTTCCTGCTGGCAGCAACTGCCAGATCGGCGTGGCCTTCAAGCCGACTGCACTTGGTGACCGCAGCGCGACGCTGACGATCGCCAACACAGCGGCGGGGAGTGTCCATAACGTGGCGCTGCTCGGCACTGGGGTGCCGCCGAAGCCGAGCTACAACGTGACCCTCAACGTCAGCTCACTCGGCTGCAACGGCACCATCACCCCGCCGAGCACGCTGCCGGACGGCTCGTACGAGGCTGACAGCAAGGTAACCCTCCAGGTCAATGTCGGCTCCAGCTTCGTCTTCCTCGGCTGGCGGATCAACACCCTCGCGGCGGGCTGGGCCAACCCGCTCACGCTGACCGTGACGCGCGACATGGAAGTCGAAGCCGTCTGCGTGCCGAAGGATCCTTCACCGACACCCCGGCCACCCGTACCAGCAGGCGATCTACGAAGGCGGCCGCGCGCGGCATCATCGCGGCTACGGCGACGGACGCTTCGGCCCGAATGACACCACCCAGCGCGCTCAGATGGCCGCCCTGATCGCCCGCGCCATGGGCTGGCAGTTCGAGACCACGGCAACCCGTTCATCGACCAGAACGGGAACGACCCGAACCTCTGGCGCAACGTCGGTACACTGGCGTACTACGGCGTCGCCTACGGCTACGGCGGCGGCATCTACGCCCCGAACGACTACGTGAGTCGCGCGCAGACGATCTCGTTCATCACCCGCGCGATGGTCGTGAAGGGCTACTGGCAGCGGCAACCGGATGACCTGTCGCTCTTCCCGGAGATCCCCGCCTCCTCCGGACACCGGATCGACATCTCGACCTACATGCACTACGTCGGTTCGATTCCGGAGGCGAATGGCACGACCCAGTTCCCGGGCTGGTCGGATCCCGCAACCCGTGGCTGGTTCTCCGAAGTCCTCTGGCGGGCGCTCAACGGCTACTTCGGCCGCGACGACGAAGGTTTCGGCGGGTTCGTACCTAAAGCGCACGGCCACAAGCAACACCAACGCAACGGAGCGGGCGGCGGGGATATCCCCACCGCCCGCTCCATCCTCACCACTTCGCCGTACAACTCCAGGTTGTCATAAAGTACGAGCAATCCCAAGGCCGGAGCCAGGCTTCTTCGCTGCGCACGGCCACCATCCGAGCCACTCCTCTTCCCTGTCATGCTGAGCGCAGCGGCTCGCCCCTCTTCTCGTTCTCCTCTCTGATCGTCTCTCTGTGTCCTCTGTGCCCAACTGTGCGAAGGCGACGTTGAAACTTGTGCAACTGCTTATTCGAGGCACGATTGTGGCGCGCATCCTGACTGCGCCCTATTTCTCCCTTATTATTTGGCTCGATTTGCACGATTAGAGCGCGCAGGAGCGCAACGAGAGTGTTCGCGATTCTTTGCCTCATCGGACCTCCGAAATGTTGCAATGGAGCGATTGTACTGAGAGCGCTTGCAGGTGTCAAAAGCGTCTTCTGTTCATTGGCGACAGGCGACTCACCCCTCAACCCGCGCTACAATGCGCCACGACCCGCCCGCGCCGTGTCGGGCGGCGCGAGCGTGGAAGGAGCGCGACATGACTCTGGCAGGGTGGCGCATCGGCTTCATCGGCCTCGGGCGCATGGGCGGCCCGATGGCGACCCACCTCCTGCGCGCCGGGGCGACCATGACCGTGCGCGACCTCGATCCCGACGCGGTCGAGCCCCTCGCCGAGTTCGGTGCCGAGGTCGCCGACTCGCCCGCCGCCGTCGGCCGCGCCGCCGATGTCGTCTTCGTGATGCTCCACCCCGACCCGGTCGAAGCGGTCATCGCCGGACCGGATGGCGTCCTCGACGGCATCGCCCAGGGCGGCATCATCATCGACAACGGCAACTCCAACCCCACCGTCAGCCGCTGCCTGGCCGAGACCTGCGCGGCGCGCGGCGTCACCTTCCTCGACGCGGGCGCGAGCGGCGGCCCGGCCGGGGCGGCGGCGGGCACCCTCGCCGTCATGGTCGGTGGCGACCGCGCCGCCTACGAGCGCTGCGTGCCCCTCTTCCGCTGCTTCGGCAACGAGGTCGCCCACATGGGGCCGAGCGGCTCGGGCCACCTCGCCAAGATCGTCAACAACATGATCGTCGGCATGACCTCGGCGGTCGTCAGCGAAGCCCTCGCCTTCGCCGAAGCCAACGGGCTGGCGATGCCCGATCTCACCCGCGTCATCGCCACCGGGGCCGCGCGCAGCTGGATCCTGGAAAACGCCGCACGCCTCTACACCGAACCCCTGCCCTCCGGCTGGGAATCGTGGACCGGCCGCCCCGCCGCGAACCAGCTCACCTGGGCCATGGAGCAGTCCGTCGACCTCGGCTTCGCCCTGCCGATCACCGCCACCGTCCACGAATTCCAGAAACTCGGCCGCCTCCCCGAACCACCCCCCGCCGCCCTCTACAACCGCAAACTCGCCTGGCGCTTCGCCGGCGTCCCCGAAACCGTGCCCGGCACACCCGCCAAGCTGTCATAGCTACTCGCGGCTCAGGCAACGGATGCTTCGCTCATGCTCAGAACGCCCCTCCGCAGGTCGCCGCATCTCGGTGTGTCATGCTGAGCGCAGCGAAGCATCCGTCCCCCCTCTCTTCTCTCTTCTCTCCACTCTCCTCATCCCTCGTTCCCCCGCCCAACCAGGGCAATTTCCCCCTCCCGCCCCGCGCCCCCACCATGCTACCCTGCCTGCAAGGCACGGCCCGCCCGCCCCCGCGACAGCGCAGGAGGAACAGCATGGAACTGACCAGGACGCGGCGCAGCGCCAAATCGCTGGCGCTGCGCGGACTCAGCCTCATCCTCGGCTTCTGGTTCATCGGCTCGGGCATGACCAAGCTGCTCAGCGTCGAGAGCCAGGTCGCGAACTTCGCGCGCTGGGGCTACCCCGACTGGTTCCGCTTCCTCACCGGCGCGATCGAGCTCACCGCCGCCGTCCTGCTGCTCGTCTCCACCGTCAGTGGCCGCGTCGCCACCCTCGGCGCGGTCCTGATCGCCTGCGTCATGTGCGGCGCGCTCTATACCCGCATCGCCAACGACGAGCCCCTCTCCACCATCATCCCCCCCGCCATCCTCCTCCTCGTCGCCGCCCTCGTCGCCTGGTTCCGCCGCGACGAAATGCTCACGCGCCCATAGCCATAGAAACGGCGAGAGCGGGTCTCAGACCCGCCCTCGCCGCAACGGCAACGATTCTCACTTAACGCCACTCAACTTTGCGCCATACTCCCCCTCTCCTCGCGGGAGAGGGGTGCCGCCCGCAGGCGGCGGGGTGAGGTCCACCCCTCCATACTCGACCGATACGTCAGCCCCAGTCCCATCACATACAGGAACAACGCCAGCCACACCGGCGACAGATGCAGGAAATCGGTATAACCAACCGCGTAATGCACCCCGATCGCCCCCACCATCCCCGGCAACCCGCTGAGCAACAACCCCCACCAGAGCCAGCGCGCCCCGGGCCGAATCCCCCACAACCCGGCGAACAAAACTGCCGCCCCGGTGGTCGCGATCGTCCCGCCATATCCCGCCCGGTCGTGCGCCACCAGCGGCACCAGGCGCGGGCTGATCTCGCGCAAGAACGGCCCCTCCGTCCGCATGAACGCGAGATCCGACGGCACAAAGACCTGCGTGATGCCGGTCCCCGCGATCGTCAGCCCGCCAACCAGCAGCCCCACGCCGAGCATCACGAAGCAGAGCTGCCCCACCAGACTCAGCCGCCACGCGCGTGTGTTGCGCAGCCCCGCCCCCGGCGGACCATAGTCCCCCGCCCCGCGCGGCTGCGCCCAGCAGACCCCGATCAGCCAGAAGGGGAACAGGATCGCGCTGACCATCGCGTGCAGCGGATCGAAGTATCCGAAGCCGAGGAAGAGGAAGAAGGAGAGGAACCCCACCCCCGACGAAACCAGCAGCGCCGCCCAGGCCCAGTGGTGCCCCTTGCGCACCCCGCCCCACGCCAGCGCCGCGTACAAAACCCCGATCGCGATCATCGCGCTCGCCAGGCTGATCCGGTCGTGCGCCATGAACGACAGCAGCCGGGCATTCTTCGCGGCCAGCTCCTCCCGCGACATCCGCACGAAATACTCATCGTACGGCAAGATCACCCGCCGCACCGCCACCACCCACGCCAGCGACCCGCTGATCACCATCCCGATCCCCAGGCACAGAAAACCCAGCCAGGCCGAAGGATGAAGTACGAAGTACGAAGTACGAAGTACGCCGCCCTTGCCCATTTGCCTTGCTGGAACGGTCACGCTTTTTGAATGCAACAGTTCGTACTTCGTACTTCGTCGTTCGTACTTCAACAGTGCTTCATTCGTCCTTTTCGCCAGCCCCGGCCCGTTATAGACCAGCCCGCTGTGCAACTGGACCAGATCGGCCCCCGCGTCGAGCAGCACCAGCGCATCCGCCGGTTGCTGCACGCCGCCCCCGCGAAAATGACCAACTCCCCGCCATGTCGCTCGCGCAACCCGCGCACAAACCCGCGCACCCGCCCGCGCGTCGGTGCCCCCACCAGCCGCCCGCCTCCCTCCGTCTTGACCCCGCCGGTCACGACCACCCCGGCGATCCCCCGCTCCAGGGCGGGCGCGAGCAGCGCATCCGCCGTCTCCGGCGCAACGTCGGGCGCGAGACAGAGGAACACCGGCAGCGTCGCCCCCCCATCCCCCAGCAGCGCATCGAGGTGCGCGATCCATTCGTTACCCGACCACGCGCCCGACGCCGGGGCGGCCGAATCGAGCGTGAAGAAATCGACGTGCGGCGCGAGCGCGGCGATCATCTCCCGCCGCTCCTCGGTCGCCTCGATGGCGCTCGCCCCCGGCCGGTGCGCCAGCCTGACCCCCACCGGAACGCGCAAACGCCCCGCCGTCGTCAGATTGCGCAGCAACATCGCCAGCCCCGGATTGACCGGCAGCCCCGGATAAACGATCGCCTCCTCCCGCTCCCGCCGCTCGATCGCCCCCTCCGCGATCACCGGCTGCAGCGTCACCGGCCCCAACTCCAGATGCCCGAGCTCGAAGCGCGAGAACGCGGGCGCGGCAAAACCATCCACATCCAGCCCCGCCCCGAGGCCGATCGGCGAGCGGATATCCAGCCCCGCGATACTACGGCGCAACTCGGCCGGCGGATCCATGTGCCCGAGGAACGCGATCAGCGCCGCCCCGCCCGGTCGCCGCCCCAGCCCCCCGATCAAGCCGAGCGTCACCGCGCGGGCACGCTCCGCAGACAAACGGAAGAGCAGCGGTCGGAAGAACGGCGCATATGACCAATCCGGCATAGCTGCCTCTGCTCGTCAGTGCGTTCGTGCGTCAGTGCGTTTGTGCGTTTGTATCATCCTGGGTCAATGGAGAGCGAAACTGAAGTGTCGGTGGCTACCGCCTGCCCTGCCCTGGCGGTCCCCAGTCCGCGCAGGCGGACTTCGCGGCGACCGCAGTCGCCTTCAGCCGGATTTCAATCCACCGGCCCCCACCCCAGGCAATCATTCTGCCACCAGCCCAAACGTTAACTCTGCCCCACCCTATCTACGTTCCCGCGCCCCGATCGTTCACTCCTACCCACGGACGCACCGACCCACAGACGCACCGACTCACTGCGTCACCATCGCCCCATCCACCGCCGCCAGAATCTCCCCCACCGGCGCGAGAATCGTCCGTTCCCCATCCCGCACCGGGTCGAGCACCTGGCAGCCCCAACCCCGCAGCGTCGCCGCCGACTCCTTCGCCCGAGGGTGCGCCCAGAGCGGCGTGTTGCAGGCGATCCCCACCACCACCGGCGTCCCCCGCCCGATCGCCTCCGCCGTCAC
Source organism: Chloroflexia bacterium (assembly GCA_046328475.1). Taxonomy (GTDB): domain Bacteria; phylum Chloroflexota; class Chloroflexia; order Thermomicrobiales; family CADCWN01; genus CADCWN01. The sequence continues at coordinate 22,161 of JAXLWN010000020.1, read as the reverse complement.
CGACAGCGCCAGGTTATCCGCCGCCCCCCACGCCAGCTTATTCAGGCTATTGAACCCGCACGGCGCGACCAGCACCAAGCCATCCGCCGGACGCGGCAAGATCGCCGCGTCGAAGTAGCTCTCCACCACCTGATGATTCCCCGGCAGCTTACTCAGCGCGAACAGACTCAGCGTCCGCATCGCATTCGGCGTCGGGATCGTCAGCACCCTCGGGAACCGCTCCACCAACCCCGCGATCAACTGCGGTGCCACCGGCTCTGACGCCCCCGTCCCCGTCACAATCAAATACGCCGTATCCAACTTCGGCATAGCACCCCGCCCGCTCCCGGTAGGGGCGGGTCTGAGACCCGCCCTCGTCGCAACGGCACCGTCGCACAGATCGCCACCCGTCGCGGTAGGGGCGGCTCGCGAGCCGCCCGCCGTGGGACGGCAACCGCACAACCTCTCACCACCCGCGTGGGTCAGCCGAGCCCCTACCAGTACGCCTCCCGCACCTGCGACCGATCCTCCGTCGCCACTAGAATATCGAGCAACCGCTCCTGCAATTCCACCCGCCAGGGCGCAACTCCGGGTCATTCCACCGATTCTGCAACTCCTGCGGATCGCGCGCCAGGTCGTACAACTCCCCCGTGCGCGCCCGCGCCGTCGCCGGATCCCCGTGATGCACGACCAGCTTGTACTCTCCCTGCCGCAGCATCGTCGTATGCACCGCCGGATCGTACGGGTGCCCGCTATCCCGATACTCGCAGATCGCCCACCCCCGCTCCGGCGCACCGGCGTCGCCCCGCGCCAGCGGCAGCAGACTCATCCCCTGGCTCGTCGGCAGCGGCGGCAACCCCGCCGCCTCCAGCAACGTCGGATTCAAATCGAGCCACTGCACGATCGCCTCGCGCCGCTCCCCGGCCGGTAGCACGCCCGGCCAGCGCATGATCAGCGGCACCCGCACCGCCCCCTCGAACATCATCGGCCCCTTCAGCAGCAGCGCGTGATCCCCGAGCATCTCACCGTGGTCGCTGGTAAAGACCACCAGCGTCTCATCAGCCAACCCCAACTCGGCCAACGTCGCCAGAATCCGCGCCACCTCATCGTCGATCAGCGACACCATCGCATAGTAGCCCGCGACGACCCCCCGCAGCTCCTCCGCCGTGTGCTCCGCGAAGCCCCGCGCGATCCCCGCATAACTCTTCCGCGACGCCGCGCCGTAAATCGGCGGCAGATCGGCCAACTCCCCTGGTCGCCCCAGCGGCCTCGGCAGCGCCTCCGCGTCATACCGTGCCAGATACTCCTCCGGCGCGACGAACGGGTGGTGTGGATCGTAGAAATTCGCCCACAGGAAGAACGACTGCCCCTGCTCCCGCCCCTCCCGCAGGAACGCGACCGCCCGATCACCAACCCAGCGACTGTAGTGCGCCTCGGTCGGCAAGCGGTCGAACCCGACCGGATCGTGCCCCTGTCGCCCGAACCCCTGCGCCGTCACCCGCGCATACAACGCCGGGTGCTCGCGCTCCAACCAGCGGTGGTACGCATTCTCCGGCGAACCATGCGTCGGATCGTGCGCCCACTCGTAGCTGCGGAACCCATCGTCCAACCTCGGCTCCGTGCGCCCACCGTGGCACGCCGCCTGATGCATCTTCCCGAGCATCCCGCAATCGTAGCCCGCCCCCGCCAGCGCCTTCGTGAACAACGGCTTGTGGCCCGGCAGCGACACCCCGTTCGCCCACAACCCGTGCGCGTGCGGATACTGCCCCGTCAGCAAACTCGCCCGCGACGGCGCGCAGACCGGATTCTGCACATAGCACCGCTCGAACAGCACCCCCTCACCCGCCAACCGATCGATCGCGGGCGTCAAAATCTGCCGATTCCCATAGCACCCCAGCGCATCATACCGCTGCTGATCCGTGCAAATGAACAGGATATTCGGCCGCCCACCCGCCATCCCCACCCACCTCACCTACACACAAAGCCCACTCACGCCCGCATTCTACCAGCCCCACCTCGCTGTTCGTCAGTAACCACTACAAGGCTCAAAGTCCCAAGCTCCACCTGCCCAACCTTCGAACCTTCAAACCTTCGAACCGTTTCCCCGAACTTTGAACTTTGAACCCGTCCTCCGTCAATCGACTACAATCCCCCACATCCGCCACCACCCACCGAAAGGACCACCCATGTCCCCGCACATCGCCTGGCTCGACCAATTCTTCGCCACCTACTACCGCCTCCACCCCGTGGACGCCACTTTCATCGGCGTCCACGCCCACGACGACCAACTCCCCGACCTCTCCGAGCACGGCCTCGCCGACCAGATCACCGCGATGGAAACCCTCCTCGCCACCTGCCCATCCGATCTTCCCGCCGACCCCACCCTCGCCCTCGACTGCCAACTCGCCCGCGACTTCCTCACCATCCAGCTCGCCGAATGTCGCGGCACCCACTTCTGGCGCACCAACCCCTCCCTCCACGTCGGCGAAGCGATCTTCGGCGTCCTCGCCCTCTTCCTGCGCGACCACGCCCCGCTCCCCGACCGCACCCGCGCCGCCATCGCCCGCCTACGTGCCATCCCCACCTTCCTCGCCCGCGCCCAGACAACCATCACCAGCGCCCCCCTCGCCTGGATCGAGCGCGCCGCGCGCGAGTGCGACGGCGCGCTCGCCTTCCTCACGGGCGGCCTCGATCTCTTGATCGCCGAAAACGCCATCACCACCCCCGGTCTGCGCGACGCCGCCCGCGACGCCGCCACCGCCTTCGCCACCTTCCGCGACTGGCTCCTCCGCGACCTCTCACCCCGCGCCACCGCCAACTACGCCGCCGGCAGCGACTTCTTCGACCTCCTCATGTCACGCGGCCACCACTTCGACCGCGACAGCGCCGCCATGCTGACCTACGCCCAGTCCGTCCTCGCCGAAACCGAAGCCGAACTCGCCCGCCGCGCCGAAATCTTCGGCGTCGCCCCCGGCGACTGGCGCGCGGCCCTCGCCCAACTCGCCGACCACCACCCGACCACCGCCGACTACCTCGACCGCTACCGCACCACCTGGGCCGCCATGCACCGCACCGCCACCGATCACGACCTCCTCACCTGGCCCGACTTCCCCATCCGCTACCAACCGATCCCCGCCTGGGCCCAATCCTGCGCCCCCTCTCTCTACTTCCTCCACTACCGCGCCCCCGCCCCGTTCGACCTCCCGCGCCTCCCGGTCCACCCCTACCTCGTCACGCCGATCGACACGACATATCCCCGCGAAGAGCAACAGTCCCGCCTCCGCGCCACCAACGACGCCGTGATCAAGACCAACCACGTCATCCACCACGGCGGCATCGGCCACCACGTCCAGAACTGGCATGCCGCCCGCGCCGCCTCCCGTATCGGCCAGATCGCCGCCGTCGATTGCGCCTCGCGCATCGCCTTCTTCAGCGGTGGCACCATGGCCGAAGGCTGGTCCAGCTACACCACCGGCTTGCTGGCCGAAGTCGGCTTCCTCACCCCGCTAGAGCAGTTCGCCGAACTCCACGCCCGCCTGCGCCAGGCCGCGCGCTCCATCGCGGACATTGGCCTCCATCGCCACGACATATCCCTCCAGGACGCCACCGCCCTCTACGAACGCATCGGCATGACCCCCGCCGCCGCCCACGTCGAAGCCGTCAAAAACAGCACCTTCCCCGGCGCAGCCGTCATCTACCTCTTCGGCACCGACGCCATCCGCACCCTCCGCACCACCCTCGCCGCCCAGCATGGCCCCACCTTCACCCTCCGCACCTTCCACGACCAACTCCTCGCCCACGGCTCCATCCCCATCCCCCTCATCGCCAAAAAGATGCTCAACGAAACCCACATCAATATGTAACCAGTCAAATCCCGCCCACCCGCTCACCCTCGCATCCCCACCCTCTCCTCAACAGGGGAGGGTCGCCGCCGCAGCGGCGGGGCGGGGTCCGCCTCCGTGCAGCACCAACCTCCGCCATCGCCCACATCTTCACGCAGAACCCACCCCCTCTCCTCGCGGGAGAGGGGGTGCCGCCCGCAGGCGGCGGGGGTGAGGTCTCTCCACTCTCTACTCTCCACTCTCCTCATCCCATCCCCCTGTCACTTCCAACAGTCCCCCCACTGCGCCAATCCCCGGTGTCCCACCCCACCCCACCCCCTACACTACAACCAACGGCAGCCCACATCACCGCCCACCCGACCCACGAACCACCCGGCGCACACACGCCGACCCACCCAAGGAGCCCCACCATGAACCCCACCGCCCTGATCACCGGTGCCTCGCGCGGCCTCGGCCTCGCCCTCGCACGCGCCCTCGCCGCCGACAACTGGACCCTCATCCTCGACGCGCGCGGCGCGGACGCCCTCGAAACCGCCCGCGCCGCACTCGCCGCCTGCACCACCGTCATCGCCATCCCTGGCGACGTCACCGACCCCACCCACCGCGCCGCACTCGCCGACGCCGCGCGCCGCGCCGGTGGCCTCGACCTCCTTGTCAACAACGCCAGCATCCTCGGTCCCAGCCCCCAGCCCGCCCTGCTCGACTACGCCCTCGCCGACCTGGAGCAGGTCTACCGCGCCAACGTCCTCGCCCCGCTCGGCGTTATCCAGGCCCTCCACGCCACCCTCAAACCCGGCGCGCGGATCATCAACGTCACCAGCGACGCCGCCATCGAACCCTACGCTGGCTGGGGCGGCTACGGCTCCAGCAAGGCCGCCCTGGAGCAGCTCACCAACATCCTCGCCGCCGAGCACCCCACCCTCCGCATCTACTGGGTCGACCCTGGCGACATGCGCACCCAGCTGCACCAGGACGCCTTCCCCGGCGAGGACATCGGCGACCGCCCCCTCCCCGAAACCAGCGTCCCCGGCCTCCTCACCCTCGCCACCGGCACCCACCCCAGCGGCCGTTACACCGCCCGCGCCCTCACCCCCACCGACGAATCCGACGCCGCATAAGGCAGATCACTATCGCCTGGCTCATCCCAGGCCGCGCAGGCGGCCTTCGCGGCGAGCCGCAGCGAGCCCTCAGCCCCAGGCTTCAGCCTGTGGGGCACCGTGCTTCAAGACAAGGAACACCCACCATGACCACTACCCTCGAACACCGCATCCCCGAATCAACCAAACACCCCCATCTCACGCTCGCCCCCCTCGACTTCGCCCTCCCGCCCGACCTCGAAGCCCACGAGCCCCCCGAAGCGCGCGGCCTCGCCCGCGACGAAGTCCGCCTGCTCGTCTCGCACCGCGCCGACGACGCCATCGCCCACGCCCGCTTCCGCGACCTCCCCGACCACCTCCGCCCCGGCGACCTCCTCGTCATCAACACCAGCGGCACCCTCAACGCCGCCCTGCTCGCCGCGCGCCCGGACGGCACGATCGCCGAAGTCCACCTCTCCACCCGTCTCCCCGGCGACCTCTGGGCCGTCGAACTCCGCGCCCCCGGCCCGCACGGCAGCGACCCCCTCGGCAACGGCATCCCCCGCGTAATCCTGCGCCGCCCCCACCGCGGCACTCTCACCCTCCTCACCCCCTACCGCCCCGACCAGCGCGGTCTCCCGGGCGCCAGCGTCCGCCTCTGGCTCGCCACCCTCGCCCTCCCCGAACCCCTGCACCCCTATCTTGACCGTCACGGCTTCCCCATCCGCTACCGCTACGTCAACGCCGCCTGGCCCCTCGCCTACTACCAGACCTGCTACGCCACCGAACCCGGCAGCGCCGAAATGCCCTCCGCCGGCCGCGCCTTCACCCCCGAACTCCTCACCCGCCTCGTCGCGCGCGGCATCCAGATCGCCCCGCTCATCCTTCACACCGGCGTCGCCAGCCTCGAGGCCCACGAGCCGCCCTACGAAGAGTTCTTCCGCGTTCCCGCCGAGACCGCCGCCGCCGTCAACGCCGCCCACGCGCGCGACAGCCGCGTCATCGCCGTCGGCACCACCGTCGTCCGCGCCCTGGAGACCGTTACCGACCAGGGCGGCACCAGCCACCCCGGGAAGGCTGGACCACCACCATCATCACCCCCGCGCGCGGCATCCGCGCCGTGGACGCCCTCCTCACCGGCTTCCACGAACCCGAAGCCACCCACCTCGCCATGCTCGAAGCCCTCGCCGGACGCCCCCACCTCCAGAAAACCTACGCCGCCGCCCTCACCGAACGCTACCTCTGGCACGAATTCGGCGACCTCCACCTCCTCGCCTGATCACCCCACCTTGCCATCCCCTCATCCATCGGTCAGCCTCGTCCCCCTCTCCTCGCGGGAGAGGGGTGCCGCAGCGGCGGGGGTGAGGTCCATCTCCCCTCGTTACTCGTTACTCGTTACTCCTCTCACGACTCACGACTCACGACTCACGACTCAGGAGCGCAGCAACCATGCACATCACCGGCACCCACCACCTCGCCCTTGCCACCCGCAACTTCGACCGCCTGCGCGACTTCTACACCCAGACCCTCGGCCTCCCCATCCTCGGTGGCTTCCCCGGCGAGCGCATCATCTTCCTCGGCGCGGGCACCACCGCCATCGAACTCCTCGAAGAAGGCACGACCCCTCGTCCCCACGACCCCACCGGCTGGTCCCACCTCGCCCTCGAAGTCGCCGACCTCGACGCCGCGCACGCCACCCTCGCCGCGCGCGGCGTCCCCTTCCACCTCCCCCCGGAAAACTATCCCCCCGACACCCCCACCGTCCGCATCGCCTTCTTCCGCGACCCCGACGGCAACGAGATCGAACTCATCCAACCCCTCACCACTCGCTATCCCCTCACCGCTGCTGAGTGAAGAGCGAAGAGGCTAACGACGGATCGTAGGACGACATAACGTCGGTTTGCGCCCCGCCCATATCAATCTGAGTAGAATTGGGCAGATCGCGGGCCTGCTGCGCCCCCGATCCTGCTCTGAATCTTGCGTTTTGCGCGATGGAGGGATGACCAATGAGCGCTGCTGCCGTGTCCTCCGCGCCCGTGCGAATCGACGGCCTCTTCGAAACCCACCTGACCGTCGGCGACCTCGACCGCTCGATCGCCTTCTACCGCGATCTGCTGGGCTTGCCCCTGGCGTATACCCAGCCTGAGCGCGGGGTGGCCTTCTTCTGGCTCGGCGGTCCTGGGAAGGGGATGCTCGGCCTCTGGAAAGCCGGGACCGTCCTGCGGATGCACCTGCACCTGGCACTGACGGTGTCGCTCGACGAGTTACTCGCCGCCCCGGCCAAACTGCGGGCGGCGGGCATCACACCGCGCGGCTTCGGCGGCGAGCCGAGCGACGAGCCGATGGTCCACTGCTGGATGCCCGCCGCCGCCGTCTTCTTCACCGATCCCGACGGCCACTCCCTCGAATACCTCGCCATGCTCCCCGCCGCGCCCCGCCCCGACCTCGGCGTACTCAACTGGGCCGCTTGGCAAGCGCGGGACGCGGGCTGAAGGCAGAAGGGAGCATGGTGAGGGGGAGGGAGCGGATCCTTCGCTAGCGCTCAGGATGCTACACCCGAGGGCTGTGCCCCACCTCTGTCATTCTGAGCGCAGCGAAGAATCCGTCTCCTTTTCCCACTTCCCCTCGTCTCCGTGCTCTCTGTGCTCTGGTTATATCGGCCCTTCCCGTCCCCGTCTCCGCCGCGTTCTCTGCGTCCTCCGCGTCCTCTGCGGTTAAATCGTCTCCCCTCTTGGCGTCCTTGGCGTCTTGGCGGTCAAATCCGTCCCTTCCCAGCCTGCGGTAAACTCCCTCATCAACATCACCCCTCACCCAAGGAGGACCGCATGCCCGAACTCGCCAACAAAGTCGCCCTCGTCACCGGGGCCGGGTCCGGCATCGGCCGGGCCACCGCCACCCTCCTCGCGCGCGAAGGAGCCACCGTCGTCGTCTCCGACATCGCCGAAGAGTCCGGCCAGGAGACCGTTAACCTGATCGTCGCCACCGGTGGCACCGCCAGCTTCATCCGCACCGACGTCAGCAACCCCGACGACTGCGCCGCCCTCGTCCGCGAAGCCGTCGCCCGCCACGGCGCGCTCCACCTCGCCTGCAACAACGCCGGCATCGGCGGCCCGCGCGGCATGACCGGCGACTACCCGCTCGACGGCTGGGATCGCGTGATCGGCATCAACCTCTCCGGCGTCTTCTACTGCCTGCGCCACGAAATCCCCGCCATGCTCGCGGTGGGCGGCGGCGCGATCGTCAACATCGCCTCCGTCCTCGGCCAGGTCGCCCTCCCCGGCTCCCCCGCCTACACCGCCGCCAAGCACGGCGTCGTCGGCCTCACCCGCACCGCCGCCACCGAATACGCCGCCGCTGGCATCCGCGTCAACGCCGTCGGCCCCGGCTTCATCAGCACCCCCCTCATCGCCGGACTGCAAGCCGACACCGAACGCCTCCCCCACATCGTCGCCCTGCATCCCATCGGCCGCCTCGGCAACCCCGAAGAAGTCGCCGAACTCATCCTCTGGCTCCTCTCCGACCGCGCCTCCTTCGTCACCGGTGCCTACTACGCCGTCGATGGCGGCTATCTCGCTCGGTAGGGACACGGTTCGAAGGTTGGAAGGTTGAAATGTTCAAGAGTTCGGGCGATCGCAACCACCCAACCTTCGAACCTTCAAACCTTCAAACCGTACCCTCGAACCTTGAACTTTGAACCTTGAACGTTGAACCCCCAAGGAGGCCCCAATGCGCGTCTACGTCTCCGTCGATATCGAAGGCATCACCGGCGTCGTCCACCGCGACATGATGATGCCGGGCGAACACGAGTACAACCGGGGCCGCCGCCTGATGATGGGCGACGCCAACGCCGCCATCGAGGGCCTCGTCAAAGCGGGCGCGACCACCATCGTCGTCGCCGACGGCCACGGCCCGATGCGCAACTTGATGATCGAAGACCTCCACCCCGCCGCCCAGCTCGTCACCGGCACCGCCGATGGCCGCGACTACTGCCAGCTCGAAACCGCCGACCAGCAGCCCTTCGACGCCGCCGTCTTCGTCGGCTACCACGCCATGGCCCGCACCTACAAAGCCATCGCCCCGCACACCATCGCCGGTGCCGCCGTCTCCGAACTCCGCGTCAACGGCCGACCTCATGGCGAGACTGGCCTCAACGCCGCCGTCCTCGGCTCCCTCGGCATCCCCGTGATCATGCTCACCGGCGACAGCACCACCTGCGCCGAAGCCAAAGCCTTCCTCGGCGACGACCTCGCCACCGTCGCCGTCAAGGACGCCGTCGGCCGCAACGCCGCCCTCTGCCGCCCGCCCGCCGCCACCCACCCCGAAATCACCGCCGTCGCCGAGCGTGCCCTCAGCAACCGCGCCAGCTGGCGACCCTACACCCCCGACGCCCCCTACAACCTCGAAGTCGACTTCGTCACCATGGTCCAGTGCGACCGCGCCGCCCGCACCCCCGGCGTCGAACGCCTCACCCCCATGACCATCCGCGTCCTCGGCGCCACCCCTGGGAGCAATACGGCAACCTCTGGACCGCCCTCCGCGCCTCCCTCTACGAACCGCCAACTTCCTCTCTAACTTAGGCAACGGCAAAGCAAGCGGGCCGGGAGACTTCCCCGGCCCGCTTCGCCTTCAGGCGCAATCCGCTAAACTTATCCGCAATATCTCATGCAGCGCGCACTCGATATCGACTTTTCGCGCCGGTGGACTTGCTTCTGTATGGAGATGAGACGCAGCAAATGGAACACGACGAACTCGCCTCGCGCCGACGCGCCCGACAACAGCAAAGGGCCACCCTCGAACCGCAACCCGAACCCACGATCGAAGAACTCGGTCGCCGGGCAGCAGAAGCCTACCTAACCTCGCAACGCGCCGTAGCCCTGGACGAACCCGAAGTCAAACTCGAAATGCTCTGGCGCGACGTCGAACGCTGGACCGACGCCTACATCGCCGCCATCCGCCGCGCCCAAACCCAGCACTCCTGAAATAAGCAGAAGCTGTTGCCGCTTCCCCCTCTCCTGCTAGGAGAGGGGTGCCGCCGCAGCGGCGGGGTGAGCCGTATCTCTCCTCGTTACTCGTTACTCGTTACTCGTTACTCGTTACTCACTCATCACTCATCACTCATCACTCATCACTCATCACCAACCTGATCTCCTCCCCAAACGCATCCCTTCCCTCATACCACACATTGAACAGCAAATCCCCGAACGCATTCACCTCCGCGATCGCGTGCCGCCGAAAATCGGACGCGATCAGCAGATCGATCCCCGCATACAAACTCCTCGGAAACAACCCCATCGCCCGCTCGCACGTCTCCCGCGCCGCCGCCCACGCCGCCGGACTCAGTCGCCCCTCCAACCCCTCCAGCGGCATCCTCCCGCGCGTCCGCCCGCCCGACAGGTGCAAATTCGTCATCGCGTGCCGACTCAGCCGCACCACCACGTGCCGCGCCGCCCCGCCGATCACCACCACCCGCAGATCGAGCGTCCGCCCCTCGAACCCCGCCTTCGGAATCCACTGCTCCACCTGCACCCGGTGGAGGCACAGCGCATCGATCAGCGCCGCGATCTCCGCGCGGTCGCGATAGACCCGCACCCGCCGGTTATTGAACAGCCGCACCCCTTCCGCCGACCGCACCATCTCCACCGTCGTCATCGCCTGGTGCCGCTCGCCCGCCACCTGGTACGCCACCACCCCCGACGCGCTCGACCCATGCGCCAGCTTCACGAAGACGCGCGACATCCGCGCCTCGCGCATCCGCGCGATCAACTCTTCGTACGACCCCACCGGCCCCAGCGCACGCGGCACCGCCACGCCATGCCCCGCCAGCAGCGCATGACACGCCCGCTTATCGAACATGGTCGCAATCTCATCGGGATGGTTCATCAACCGGTGCGGCGCACATTCATCCAACTGCCGCGCAATCCTTCGCAAAACCTCGCGATACCCCAGATACCACTGGCGCGGAAACCGGATCGCCCCCGCCTCATCCCCCAGTGCCGCGATCTCCGCCCGCGACGCCCGCTGATAACCCCCCTCGCTATCCTCGACTTCCGCCCCCAGCGCCAGAATCTCCCGCTCCACCGCGAAATCCCGGTCCGGCGAATCGATCCGCACCACCGCCCCGGCCCGCACCACCTCCGGCAGCGCCACCCGCCCCGCGATCAGGTCGGCATACCCCACCACCCGCGCCGGTTCCTGCCCCGCCCCCACCAGCGCCGCCTGGAACCGCACCACCCGGTCGCTCGTCGGGTGCCCAATCATCACAAACGGAATGCGCGGAATCCCGCGCTTACTCACCGACTGCGACATAGCGATAGTACTCGCCCTCGAATTCATCAACCTCCTGCGGGTCGCTGGCGTCTAACTCGATCCCCAACGCTTCCAACTGTGCGACCGCTTCGTCCGAGCAGTAGTGGTGGTGAATATCGAGCTTCCGCAGCCGCGCCACCGCCGGACTCGCCGCCAGCGCCGCCGCCCCTCATCCCCCAGCGTCCCCAGCGACAGATCGAGCACCGCGATCCGCTCTAGAATCGGCGCATGCTCGCCACCGCCGCCGCAATCGCATCCGTCATCTCGCTATCCCGTAGCCCCAGATACTCCAGCTTCAAGAATTGCTCCCCGCTCAAAATCGGCGCGAGATCGTCGAGCGTCGCATCCGCGCCGTATTCGTCCTTCGCCCCCAACCACAATTCGCGAGATGCCGCAATGCGCGGGCAATTCCGCCCCCGCAACCGCGCGCACCACCGACTCCCGACAACCCACCCGTCTCCACAATCAGCGTCTGCAGCACATCATGCCGCAACTGGCCGAACGACAGCCCATTCCCACCGCGCACCCCAAAGATCTCCAACTGCGGAAACGCCGCCAGCAACGGCGACACATCCGTCTGCTCAATCCACGAAATCTCGCTCTCCTCCACGATGATATCCCCGAAGAAGAGCGCCGTCAGCCTCGGCAATCGCCCGCCTCGCCGCCGCAATTGCGCCCCGACACCATCTGCCGCTGAATCTTCTCGACCCTCCCGAGTTGTCTATCTCGACAATTCCCACGCCCCGACAATCAGGCCGGTCATCTCCCGACTCGTCGGGTCAGCCAAAAACCGCTCAAACTTCCCGACCCAGGTGATGCCCTCGCTGCTTCCCACTCGTCCCACGACACCGCGATCCGGCAAATCGCCTCCCCGGGTCCGGCAACGCCTCCCCCGGTTCCCATAGCACCACCCGCTTCCCAGCAAACTCCGTGAAATGCCCATTAATCGTCATTCGCCACCTCGCATCACAGAACCAACTCCCACATCAACCACACATCGTCGGATCGCTCCCCACCCCTCTCCCAACGGTTGGGAGAGGGGGCGCCGCCGCAGCGGCGGGGGTGAGGGCCGTCCCACCCACCCTAGCCCACCCCTCGCCCCACCGTCAATCCCCCACACCTCCCCCAGATAAGGTAAGATGCCGCCCGGCAACCCACTCAGCACTCAGCACTCAGCACTCAGCACTCCTTGTTCGTACTTCGTCGTTCGTACTTCGTACTTCGTCCCCAAGGAGGCTCCCCGATGCAAACCCGCCGCATGGGCAACTCCGACTTCATGACCTCGGCCATCGGTTTCGGCTGCTGGGAGATGGGCGGCACCTACGGCGCCTTCGACGACACCGAAGTCATCAACGCCATCCACCGCGCCATCGACCTCGGCGTCACCCTCTTCGACACCGCCCGCATCTACGGCTTCACCATGAACCTCGACCAGCCCTTCGGCGCGGGCCGCTCCGAAGAACTCCTCGCCCGCGCCCTCGGCCCCCGCCGCAAGGATGTCCTCGTCGTCACCAAGGGCGGCCTCCCCACCCGCACCGGCCAACCCGTCGGCCGCGACAGCCGCTACGACTTCGTCATCCAGGACTGCGAGGACAGCCTGCGCGCCCTCCAGACCGACTACATCGACCTCTACCTCATCCACTGGCCCGACGTGAAGGTGCCGTTCGAGGAGCCGATGCGCGCCCTCAACGACCTCGTCGCCGCCGGCAAAGTCCGCCACATCGGCGTCTCCAACTTCAGCTCCAGCCAGCTGCGCGAAGCCCGCCAGCACGCCCCGATCATCACCAACCAGGTCGGCTACAACCTCTTCGACCGCCGCTGGGAGCGCGAAATGTTCCCCACTGCCGAGGAACTCGGCATCGGCATCATGGCCTATGGCCCGCTCGCCCACGGCCTCCTCACCGGCACCTTCACCCCGCAGACCACCTTCGAGCAGAGCGACTGGCGGCATCGCGGCGTCCTCTTCGGCCAGGCCCTCTTCCACCCCGACCACTTCGGCCAGAACCTCGCCATCGTCGAGCAACTCAAGGCCGTCGCCGCGCGCAAGGGGATCTCCCTGCCGCGCCTCGCCCTCGCCTGGGTCCTCGCCAACCCCCTCGTCTCCGTCGCCCTCACCGGCGCACGCCACCCCGGCGAGATCGAAGACAACGTCGCAGCCCTCGACATCACCCTCACCGCCGACGAACGCGCCGAGCTCGACACCATCATGCAAACCGCCGCCGGCCAGGTCGACGCCGTCCCGCAATAACCCATTCCACAACGGAGGTGCCCCGATCCGTTAAGGATCGGGGCACCTCCTGCCGTAATTCCGCCATTACCAAACTGCTGACACCACGTATCTCAGTCCGCGGAGGCGGACTTTGTGGCCCGCAGGCCCCTAGCCGGGACTTCAGTCCCGGTGCGGCCGTTTCAACCACCAACTCGTCCCGCACTGACGCACTGACGCACTGACACACCCCCCCACGCCCTCACGCCCCCACAACCTGATAATGCACCGCCTTCGGCTCCCGATCCGGCCCATTGATCGGCGACACATCCATCGGACACGTCGAGAACACCACCACCACATCGATCAGCGCCCGCAGCACGACATAATCCCCCGGCTTGCTCACCGGCATCCCAATATCAAGCCGCAAATTATTGCTGATCGGCATATTCATCCACAGATTCAGCGGATTCGGCACCAGCGGCGATTCGACCCTCAACTCCGCAATCGCCGCCAGAAAATTATCGTGGCAATTCGCATGACCCGGTGCGCACTCGTACCACTCGTACAGCCACCTATCACAGCACGCAAACAGCGTATCGTGTACCCCCGGCGACGTATCGCGCTCCAGCACCAGCATCGCCGTGCGCCGATTGCTATAGAGCGAATCCCCCTCCTGCGGCCACAACTTAAAACACATCCGCCGCGTATGCTCCATCGACAAATACTCGCTCGTATCGCGCGCATTCAGCGCCCACGTATCGACCACCTGGCTCCCAAACGTATTCACCAACTGAATCGCCTGCCCCGCCGCCAGCCGCACCGCATGCCCCGTCCGCGCCGGGATCTCCAGCACCGCCCCCTCACCTGCCATCGCACTCCCCCTCGCCCGGATGCCGTTCTCCGTTGCTGCGCCACCCACGCACTCTAGCAGTCCGCGCGCCGAAGTCAATCATCCGGAAAAACCGCGAAAAGTTCACCACGCGGCGTTTTCTCACCAAAGGCATGGTGTCATACAGCATGGCGCGATGATCTGCGGAGAGGAGACCACACGATGGCGCATTACATCCCGGCAATCCCCGCACCGAAACCCCAGGCAGTATCCGGGGGCCAGAGCGTGTCTCACTCGAAGGGGAGCTACCTGCTCGCGGCGGGATATTTCCCCGTCATCGCGGTCGTGCTTACCCTGGTCTGCTACCTCGGGGCGAGTGGCGCGATCGCGGCGGGGTATCAACTCGGCCCCTTCTTCTATTGGACCCGCGATTGTGCCGCGTTCATCGGCCTGGCTCTCGCGATCCCGGTGTGGTGGATCATCGCCAGAATCTACAGCCACTATGCTACCCTCGCGCTGGCGAACCCCCGCGTGTACGACGAGATTTGTCACCGGTTGACCCAACTCCAGCAACATCGCGCCGCCTGCAACCCGAAACAGTGGCAGGAGGCCGAGTTTCTGGAAGTCACCGATCACCTTCGCTATGTTGAAGAACATCTGCGAGTTGATTGGAATGGCGACGTGCGCTGGGCACTCGCCACCGGTTATCTCGATCTGCAAGATCGGCTCAATCAGGCCGAGGAACTCCTGATCCTCCTCATCCCGCACAAGCACGTCCTCAGCGGCGCGCAGGCCGATGTCTTGCGCCTGGGTGGCTCGGACATTCCCGATCGGAAGGCACTGTTGTCCGCGTTGTGGCAAGCGATCAGCATCCTGGAGCCCAAAGCCCTCACCTATGTCGACCGTCTGCGCTCGGCCGTGGAAGGGCCGGGAATGCTGTCATCGACGACTGCAGCCCCCCAGGACCACTCCGAGATCGCCGAAATGTGTGCCCGCACCACGCTTCGCACCGTGCGCCAGGCGATCAACGAATATCGCCTGGCTCGGTCCGGCGGCCTGGTGCGCATGCGGAACCAGCTCTTCAGCAGCCTGAGTCTCCTGGCGATGCTCCTCTACACCATCATCCTCATCGCATCTGTCGGCGGCATTCCCCCGAACGTCTTGTTACTGGCGACCGCATACTTCCTGGTGGGGGCCGCAACCGGAGTCCTGGCCCGTCTCCGGGCGGCCCCCCAAAGCGAGTACGCCATCGAGGACTACGGCCTCGCGAACATGCGCCTGGCGACCCGCCCATTCACGTCGGGCCTGGCCGCCCTCCTCGGCATCATCGGGCTGAGCTTCATCCCGCTGCAATTCACCGGCCGCGCACTGGCGCTCGATCCGATGAGCGCAACCGACCTGACCACCCTCTTTTCGCCGGATTGGCTCGGTACCGGCATGCTCCTCTCGGCAATCTTCGGCCTGACTCCCGAAGTCGTCTTCCGCCAGTTCAGCAAGGTAGCCGAAACCTACGGCAAAGAACTGAAGAGCAGCCGCGCCAGCGAGTCAGCGGCAACGCTCTAGTCGCTCGAAATCGGCGCGCGGGGGCGGATTCATCCTCCCCCGCGCGCCGCATCCTCCCCGCCCGTCCCTCTCCCGCCACACCTCTTCCCTCCGCCTCCAATCACCAATGCCTGTCTCCAGTCACCTTCCCCAGCCACAGAGTCAACATATGTCCTCGTGTCACATATATTCAATTCTCAGCCAATCTGGCACGATTCGCCCCCGTCGACGGGTCCGAATAGACAGCGGCACTCGATCAAAAGCAGCGCGTTCCCCGGACCGCGCCGCCCAGGCCGCGCCTTACCCGAATCACAGGAGCCACCACCATGACCACCGCACTCCACACCAGCCACCGCTTCACGTTCCCCACCTGTGGGGGAATTAAGGAGCCAATCCTTGCCCAGCCACCCCGCTACCCCGCAGTTCCACCCCCTTCCCCCTGTCATGCTGAGCGCAGCGAAGCATCCGTCCCCTTCCCTCGTCTCTCCTCTCTCTTCGTCTCTGCGTCCTCTGCGTCCTCTGCGGTTCTATTCGTCATTCGTCATTCGTCATTCGTCATTCCCCCGTCTCCGCTATCTCCATCACCCAAACCCCGATTCTTACCCCTTTTAACCTACTCCCTCCAACACCGACACCCGCCACCCGCCGCCCCCAATTCCTCGCCCCCCTGCCCCCACGCCCTCACGCCCTCACCCGGAATACCACCCCCACCCCCGTCGTTCCCCCCAGTAACAACCGACGACCCCTACCCAGGAGGGAAACACGCCATGCTAGCTCCGCGCCGGACTCGTCATCGCCAGTCACCCCGCGACACCGTCGCCGCCATCGAGCGCCGGAGCCCACGGCGTCTCCAACGTCTGGTCCACCGTCGGCGGCCCCGCCCCCGACGCCGTCACCATCTTCGCCGCCGCCGCCGCCCGCACCTCGCGCATCGGCCTCGGCACCTCGATCGTCCCCACCTACCCATCCATCGATCAAGCTCGCCTCGCAGGCCTCGCCCTCGCCGACCTCGCCCCCGGCCGCTACCCTCGGCGTCGGCCCCAGCCACCGCCCCACTATCGAGGGCTCCTTCGGCATCCATGGGCAAGCCCTTGACCACCTCCGCGAGAGTACGTCACCATCACGCGGCCTCTCTGGGAGGGCAAGACCGAGTTCACCGGCACCTACTACCAGGTCCGCACCGAACTCGCCCCCACCCTCCCGCCGCCTCGCCTGCCGATCATGATCTCCGCCCTCCGCGCCAACGCCTACCGCCTCGCGGGCGAGGTCGCCGATGGCGCGATCTCCCTGGGTCTCCCCGTGGACTTCCTCGAAACCGGCACCGCCCTCCCCGCCCTGCGCGCCGGGGCCGGGCCAGCTAAACCGCCCCGTGCCCACCCTCGTCGGCCACGTCCCCGTCGCCGTCACCACCGACCGCGACGCCGTCCGCGCCGCCGCCCGCGCCCAGTTCGGCGTCTACCCGCGCCTCCCCTTCTATCGCAACATGTTCGCCGACAGCAAAGCTTCCCCATCGGCTCCGACAACACCGCGCCTGCCCGACGCCTGATCGACAACCTCTTCGTCTCCGGCAACCCCGCCGCCGCGACCGCCGCGCGCCATCCAGGCCGCCGGTGTGGATGACCTCGCGATCGGCCACGTCACCATCACCGACCCGCCGCCGAACTCGACATCCTCTACATCCTCGCCAATAACACAAAGGGACGGATCCTCGCTCCCGCCCAGCATGACACCCGGAGGCCATCGCCTCCCCTGTCATCCTGAGCGCGGCGAAGATCCGTCCCCTCCCTCGTTACTCGTTACTCGTTACTCTCGTCCCTTCTCACGACTCACGACTCACGACTCACGACTGTATGCCACCTTCCCATCCACAACCGTCATCTCCACCCGGATCTCCTTAATCTCCTCCTCCGGGCACGCGAAGTAATCCCGGTCCAGTACCTGATATCCGCCAGATACCCCAGCGCCAGCGGTCCCTTGTGGTCCTCCTCGCGCGTCAGCCACGCCCCCGCCACCGTGTAGGCATGCAGCGCCTCCCACCGACTCACCGCCTCCTGCGGCGCGATCGGCGTCCCCAGGTGCGACTTCCGCGTCACCAGACTGTAGAGTCCGATGAACGGGTTGAAGTGGACCGTGCTCGGCACGTCGCTCGTCGCCACCACCTTGATCCCCCGGTCCAGGTACGTCCGCATCGGCTTGTAGCGCCCCGCCAGCTCCGGCCCCACGTCGCGGAAGAGATCATCCCCCTCGTAGTAGATGAAGGTCGGCTGGATCACCGCCGCGATCCCATACTCCGCCATCTGCTGCAAGCTCTGCTCGGTCGCGAAGTAGGCGTGGATCAGATTGTGCCGGTGGTCGCTCCCCGGCTCCGACCGCTCGATCACATCCGCAAACGCCGCCGCCGACTCGTGGTGCGCCCGGTCGCCGATCGCGTGGATGCCGATATCCCAGCCCTGCGCGTGCCCGGTCCCGAAGAAGCGCCGTAGGTCGGCCGCATTCAGGCGGTTGTAGTCGCGCACCGTCTCCTCGCCGAGGAACGGCTGGAACATCCAGGCCGTGTGGCTCGTCGTGCCGCCATCGACCGCCATCTTCAGCGCCCCCAGCCGCAGCCAGTCATCCCCCAGCCCGCTGAAGACCCCGAGCGTCGCCGAGCGGGCGTCCAGCTCCGCCTCCGCCTCGGTGTCGATGAACCCATGCCACGACGGCAGCACGTTCGCCCGCACGTTCAGCCTCCCCTGGCGGTAGGCATGCTGATACGCCCGAATCTCATCCGGCACCAGCCCCGGATCGAGCACGCTCGTGATCCCATATTCCAGGTAGGTCCGGCTCGCCGTGTCGATCGCCGCCACCAGCTCCGGCATCGTCGGCTCCGGCAGCAGCGTGCGCACCAGCGACTTCGCCGATGCCCGCAACAGCCCATTCGGCTCCCCATCCTCCCGGCGCTCGATCTTCCCGCCCGCCGGGTCGGGCGTGCTCGCGTCCACCCCCGCCAGCGCCAGCGCCGCGCTATTCACCACGTCCATGTTGAAGAAGCGCATCATCACGACCGGGTGCTCCGTCGTCGCCGCGTCGAGATCGTCGCGCGTCGGCAACCGTCCCTCCGCGAAATACGACTCATTCCACCCCTCGCCGATGATCCACTGCCCCTTCGGCGTCCGCGCCGCCCACTCGCGCACCCGCCCGACCATCTCCGCAATCGACGCGCAATCGTCCAACTGGATGTGCGAGAACTTCAGCCCCATCTGCAGCATGTGGTTGTGCGCATCATTCAACCCGGGGATCGCCATCTTCCCCTCAAGGTCGATCTGCCCCGTCCGCTCCCCGGCCAGGGCGCGCACCTCCGCATCATCCCCGATCGCCACCACCCGCCCATCCTTGCAGGCAATCGCCGTGCAGCGTGGCAACGCATCGTTCAGCGTCACCACCTGCCCGTTGTACAGGATCAAGTCCGGCGCAAGGTCCCGCACCAGCGTCGCCATCACCCCTCCCACATCCACATCCGCCTCGCGGCACCCATCCCCACAGCGCCACCCCGGCGCTCACCCGCGCGATTGTAGCCGATGCCACCCCAAATGACGGACTCTTCGCTATCACTCAGCACGCCATCCCGCAGTCTCCACCCTCCCCCCTGTCATCCTGAGCGCAGCGAAGACTTCGTCCCCCTTCACCCTTCTCCTCTCTCCCTTCTCTCCCCGTCTCTGTGCCCTCTGTGTCCTCTGCGGTTAATCCGTTCTCTCTTCGTCGTCTCTGCGTCGTTCTCCGCGTCTCTGCGTCTCTGCGGTCTTACCCCGTTCTCTCCTCTCTCCTCTCTCTTCTCTCCTCACTCCGTTTGACAACTGCCCACCCTTCGTTCACGATCCACCCGTCGAAGTCACGAAACACCCGATTGTGAGGAGGAATACCAATGCCCGAGGGGAAACTGGCGGGGAAAGTCGCGATTGTCACCGGCGCATCGACCGGCATCGGTCGTGCCGCCGTCATCGGCCTGGCCGCAGCGGGGGCGAAAGTCTGCGCCATCGCCCGCTCAGCCGACGCCCTGGACACACTCGTCGCCGAGGTCGCCGCGCAGGGCGGCGAGGCGGTCGCCCACCCCGGCGACATCGCCGACCCGGCCGTCATCCAATCCTGCGTCGAGCAAGCCGTCGGGAAGTGGGGCCGCCTCGACATCCTCGTCGCCAACGCGGGCGTCAACACCAAGCAGCGCAATCTGCGCGACATGTCCCGCGAGCAGTGGGACTACGTCGTCGGTGTCAACCTCTCCGGCGTCTTCCACTGCGCCCAGGCCGCCCTGGAGCCGATGCGCAAGCAGGGCGAAGGGACCATCATCATCACCGCCAGCATGGCCGGCAAGCGCGCGGGCGTCATGTCCGGCGTCGCCTACGGCGCGACCAAGTCGGCCGCCGTCTCCCTCGCCCACAGCATCAACGCCGAGGAGAAGATCAACGGCATCCGCGCCACCGCCATCTGCCCCGGCGAGGTCGCCACCCCCATCCTCGACCTCCGCCCCAACCCGCCCGCGCAGGCCGACCGCGCCAACATGCTCCAGCCCGAAGACCTCGCCGACACCATCGTCTTCCTCGCCGGCCTGCCCCAGCGCGTCACCATCGACGAACTCTGGATTAACCCCACCACCGAGCGCAACCGCACCGCCGACGAAGCCCCGAAGAAAGCCTGACGAAGGAACGAGTAACGAGTAACGAGTGATGAGAGGCGAGGGGGCAGCCGCCCCCTCGTCCTAGCCACCTACTTAAAGTCCCCCAGGATTGGGGGGATTGAGGGGGGCCTCCCCTATGACGAGCACCACCCTCTCCACCGACACCGCCGAAGCCCCCACCATCGCTCTCGACCCTGTCGCCGATGCGCGCGAGCGTCGCGCCCGCCTGCTGATGCTCGTCACCCTCTCGCTGGCGATGTTCTTCGTCAGCGCCAACAGCGGCGCGATCTCCCCCTTCCTGCTGGCGATGGCCGACGATCTCGGCACGAGCCTCGCCGCCATCGCCAACCTCGCCGCCTACGCCAGCCTCACCTGGGCAGCTGGCTCCCTCTGTGCCGGCACCGCCTCCGACCTCCTCGGGCGCAGGCCGCTCATCCTCTTCGGCCTCGCGGTCATCGGCGCATCATCGATCGGCGTCGCCGTCGCGCAGAGCTACGGGATGCTCGTCTTCTGGCGGATGGTCAGCGGCATCGGCGGCGGGGCCTACATGGGCAGCGTCTTCGCTGCCGTCGCCGACCGCTTCCCGGCCGAAGAGCGCGGCCGATCGCTCGGCTGGCTCGCCACCGGGCAATCCCTCTCGCTCGTCATCGGCGTGCCCATCCTGACGATGGTCGGCAGCGTCGGTGGCTGGCGCGGTGCCTCCTGGGCCTACGGCCTCGCCGTCATCGTCGCCACCATCGGCGCCTGGGCGATCGTCCCGGCGAGCAAGGCCCAATCGCGCGGCACCGCCTCGCCATTCAGCGGCCTGCGCCGCGCGCTCACCCCGCGCACCGGCCTCCTGATCGCCTCGGGCGTCGCCGAACGCCTCTGCTTCGCCGGCATCTCCCTTTTCTTCCCGACCTACCTGCTCACCACCTACGACATCGAGCTCTCGGCGCTCGCCCTCGCGCTCGTGCCGATCGCCGCCGGGAACTTCGTCGGCAACATCTTCGGCGGTCGCCTCGCCGACCGCTTCGCCGCGCGCGACCTCGCCTACAGCCTGGCGCTCGCCGCCACCGGCCTGCTCGCCCTCCCCGTGCTCATGTGGACGCCCGGCCTGCTCGTCTCGGTCGGTCTCGGCTTCGCCTACAACCTGCTGAACGCGATCGGTCGCCCCGTGCTCCTCACCGCCCTCAGCGGCATCTCGCAGGAAGCGCGCGGCGCACTCCTGGGACTCAACATCACCGCCGGGAGCATGGGCTGGCTCCTCGCCTCCGCCATCGGCGGCCCGCTGATCATCAACGTCGGCTTCGGCGGCCTCGGCCAGTTCACCGCCGCCGTCAGCGCCCTCGGTGCCACCCTCGCCCTCACCAGTTGGCTCCTCGGGCGACGACGAGAACGAGTAACGAGTAACGAGTGATGAGTGATGAGTGTCTTTCCTCGTTACTCGTTACTCGTTACTCGTTACTTACCCGACCGGCATCTCCCGCTTCGAATGCGCCCGCCCGACCTTCGCCGTATCCTCGCGGTGCCCGGCGATCACGCGTACGCCCTCGTCCAGCTTCTCAGCGATGGTCTCCGGGGTCGCGCCTTCCAGGAAGGGGATGCCGCGCGCCTTGCAGGCTGCAAAGACCTTCTCGCGCGCCTCCTTCATCTCCTCCGGGTATGGGTTGCGCGGCACCGCCACGTAGCCGAGCGACAGCCCCAGGTCGCCAGGGCCAAGCTCCGCGAAGCCGATCCCCGGCACC
>JAXLWN010000002.1:0-1869 GCA_046328475.1 Chloroflexia bacterium | reverse complement strand
CGCGAGCTGGACGAGGCGGCCCTGGTCGATGGCGCCTCACCCTACCGCGCCTTCTGGGACATCATCCTGCCGCTGGCGCGGCCCGCCCTCGGCGCGACGGCGATCATCGGGTTCCTGACCGCCTGGAACGAGTACGAGTTCGCGCTGGTGTTGACGAGTTCGGAGAAAGTGCGCACCATCTCGGTGGCGATTGCCTCCCTGATCGGCGAGTTCACGACCGAGTGGAACCAGGTCATGGCGGCGGCGGCCATCGGCACCGTGCCGGTGGTGATCGTCTTCCTCTTCTTCCAGAAGCAACTGATGCACGGGCTGACTGGTGGAGCGGTCAAGGGGTAGCGGGTTGGCGGGTTCGAGCGCGCGTTGAACGTCACAGGCTAAAGGGGAGCAATCTTGGCACCGGCTCGCACGATTACCAGCGTCCGCACCGTGGTGGTGGGCGCTGGCTGGCGCAACTACATCTTTGTCCTGCTCGACACGAGTGACGGCCTGACCGGACTGGGTGAGGCGTCGCTCGGTGGACAGACCAACACCGTCCTGGGTGCGATCAAGGACCTGGAGCCGCTGCTGCTGGGCGCCGACGCCACCCGCATCGAGCACCTCTGGCAGCAGGCCTACCGCCACGCCTTCTGGCACGGCGGCCCCGCCTTTCTCAGCGCCCTGGCCGGGGTGGAGGTCGCGCTCTGGGACATCCAGGGCCAGGCGCTGGGCGTGCCGATCCACCGCCTGCTGGGTGGGCCCACTCGCGAGCGGGTGCGCGCCTACGCCAACGGGCCGCGTGGCGATACCCCCGAGGAGATGGCGGCCTCCGCGACGGCGCTTGTGGCGCGTGGCTACACCGCGCTCAAGATGGCCCCGTGGGACGCGATGCCGATCCTGGCCAGCCGGAACCGCATCGAGGCCGGGGTGGCCAAGGTGCGCGCCGTGCACGAGGCGGTCGGGCCGGACGTCGAGCTGATGGTCGATGCCCACGGCCGCCTCTCGCCCGCCGTCGCGGTCCGCGCCGCGGAGATGCTGGCCCCGATTGGTCTCACCTTCCTCGAGGAGCCGAGCCTGCCCCAGAACAAACAGGTGCTGGCGCGGCTGGCGCGCAAGGCTGCCGTGCCGATCGCCGTTGGGGAGCGGCACTACACCCGCTGGGACTTTGATGACCTGCTCGCCTCGCGCACGGTGAGCGTGCTACAGCCGGACATCATCCAGAGCGGTGGCCTCTTCGAGGCTCGCAAGATCGCCGCGCTGGCCGAGATGCATTTCGTCGCCGTGGCGCCGCACAACCCCTGGAGCTGGGTCAACACGGTGGCCTCGCTCCACCTCGACGCGGTGCTGCCGAACTTCCTGATGCAGGAGGTGATCACCGATCCCGAGCCGTGGAAGGACGAGGTCGTCGTCAACCCACCGGTCCTGGACGCCGAGGGCTTCTTCGCCGTGCCCACAGCGCCGGGCCTCGGCATCACGCTCGACCTGGAGGCGGCCAGGCGCTTCCCGCCCGTAACTGGCCGCCCGCCAGACCTCTGGCACGACGATGGCTCGGTCGCGGACTGGTAGCGGGAGAGATAGCAGACGGAAGGAACGCGGGGACATTGGGCAAGTCCCTCACGAGCAACCCTCACCCCCGGCCCCTCGCCCGGTGCGCGGGCGAGGGGAGACGAAGAGTTGGTCGCAGACCGTTTGATCTTGGAACATCGGCGTGTCCGCCTTGCTACCCGGCGCAGAAAGCCACTCTCCTGCGCATCGGGAGAGGGGTTAGGGTGAGGGCCATTTGCCAGCGCCATGGTTGATCGACGCATCACATCCCCGGTCCCGGATAGAGCTCCAGGTCGGCGAAGCGCGCCGTGCGATCGAAGAAGCGCAGGTTGACTGAGCCCACCGGTC
>JAXLWN010000199.1:0-2661 GCA_046328475.1 Chloroflexia bacterium | reverse complement strand
TCGCCAGGTCGATGTTGCGCAGCACCGTCTGGTTGGGCGTGTAGCCGAAGGTGACCCCTTCGTAGCGGATTTCACCGCGCAGGTGCTCCACCGCGACCGCGTCGGGCGCATCGACGATGTCGGGGGCGGTGTCGATCACTTCAGTGTAGCGCTTGAACCCGGCGATCCCCTTGGGGTAGATCTCCAACACCGCGTTGATCTTCTCCACCGGGCGGAAGAAGACGCCGACCAGCAGTAGGAAGCCGACGAAGCCGCCGTTGGTCAGCTCGCCGCGCAGGACGAAGTAGCTTCCGGCGATCATCACCACCAGCTGCGTGATGCGCATGCTCAGGTAGCTCAGCGACATGCTGGCGGCCATCAGGCTGTAGGCCTTCAGCTTGGTGGCGCGGTAGCGGGCGTTGTCCGCCGCGAAGAGCTTGCGCTCGTGGTCCTCGTTGGCGAACGCCTGCACCACGCGGATGCCGCCGACGTTCTCCTCGACGCGAGCGTTGAACTCGCCGACGCGGCGGAAGAGCGCACCCCAGTTGGTCGTCATCTTCGTGCCGTACTTGCTGGAGAGGAAGGCGATGATCGGCACCAGCCCGGCGGTGATGAAGGCCAGGGAGGGGTTGACGAAGAACATCAGGGCGAATGCGCCCAGAAACGTCATGATCGCGATGAAGAGGTCTTCCGGCCCGTGGTGGGCGATCTCGCCGATCTCCTCCAGGTCCTTCGTCACGCGCGCGACGAGGTGGCCGGTCTTCTGGTTGTCGTAGAAGCGGAAGGAGAGCTTCTGGAGGTGGTCGAAGCTCTTGCGCCGCATCTCGGTCTCCATGTTGATCCCGAGCATGTGGCCCCAGTAGGTCACGATGACCTGCAGCCCGGTGTTCACCAGGTAGACACCGAGCAGCGCGGCGGCGGCGACGATAATCAGGGTCCAATCCTGCCCCGGCAGCAGGCGATCGACGAAGGCGCGCACCGCCATCGGGAAGCCGAGTTCGAGCAGCCCCGACAGCACCGCGCAGGAGAAGTCGAGCAGGAAGAGCTTGCGATAGGGCAGGTAGTACGAGAAGAACCGCCTCAGCATCCGTCACATCCTATAGATCGCAGGCCAGGCATTGGCGCGGCCACAAATCCACGGTGAAGCTGCATCGTGGTACACATCATGGACCTCCTCCTGCCGCCATGTCGCCCGGGAGAACAATTCGCCCGGTCCAGCATAGCAGAGATTCGTATATGCGAACACCGACGATACGTGCGCAGTCGTGACGACAGGCGACCACGCGCCGCGCCGACTCAATCGCCGGACACCGTCGCCACTTCCCCGGCAACCGCCGTCTCGCGCACCGCCGCGACCTCGCGGAAGAGTTGCACGATGCGCGGCAGCACCAGCACCAGGCCGCAGGCGAAGCAGGCGCCGCCCCCGATCCACCACGGCATCCCGGGGCCGATCAGGTAGATCGCCCCCGCCGCCGTGGAGCCGACCAGCCGCCCGGCGGCGGTGAAGGCGGTGAAGTTGGCCTGCACCCGCCCCTGCACGCCTTCCGGCGTCGCATCGGCCAGCAAGCCGTCGAGCGCGCTGCGCGCGATGGTCGCCACGGCCCCCTCGATCGCGCAGACGGTCAGTAGCACGATCGGGCTGACCGGCAAGCCATACACGGCGTAGATGATGCCAACGCCCAGGAAGGAGAGGACGATCGGCCAGTAGCGCCCGTAACGATCCGACCAGCGGCCCGCGAGCGGCGCGGCGAAGAGGGCCGGGAGCGCCGCCGCCGTGTAGGTCAGCCCGATCAGCGGCAGCGACGCGCCCCGGTCGAGCATGTAGATCGTCCAGAGGGCCATCATCACGCCGTGCGGCAGGGCCATCACGGTGGTGAGGGTGTAGGCCAGCTTCAGCGGGCGGGTGAAGGTGCCGACCGCCCCGAGCCCCGCACGCCGCCCGTAGACGGCGGGCGCGGTCGGGCGGGAATGCGGTAGGCAGACGAACGCCGCCAGCGCCCCCAGCAGCATCACGCCACCGCCGATCAGGAACGAAGGGGTGTAGCCCGCCTGGCTGGCCAGGATCGTCCCCGCAACCGGCCCGAGGAGGATGCCGACCTCCTGCGCCGCGCCGAGCAGCCCCAGCGCCTCCCCCTGGCGCGTCAGCGGGGCCAGGCGGTTCACCAGTGCCCGCGCGGGCGGCAGCACCGCCGCCGCCGCGATCCCTTCCGCCGCGCGCAGGGCGATCAGGAGCATCGCGCTGTGCGCCTGGAGATAGGCGACCACGATCAGCGCGTGGATCAGCAGGCCGACCCAGAGCAGGCGCGTCGCGCCGAGTCGGTCGGTCAGTCGCCCGATAAACGGCGCGGAGAGGGCGCTCGCCAGCAGGTAGGCCGAGGCCATCAGCCCGATCTCGACGCTGGAGGAGCCGACCGAGCGCGCATAGATCGCGCGGAGCGGCATGATGAAGCCGAGCCCCATGAACGAGCCGCCCACAATCGCGGCCAGCAGCAGGATCACCGGGGTGTACACGCCGCCCGAAACACCCGCCCTGATGTTCTTCACGCCGGTTCCCGCCCTAACAGAAGATGATCTCATTGCGCGAAGCAGCCACAGGCATGATTGCCCGTGGCTGGTGCCGCTCTTGGGGATAGTATAGCGGGGGGAGTGGCGCGGCAGGAATGTCGAAAGGTACAGATGAGA
>JAXLWN010000198.1:0-2688 GCA_046328475.1 Chloroflexia bacterium | reverse complement strand
CGCGGCCTGGGCGGCGAACCCACCCGGCACGGTCGAGCAGAGGACCTCGCCGGCCAGCGGCCCGGCGACAAAGTAGACGATCTCGCCCTGCACGGCGACACCCTGGTACGTGAAGTTCGCGATGCGGCGATAGGCCGGTTTCCCTCCGACCACCACCTTGTCCTTCGAGATCTCGGAGTAGCCGGTCAGCTGCTGGCTGGCCTGGCCGACGATCAGATCGAGGGCGATCAGGCCACCGGCCGCCGGGGCCTCCATGACGGTCACGATGCAGCCGGTCGGCGGGACCGGGATGCCCAGGGCGGCGCTCGTGTCGTCGCTCGTCAGCGGTGCCCAGGCCGACGGGATGTTCACCTTGAAGAGCCCGCTCGGGTGCGAGTAGGTCTGCCCGCCCGCCAGCGGCGCGAGGGTCGGTCCCCAGACTGGCAGGCCGTTCGGGTACTTCGCCTGGATCTGCTCGCGGCCGAGCAGGCCGAGGAGGACCAGATACGGCGTACCCTGATTCTCGATGTGGTACTCGAAGCGAGCGCGCTCGAAGTACTGCGTCGGGTATTGCTTGCCGTCGGTCGGGTTGGTCTCCATAAAGAGGTCGGTCAGCGGCAGGCCCTGCTGCGCCAGACCGCCGTTCGCCTGCCAGTAGGCGATGAACGCGCCGCAGACCCGCTTGTTGGTCTCGGGGAAGTTGACGCAGTTCTCGCCGATCGGGTTGCCGGGCAGCCCGGCCGGAGCGCCACCCGGGTACTTCGCCTGCAACTGCTCGCGGCCGAGCAGGCCGAGCAGCACATCGTACGGGGCCTGGTTCTCGGGGTGGTACTCGAAGCGGGCGCGTTCGAAGTACTGCGTCAGGTAGGGCTTGCCATCGGTCGGGTTGATCTCGATGAACTCATCGGTGAGCGGCAGGCCCTGCTGCGCCAACCCACCATGCGTCTGCCAGTAGTTGAGGAAGCGTCCGCAGACGATTTTGCCGGTCTCGGGGAACGTCTGGCAGCTGACCGCTGCCGAGGCGGATGACGGCGACCAGCCAGCCAGCATTAAGCTCGCCAGAAAGGCTGCCGCCACGAGAACGCTGGAAAGCCTCTTCATAAGCCCGGTCCTCCTAAAACGCTTGCCGGAACGAGACGCGCGGGCCTCTTCCGACCCTCCATGAAGCCCGACGTAAACCGTCAGGCTACCCAACAAACGGCCAGCTCAGGTGGATTGTTTCTCAGAGAAGGAAAAACGCTCTATAGCTCTCGCTATCTCGGCATTAGTGCGTCGCCGCGACCGCCGGGGTGAGTTGCCCGCGCCGGTCGAGGGCGGCGACGCCGATGGCGGAACCGAGGCCGATCAGGATCATCAGCAGCCAGGGGAGCCCGGCGAGGCCGCTATCCTTGCCGGTGTCGAGGGCCGCGCCGGTCACGGTGTTGCCGACGGTGACGCCGATGGCGGAGGCGACGGAGTAGAAGCCGAAGTAGGTGCCGAAGAGGCGCTCGCGGCTCAGGATCGGGATCAGCTCCATCACGAATGGCTGCACGATCATCATCCCGAACGAGAGGAGGGCGATGCTGAGCACGACCGGGCTGATGTTGACCGCGATCAGCCCGATCCGCGCCGCGCCGCTCGCCCCGGTCGTATCGAGCGGCAGCAGCGTCGCCCCGAGCAGCGTCGGGGCAAACGCCAGCCCCATCAGCAGCATCCCGGCGGCGATCGCCTGCGGCCCGCGCCAGTTCGCCCGGCAGCGCGCCGTCACCCAGACCTGCCCCAGGATCATCAGCACCGGTGCGAAGACGTAGCTCGCCCCAACCAGCGTGTCGCTGCCGGTGAGGCGCTGCACCTCCAGCGGCAGGCCGAGATTGATCTGGTTGTTGAGGACCAGGTAGCCGACCATCGCCAGCGAGAAGAGCAGGAAGGGGCGGTTGTTCAGCACCTCGCCCCAGTCGCGCCAGACCGAGGTGTTGGTCGGCATCGCGCCCCGCTCGCGCTCGGGGAGGTAGCGGATCTGGAGCAGCATCAGCAGGAAGAAGAGCCCGGAGGCGGCGAAGCTGACCGCCTGGAAGCTGACCCGTAGCAGCGCCACGCCGATCAGCGGCCCGAGCAAATTGCCGGTCTGCCCGAAGACGCTCGACAGCGCAAAGATCTCCGCGCGCCGTCCCGGCGTCTCCGCCGCGAGGTAGGAGCGGAGCGCCGGGCTGAAGAGCGCCCCCGCGAAGCCGGTGAGGATTGCGGCGAGCAGCAGGACCGGGAAGATCTGCCCCAACCCGAAGAGGGCGAAGCCGACCGTGCGGAGCGACAGCCCGGCGATCACCACCGGACGATAGCCGATCCGGTCGGCCAGCGTGCCGCCCACCACCGTCAGCCCCTGCTGGCTGAGGACGCGCACGCCGAGGATGAGGCCGACCATCCAGGCCGCGAAGCCGAGGTCGCGCGTGAAGTGGACCGCGAGGTAGGGGTAGAGCATCGCGAAGCTGCCGAAGATCGTCAGCTCGTTGATCAGGAGGATCTGGACCACCCGGTCCTGCGCGCGGAACTGCCGCAGCAGCGCAAACATCGGCTCAATCCACCAGTCCGGCCAGCAATACCCCGGCGCGACAGCGCACCATCCGCGCTCCGGTCGCCCGGTATCCTACCAGGGTCGCCGCCGACTCGTCGCGCTCCCCCGACCGGCGCGCACCGCTCAGTGCGGATCTTGCACGATGGTCGCCTGCTCGATTT
>JAXLWN010000197.1:0-2729 GCA_046328475.1 Chloroflexia bacterium | reverse complement strand
ACTCTTCCCGCTGGTCGGATTCCTGGTCAATGCCCTGCTCGGGCACTGGCTGCCGCGCCGCGCGCACGGCTGGCTCGCCACGGCGATGATGCTGGCGGCGTTCGTCGTCGCCTGGATCGTCCTGGCCGATCTCCTCAGCTTGCCGACCGCCGAGCGACACAGCGACGTGATCCTCTACCAGTGGGTCCTGGCCGACGGCTTCGTCGCGCCGCTCGGGGCCTGGCTCGACCCGCTCTCCGTCCTGATGCTCCTGATCGTCACCGGCGTCGGCTTCCTCATCCACCTCTACGCGGTCGGCTACATGGCCGACGACGACGGCCAGCGCCGCTTCTTCGCCTACCTCAACCTCTTCGTCCTGGCGATGCTCATCCTCGTCCTCGCCGACAACTTCATGCTCCTGCTCGTCGGTTGGGGCGGCGTCGGCTTCGCGTCGTTCGCGCTGATCTCGCACTACTTCTACCGCGAGGACGCCGCCGACGCGGCCGTGAAAGCGTTCGTCGTCAACACCCTCGGCGATGTCGGCATGATGCTCGGCATCTTCCTGATGTGGGTCACCTTCGGCGCGGTGGACTACGCCACCGTGTTCGGTGCCGCGCCCACCCGCCTGACTCAGGACCCCGCAGCGACCAACACCGCCGTCGCGATCACCCTCCTCCTGCTGGTCGGCGCGCTGGCGAAGTCCGGCCAGGTGCCGCTGCACACCTGGCTCCCCGACGCGATGGCCGGTCCCACGCCAGTCTCCGCGCTCATCCACGCCGCGACGATGGTCACGGCGGGCGTCTACCTCCTGGCGCGCTCCTGGCCGCTCGACGAGCAGGCTCCCGCCACCCTGACCCTGATCGCCTGGCTCGGGGCCTTCACCGCCCTCTTCGGCGCGACGATCGGCCTCGTCCAGACCAACATCAAGCGTGTCCTCGCCTTCTCCACCATCTCGCAGCTCGGCTACATGTTCCTGGCCGCCGGGGTCGGGGCCTACAGCGCGGGGATCTTCCACCTGCTCACGCACGCCTTCTTCAAGGCGCTCCTCTTCCTCGCGGCGGGCGTCGCGATCCACGCGCTGCACGGCGAGGAGGACTTGCGCAACATGGGCGGGTTGCGCCGCCAGTTGCCGGTCGCCTGGGCCGCATTCGGCATCGGCGGCCTCGCCATCGCCGGGATCCCGCCCTTCTCCGGCTTCTTCTCCAAGGACGAGATCATCTGGTCGGCCTTCGTCAGCGAGCGCGGCAACGTCGTCCTCGGCCTGATCGCGCTGATCACCGGCGGCATCACCGCCTTCTACGTCTTCCGCGCCTTCTTCCTCGCCTTCCACGGCACCAGCCGCGCCGCGACGAGCGAAGTCCACCACGACACCCACGGCCACGGCGGCCACGAGCTGCACAAGCCCGGCCTGGAGATGCAGATCCCGCTCGTCGTCCTCGGCGTCCTCGCCATCGCCGGTGGCTGGGTCCTCATCCCCGGCGCAGTCAACACTTTCGACGACTATCTCGAACCGGTCTTTGAGAGCATGACCTTCCACGTCGAGCACGCCGGCGGCGCAAACTACTGGATCCTGGCGATCGTGGCGGCCCTGTTCGGCCTCGCGGGAATCACCTTCGCCTACATGGCCTACGTCGCCCGTCCCGAACTCTCCGCCAACCTCGCGCGCCAGTTCGCCGGGGTTCACCGCGTGCTGACCAACCGCTACTACGTTGACGAGCTCTACGACTTCGCCATCGTCCGCCCGCTCAAGACCTTCGGCCGCTGGCTCAGCCGCTTCCTTGATCGCGGCATCGACAACGCCACCAACGCGGTCGGCTACCTGGTCCGCGAGGCGAGCGTGTCCCTGCGCGAGTTGCAGACCGGCTACGTCCGCAACTACGCGCTCCTGATCTTCGTCGGCGCAGTCCTGGTGATCGGCTTCATCGTCTTCGGCATCGGCAGCGGAGCGTGATGGATCAGAGGTCAGAGATCAGAGATCAGATGCCAGAAGACTAAGCCCCTCTGATCTCTGACCTCTGATCTCTGACCTCTACGGAGCAGAATGAACGACATCCCCGTCCTCTCGATCCTGATCTTCCTGCCCATCGCGGCGGGACTGATCTGCTTGTTCCTGCCGGGACGGGATGGCGGGAATTGGTCGCGCATCGTCGCGCTGCTGGCCTCCCTGATCGCGCTCATCGTCGCCGTGGTGGCCCTGGTCGATTTCGCACCCGGCGAGACGGCGCTGCGCTTCGAGGAGACGGTCGCGTGGATCCCGCAGTTCGGGATCAGCTACCACCTCGGTGCCGACGGGCTCAACATCCTGCTGATCGCCCTGACCGCGATCCTGACCCCCTCGGCGATCCTCGCCTCCTGGGACCGCGCCGGGGACCGCGCGAACACCTTCATGGCGCTCCTGCTCTTCCTGGAGGGCACGGTCGTCGGGGCGCTCGCGTCGCTCGACCTGATCCTCTACTTCATCTTCTGGGAAGCGATGCTCATCCCGATGTACCTGCTGATCGCCAGCTTCGGGGGGGCGCGGCGCGGCTACGCGGCGTTGAAATTCTTCATCTACACCAGCGTCGGCAGCCTGCTGATGCTCCTGGCGATCCTCTACGTCTCCTACCTCCACACGAACATGACCGGCGCGGGCGAGATCACCTTCGACCTCGCCGCACTGATCGGCACGCCGATGACGCTGACGGCCGAATACTGGCTCTTCGGTGCCTTCGCCCTCGCCTTCGCGATCAAGCTGCCGATCTTCCCGCTCC
>JAXLWN010000196.1:0-2794 GCA_046328475.1 Chloroflexia bacterium | reverse complement strand
GGGGGAGGGGGCAGTGATCATGGTGGCCTCCATTCTTGGGTGGCGTGCGGGCCGTGAGCGATGCGGGTGCCGTTCCGACGAGGGCGGGTCGGTGACCCGCCCCTACCGGGATAGGTGGCGGTGGTGATGCGGGTGCTGGCCCCGCGCGGGCGCGTCGCGACGCGCCCCTGTCTCTATCTACCCGTGGTGGGGGGCGGATCGTGCCACATTGTGGGGAAAGTGGCTGATTGGATGTTCGGGTGACATATAAAGAGAGGGAAGGGGTGGACTCCTGGTGGGGGTGGTATCTGCTACCATCCGTGTTGTGTATGGAGTTGGCGATGGTGTTGTGCTGCGGGGATGGGAAGCGGGCGTGAGGGGTCGGGCGAGGGGATGGTCCCTGGTGCTGGCTTGCGCGCTGCTGGTGGGGTTGGTTGCGTGCGCGCCGGGGGGGGAGGCGGGGACGCCGACGGCCGGGCCGAGTGCGCGGCCGTCGGGATCGGCGACGCCGGTGGTGCCGCGACGTGGGGGGAGTATCACGATCGGGTTTGTGGGGGAGTTGGGGGAGCTGAATCCGGGGGTTGCGAACAATGCGCTCGCGGCGACGTTGTTCCGGCCGGTGGTCGAGGGGTTGTTCACGACCGATGCCGGGGGGGGGCAGCAGGCGTGGCTGGCGGAGTCGGTGCCCGCGCCGGGGCAGGGGATTTCCGATGACCGGACGGTGGTGATCGTGCGGCTGCGGCAGGGGGTGGCGTGGGAGGATGGGCGCGAGCTGACCGCTGAGGATGTGCGCTTCACGCACGCGGCGATGCTCGATGCGAATAACCCGTTCCCGCCGGAGGTGATCGCGGCCAACGCGGCGATCCGCACGCTGGATGTGCTCGATCCGTTCACGGTGCGCCTTGGCTATGACCGGGAGACGGTGGCGAAGGGGGAGGCGAACGGCTTTCTGCGGGCGTTCCCGGTCCTCTACCCGGCGCATCTCTTCAATGGGCAGACGCGGCTGGTGGGGCATCCCTATGGGCGGGCACCATTCGGAACCGGGGCGTTTCGCTTCGGCGAATGGGTGCCGGGGGACCACCTGACGCTGGTGCGCAGCGCGAGCTACCGGGATGGCGGTCGGCCCTACCAGGATGAGATCGTCTACCGGCAGTTTCCCGATCAGGCTGCTGCCGAGGCGGCGCGAGGTGCGGGGAAGGTGGATCTGGTGCTCGCGCCCGACGCGGCCAGTTTTGTCGGGCGGTCTCCGGGGTATTTGCACGGCGTGATTTTGTTCCCCGGCTCACCGCCGACACGCAGCGCGCACGAATGGTGGCGGGACGAGTAGGCGACTGTTGGTTGGGCGCTAGCCTTTCGCGGTCAGGTCCTTGTCTTCCATTTCCCAGGCGTGATCGAGCGTGTGGAACGCGGTGTGCCGAATCAGGTAGCGGAGCGGCCAGGTGCGGGCCGGTTTGCCCTCGGCATGGTACGCCCGGATGCCGTCGCAATAGGCGGCGCGGTGTGTTTTCAGGCCCTCGGCGGTGAGGATCGCGCCGTCGGGCGCGCGGATGCCGAGTTTCTCCGCCCAGCCCTGCTCGTTGACGAGGGTGTGGCGGACGATATGGTCCCGATCGCGCCCGCCCCCGCGCGGCCCTTTCTCCAGCTCGGCCGAGACGCGCGAGCGCACGGCGTCGAAGAAGGCCCAACTCGCCTGCATCAGGGCCAGTTCGCGCTCCAATTCCGCGCTCGTCATGGTTTGCCGGTCGATGTCCGAGAAGGCAAAGGAGATGCCCCAGAAGTCGGTTGAGCCGGTGCCTGGGTACTGCCCCAGCACCGCGACGCTGGCGCTGGCCGCGAACTCGGCCGCCATTCCGGCCAGTTTCGCCACCGGTGCGTAGCGCGGGAGGTAGGCTTGCAGCTGCGCGATGGCGACCTCGGCGGTTTTCGCGCCGCGCGAGAGGCCGGGCCAAGCGGGTGCCACGGCGACCACCCGCTTGCCTTTCGGACCGAGTTCGAGCAGCACCCGAAGTTCGTCAGCCATCGTTCCTCCTGGGGCACAGGGGTTCTTGCCGAGCGCGCATTGCCGCGAGGGGTAGTGTAGCGCATTGTACGGACAGTGTGTCGGTGTGTTGGTGCGTTCGTACGTTGGTGTGTTTTGTGTGGAATATGTCATCACACCGGGACTGAAGTCCCGGCTAAGGGCCTGCGGGCCACGAAGTCCGCCTCTGCGGACTGGGATGCAACCGGCGGTGATCGGTTTCGTGCTCTCGCAGAGCCTGCGAGGCCAGATGTTCGATTGCGAGTAATACAGTCCGTCGGACAGCATCAGCAGCGGTTCGTGGATTGGTCCTGGTAATCACGCAAGAAGTTCTTGACAAACTGGATAAAGGTACTTATGATAGCGCCAACAATTGTATAGCACTCACGCTTATCCAGAGGGGTAGAGGGACCGGCCCGATGAAGCCCCAGCAACCGCCCGTCGCGAGACGGGGAGGTGCTAAGTCCGGCAGTGCAGACTGGAAGATGAGCGGTGGCGCGACCCGGCCCGAGGTCGGTATGTGTGGTCACCCTCATCAGGATCTGA
The DNA here is from genome assembly GCA_046328475.1 of Chloroflexia bacterium. GTDB lineage: Bacteria > Chloroflexota > Chloroflexia > Thermomicrobiales > CADCWN01 > CADCWN01. Next base: position 252 of record JAXLWN010000196.1, on the reverse strand, counting down.
TGGGGGCGTTTTGTTTGTGTGCGAAGCCAAAGGCGCGTGCGAGTGCCCCAAGGGTTGAAACCCTGGGCTGGAGGCTCGCTGCGGCTCGCCGCAAAGCCCGCCTGCGCGGGCTCGGGGGCGATCTTCCTCTTCGGTATTGTGAGGGCAGCGTGTTTGCACTACTCCACCGACGGTCCTCTGCCCCGATGATGCTGGTGGCGCGGGGCGCTGGCCGCGAATTTGCGGTTGTTGCCGCGACTGAGCGCGAATCCC
>JAXLWN010000195.1:0-2851 GCA_046328475.1 Chloroflexia bacterium | reverse complement strand
GTCGGGGACGAGGAGGCGGGGGCCGTCCTGGGCGATCTGGGTTGGGAAGAAAGAGGGGTCGCTGAAGCCGAGGCTTTCGGTGGGGGAGTTGCGGCTTTCCATCCAGGCGAAGTTGGGTACGGCGGCGGCGAGGTGGACGGTAGCGGCGGTGCAGATCGCGCCGAGGGGGTTGTGGGGCATCAGGTCGATGTAGTGGGCTTCGCACCAGCCGGCGATTTTCATCGATTCGGTGAGGCCGCCGACGTTGCAGACGTCGATGCGGGCGAATTGGGTGAGGCCGCGCTCGATGTAGGGGAGGAATTGCCACTTGGAGGCGAATTCTTCGCCGATGGCGAAGGGGATTTCGGTCATGGTGCGGAGGGAGGCGTAGGCTTCGGGGGTTTCGTCGCGGATCGGTTCTTCGAGGAAGTCGATGGTGCCGCGCGGCAGGCGCTGGCAGAAGGAGGCGGCTTCGGCGATGCTGAGGCGGTGGTGATAATCGACGCCGATGACGGGGCCGGGGCCGACGGCTTCGCGAGCTTTGGCGAGCCAGGTGGCGGTCTTGGCGAGCGATTCGCGCGGTTCGAAGATGCGGCGTCCGGCGCTGTCGCGCTCGTCGGGGTCGTCGATCCAGGTGCGGATGGCATTCCAGCCTTGTTCAACGAGGAGTTGGAAGTCTTCGATCAGTTTGGGTCCCATGGGGGCGGCGGTGTGGGCGAAGAGGGGGATGTGGTCGCGGTGTTTGCCGCCGAGGAGTTGCCAGACGGGGACGCCGAGGGCTTTGCCTTTGATGTCGTGGAGGGCGATGTCGATGGCGGAGATGGCGGCGGTGAGGACGCGACCGCCTTCGAAGTAGTTGGAGCGGTAGAGTTCTTGCCAGATGGCGCTGATGTTGAGGGGGTCGCGGCCGATGAGGTAGTCGCGGAAGTGCTGGATCGCGCCGATGACGGCGTGTTCGCGCGCGGTGAGGCCGGATTCGCCCCAGCCGTGGGAGCCTGCGTCGGTCTCGACTTTGACGATGAGTTGGTTGCGGCCGATGGTGGTGGGGAAGGTTTTGATGTCGGTGATTTTCATGGGGGGTCTCCTTGGGGGTTCCGGGATTGAAATACCGGCGAAGGGCCTGCGGGCCACGAAGTCCGCCTGCGCGGACTGGGTTTCGATCGGGGGGACGGTTGCTCGGTGGGAGAGGCCCCAAGGGCTAAAGCCCTGGGCTGGGGGTGCGCTGCGGCGCACCGCGAAGCCCGCCTGCGCGGGCTGGGAGATGGAGATGCGGGCTAGGGTGTGGCTTCTTGGTCGAGGGTGATGGCGATGGGGAGGGCGGTTTGGCCCCAGTCGCTGAGGGGTTGGCCGGGGTGCCAGTTCTGGTATTTGGCGCAGAGGAGGTGGCGGGTAAGGGTGTCTTCGTCGGTGTGGGGTGGGATGACGCGGGCGGTGCCGGTCCAGGTTGAGTCGGCGAAGCGGACGGCGACGCGGGGGTTGTGGAGGAGGTTTTTGACCCAGTCGGAGCGGTCGCGGCCTCCGGACATGAGGTAGAGGGTGGCGCTGGTGGGGTCGGGCGGGAAGGCGAACCAGATTTCGATTTCGTGGGGGCGGCCAGTGATGCGACCGGTGGTGGTGAGGTAGCAGAATTGCTCGGTGTCGTAGGCGCGGAGAGGCATGGTGGCTCCTTTGGTGGGCGGCGTGCGACGAGGGCGACCCGCGTGATGATACACGGGATCGCCCTCGGGACGTGCGCACAATTGTTGCTGAGAGAGGTGCGTTAGCTACCGTGCGGATTGAAGGGGCGGTTGTGGGGTTCGGGTTCGAGGTTGGGGCGGTCGGTGTCGAGGATGACTTCGTGGAGTTCGAGTTTGTTGGGGGCGCTGTAGGCTTCGCGCGGGAGGCTGCCGGAGCGGGCGTGGCCGTGCGCGAATTCGGGCGAGCGGACCCAGGCTTCGAACTGGGCGCGGGTTTGCCACTGGGTGAGGACGATGTAGGGGTCGCCGGGGGCGGAGGGGCGCAGGAGTTGGTTGCTGATGAAGCCGCCCATGCGGTCCACCAGCCCGGCGCGCTCGCGGAAGTTGTTTTCGAACTGCTCGGCGTAGTCGGGGTTGACGAAGATGCGGTTCATGGTGGTGATCATTGGTTTGCTCCTTCGCGGACGCACGTTGTCCTCGTCGGTAGATGCTGGCAGGGTAGCAAAGAGGGAGAGGAGAGGCAAGTGAGAAGCGGGAAGTCGGAAGTCGGAAGTCGGAAGTGGGAGAGACCTCACCCCCGCCGCCTGCGGGCGGCACCCGCCACCCACTGCGGTGGGTACCCGGCCGCGAGGAGAGGGGGATGGGCCGTGGGCTGGATAGGGGCGGGATTCGGTGGGCACGATTATGAGTATGGTGCAGGTTGATCCCGCTGTTTTCGGGACCGGCCTGCGTTATATTCGGGAGAATGGTTAGCCACGCATGCGGGCGATGGCCTGGGCTTGATGGGAGTCGGGGGCCATTTCCATGAGTTCGATGCGGACGCCGTCGGGGTCGGCGAGCCAGGCCTGGCGGTTGCCGTCGAGGCCGAGGGTGATGCCGCGCGTCATGGTGACGCCACGGCGCTCGAGTTCGGCGACGGTGGTGTCGAGGTTGGCGACGCTGATGCAGTAGTGGTTCATGCCGACGGACTGGGGTGGGGGGGCGCTGTCGCCTGCGCCGTTGGGGAAGATTTCGATGTATTGGTCGTCGGTGAGGCGCAGGTAGACGAGCATGAGGTCGCCGTTGTCGCGATGGAGGCGGAACATTTCGGGGCAGCCGAGTTGTTCGGAGTAGAACTTGACGGAGGCTTCGAGGTCGCGCGAGCGGATGGCGATGTGGGCGAGGCCGGTGAAGCCGACGGCGGACATGGGGTGCCT
>JAXLWN010000194.1:0-2868 GCA_046328475.1 Chloroflexia bacterium | reverse complement strand
AACACCCCGCAAATCGTGCCCGCTGCACAAGTCCCCGGCCGAGGGGACCGGCTACATCTCCAAACCGCGACTGAGCGCCATTGTCGCACAGCTTGCCACCGCGCCACGCCCCGGTCAGACCGATCCCCCGCCCGGTAGCCCAAAAGTACCGAATTCGCCGCCAGGTGCTTCCGTTCAGCAACCGCGACGCCTAGAATGGCGTTACGTCAATGCCACGGCGCTTACCGCCGGGCCCGGCACCGTTTCTCAACTGAAGCACCCTGATCGCTCCCGGCCGCCTGCCCGCGCGTCGCCGCGCCACCGGGAAGCATCGGGCGAGGTACGCGCGCATGACCGATCGCCGCCCTGTCGCTACCCGACCCACCATAACCCGCCGCCAGACGCTGCAATTCGGCGGGCTCGCGCTCGCCGCCATCCCTTTCTGGCAGCTTTTCGGCATGGCAGCCGCGACGACGACGCCGCGCACAGAGCTGACCGAGGGGGAGACGCGCGCCGGGGAATGGTCGGTTGACGAGACCGTGACCGCCTTTGCCGCCAACACGCACTACCAATTCGCCGCGCCCCACACCTTCGGCGCACTCGGCGCGCACTGGGCGGCCGAGGGTGGCGACGATGTGCATCTCGCGATCAGCAGCAGCGCCGATGGCGTCACCTGGGAGCCCTGGCGCATCACCCACGCCGATACCCATCGCCCCGACCCTGATCGCGCCCCCGGTCGCGCCGACCGCTACTTTGCTGAGCTCCTCCACCTGCCGACGAGCAGCTTCATCCGCTGCAAGGTGGTCGATCACGATGGCCGCACCGTCCCCGCGCCGCCCGATCTGCGCCTCGTCTACATCGACGGCAGCCTCGGCCCGAACCTGGCCAACCAGCGATCAGGGGGCTGGGACAATGCCACGTCGATGCCGAAGGTGATCGCCCGCGCGCAGTGGGGCTGCGACGAGAAGCTGCGCTTCGACGCGAAGGGCAAGGAGATCTGGGAGCCCGAGTACCTGGTCAACGAGAAGATCATCGTCCACCACACCGACACGCCGAACGACGGCGACCCGGCGGCGGCGGTCCGCTCGGTCTACTACTACCACGCCATCACCCAGGGCTGGGGCGACATCGGCTACAATTTCCTGATCGACCGCAACGGCAACGTCTACGAGGGGCGCTTCGGCGGCGAGAATGTCGTCGCCGGGCACGCCTTGCGCTACAACTACGGCAGCGTCGGCATCGCCCTGCTCGGGGCGTTCGCCGGGGCACCGGCCCCATCCCCCTCGCCCTCGGCCTCACCGTCGCCGGGGGCCAAGACGCCGACCCCGGCGGCTCCCCCGGTGCCGACCGCCGCCGCCGAGGCCGCGCTGGTGCAACTGGCGAGCTACAAGGCGCGCTTCCTGGATGTGCTGAACCCGTCGTATTTCGTGGATAAGACGATCCAGTCGGTCGTCGGGCACCGCGACGTGCTGAGCACGAGTTGCCCGGGCGACAACTTCTACCCGCACCTCGCCTCGATCCGCAAGGCGGTCGCCGACCAGGTCGGGCCGCCGCCGACGATCGCGCTCTCGATCGTCGGCATCACCGGGCAGGATATGACGGTCTATACCCGGTCGCCGATCACGGTGCGCGTGAAGGTGAAGAATACCGGGGCGGGGATGGCCCCCTGCTACTTCGACCAGGGCGTGCTTTACACCGAGGGGGAAACCTTCGACGGGAAGGGCTACAAGAAGGTCCCCGGCCGCTTCCGGGTTGTCGCCGATGTCGAGGGGAGCGCGACGTTCGGGACGGCGAATGCGAATCCCTACCGCTGGGGGATGGGCACGTCGCTCAATCCGGGCGAGACCGTCGAAGCGGTCTGCCGCATCGCCTTCGCGACGAAGGGCGTGAAAAAGCTCCGCTTCGGGCTGGTGCGCGAGCAGAGCGGGTATATCCAGGAAGGTCTGGAAGGTCCGACGATCACCGTGGTCGGGCTGCCGACCGATGGGGTTGCCAAGCCGACGAACGTCGGGCCGGATCTGCTCTACTTCACCGAGACGCAGCACACGCTCGGGGGGGCGATCCTCCGCTACTGGAACAATTTTGGCGGCCTGGCGCAATTCGGCTACCCGCTGACCGAACCCTACACCGAAGTGAGCGAGACCGACGGCAAGGACTATGTGGTCCAGTACTTCGAGCGCGCCCGCTTCGAGTTGCACCCGGAGAATGCCGGGACCGACTACGAGGTGCTGCTCGGCCATCTGGGGCGCAAGTATCACCCGGCCGACAAGCCGGTGGCGGCGCTCGCCGGGCAGCGCTTCTTCCCGGAGAGCGGGCACAACCTGGGCGGCCTCTTCCGCGAGTACTGGGAGCAGTATGGCGGGCTCTTCATCTACGGCGTGCCGATGAGCGAGGAGTTCACCGAGATAAGTAAGATCGACAACAAGCCCTACAAGGTCCAGTACTTCGAGCGCGCCCGCTTCGAGTACCACCCGGAGAACACCGGCAAGTCGCAGGTGCTGCTCGGGCACCTGGGGCGGCAGCTGCTCCAGGACCGGGGGTGGATGAAGTAGTCGGGTGGTCGGGTGGTCGGGTAGTCGGGTAGAAGGAATACGGCGAAGCGCCGAGGGACATCCTTCCCCGGCGCTTCGCTTGTCTATCCGACTACCCGACCACCCGACCACCCGACTCGTTTAGCGGGTCTCCCGGTGCGCGCGGTGGGCGCGGCAGCGCGGGCAGAACTTCTTCAGTTCCAGGCGGCTCGGATCATTGCGACGGTTCTTCTCGCTCGTGTAGTTGCGCTCGCGGCACTCCGTGCATTCGAGCGTGATCACGATGCGATCAGCCTTACTCCTCTTCGCCACGAGGCACCCCTTTCAGAAACGAGAGGCGCGGGCCCCGCGCGGGTTG
>JAXLWN010000193.1:0-2871 GCA_046328475.1 Chloroflexia bacterium | reverse complement strand
GGGGCAACGCGCGGGACGAGGACCTGCAGGCGGCCATCGACTCGATGCTGACTCTCAACAGGCGCGCCGCAGAAGTCCTGCGCGAGACAGGTGGGGTCCACACGGCGACGGATGTGACCGGGTTCAGCCTGCTCGGGCACGGCAGCGAGATCGCCTCCAAGAGCGAGGTCAACCTGGCGATCCAGGCGGAGAGCGTGCCGCTGCTGCCGGGCGTGCTCGATTACGCGGCCGGCGGCAACTTCGCGGGCGGCCTGGGCCGCAACCGGGACCACTACACGACCCACGCCGGGGGCGTGCGCTTTGCGGCGGATGTCGATCCGCTGCGGCAGGCGGCGTTCTTCGATCCGCAGACCTCCGGCGGGCTGCTGCTCAGCATCTGCCCGCGCCGCGCCGAGGATGTGCGGGCGGCGTTCGCGGCGGCGGATGCGCCCCTGTGGGAGATCGGCGAGGTGCGTGAGGGCGCCGGGATCGACGTCAGCGCATGACTGACGCGGCGGGTACCAGCCTCAACCTCAGCTCCAGTTCGGACCGGGAGAACCCAGCCGGCCGCATCCCGACCTCGCGCCGCGACTGGAACCGGCTCATGGAGGAGCTGGGGATCCGCCCGAACAAGGGGCTCGGCCAGCACTTCCTCTTCGAGCGCGGCATCGTCGAGCGCATGGTCCGCCAGGCGGGGATCGGGCCTGAGGACAGCGTGCTGGAGGTCGGGCCGGGGCTCGGCATCCTCACCTCGGAGTTGCTGAGGAAGGCGGGGCACGTCGTCGCGGTCGAGTACGACCGGGGGCTGGCTGCGCACCTGGAGACGGCATTCGGGGACCTCCCGAACTTCGAGCTGATCCAGGGGAACGCGCTGCTCCAGACGGCGGACGACCTGTTCGCGCCGGGCATCGAGTTCGATGTGGTAGCGAACCTCCCCTACTCCACCGGCACCGCCATCCTGCGCCACCTGCTGGAACAGCCACGCAAGCCGCGGCGTTTGACCGTCATGTTGCAGAAGGAAGTGGCCGAGCGCATCACGGCGACGCCGCCAGACATGACGATCCTCTCCGTGGCGACGCAGTTCTTCGCTTCACCGAAGATCGCGTTCATCGTCTCGCCGACGGTGTTCATCCCGCCGCCGAAGGTGGAGTCCGCCGTGATCCACCTCGACGTGCGTCCGGAGACGCCCCTCCACTGGGAAGAGCAGCCGCTCTTCTTCAAGATCCTCAACGCCGGTTTCCGCCAGAAGCGCAAGCAGGTCGCCAACGCCATCGCGGACGTGCTGCAACTGCCGAAGCCGGAGATCGCCGCCTGGCTGCAGGCGTGCGGGGTGGACCCCATGCGCCGCGCTGAAACGCTCTCGGTCGAGGAGTGGGTGACCCTCACCCGGGCCGCCCCCGACAGCGTGCGCGACGCCTGAGCCAAATGCGCACCGTGGATGATGTCCCGTTCGCGTTGACCGTCCCCGCCCCGGCCAAGCTGAACCTGGGGCTGGAGGTGCTGGGCCGCCGCGCGGACGGCTATCACGACCTGGCCACGATCTTCCTCACCGTCAGCCTGTTCGATGAGATCTCCGTGGCGTCCGAATCAGGCACCAGCATCGGGCTGGAGTGCAGTGGCAGCAATCTGCCGCCCCAGGAGAACCTCGTCTGGCGAGCGGCCGAGGCGATGCAGGAGGCCGCGCCGGGTCGCGGGGCGCTGCTCAAGCTGGAGAAGCGGATCCCGATCGCGGCGGGGTTGGGCGGGGCATCCAGCGACGCGGCGGCCACGCTGCTGGCGCTGCGCGAACTGTGGCAGGCGGAGGTTCCGGAAGACGCCCTGGCGGCGATGGCGCTGGAACTGGGCAGCGACGTGCCGTTTCTGCTGCGGGGTGGGTGTGCTCTGGGTGGAGGGCGCGGGGAAGTGCTTTTGCCACTTCCGCAACCCGTGGTTCAGCCGACGCCTTATCATGAAGAACCCTCACCCCCAGCCCCTCTCCCGATGCGCGGGAGAGGGGAGACGGACTGGGACCGGCTCGGCCTCGGCGAAGATCGTTACGCCGGAACTACTTCGGAAGCGCATTCCGACCTCGCTGCGGCGAGCCCCTCTCCCGCGCACCGGGAGAGGGGTTGGGGTGAGGGTTACTTCCTCATCGTCGCCCCGCGCATCCAGATTCCGCGCAAGACAGCCAGCCTCTTCGCCGCGTTGGAGGCGAGCGATTTCAGCGATGGCGCGCGGGTGCGGCGGCAGGCGGAACGATTGCGCGCCGGGTTGCCGCTCGATCCGGAGCTGTTTGGCAATGCGTTCAGCCGCGCGCTCTACGTGTTGCGGCCCGATGTGGAGGCAGTGGCGCGGGCGATGCACGAGTCCGGCGCGGAGCACGTCGCGCTGTCAGGGGCGGGACCGGCGCACTACGCGCTGTTCGATAACATGGCCACGGCGCAACTGGCGAAGCGGCGATTGGAAGATCGGCTGGGAGACACGGCGGAGGTCTTCCTCACCGTACCTGTTCCCGCTCGCGAGACGGCTCAGCTGCGCGCGCATCCGGGCCAGCCGTGATTCGGCCGCGCGCGATCGTCAACAACCGCTACCGCGTCGAGCGCAAGATCGGCGAGGGCGGCATGGCGATCGTCTACCAGGGGCACGATCTCCTCCTGGCGCGCGATGTCGCCATCAAGACGCCGCGGCCGCAGTTCGCGAACGACCCCGCGTTCCGGGCCCGCTTCCAGCGCGAGGCGCGTGCTTCGGCCTCACTCTCGCACCCGAACATCATCGACGTCTTCGACGTCGGTGAGGAGAACGGCCAGCCGTACATCGTGATGGAGCTGGTCCACGGGCAGACGTTGAAGGAGATCATCGCCGCCGAAGCGCCCTTCCACCCGGCCGACGTTGGGGAGCTGCTGCGGCAGGTCG
>JAXLWN010000192.1:0-2879 GCA_046328475.1 Chloroflexia bacterium | reverse complement strand
CCCTCGGCTATTTCGGCGTCTTCCTGCTCATCGCCATCGAGAACGTCATCCCGCCGATCCCCTCCGAACTGATCCTCCCGCTGGCAGGCTTCTCCGTCGGGCAAGGTGAACTGACCTTCATCGGCGTCATGATCGCCTCGACCACCGGCTCGGTCGTCGGCGCGCTGGTGCTCTACTACCTCGGGGCCGTCATCGGCGAAGCGCGGCTGCGCCAGTTCATTCGTCGCGTCGAGCAACTGCCGGTCCTGCGGCACCTGGTCAACGAAGGGGACATCGACAAGGCCCAGGACTGGTTCGGTCGCTACGGCGGCGCGGCGGTCTTCTTCGGCCGACTCATCCCGATCGTCCGCAGCGGCATCTCGATCCCGGCCGGGATCGCCCGCATGAACCTGATCACGTTCATCGGCTACTCCATCGTTGGCAGCGGCACCTGGAACGGCATCCTGATCGGGTCCGGCTGGCTCCTCGGCCACAACTGGGACTCGGTCGAGAAATATGTCAAATACTTCCAGTACGTCGTGATCGTGGCGGCCATCGCCGCCGTCGCCTGGTTCGTCTGGAAGCGCTGGGGCAATCGGGCCGCCGCCCCCTCCCAGTTCGCCGACTGACGGAACGCGCCCGGCGTCCGGCATTCGTACGCCAGCCCCAACATAGCCCGCAAGTACCCCGCGCGCTCACGCCAGCGCTAGGTGTGCGCCTCGCCGCGATGGTACACTTGCCCCTGCCCGCGCGACGGACGAGGGGAGTCCACTGCGTACGCCGTCGCGCCGCTGAACGATGTCGTGCTGCAAAAGGAGTTTCCATTGCCACACGGGCTTGAAGTAGCAATCATCGAATTCGTGCAGAATCTGTACGAAAAAGTCGGCTGGCTCGGCGTGATCATCGCCATGACGATCGAGAGCGCCTGCATCCCGCTGCCGAGCGAGGTCATCATGCCCCTCGCGGGCTGGTTCCTCGTGGAGGCCAAGGGCAACAGCGCCTGGTGGACCCTCTGGGCCGGGCTGATGGGCGCGATCGGCTGCACCATCGGTTCGGCAATCGCCTACTATGTCGGCGCGCTCGGCGGGCGACCCTTCATCCTCAAGTACGGCAAGTACGTCCTGATCTCCCCGCACCACGTCGATCTCGCCGATCGCTGGTTCACCAACTACGGCGAGATCACCGCCTTCGTCTCGCGCTTGCTGCCCGTGGTGCGCACCTTCATCTCCTTCCCCGCCGGCGTCGCCCGCATGAATCTGGCGAAATTCCTCACCTACTCCTTCCTCGGCTCGCTTCCCTGGTGCTGGCTCCTGGCCTACGGCGGCTACTATTTCGGCTCACGCTGGGAAGATCTGCGCAACAAGATGCGCCCCTTCGACTATCCCATCGCGGCGATCGTCCTCGTCGTCCTGATCTGGTTCCTCTGGCGCGGCATCAAGAACCGCCAGGCCCACACGCCCGTGCTGCACCAGGACGTGGCGGAAGCGGCGGAATGAGGAAGTAACGAGTAACGAGTAACGAGGAGCGCAAAGCGTCATTGACCTCCCCAAGTCGTAACTTCGTACTCGTACTTCGTCGTTCGTACTTCGTACTTATCGGAGGCGAAGCACAGCCACCTCACCCACCTCGATTGCACCTACTGCGGCAAGACCTATTCGGCGGACGAGCTGCAGACCGTCTGCGCCGCCTGCGGCAAGGTCCTGTATGCCCGCTACGACCTCGCCGCCGCCGCGCAGACGATGACGAAGGAGGCGCTGATTCAGCGCCCCTTCACGATGTGGCGCTACCGCGAGGTGCTGCCGGTGCGCGACGCGGCCAACGTGGTGACGCTCGGCGAGGGGGGCACACCGCTCCTGCCGATGGCACGCTTCGGTCAGACGATCGGCCTGCCGAACCTGCTGGCGAAGGACGAGGGGGGCAACCCGACCGGCTCGTTCAAGGCGCGCGGCATGGCGATGGCGATTTCGCGCGCGAAGGAGCTGGGGGCCAAGGCCGTCGCCGCCCCTTCGGCCGGGAACGCCGCCTCCGCGATGTCGGCCTACGCCGCGCGAGCGGGCCTGGCCGCCTACGTCTTCATGCCGCAGGACACACCACCGATCATGAAGGCCGAGTGCGTGGCCTACGGCGCGCACGTCTACCTGGTGAACGGCCTGATCAACGACGCCGGCAAGATCGTCCGCGAGAACAGCGCGGCGCGCGGCTGGTTCGACGTCTCGACCCTCAAGGAGCCCTATCGCCAGGAAGGCAAGAAGACGATGGGCTACGAGATCGCCGAGCAACTGGGCTGGCAACTGCCCGACGCGATCATCTATCCCACCGGCGGCGGCACCGGCATCGTCGGCATGTGGAAAGCCTTCGCCGAGATGGAGGCGATGGGCCTGATCGGTCCCGAGCGCCCGCAGATGATCGCGGTGCAGTCGGACGGCTGCGCGCCGATCGTCGAGGCGTACAAGGCTGGCGAGCGCCACGCGCCGCTCTTCCCGAACGCCCACACGCTCGCCCCCGGCATCCGCGTCCCGATCGCCATCGGCGACTACCTCATCCTCGACGCGATCCGCCAGAGCGAGGGCACTGCCCTCACCGTCTCCGACGAGGAAATCCTGGCCGAGACGCTCTCGGTCGCCAAGCTGGAAGGGCTCTACCCCTCCCCCGAAGCCGCCGCCACCTTCGCCGCCGCGCGCAAGCTGATGGAGCAAGGCTTCTTCAGCGGCAGCGAGCGCGTGATCGCCTTCAGCACCGGCGCGGGCCTGAAGCACACCGAACTGATCAACCTCGACCTCCCCATCCTCGACCCCAACGACCCCGACGTCGGCCGCCACATCGCGTAGACGGATGAAGGGAGAAGGGCGAGGGGAGAAGGGGGACGAGGAGTCAGTAGTCAGTAGCCAGTAGTCAGAGGG
>JAXLWN010000191.1:0-2956 GCA_046328475.1 Chloroflexia bacterium | reverse complement strand
GAGTCGGAACCCGGTCGTCAACTCGGTCAGCTCCCCCTTCGCCAGCGTCGCCGTCTTCACGATCTGCGGCGCGAGGTACATCGCCGTCGAGACCTCCATCTCGCAGGCGTGCCCCGTGATCCCCCCGATCCCGAACCGCGCGTTCACATCCTTGTCCGCGAACGAGAAATAGCTCGCCGCGCCGATGAACGCCACATCCAACTCCTCGTGGATGCGCGCCGCCGCCGTCCCCATCGCATTCGTATTCCCGCCATGCCCATTCACGATCATGAACCGCTTGAACCCATGCTCGCGCAGCGACGCCACGATCTCCACCAGCACCTGCGTGAACGTGTCGCTGGAGAGCGTAATCGTGCCAGGAAAGTTCATGTGATGAAAGGACACACCCCACGCCGGACCCGGCGCGACCAGCAGCTTCGGATAGGCCAGAATGCTCGCCCGGCGACAGAACTCCGTCGCCCCCACAATATCCATGCTCACCGCCAGATTCGGCCCATGCTGCTCATTCGACCCGATCGGGATCAGCACCACCTCCACCCGATCCCGGATCGCATCCACCTCCGGCCACGACAGATTCGCCAGCATCAAATCCGGCCCCGACAAATCCAGCGCCATCGCCATACCCTCCATCGCGCATCGCACTCCACAGCCTCGCCCGCATTATAGAGCCAATCCCTGCTCTCCAAATTTCGTGCCCACATCCAGTGGCAACGTTCGTACCTCGGACAAACACCGGGCACGGAGGAATAGCCCGCGAGCACCTTCGGCCCCTGTCCCCGCCGTGTCTTCATGTTCTCCCATCGGGCGCTTGTGCGCGGAGCGAGCGTCTGGTAGCATCGGGTTGTACCTCGGCGGAAGAGCAAGATCATCCCACCACGGCATGGATGACGCAGCAAACAATACCTCGGAGGTGCGCGATGACCCGTGCTCTCGGTCTGCCCGCGCGACGAGCGGGCGCGGCCTGGCGGCTGGCGGCGGCGCTGGCGCTGCTGGTGGCACTCCTGGCGGGGACGTTCGGCATCCCCGCCCAGGCGCTGGCGGCGACGACGACGCTGACCTTCGACTACACCGGCGCGGCGCAGACCTGGACCGTGCCCACCGGGGTGACCTCGGCGACCTTCGACGTCTACGGGGCGCAGGGCGGCGGCAGCCCCTACCAGACCGGAGGACTGGGCGGGCGGGCGCAGGTCACGCTCACGGTCACTCCCGGAGCCACCTATCAGATCGTGGTCGGCGGTCGGGGGGCCAGCCGGAGCTTGGACAATGCCTCGGTCGGTGGCCCCGGCGGTTTCAACGGCGGTGCCGTGGGCGGCCAGGGCTTCATCTCGGGGAGCGGCGGCGGCGGTGCCTCGGATGTTCGGTCCGGCGCCTTCGCCCTCGCCGATCGCCTCGTCGTCGCCGGGGGCGGCGGCGGCAGCTCCTGGGGGGTCGCGAATGGCGGCGGCGGCGGCGGAACAGCGGTGCGCCAACGGTCCTGCGATACGGTGGACGGGAGTGTCTGCGGCGGTGGCGGGGGACCCGGGCTGCGGGCGGCGCGGGGGTGGCCGGTGACGGCGCCGGCGGCCTCGCGGGTGCGGTAGGCACCCTTGGTAACGGCAGCCGGTGGGCGCTACATACAGGAGGGCGGCGGCGGCGGCGGCGGCGGCTACTACGGCGGCGGCGGCGGCGGCGGGCACTATGGGGGCAGGAGCGGCGGCGGCGGCGGGGCGGCTTCGGCCCGGCCGGGGTCCAATTCACGACGGGCGTGCACCCGGCAACGGCCAGGTGCTGGTGACCTACGCAAGCTCGACCAGACGATCACGTTCAACGCGCTGGGCGGCAAGACCTACGGCGACGTCCCCTTCGCGGTGAGCGCCACCGCCTCCTCCGGGCTGACCGTGACGTTCACCGCGAGCGGCAATTGCAGCGTCGCGGGCACGACCGTCACGATCACCGGCGCGGGGAGTTGCGCCGTGACCGCGCACCAGGCCGGTAACGAGGGTTATGACGCCGCGCCCGATGTATCGCGGACCTTCAGCATCGCCAAGGCGTCGCTCAGCGTCACGGCGCAGAACGCCACGCGACCCTTCGGCAGCTCCGCCGTGCCCTGTACGGTGCAGTTCGCCGGATTTGTGAACGGCGATGGGGCGGGCGTGGTGAGCGGTAGCGCGACCTGCACCACCACCGCCGCCGCAAACAGTCCGGCGGGTCAGTACCCGCTCATCCCGGCGGTCGGCACGCTGAGCGCGACGAACTACACCTTCGGCCCCTTCGTCAACGGCACGCTCACCATCGCGCAGGCGGCGACGAGCCTTGATTCGGTGCGCGGCACGGTCACCTACGGCGACACAATCGGCAGCGTCACGGCGCGGCTCACCACCTCCGGGGGTGGCCCTCTCCCCGGGGCGACAGTCAGCTTCACCGTCAATGGTAACCCGGCCGGGAGTGCGACGACGAACGCCCAGGGAGTGGCCAGCCTGAGCGGCGTCACCTTCCCGGCGGGGCTGAACGCGGGGACGAACTCGAACATCCAGATCTGCGCCACGTTCGCCGGGGCAAACGACTACCTCGGGACCGGCCCGACCTGCGGCCCGCTGGTGGTGGGCCGCAGGGTGCTCTGGATCAAGCCGACTGATCGCACCGTGGGCCTGAAGCAGCCCAACCCGCCCGCTGACGCGCACGGCGATCCCGCCTGCCTCGCGCCCAGCTACTGCCTCGAACTGACCAGGGGCAGCACCTTCGTCGCCGGGCAGTCCTGGTCCGCGCTCAACCTGACCAACCTGCGCTTCCAGTACGCGCGCAACCCGCCCAGCACCAACGCGACCGAGTACGTCGGCAAGACCTATCGCATGACCGCCTTCGGGGCCATCAGCAGCAACTACGACCTCCGCTACGACCCCGGCACCATGACCGTGGTCGCCGCGCCCTAACCGATCGCCACACGCGGGAGGGCACGATCGCCGTGCCCTCCCGCTGC
>JAXLWN010000190.1:0-2962 GCA_046328475.1 Chloroflexia bacterium | reverse complement strand
GCTTCCTACTGATCGCGTGTAGATTTCCGTTGCCGGAAGTCTTCCACGTCCCTGATTACAACTTGGTGTTCGACAACATCGCCCGCTTCTGCCGCGCGAATTCCCTCTTCAACGGCTTCGAGGAACCCCAACTCCGCATCGAGATAGCGTGTAATTGCTTGCTCGATCACCCAGGTGCGGGGTCGGCCTATGGCAGCCGCCAGCGTGTCGAGTCTCGCCACGATCGCATTATCAAGCTGGATCGATGTCACCTGCGCCATCATGCCTCTCCTGCGGTTTCCAGCGAATAACAGCCAATCAGCCCTCTGTCACCACCGGCAGGGTGAGGGTGGCGTGGGGGACGATCAGGACGTCGGCGGCGGGGCCGAGGCGGGCGGCGACGAGGGCGAGGGCTTCATCCATGGTGGCGACGGGGGTCATGTGGGCACCGCGCACGAGGTCGGGGTCTTGCGCGCCGACGACGATGATCGCGCAGTGTTCGAGGACTTTGGCGACGACGAAGGCGCGCTGGCCGCCGGGCGGGTAGCCGTTGGTGCGAGCGTCCGCGATCACCGCCTGCGGCGAGGTGGCGCCGCTCAGGGCGCGGTAGAAGCGTTTCTCGCCCTCGCCTTCGCCCGCGCCTTCGGGCAGGGGGGCGGGGAGGACGATGATGTCCCCCTCGCGCACGACGGGGGTGGGGGCGAAGTGGAGGTAGGTCGCGGCGCGCGACGCCTGGTAGAGGTTGACATCCTTGGGCCAGCCGACGCCCGCAATGGCCGCGTCGTACTGGTGCGGGATCGGCGCGAGGTAGTGGTCCTTGCCGACCTCCACGAGGTGGTCGTGGACGGTTTCGGGATCGCCCGCCGCGACCGCGACGATCGTGCCGTCGTCGTCGAGGATGACGTTGATCACGAAGCGCAGACCGGCGCGGCGGGCGGACTCGCGGCAGATCGCCTGGAAGGGGTTGCCCTCAATCTGGCCGAGGCGCACGCCCGGTGTTTCCAGCATCGCCGGGCCGTGGGTGAAGCCGATGGTGGCCTCGCCGCCGCAGCCGATCGCCAGGGTCTTGCCGCCGCCGCTGTAGCCCGCGTACTGGTGCGGCTCCACGACGCCGGTGGCGATGATCAGGTCCGATTTGTAGGCGCGGCGATTCACGACCAGGGGGCAGCCGCCCGGTCCCTCGCCGAGATCGATCAGCCAGTCGGGGTCGCGCGCGTCGTGGTCGATGACCTTGTAGCGCTGCACGATGTCGGTGCCGAGCTTCTCCTCCTTCTCGGCGGGGGTGCTATCGCGGTGCAGCCCGGTCGCGATCAGGATGGTGATGTCCTCCTTCGCCACCCCGGCCAGTTCGAGCTGCGTGCAGATCGGCGGCACCAGCAGCTTGTCGGGGCAGGCGCGCGTCGCGTCGGTCACCGCGATGCAGACGCGGTCGCCCGACTTCACCAGCTTGTCGAGCGTCGGCACGCCCAGTGGGTTGCGCAGGGCATCGCGCACCGCGCGCCAGCCTTCCAGCGGCGGCGACGGGTGCGAGGTGGCGACCGTGCCGCGCATCCCGGCGGGAAGGTCGAACGAGAGCGTGCCATCGGCGAACGGAATCGTATACGTCATCCCCACCTCTATCGCCTAGCGCCTGTCATGCAACGTCTATCAACCCCTAACTTCCGTGATCCCTATGGTATTATGCCCCATCTCGTCGATCCGGCGGCGCGGCAACGCCCGCTGTGATCGACATAACGATGTTTTGTAGTGTGGGACGACACCGGAGGGGGATGACGATGCGAGGCAAGGTGACGATCGTCGGTGCGGGCGCGACCGGGGCGACAGCGGCCCAGTACGTCGCGCAGGGCGGCTATGCCGACGTGGTGCTGGTGGACATTGTGCCGAATCTGCCGCAGGGCAAGGCGCTCGATTTGATGCAGACCGGGCCGATTGCGGGCTACGACGCGCAGATCACGGGCGCGAACGACTACGACGCGACGGCGGGGTCGGACGTGGTCGTGATCACCTCCGGCTCGCCGCGCAAGCCGGGCATGAGCCGCGACGACCTGCTGAAGATCAACATGAACATCGTCGGCTCGGTCACGCGCGAGGTGGCGCAGCGCAGCCCGAACGCGGTGATCGTCGTGCTCACCAACCCGCTGGACGCGATGTGCCACGTCGCGCTGAAGGCGTCCGGTTTCCCGAAGGAGCGCGTGATCGGGCAGGCGGGTGTGCTCGACTCGGCGCGCTTCCGCACCTTCATCGCGATGGAACTGGGCGTCTCGATCAAGGATGTGTCGGCGTTCGTGCTCGGCGGGCACGGCGACACGATGGTGCCGCTGCCGCGCTACTCCACGGTCGCGGGCATCCCGATCACCGAGCTGATCCCGGCCGACCGGATCAAGGCGATCTGCGACCGCACGGCGAATGGCGGCGGCGAACTGGTGCAACTGATTGGCGTGAGTGCGTGGTATGCGCCGGGCGCGGCGATCGCCGACATGGTCGAGGCGATCATGCTCGACCGGAATCGGATCATGCCGTGCAGCGTCTACCTGAACGGCCAGTATGGCATCAACGATCTCTATGTCGGCGTGCCGATCAAGCTCGGCGCGGGTGGCATGAAGCAGGTGATCGAGATCACGATGACCGACGAGGAGAACGCGGCGCTGCAGAAGTCTGCGGGCGCGGTGCGCGAGTTGGTGGAGGCGATGGATCGCCTCAGCGCGTCGTAGGGCGCGGGCGCGGGGCGACATAATCTGAAGTGTGCGAGCGATGCCACCGGAGTATGCTCCGGTGGCATCGCTGTGTAGCCCTCACCCCGCCGCCTGCGGGTGGCACCCCTCTCCCACCGTCTGGGAGAGGGGAAGGGAGCTGACCGGAGGGGGAGGAGATGGCGGGGTAGGTGGCTGGCGGAGGCAGACCCCTCCCCGCCGCTGCGGCGGCGACCGCCACCCGCACGCGGGTACCCGGCTGATGAGGAGAGGGTTTAAGGCGTAGGGCGGCG
>JAXLWN010000019.1:0-100164 GCA_046328475.1 Chloroflexia bacterium | reverse complement strand
TGGCTCGACTTCGAGGGGGATGCCTATGCGCTGCACGAGGGCGCGGAGCGGTTCCAGTTCGGGCCGTGGTCGTGGCCGCTGGTGCATGCCTGGGCGGCGGCGCTCGACTACCTGGATAGCATCGGCATCGAGCGGATCTGGGCGCGCACGGCGGCGCTGACTGACCGGCTGAAGGCGGGGCTGGCGGGGATTTCCGGGGTGACACTGTTTACGCCGCTCCCGGCGGAGCAATCGGCGGCGCTGGTCAGCTTCGGGGTGGCGGGGTGGACGGGGGAGGCGCTGCGGCTGGCGCTGCGGGAGCGGTGGGGGATCATCATCAAGCCGCTGCCGCACGGGCGCGAGGGCTTGCGGGCGAGCGTGCCCTTCTTCCTGCTGGAGGAGGAGATCGATTTGCTGGTGGCGGCGGTGGGGGAGTTGGCCGGGGATGTGGGGCGTGAGGGCGTGAGGACGTGAGGGCGTCGCCTGGGCAAGGGATCGATACCTGGCGGGCGATGGGGCTCGTTGGGGTGTTGATAGACGGAGGAAGGAGCGCGGCAGATGGCATTTCCGTATGCGGGGACACGGCATCGACCGGCGGTGACGGGGCGGCGGGGCATGGTGACATCGGCGCACCCGGTGGCGTCGCTGGCGGGGCTCAGGACGCTGATGGAGGGGGGCAACGCGATCGACGCGGCGGTCGCGGTGGCGTCGTGCCTCGGGGCGACGGAGATCGGCTCGAACGGGATCGGGGGCGTGGGCTGGATGCTGATCTACCACGCCAAGAGCAACACGCTGACCTCGCTCGATTACCAGGGGTGGAGCCCGTATGCCACGGATCGCTCGCTCTACAAGCGGCCGGAGGACAATTTCTACGGGCCGCTGGCGACGATGGTGCCGGGGTCGCCGATGGGCTGGTGCGCGGCGCTGGAGCGGTTCGGCACGATGGACCGCGCGAGCGTCTTCAAGCATGTGATCGAGATCTGCGAGGACGGTTTTGCGCTGACGGTGAACAATGCGGCGGCGCTGAACTCGATCCGGCAGACGCCGCTGATGGATTATCCGTCGTCGGTGCGCTTCTACTTCCCGGATGGCGAGTTGCCACGTCCCGGCAAGCTGCACAAGCAGCCGGATCTGGCGCGGACCTTCCGGGCGCTGGTCGAGGGCGGCCCGGACGAGTATTACAAGGGGCAACTGGCCGAGACGATCGCCAACTTCAGCCAGTCGGTGGGCGGGCTGATCACGAAGCGTGACCTGGCCGATATGACGGTGGATTGGGTGGACCCGATCAGCGTCGGGTTCCGCGACTTCACGGTCTACGGCCCGCCGCCGCCGTCGAGCGCGATCCAGTGGTTGCAGACGCTGAAGCTGATGGAGGGGTTCGACCTGGCCGGGATGGGGCACAACAGCGCCGAGTATCTGCACACGCTGATCGAGATCGAGCGGCTGGCGATCGTCGATCGGATGCACTACAACGTGATGCCCGATGCGCCGGTGGCGGCGCTGCTCTCGGAGGAGTATTGCGCGGCGCGGCGGAAGCTGGTGGACCCGCAGCGCGCGAGCAAGATCGTGGGCGAGCGTTACGCGCGCACGAACGAGGTGGGGCTGCGCTGGCACGGCGACCCGAGCCTGCGCGAGAGCACGACCCATTTCGACGTGGTCGATGCGGAGGGGAATGCGGTCTCGGTGACGCAGAGCCTGGGCGGCTTCGGCTGCGGCGTGGTGGTCGAGGGGACCGGGATCATGCTGAACAACTTCATGCACTGGTTCGACCTGGAGGGGGACAGCCCGAACGTGATCGGGCCGCGCAAGAAGAATGAGATGTGCCTGTCGCCGGGGATGATCTGGCGGGATGGCAAGCTCTTCTCCTGCATCGGCACGCCGGGGTCGTACGGGATCATGGAGACCTCGCCGCAGTTCATGGCGAACGTGATGGAGTTCGGGATGTCGGTGCAGGCGGCGATCGAGGCACCGCGCATCCGGCCGCAGGAGATGAACCGGGTGATCGTGGAGGGGCGCATCCCGGCGGAGGTGCGCGCGGAGCTGTCGGCGCGCGGGCACGCGGTCGATGTGCAGCCCGATTGGTCGGCGCTCTTCGGCGGGGCGCAGGCGATCATGGTCGATCCCGAGAGCGGGACGTTCACGGGCGGGGCGGATCCGCGCCGGGATGGGTATGCGATCGGGTGGTAGCGAGTGCTGAGTGCTGAGTGCTGAGTGCTGAGTAAGTACGAAGTACGAAGTACGAACGACGAAGTACGAATTGGCGAGGGGCGGGGGCGAGGGATCGTCTTGGGGGATGACCTCACCCCCGCCGCTTGCGGGCGGCACCCCCTCTCCCGCGAGGAGAGGGGGATAGGGAGGTGCGGTATATGTTGGGCGGGGTTGAAGGATCAGGGCGGGGGTGAGGGTGTAAGTGGGTTCCGTGTAAGCGCTAAGAGTAGGTTTGTTTTTGCATTTTTGGTTTTTTCTATCTTGTTGGGAGGGTGAGGGTCCCCCTACATCGCTGCTGGGGGGACTTTAAACGGGTAGTGGTTGTGGCGCGGTGGGTAGCCATGCGGTCTCCGGGGGGTGGGTGACATGAGTGGCGAGTGGTGGCGCGGGTGCCGTTCCCGACGCGGTGCGTCGCCCGCGTCGCCCCTACAACGATGGTGGTGGCGTGTTGAGCGCCTTGCTGTCTATTCGGACCCGTGGTGGGGGAGATCATGCCAGATTGATGGGAAATTGATCGTTTGGGAGCTGCGAAGACAGGAGTTGAGGTGGCGGGGGCGGCTGTTAGGCCGCCCTTGTTTGTGCGGTGCGGAGGATGGGGGCGACTTCCTGGATGAAGAGGCGGAGGGTGTCGTAGTCGGCGGGGGTGCGGCCCATGAGGACGAAGAGATCGAAGCCGAGGTTGAGGTAGGGGGTGATCTGGGCGGCGACCTGCCTGGGGGTGTAGAAGCCGCTGACCATCTGGCGGGCGCGTTCGGGCGGGGCCTGGCGCTCGGCGGCGAAGCGGGCGAGTTCGGCTTCCAGGGTGGCTTCGTCGTTGCGGATGATCAGGTTGAGGCCGATCTGCTTGGCGATGGTGTCGTAGTCGCGGCCAACATCGGCGCAGTGGGCGCGCAGGACGTCGAGCTTGTGCTGGAGCTGGGGGATGGGGAGCGGGAAGGCGCTCCAGCCGTCGGCGTGTTCGGCGACCATGCGCAGGGTTTTCTGCTCGCCGCCGCCGCCGAGCCAGATCGGGGGATGGGGCCGTTGGGCGGGCTTCGGGGAGCAGACGGCGTTGGTCAGGGTGAAGTATTTGCCGTTGAAGTCGGTGTGCTCCTGGGTCAGAGGTTTGCAGATCTGGATCGCTTCGTTGAGTTCGGCGAGGCGCACCCCGGGGAAGGGGAGGCCGTACATGCGGTATTCGGACTCCAGGTAGCCCGCGCCGAGGCCGACTTCGAGGCGACCGCCGGAGATGACGTCGAGCGTGGCGGCCATCTTGGCGAGGATGGCGGGGTGGCGGAAGCCGACGGCGGTGCCGATGTGGATGGTGCTGGTCGCTTCGGCGAGGGCGGCGATGGTGGTCCAGGCTTCGTGCCAGGGGTCGGTGCCTTTCGCGCCGAAGATGGGGTTGGGCATCAGGTGGTCGCCGATCGAGGCCCAGTCGTAGCCGAGGTGCTCAGCTTCGCGCCAGTAGTCGCGCAGTTCGGCGTAGGGGGTGTCGATGGGGCCGCCCTGGATGCCGAAGCGGAGGGTGCGGGGCATGGGGTACCTCCAGTCGTGAGTCGTGAGTCGTGAGTCGTGAGAGGAGTGACGAGTAACGAGTAACGAGTAACGAGGGCGGGGTGGGTTCAACGTTCAACGTTCAGGGTTCGAGCCAGGTGGTTTGCATGGTGTTGGCGGTGTGGATGTCGGTGTGGCGGGCGTGGCGAGGAGGTGGCTGATGCTTGCCTGGGGCCCCGAAGCGACCGCGCTGGGATGAATGCGCCGGGGGAATCTGGCTGGATGGGATGGGGCTACGGGCGGGTGGGTGGGGTGGCGGGGATGGGGCCGCTGAGTTGGACTTCGGCAGAAGACGCCGGCGTCGCGCTGCACGGCGACGTGGGTGACGCGGAAGCGTCCGGCGACCTCGTTGCCACGGGCGATGGCGCGCTGGGCCTGGATGCCGACCGCGATGGCGGCGTCGCCGTAGTCGCGCACGCTGACATCCTGCCAGGTGAACTCTTCGTTGCGCAGGTCGCCGGTGCAGTGGCAGTCGAGCCATTGCTGGCGGGTGAGGACGTAGCCGAAGGGGCCGATGCCGACGAAGTCGTCGGTGAGGATGGTGTCGAGGGTGGCGGCGTCGCCGCGCGAATTCGGCGTCGGCCCAGCGCTGGCCGAGGTCGAGGATGGCGCTGCTGGTCATGGGGCCTCCTGTGTGAGTATTCGGAGGAGTTTCCTCCACTTGTGCTACTGTAGCACGGGGCAGGTGGGTTGTCAATGGATGTGGAGGATTTTCCTCCGATTTGGTGGGTTGAGGTGATGACGCGGGTTGGACGGGGCTGGTAGGCTCGACAGAGGTTTTGTTGGGGGAGAGTGCCGTTGGACTGAAGTCCCGGCTGAAGGCTTCGCCGCGAAGTCCGCCTGCGCGGACTGGGGTTGGGGGCGTATGGCTGGTAAGGCGCAGGATGTTCGGGTGAGCGGGGCGGTTGCGGAGAGCAACGGCGGGCCGCGCTTGCGGGCCGATGCGCGGCGAAATCTCGAGTTGCTGCTGGCGGCGGCGCGCGGGTCTTTGTGGCGCAGGGTCCGGGTGCGCCGCTGGAGGATGTGGCGCGGCGAGGCGGGGGTGGGGATCGCGACGTCTACCGCCGTTTCCCCGACCGGGAGGCGCTGCTGCGTGCGGTCGCGCTCGATGTGCTGGCGCGGGTGCTGCGCGGACGGAATTGGCGCTCGCAGGCGGGAGCGGATGCGTTCAGGGCGCTGGCGCGCTACATGCACCGGGCGATCGATCTGCGGGTCGGCGCGATCATGCCGGTGCTGATGGGGCAACTGTCGCTGGAGGATGAGGCGCTGATCCCCGCCCGCGACGACGCCGCGCGGTGCGGAGGGCGATCATCGACGCGGCGCACGCGGACGGCACGCTGCGGCCGGATGTGGCCTTTGGCGACATCGGGCTGCTGATCGGTCGCCTCTGCCAGCCGCTGGCCGCGCCCTTCCCGCCCGCCGTGGCGGATCAGCTGGCCCACCGGCACCTGGCGCTGCTGCTCGATGGATTGCGCGCCGATCCGTCCCGCGACGCCGCGCCGTTGCCGGGTCCGGCGCTGACGCTGGGCGATTTGCAGGCGTTGCCGGGGGCCGGTTGGGAAGAGGGTTCAACGCTAACGAGCGATCCAGCGGGAGGGCGAGGCTAGGTGGCGGTGCCAACCGGGCGACGATTCCGGTAGAGCGTGAATGCGCGCCAGAACTGGACGATGGCGATGGCGCTGGTGATGAAGCCGATGCCGCCCCAGATCAGCCAGTAGTTGAGGGCGAGCAGGATCGCCCCGGTGAGGATCTGGATCGGCCAGAGGGCCGGGTTGCGCCAGGTGGCGAGCGAGAGGACGAGCGAGAGCAGCACGGCGGCGAGCAGTAATCCACCGACCATCGCAACAGCCTCCTACCGAGAAGCCACTACCTTCTCTGTCACAATCCTGAGTGCATTCCGCGTGCCACCCCTTTGCCTCGCGACGATTGCGCCGGGGCGTTGTCGGCGTGTGCCGCTGCGGGCGCGTGAGGGATGGGGTTGCGATTGCGTTAGTGGGGGTGGAAATGCGACGAATGTGCGTTCAGTGCGGTAGGGAGGTATGGGGTGTACGTGTTGCTGGCCCTTGGCCTGATCGCGGTTGGGTTGGCGTGCGTGTTCGGGCGTGATTTTCTGTGGGATCTCACCTCGTCGCGGTACCGCAGCGAGGGACTTGCGTCCGAGCGGTCGCCCGAGTGGGACATGCGGACGATCTTCGGGGGCGTGGGGGCGATTGTGATTGGCGTGGTGGTGCTGCTCATCGAAATCTTTGGCTGAGTCTTGAGCAACGGAGCGAGGCAACCTTTTGGCCTAGACTGTGGGGTAGGCGTGGGTGCCTGGCGGTTGAAACCGCGGCTCACAGGCCCTGCGGGGCCACGAAACCCGCCTGCGCGGGTTGGGTCCTAGTCTGCACGTGTGCACGATACGCGTTGCCTCAATGCAGAACTGGCGATACCAAGCTGCGGTTCGATCGCCTTTGCTTAATTACCCATTGTGATGCCCTCCTTTCGTTAGCCCACAGTCAGTGCCATCAATCGATGTTCTGCTCTATGTTATTCCCCAATCTTGACAGTCTTGGTGAGCTGTTGCTGGACCAATGGGCTCCCTTTGACGTTATTCCCGATCTGGAGTAAACTCCGTACTGGTGTAGTGTACATACAACAAGCATTTGCCTCGTTCTTGACGATAGACAGTGGGTCGACGGAGCTGAACTATGTCATGACTAAGCTCGAGGTTTGCATATGCCGTTGCCGCTGGACGTTTTTGAGCACCCTGAGCAACACTGGTCGTTCCTGACGGCTAGTTCAGATGTTGATTTCGAGGGTCAGCATTTTGATCGCAAGGAAGCTTGTCGCGTAGGTCCTCACGGATCTGTGAACGGGAGTGAGGTTACACAGTTACGCCAGCAAATCAAAGAGTCCCTCTCTGCTTTCTCGAATGCGAATATGCAAGGTGGACTCTTAGTTCTCGGTATTACAAAAAAGGGTGAAGTCAAAGGCATCAGGCATTTAAGCGAGAATCAACGCAACAGTTTAAGCAATGTCAATGATCTCCTAATAAATCAGGACACACGGGTGCGAATTTTTGATTGTACAGACGATGAGGGAAATCCAAATCAAATATGCCTCCTATACGTTGGCCGTGCTGACCGAGGCATATGCGAAACTCCTGGGACATCGCCGAAAGCATGGCGTCGTCACGGCATACAGAATGTTCCTCTAAGCGATTCTCAACGGAACCAACTTCGACGCGACATGAGGCTGCTAGACTGGGAGCAGGACTATTGTTGCCCCTACGATCCTGCTGACGTGGAGCCGACTGTCTTGCGTGAGTTTCGGCAGGTATTTCTCTCCGGTGCGGCATACGAATATTCAGATCAAGAATTGCTCTACCAGGCCGGAGCGATCCGTAAGGATCGTGATGGGCATATGTACTTTACGAACGCAGGCCTCCTATTCTTTGGAGCGAATCCTCAACGAGTCCTCCCCTCAGCCTTTATCCGGCTTGTTCGATTTGACACTGTTATTGCTGACGCCAGCCAACCCGACAAATCTGATTTCGAGCGTGCGTTCACGGGACCACTTCCGCATCAAATTCGCCATGTCCGAACATTTCTAAAAGAGTCAGGCTTCTTCAAAACCTACCAAATTCGGAATGTCAACGGTGGTTTTATTGATGAACCCGAGTATCCACCGATTGCTATAGACGAAGCAATCGTCAATTCGGTGGCTCACCGGGATTATGCAGTAAAACTGCCGATAGAGTGCTTCAAGTTTCGGGATGCTTTTGCTGTCACCAATCCCGGTCGAGTCTTGCAGCGAGATCAAGATGTGCCGGAGCGATTCTCCCTTGATACAACTGTCCTCGATCATTCTCCTCGAAATCCGAAACTCGAAGAATGGTTGAAGATGATGCGAGATGAAGGAGGTACTGCGTTTGTTCGTGCTCTAAGCGAAGGCACAAAGCGGATGCAACTGGAAATGACCAAGTACAGTTTGCCCGCGCCAACATACGACGTTACGTCGTCCCAAACAAAGGTCACACTGCTAAACGAAATCGTAAGGAGGGAAGCACTACTCCAAGCTGCCAGTGTGGTGACGAATTCGGAGTTTGCTAATCTGTTTCCTCTGACACTGTCATTTGGAGGAGATCAAGATCGCAACTCAGAAGTAATGCACCAGCGGCGAAATGAGTTTCTTATAGCACTTAAGGAGAAGATGGCGGCGAATGGTTGGTATATCGACAGTCTAAAGTTTGGGAAGATTGTCGCACACCGTCAGGGAGCAGATCTCCCGCTGCCGCGAGACGTAATGAACATTGTTCGCTTTTTCCCTGCGTATGTCATCCAGATTCGTGATTATTGGTCCAAGTGGTATCTTTGTCTGGACTATACCCTTGTATTCAAGAACGTCCTGCGGGTACGAGACTTGTTGCCCATCCTAACTCCCGACGACTTGGTAGGTAAGTCTGCCATTGGTCTTTGGCGAGGATGGCAGAGCGGAAGGATCTTGTCAGTAGATTCTGAGTGGACGACCGTGCGGTTATTTGACTTCGAGCGCGAAGAGCGAATCGATAGCAGTAAGGTCATTCCGGATCTCCCGAAAGAGTTGATTGAGAAAGTCTTGCAGAAGCGTGGCGTTCGCTTCGACCTCAATCGGGCAATCAAGCAACATGGACTTGCTCTTGAACCAGCGGGAGCACGCATTCGGGCAGAGCGTATGGAACGTGCTGCGACTATTCTTGCACAATCAATTTTTCCTCTTGAGTTCCACAATGGTCACGCAATTCTCCATGACACGCCAGAGCCGCTCTCGCGGCGACAAGGCGTGAAAGGTAGTCTCAATGTCATCAGCTTGCCAGAACCAAGTGTCGAATTCAATCATCATCTTGAAGCCACAGACATCCGTGAGGGTATCACGCGGTATGGCGCGTTTAGTACGGAACCAAAGAAGATTGAACTCATTCCGATCTGTACTCATGACTTACGCGAGAACATGGCCTCACTAATTGACCGCCTCAAAGTCGGTAGGTTCAAGTACCGAGGCTCTGAGCGTACTTTCAGCACACGCCTTGCATATAGTTCAATTGTTACCGTTCCCTCGCCAGAGGCAATCCCGGACGAGTGTAGCCGTTTACTGCGTGAACATCCCGAGTGGATTGGCGATGCTGCTCTAAACCGCCTGTTCCTAGTCCATACTCCAGAGAAGGGCTATTCAGCGGATGACGAGCAAAAACCCTACTACCGAGTAAAGCGCCTCTTGCTTGAGAAGGGTATTCCCTGTCAGATGATAGATACTCAGACCCTGCTCAATCCTGATTGGAAAGAGCTAAATCTTGTGCTGAATATCAGCGCCAAATGTGGAGTGACTCCCTGGGTCTTGCCTGATCGCATCCCAGATGCGGACTTCTTTGTTGGATTGTCTTACACACAGAGTCGCCGGTCAGATGGCGCTCGCCTAATGGGTTATGCCAATGTCTTCAACGAGTATGGGCGATGGGAGTTCTATGCTGGCAACACAGAGTCGTTCCCGTATGAGGATCGTGCGAAACAATTCCATCGAATTGTTCTTGATACTCTTCTGCGGCTGAGTCTCTCGGAGACGCCGAGCATCGTCTTTCACTATTCAGCAAAGTTCTCCCAGGAAGATCGTCAAGCAATTCTTGCAGCCGCCCGCTCAGTTCGACCGCAAGGGACTTATTCATTCGTGTGGATTAATACCCACAATGGAATCCGGCTATATGATAGCCGCCCAGAAGGTGATGGAAGCCTAAGCCGGGGTAGCTTTGTAACTACCACTCCAAATCAAATCATACTTTCCACCACTGGCAACAATCCGTTTCGCAAGGCACTTGGGACTCCGCACATGCTAGAAGTATCGATCCGCGTTGAGCGGCCAGAGGGTGCTCCAACAGCCAATCCGGATCTTAAGGCCCTGGCGGTGCAGATACTAAATCTAACAAAGCTAAACTGGGCGTCGACCGATTCGCTGTGTGCCGAACCGATAACGACTAAGTATGCGGGGGATATCGCCTATCTTACGGCTGCCTTCTTGCGACAGAGTGCCCCATTCACCCTTCATGAAGTATTGGAAACGACGCCCTGGTTCATATAGCTCCTGAACATTTAGCACTAAGTATTGGTATTCTCGTCTGATCGCTTGACAAACTCCCGCCAATCCCCGAAAAGGCACACGTAGCAAATGTGTCGTGTTGCGTGGGGGAGGGTGTGCTGTGCCGGAGTTGAGTCGGGAGGATTTGCGCGCCGCCGTGCCGGGGACGGATGGGGCGGTGCGGTTGGCGGGGTTGCAGGGGGAGGTCGAGATTTATCGCGACGACCTGGGGATTCCGCACGTGCGGGCGGGGTCGGTGCGGGATGCGTTCTTCGGGCAGGGGTTCGCGCACGCGCAGGATCGCCTCTGGCAGATGGATTATGACCGTCGCCGGGCGGCGGGGTGCTGGGCGGAGTGGGCCGGGAAGGCCTGGGTGGACCAGGATATCTTCATGCGGCGGCTGGGGCTGCCGCAGACGGCGGAGGCGGACTACGCGGCGTTTGACGACGAGACGCGGGCGATGTTCGACGCCTATGCCGAGGGGGTGAACGCGTTCATCGGGTCCGGGGCGGCGCTGCCGGCGGAATATGCGCTGGTGGGGGCGACGCCGGAGGCGTGGCGGCCGTGGGATGGCTGCGCCGTCTACAAGGTGCGCCACGTGCTGATGGGGACGCTGGGGCCGAAGCTCTGGCGGGCGCGCGTGATGCAGCAGTTCGGCCCGGAGATGGTGCTGAAGCTGCGCGCGGGGGCGCAATCGCCCGCGCCGGTCATCTCTGAGCCGGGCGTTGATTTCACGGCGCTGTCCGATCCGGCCGAGGATCTGGTCGGGGCGGAGCTGATCTCGGGCCTGTGGGAGCTGTCGGGGAGCAACAACTGGCTGCTGCACGGCAGCCGCACGGCGTCGGGCAAGCCGCTGCTGGCGGGCGACCCGCACCGGATGCTCGATGTGCCGAACGTCTATTATCAGAATCACGTTGCCTGCCCGGAATGGGACGTGGTGGGGCTGTCGTTCGCGGGCGTGCCGGGCTTCCCGCACTTCGGGCACAACGCCGATGTGGCTCTGGGGTGTGACGCACGCGGGGGCCGATTACCACGATCTCTACGTGGGAGAAGTTCGCGCCCGGCGACCCGTCGAAGTACGAGTTCAAGGGGGAGTGGCTGGCGGCCGAGCGGCGGCGCGAGACGATCGCGGTGCGTGGCGGCGAGCCGGTCGAGATCGACGTGACGGTGACGCGCCACGGGCCGGTCGTGGTGGGCGATCCGGCGAGCGGCCATGCGGTGACGGTGCGCTACACGGCGACCGATGTGCCGAACCAGGGCTTTCAGACATTCCTGCCGATGCTGCGCGCGACGACTGTGGATGAACTGGACGCGACGATGCGCGAGTGGGTCGATCCGGGCAACAACTTCATGATGGCCGACCGCCACGGCACGATCGGCTACGTGATGCGCGGCCGGGTGCCGATCCGCACGCGCGCGAATGCGTGGCTGCCGGTGCCGGGCTGGACCGGCGAGCACGAGTGGCAGGGGAACATCCCGTTCGAGGAGCTGCCGCGCGTGCGCAACCCGCAAACGGGCTGGATCGCGACCGCGAACAACCGGATCATTGAGGACAGCTATCCGCACTATGTTGCGATCGACTGGGCACCGCCGAGCCGCGCGCAGCGGGTGGTGGCGCGCGTGAAGGATCTGACCGGGGCGACGGTCGCGGACATGGCGTCGATCCACAGCGAGCGGGTCTCGCTGCCGAGCCGGGTCTTCGTGAACGCGCTGGAGGAGATCGCGCCGTCGGACGAGCGCGTGGCGGAGGCGAAGCGGCTGCTGCTGGCCTGGGATGGCGCGATGGACGCCGATTCGGTCGCGGCGGCGCTCTACGGCGTCTGGCGCGAGCAGGCGGCGGCGGTGCTGATCGACAGCACGGAGCTGGCGAAGCTGCGCGAGATCCCGGCGGCGAAGGATCCGCTGGCGCTGCGGGCGCTCACGCTCGGCAGCCGCTTCCGGGCGGCGATCCCGGCGATGATCGACCGCGACGATACGTCGCTGCTGCCGCCCGGTGAGTCGTGGGCCGGGTTGCTCGGCACGGCGCTCGACCGCACGGTGGCCTGGCTGACGGAGAAGCTGGGGCCGGAGATGGGTGCCTGGACCTGGGGCAGCCTGCACGGCACCGCGCCGAAGCACACGCTCTCGGGCACCTTCCCGCAGTTGGCGGCGATGCTGAACCCGCCAGCGGTCGGCTTCGGCGGCGACAGCGACACGCCGCAGGCGGCCGGGTATGCCGGGCTGGAGGGGACGGGGTTCGCGCTGACCGGCACGGCGGTGGCGCGCTACTGCTTCGATACGTCGGACTGGGATAACAGCGGCTGGGTGGTGCCGCTGGGGTCGTCGGGGCACCCGGGCAGCCCGCACTACGCGGATCAGGTCGAGGCGTGGCGCGAGGTGCGCCTGGTGCCGATGCGCTACGACTGGGATCGCATCGCGCGCGAGGCGGAGACGGTGCAGAAGCTCAGCCCGGCGTAGAGTGTGGGACGTAGAGCGTGGAGCGTGGGGCGTAGAGCGTAGGGATGCGGCTAGGCCCAGTGAGACGAGTGCGCGAAGGGCGATGGAATTACCATCGCCCTTCGCTCTACGTTCTACGTTCTACGCTCTACGTCCCACTAAATCATGTAGGTGTCGGTCGGGTTCGTCGTGGGCTCCTGCGGGACCAGCGCCGCGAGGATGACGTAGAAGATCGGGGCCATCGGGAAGGTGGCGAACGCGGCCAGGACCCAGACGATGCGCACGACGGTGGGGTCGACCCCCATGTAGGCCGCGAGGCCGCCGCAGACGCCGGCGATCTGGCGGTCGGTGCGCGAGCGGAAGAGGCGGCGGGGGGAAGTCTGCTCGAACATGGTGTTTATCTCCTTCATGCTGCTTCGCATCGGTTCGGTGCGTCGTCGCACCTTCAATGTTCGTAGCATACAGGGCGCTCGTCACGGCCGAATGACGGGGTTGTGACGTTTTCGTGAACTCTTTTTTCCGCGCTGTGACACCTGGCCGGGGCGAATCCTGGCCGCGCCGCTAGGCGGCGTCGGCCAGGAGTTCGGCGAGGAGCTTGGGGGCGATGTTGCCGCCGCTGACGATGGCGACGGTCGTTTTGCTGTCGATCAGTTGTTCGCGGGCGGCGTAGGCGAGCGCGCCCGCGCCCTCCACGACGACTTTGCTGTTGGTCGCAAGATCGACAATGGCGGCGCGCAGGCGGTCCTCGGGGACGAGCAGCCAGCGGTCGGCGGCTTCGCGCATGCGCGGGAGCATGGTGGCGTCGAAGGGGGCGGTGGTGCCGTCGGCGATGGTCGCGGGCGTCACTTGCACCGGGCCGTTGGCGGCGATCGCCTGCGGCCAGAGCGCGTAGCCCGCCGCCTGCACGCCGATCACCTCGATCTCCGGGCGGAGCGCCTTCAGCGCGCTGGCGACGCCGACGAGGATGCCGCCACCCCCGGCCGGGATGAGGACGCGCGCGAGGTCGGGCACCTGTTCGAGCAGTTCCAGGCCCATGCTGCCGTGCCCCGCCATCACGACCTCGCTGGCGAAGGGATGCAGGAAGGTTTCGGGCTGGCCCACCCAGCCGCCGTGCGCCATCCAGTCGAGCAATTCCTGGCGCGGGAGCAGCACCGGCACCGCGCCCAGCGCGCGGACGCCGTTCACCTTCGGCGGCGGCGCGGTTTCGAGCATGACGGTGCGGCAGGGGACGCCGAGCTGCCGGGCGACGTAGGCGCAGGCGAGCGCGGCGTTGCCGGAGCTGACGGTGATCAGCCCGCGCTCCCGCTGCTCGGGCGGCAGGGCGAGGGCGGCGGCGAAGAAGCCGCGCACCTTATAGGCCCCGGTCGGTTGCAGGTTTTCCAGCTTCAGCAGGGTGCCGTCGCGTGTCGAGATGACGGGCGTGCGGCGCAGATGGGGCGTCACGCGCGTGGCGGCGTCCCGGATGAGGTCGAGTGGGATCATTGGTCCTCCCTTGGCGAGAGCGTGAGTCGTGAGTCGTGAGTCGTGAGTCGTGAGGGGTCGGTGCGGCAGGGGATGGGTTAGCTGCCCGGGCGTTGGAGTTGGGCGATGCGGCGGTTGTTGGCGGAGTCGTCGATCAGGGTGGCGAGGCGTTTCTGGCGGGTGGCGTCTTGCCTGGCGCTGATCACCCACCAGATGGCGGTGCGGCGGTAGCCGGGGGGCTGGGCCTGGAAGAAGTCCCAGGCGGCGGCGTTGGCGCGGAACTGGGCTTCGGCGGCGGGGTCGAGTTCGGCGGCATGGCGATTTTCGTGGGAGTAGATGCCCGACTTCTCCGGGGTGCGAGCCTCGAAGGCTTTGAGCCCGGCGGGGCGCACGCGACCCAGTTCGGCCAGTTCGCCCATGCGCTTGCTGTTGATGGCGCTCCAGATGCTGCGCGCCTTGCGCGGGGTGAAGCGGATGCAGTAGCGCTCGTCGTCCACCGAGCGGCGCACGCCGTCGATCCAGCCGAAGCAGAGGGCTTCGTCCACCGACTCGGGCCAGGTCATGCTTGGCTTGCCGGTCCCTTTCTTGTGGTAGCCGACGACCAGCTCTTTCTCCGTTGCGTGGTGCTCCTCCAGCCAGGCGCGAAATTCCTCGGGGGAGGCGAAGTAGTGCGGTTCCATCAGCTTTCACTCGCCGCGCAGTTTGCTGTACATCACCATGTCGTGCCACGATCCGGCGCGGAACTGCGCCTGGCGCAGCACGCCCTCGCGCGTGAACCCGGCGCGTTCCAGGCGCGCTGCTCGCCGATGTTGGTGATGTCGGTCGTCGCCTGGACGCGGGCGATCGGGTAGGTGGCGAAGAGGTAGGCGGCCAGCAGGCGTTGCGCCTCCGTACCGAAGCCCTTGCCGCGCTGGGCCGGGGCGATGGTGACGCCGATCTCGTAGACTCGGTTGGCGAGGCCGCCGCCGTGCTTCACGACGCGATAGGAGACGTCGCCGGCGACCTCGCCCGCTTTGGTAGCCGCCAGCAACATGCCACGGTCGTCGGTGAGGTAGCGATGCTCGGCGAAGGCGCGGCGAATCAGATCCGCCGGGCGCAGGCCGAAGGTGTTGTAGTCGCCGTGGAAGTCGGGATCGGCGTCCCACTCCTCCAGCAGCGGGAGGTCGGCCTCGGCCACCGGGCGCAGGTCGATCAGGGTGCCGCGCAGCATCGTCGCCTCCTGGTTGTTTCATGCGCGGCTCCGTTGCCGCCAGTCAGCGGTAGTATATCCCCACCGCTGGCGGTAGAATGCGCGGCGTGATGTGCCGATTTTCCGCGCGATGGGCAGAGGAGGGACCGATGACGGCGACCGAGCAGGGCGCGACGCCGCGCCCGATCACCCCGGAAGACTTGTATCGCTTCACCTACGTCGGCGACCCGCAGCTGTCGCCCGATGGGCGCACCATCGCGTTCGTCCGCACGACGGTGGACAAGGAGGCCGATACCTACCGCTCGCAGATCTGGCTGGTGCCTGCGGACGGCAGCCGCGCCGCGCGCCGCTTCACGGCCGGGCCGAGCGATAGCGCGCCGCGCTGGTCGCCCGATGGGCGCACGCTGGCCTTCCTGGCGCGGCGGGCGGGCGGCAAGGCGCAGATCTGGCTGATCGGCGCGGCGGGCGGCGAGGCGTGGCAGCTGACCGACGCGAAGGAGGGGGCGGGCGAGCCGGTCTGGTCGAAGGATGGCGCGCGGATCGCCTTCAGCAGCCAGGTGCGCGCGGATGACGACAAGGATCGCGCGCCCTCCAGCGACATGGTCGATGTGGAGGCGCTGACGGGGAAGAAGAGCGACGCGCGCCTGATCCAGAAGCTGAAGTACAAGATGGACGGCGAGGGTTTTTATGACGACCGCCGCCGCCACCTCTTCGTCGCCGAGTTGCGCGGGCAGGAGCGCGGCGAGGTGCGGCAGATCACGTTCGGGGAGTGCAACGAGAGCCAACCGGCCCGGTCGCCCGATGGCACGCGGCTGGCGTTCGTGTCGGCGCGGCACGACGAGCGCGACCGGGACAACAAGAGCGATATCTGGACGATCGCGGTGGATGAGGAGGGGGCCGAGCCGCAGCGCGTCACGCGCACGACCGGGCCGTGCGAGGAGCCGCAGTTCTCGCCCGATGGCTACTGGATCGCCTACACCGGGCACGACAATGCGCCAGATTCTGGCCCCGGCACGATCAGCGGCCTCTGGGTGGTCCCGGCCGATGGCAGCGCGCCGCCGCGCAACATCGCGGCCAAGCTCGACCGCCCGGTCGGTTCCGGGCCGATGACCGACTCGCGCCACGGCTCGGCCTCCGACAAGCTCTGCTCTGGACGCCCGATGGGACCGCGCTGCTGGCGATCATCAGCGACCGGGGGATGCGCCGCTGGTGCGGCTCGACGTGGAGTCGGGCGAGGCGCAGACCGTGCTCGCCGGGCGGCGGCAGATCGTCAGCGTGACCGCCTCGGCCGACGGCAAGCACCTGGCCTACACCGTCAGCGACGCCACGACGCCCGCCGATCTCTTCGCCTGCGACCTGGGTGACGATGGCGCGGGCACGGCGGAGCGTCGCCTGACCGACGCGAACGGCGCATTCTTCAAGGAAGTGGCGATCTGCGCGCCGCAGAAGTACAGCTACCGGGCCGAGGCGATGGTCAGGAACTCGATGCCTGGGTGATCACGCCGCCCGGATTTGATGCCAGCAAGAAATACCCGCTCGTGCTGGAGATCCACGGCGGGCCGCAGGGCTCTACGGCGAGGCGTTCTTCCACGAGTTCCGCTGCTCGCCGGGCGGGGCTACGTGGTGCTCTACACCAACCCGCGCGGCTCCGACGGCTATGGGCAGGAGTTCGTCACTGCGCTGCGCCACGACTGGGGCGGCGTGGATTACCGCGACGTGATGGCCGGGGTGGACTGGCTGGTCGCGCAGGGCTTCGTGGACGAGTCGCGGATGGGTCTCACCGGCGGCTCCTACGGCGGCTATCTCACCAACTGGGCCATCGGCCAGACCACCCGTTTCAAGGCGGCGGTCAGCGGGCGCAGCACCAGCGACCGCTACAGCCACTACGGCCACAGCGACATGGGCCACATGACGGGGGATTGGTCGTTCGGCGGCCCGCCCTGGGAGAACGAGGCGCACTACCGCGAACGCTCGCCGCTCACCCATGTCGCCAACGTGCGGACGCCGCTGCTGCTGGAGCACCAGGAGAACGATCTGCGCTGCCCGGTGCCGCAGGCGGAGGAGTTCTACACGGCGCTAAAGAAGCTCGGCCAGGAGGTCGAGTTCGTGCGCTTCCCTGACGAGAGCCACGGCATGTCGCGCACCGGCAAGCCCGCGCATCGCATCGAGCGCCTGGCGCGGATCGCGGCGTGGTTTGATAAGTACCTGGGGGAGCGAATTTAGTGCGTCAGTGCATCCGTGAATCTGACTTACGGATGCCCCCCCCGACGCACTGACCACTGAAACGGCCTACTCGCTCACCACAATCGACACATCCGGGCGCTTCCGCACATCGGGCAACAGGGTGGTGCCGAGGCCGGGGGCGGTGGGGGCGAGGATGTGGCCCTGCTCGACGGTGACGATGTCGGTGACCATCTCGGGGTAGGTGACGCGCAGGTAGGAGCGCAGCGATTCCTGGTAGACGGCGTTGGTGGCGTTGATCGCCAGGTGGACGCCGGCGTAGAGGGTGAACGGCCCGGTGCAGTCGTGCATCGCCACGGGGCGCTTGTAGGCTTCGGCCATCGTCGCGATCTTCTTGCTCTCGGTGATGCCGCCCGCCCAGGTGGGGTCGATCATGATGATGTCGGCGGCGCGGGCCTCCAGCACCGGCTTGTACTCGTAGCGCGTCGTCAGGTACTCGCTCGCCAGGATCGGGGTGGTCGTGCTGCGGCCCAGTTCGGCCAGCGCCTCGATGTCGTCGGCGCGCATGATGTCTTCAAGCCAGTAGGGCTGGAACTCCTCGACGGCGCGGGCGATCTGCTTCGCGGCGGGGAGTGACCAGAAGCCGTGCCCCTCCACCATGATCTCCATCTGATTGCCGACCGCCGAGCGGATCTTGCGGAACGGCTCCAGCGCGCGGTCGAGGTCGCGGCGCTCGATGTAATGCCCGCTGAACGTGCGCAGGTTGGGCTCGAACGCGCCTTTGAAGGAGCGCCAGTCGAACTGCAGTTCGGGCTGCGAGAGGACGTCGAACGGCCAGATCTTCATGCCGGTGATCCCCTCGCTGAGGAGATCTTGCGCCAGTTCGTCGGCGCGCGTCATGAAGCCGATCAGGTCCTCGTAGCGCCCGCTATCGCGGATGGTGCCATCGCGCGTCACGCGGCCGTAGGCGGGACCGCCGCAGGTGTTGTAGGTCTTGATGCGGTCGCGCGAGGCACCGCCGAGCAATTGCCAGACCGGCATCCCCGCCGCCTGCCCGAGGATGTCCCAGAGGGCGACATCGATCGCCGAGAGGCCGCGAATCTCGGCACCCTTGCCGGCGATGTGGGCGATCACCTCGTAGAGCCGCCGCCAGTGCAGGTCGATCGCCAGCGGGTCGTGCCCGAGCAGCATCGGCGCGGCGAACTGGTGGATGTAGGCGCGCACCGACTCGGTCATGTAGAAGGTGTCGGCGTACCCGACGAGCCCCTCGTCGGTGTGGACCGCGATGAAGAGGAGGTGCGGGTAATCGCCGAGGTGGATCGTCTCCAGTTTGGTGATCTTCATCCCATCCTTAGTTCAACTACTCGCCCTGTTCGGCGAAGGCGCGGACTTCGTCGAGGGTTGCCGCAGTCTTGATTGTATCGAGAATCGCTTCGAGGCGCGCTGGATCGCTGATCTCTTGGATCCTGGGAAGCAGATCGGCACTGGCCGGGCCGAACTTAATCTCGAGCGCAGTGGCGATTCCTCGGAGCAGGCCCCCTATCGCACCTTCGGTGCGGCCTTGCGCCAGTCCTTGCTCAATGCCATAGCGTTCCGCAGAAGTCACGTAAGTCATGTCTTGCTCCTCCTCGATAGCCCGGATTGCCCGTACGGTTTGGTCTTCCAGACCTTTCGGCAAGCGGAGCAGCCAGTCGATGAAGTGGTAGAGACTCAGGATCTGCTCTCGCGTGAGGCCGCGACGGTAGAGCTTTCTCACCAGCCCGATCTTCGCGGCGACGCGCCCGGTCGGATCGTGGCGTGTGGCCTGCGCCGCCCGGTGAGCCTGCACGATGATCGCGCAGAGGTACGGGCTAGCTTCTAGCTCCTCCTCGGTAAAGTCTAGCAGCTTGATCGCCGGGAAGGTGAACTGGATCGAACTGCCCCAGCGCCCATAGCCGAAACCCTTTGGCCGCCAGTTCGGGCGCTCGTCGCCGAGGATCGCCAGGCTGACGATCTCCTGGCGGAAGTGATCGTAGAGGCGCGCATGGTAGCGGAACATGCGCTGCTCGAAGCTCGTTTCGGACTGGCTTTGCACTTCCAGGTGGATGAGCACCCAGGTATCAGTTCCGTCGCGCAGGAAGACCTTGATCAGCTTATCGACTGCCTGTGCCCCACGCTCGCCCTCGGGCGCGACTTGCTGGAGTTCCGTCTCCAGCCCCTCGTAGCCGCGCGCCCAGTCGATGTCGCGGTAGGCGTCCGAGAAGAAGAAGGCGAGGGCGTCCTCAAGGTACAGGTCCAGGACCTCTTTCCAGGGGCCATCGAAATCGTTGTCTGGTATGCCCTCGCTGCTCGTCATGTCCGCATCTCCTCCTGCTTATCGGTGTGGCTTCGCCTCGGCGCGGAGTATAGGTGCTCATTGTGAAGCGTGAGGCAGGGAGCTCCCGAGGTAGCGCCCGGGCGTCACGCCGAACATGCGCTTGAAGTGGCGCGTGAAGTGGGCCTGGTCGGTGAAGCCAGCTTCGGCGGCGGCTTGCGAGATGGGGAGCCCTTGCGCGAGGAGGGTCTTGGCGAGACGCA
Organism: Chloroflexia bacterium; assembly: GCA_046328475.1. Lineage (GTDB taxonomy): Bacteria > Chloroflexota > Chloroflexia > Thermomicrobiales > CADCWN01 > CADCWN01. The sequence continues at coordinate 80,531 of JAXLWN010000019.1, read as the reverse complement.
CGCGCACCTGGACCTGGTAGGCGTGCGGGGCGAGGCCGGTCTCCTGGCGGAAGACGCGGCAGAGGTGGTAGGGGCCGATGCCCGCCGCGTGCGCGAGGGTGTCGAGCGAGACATTCTCGCCGGGGATCGTCTCCAGATAGTCCTTGGCCAGTCGTACCGCCCGGTGCTCGTGGCCGATGCGGTGTGCCGCGACTTTGTCCACCGCGTGGCGCGCGACGAGGCCGACGAGCGCCTCCATCAGGTAGGACTCGTAGGCCAGCGACGAGGTAGCGCCCCAGCGCCAGGTGGGCGCGCTGGAGCAAGGCCGTGGTCAGCGGGTCCTTGACCAGCCTCTCGGCGAACTGCGGCAGCCCCCGGTCGTGCCCGGCGAGTTCCTGGGCGGCGCGGCGCATCAGGGCGGCGGGTGGGTAGAAGGAGCGGTAGCGCCAGGTCGAACCGGTGACCGGGCCGCCGCCGTGGACCTCCCCCGGATTGAGCACGAAGAGATCGCCCGCCTCGATCCGCTGCACCGCGCCCCAGAAGCGGGGTTGCGCCGGGCCACCCTCGGTCACGGCGATCATGAATTCTTCGTGGGCGTGCGGCGCGAAGCTGAATTCGACGAAGCTGGCGCGCAGCAATTCGAGGCCGCCGAAGGCATCGGCTTGCCAGAGCTGGGCGGTGTCCTGGCGGTCGGCCGGGGACTGGCGCTCGTGGGTGTCCATCGATCCAGTATAGCCCCACCGCAAGAACATACAAGACCACACCGCCCTCGCCACCTACGATGGAAAACGACGGGTGCGTCGCAGCGCAGCGGCGGGAAGGGGGCCGAGTATGTCGGAAGCAACGCAGTTCAAGGTCAAGGTCGTGGCGGCGTTTGCGGTCATCTACATCGTCTGGGGGACGACATTTCTGGCGATCCGCATCGCCGTCGAGACGATCCCGCCGTTCATGACGGCGGGCCTGCGCTTTTCCTGGCCGGGGCGTGATGCTGCCGATCCTGCTGGCGCGTGGTGGGCGCTTCCCCAGCCTGATCCACTGGCGCTCGGCGGCGATCGCGGGCGGGCTGATGCTGGCGGGCGGCATCGGCCTGCTCACCTACTCCGAGACGCGCATCCCTCGGGACTGGCCGCGTTGATGGTGACGACCATCCCGGTCTGGATCACATTGCTCGGCTGGCTGGTGGCTGGCGGGAAGCGCCCCGGCGCGCAGACCTTTGTCGGCCTGGGGCTCGGCTTTGCCGGGGCGGCGGGCCTCTTCGCGCCCGCGCTCGTCTCCGAGACGGGCGACTACGATCTGGTGGGGATGGGGAGCGCTGATCGGCGCGTTCATCTTCGCCGCCGGGAGCGTCTATTCGCGGCGTGCCCCGATGCCAAAGGATACCGCGATCGGCACGGCGAGCGAGATGCTGGCGGGCGGGGTGCTGCTGCTGCTGATCAGCGCGGTGCTCGGCGAACCGGGGCGCGTCGATTTCGGGGCGATTCCGCTGCGGGCGGTGCTCGCGCTGGCCTATCTGGCGGTCTTCGGCTCGATCCTCGGCTACACCGCTTTTTTGTGGTTGATGAAGAACGTCGATCCGGCCAAGGCGGGTACCAATTTCTATGTCAACCCGGTCGTCGCGGTCATCGCGGGCTGGCTGCTGGCGGACGAGACGATCACGCTGCCGATGATCGTCGCGGCGGCGGTGGTTTTGGTCGGCGTGGCGGTGATCAACACGGCGCTGCCGCGCCGGGAGACCGCGCGGCAGCAGGAAGCGGCGAGTGTGGCGGGGAGTGGTGTGGTGGAGTGAAGCCCATTTCTCGTAGGGGCGGTTCGTGAACCGCCCTGGTCTCCGAGGCGACCGCTAGCCAGGGACGCCGGGCGCTTCACGAAGCGCCCCTACGAAGTCCACTCCGCTCTCGTTATTCGGGATACTCGGCGTATTCCTCGAACGGGTAGAGCGGCTTGCGGCGGTGCTGGTAGTTGAAACTGGAGAGGTCGGAACTGGTCGCGCCGGGGGAGTTGACCATGATCACCAGCGAGGCGATCGGCATGTAGGCCGGGCGGGGGGAGTGGACCCCCTTGGCGACGACGATCCGCTTCCGCTCGGGGTAGATGCCGAGCGAGTACATCTGCTCGATGCTGGTGTTGCCGATCCGCTTGCTGGTCAGCACGAGCGTGTGGTCGTCGGTCGTCTCCAGGGCGACGGTGGTGCCGCCGTCGAAGAAGCGCCAGCCGCCGTGCGTCGGGCGATGGTCCTCGAACTTGCCGTCGGAGATGATGCGCACGCGGCCGGTGACGGTCACGGGCTTGCCGTGGAGGTCGTCGGTCTTCGCGCCGACCTCCAGCGTCACGGTCGAGCCGACGCCCGCCTCGACGCAGGCGGAGACCGCCTCGGGGTCGAAGAGGGTCTGGAGGTAGGAGCGGACGCCGAGTCGCTGCGCCGCCGCCAGCATGATCGTCGAGTCGGCCGAGCTGCCGCCGCCGATGTTGTCCCCCACGTCCATCAGCACGACCGGCTTCGCCTCGCCGGTGGCGTGCTCGGTCTCGGCGAGCGCCAGCTTCAGCGCCTCTTCCGGCGAGGGGGTGTCGCCGACGAACTCGGCGCGGCGGTCCCAGGCGCGGCGCGCGAGCCAGCGGGCCGCGTCGCGCGCCGCCGCCGGGTCGCCGTCGTGGACCGCGACGAAGGACATGCCCATCTCGGGCACGTCGGCGTAGGGATAGCCCTCCACCACCGAGGCCGTCAGCATCCCCGGCCGCGCCATGACGGTGTCGCAATCGGCCATCAGGCTTTTCATCGGCTCTTCGGAGGTGAACTGCTTGACGATGTTGATCACCAGGGGCGGCGTCTCGATCGCCTGCACCGGGTGGACCTCGCCGCGCACCGCGCGCACGACGATCTCGCCGCACTCGCGGGCGCGGGGCAGGGCATCGAGGTGCGGGTTGGTGCGGAAGAGGACCGTGACGTTGGTGGCCGCGACCAGTTTCTCGGTCAGGTTGGCGTGCTGGTCCATCGCGCAGCCGACCGGCACGTCCGGGCCGACGACCGCGCGCACCCGCGCCGCGAACTCGCCGTCGGCGTCGTGGTAGTTGGCCGCGACCGCCGCGCCGTGCAGCACCAGCAGGACGCCGTCCCAGGGGCCGTTGTCGCGCAGCAGTTGCATCTCCTCGGCGGCGATGCGCTCGAAGGCGTCGGCGGTGATCAGCCCCAGCGGGCCGGTGTTGGCGAACATCAGCGGCACAACCTCCACATCCGGCAGGTCGCGCAGGGAGAGGAAGCCCGCCAGCGACGAGGTCGCATTCTCGTGATCGTGCACGATCTCGTCGCCGCGCTGGATCTCGAAGGCGGCGTAGTCGGTCGGCCGCGAGGAGAAGGTGTTGGTCTCGTGGTAGTAGCCGAGGAGCGCGAGGCGCATGGGTGTCTCCAGTCGTGAGTCGTGAGTCGTGAGTCGTGAGTGGTTTGCTCACCACGGTGGGTGCATCTTATCGCACTGTTCTCCTGCATGCTCAGGAAGTGGGGCAACATTGACCTGCGGTCGATCTCATGTAAGTATCCCGCAGCGGCGCGCGGCGCCCCATCGCACGACTCACGACTCACGACTCACGACTACTCGGAGAACGCCGCATGTGGGGGCTGATCCGGCGCAACCGGGGGCTGCGGCTGATCGTCACGTACCAGCTGCTCGGCGCGTTGCAGGCTGGCACGTTCGGCCTCCTCTTTAACCTCTCCCTGCTGGCGCTCGGTCGTCGGGAGGACCTGATCGGGCTGCTCGCCGGGATCAACACGCTCTCGCTCTCGTTCGCGGCGCTGGTCGCGGGGCAGTTGGTGCGGCGCTGGGGATTGCGCCCGATGCTGACGGGCGGCTTCCTGCTCGCCAGCCTATCGCTGCTCGGGCAGGCGCTCTCCACGGCGGAGCCGCTGCTGATCATGTTCTCGGTCACAACCGGCTTCGGCTACGCGATGACGCAGTCGCTTCAGATGCCGCTGCTGGCCGAGTATGTCACCTCGGAGGAACGCTCGACGGCGGCGGCGCTGATCTCGGCGATTGCGACGCTCTCCACGACGGTCGGCACGCTGGTGGGCGGCTTTTTGCCCGGACTCCTGGGGCGGACGGGGCTCGAACTCGTCGCGCGCGACCGCACGGCGCTGATCGCGGCGGTGTCGATCGGGATCTTTGGCGTGGTGCCGCTGCTGCGGTTGAGTGGCGGCGCGAGCCCGATCCCGCAGACCTATAGCGCGGCCATCGGCACGAGCCAGGACGACGAACTGCGCTCGCGCGTGCGCCGCCTGGTGCGGCAATATGCCGCCGCCACGGCGCTGATCAGCCTCGGCGCGGGCGCGTTCCTGCCGTTCGTCAATGTCTACCTGGCGAAACTTGGTTCGCCGCCCGGCGCGATCGGCGGGTTCCTGTCGGCGGTCGGCGCGACAGGCGCGGTGCTGGGCCTGCTGGCCCCGACGCTGGCCCGCTTCATCGGGCGCGAACGGCTGTCGGTGCTGATGCGCATGGCCCCGATCGTGCCCGCGATCGCCCTGATCTTCTTCCCCTCGATCCCGCTGGTGGTGGTCACCTACGCCACGCGCAACATCGGCGCGGGCATGACCTGGCCGATCGAGGCGTCGATCCTCAACGACCGGGTCCACCCGCGCGCCCGCGCCGGGGCCTTCGGGCTGCGCACCGCCGCCTGGAACCTCGCCTGGGCCTTCAGCAGCGTGATCAGCGGCCAACTGATCGTGCGCGGCGGCTACCAGTGGCCGCTCGTCATCCTGGTCGCCTCGACGCTGCTCGGCGGCATCGTGCTCTCGCTGGTGCTGCGCCCGACGCCGCAGGAGCGCGCGGCACGCGCGGCGGCCTGAGCCCGCCGCGCGTCGCGCACCCCTCCATGATGTTTTTCTCAGATATCGAGCAACTGCTGCATCCCGGCGGTGACCGAGGTGCGGATATTGTCGCGCGCCAGGAAATCGTGCGGGTAGCCGAGGTCGATCGCGCTGGCCGCTTCGAGGCGCGCGAGTTGGTCGGCGTCCAGGGTGAGGCCGAGGCAGGCGAGGTTCTCCGCGAACTGCGCCAGGGTGCGCGCCCCCAGCAGCGGGATCGCGCCGCGCTGCCGCACCCAGGCCAGCGCGACCTGCGCCGGGGAGCGGTCGAGTTCCTGCGCCACCTCCCAGACCGCTGCGGCGACGGCGAGCTTCTGGTCGTCCACGGTGACGGCGGTGGAGGTGTCGAGGCGGCGCGCTTCGGCCGGGTCGACGCGGTTGTACTTGCCGGTGAGCAGTCCGCTGCCGAGCGGTGCCCAGGCGGTGACGCCGAGGCCGAAGGCGCGGGCCATCGGCAGCAGATCGCGCTCGGCGCTGCGCTCGATCAGGCTGTAGGAGATTTGCAGGCCGGTGAACGGCGTCCAGCCGCGCAGCGCGGCGAGTGTATTGGCTTGCGCGACGACCCAGGCGGGGGCGTTGGAAATGCCGAGGTAGAGGATCTTGCCCGCGCGCACCTGGTCGTCGAGGGCGCGCATCATCTCCTCCACCGGGGTGATGCCGTCCCAGGCGTGGACCCAGTAGAGGTCGATGTAGTCGGTGCCGAGACGGCGCAGGCTGCTTTCGAGCGCGCGGACGAGGTTCTTGCGGTGGTTCCCGGCGACGTTCGGGTCGCCGGTCGGCGGGTGCATCGTGTATTTGGTGGCGACGACGAAGCAATCGCGCTGCCCGGCGATGAATTCACCGACCAGTTGCTCGCTCATCCCGCCGGTGTAGTTGATGGCGGTGTCGATGAAGTTGCCGCCCGCCTCCACGTAGGCGTCGAAGATGCGGCGGCATTCGTCGCGCGGGGCACCCCAGGGGATGGTGTCGCCGAACGTCATCGTGCCGAGGGCGACTTCGGCGACGCGCAGGCCGCTCGGGCCGAGGAGTTTGTAGCGCATGGCGTGCTCCTTCGTCTGGTCTGAGCGCTATGAACGCTGGTTTGCAGAAATATCGTTGTACATGTAACGTTTCAGTCATCGTAAAGCCGCGTGCGACCGGTGTCAAGCGGCGGGTTGGGCCACGCGCTCGCTGCTATACTGCCCGCCTTGACGCGGACGTGCCGGAATGGGGGAGCTATGCCGCGCTCGGGCGATCCGGCATCGGGACAGCGCCGTTCGCGTGCGACGATCGGCGATGTCGCGCGCAAGGCCGGGGTCTCGGTGACGACCGCGTCGGTCGTGCTGGGCGGTCGCCCGAGCGCGATTGCGATCGGCGAGGAGACGCGGCAGCGGGTGCAGGCGGCGAGCGCCGAGCTCGACTACCGGCCGAATCCCTTCGCGCGCACCCTGCGGACCGGCCGCAGCCAGACGCTGGGGCTGCTGGTCACGACCATCGCCGATCCGGTCACCGGCGAGGTCGTGCAGGCGATGGATGCGGTCGCCCGCGAGCGCGGCTACCGCACCATCCTGATGATGAGCGGCATGGGGCTCTCCACCGAGGGGCAGCCGACCGGCGACGAGGCGGCAGGCCTGCGCTTCGTGGATGGCGCGCTGCTGCTCGGCTTCCAACTGCTCGGCTATGTGCCCTTCCCCGGCGTCGCGGCGCAGCATCGCGGCCTCGTCACCGCCATCCCCAACAACCCCGACCTGCCGTCGTTCGCGGTCGATGTGGACGTCCGCGCCGGTGCCCTGGCTGCCCTGAGGCACCTCCACGACCTCGGCCACCGCCGACTCGGGATGATCTACGACGAGCGCCACCTGCGGATGCGCCATCTCCGGGAGACGTTCGATGCATTCGTGCGCGAGGCTGGTTTGCCGACGGCACCGGGCGCGGTCGGCGCGACCGAGGCGAGCTATTACGAGGATGGCAAGGTCGCGACCGCCGCGCTCCTCGCCGCGAGGCAGCCGCCGACGGCGATTCTCGCCGCGAACGATCAGTTGGCGATCGGGGCGCTGCACGCGGCGTGGCAGTGGGGCTTGCGCGTGCCGGGCGACCTCTCGATCGTCGGGTTCGGCGATATCGGCGTGGCGCAGTACCTGGCACCGCCGCTGACGACGGTGCGGCAGCCGCTGGCCGAGCTGGGTCGCCGGGCCACCGAGGTGTTGATCGATCTCCTGGAGGGGCGCGGGACCTCGCCGCCCGACGACGATCTCTTGCTCCAGCCCGAGCTGATCGTGCGCGATTCGACCGCGCCGCCGCGCGCCTAGCGGGCGATGGCGCGTGCAGGAACAGTGGTATACTCCTCGCACGACATCTAAGCGAACGCCCTGCCGGTTTGTCCTGGCGCAGGTGGTGGGTGAGCATGGCGATCCGCTTCACAACGGGGGCTGCCACGCTGGCGTACGAAATCCTCGGCGAGGGGGAGCCGCCGCTGGTGGCGGTCCCCGGCTGGGTAAGTCACCTGCAGCTGGATCGCGACACGCCGTTTGTGCGCGAGTTCTATGATGGCCTCGCTCGGCACCGGCGCGTGGTCCACTACGACAAGCGCGGGACGGGGCTCTCCGAGCGCACGACCGCCCCCGAAGCCTTCACGATCGATACGCGCGTGGAAGATCTCGCCGCCGTCATGGACGCGGCGGGCGTCCAGCGCGCCGCGCTGATGGGCTGGTCGGAGGGTGGGCCGATCAGCATCGCCTTCGCGGCGCGCTACCCGGAGCGCGTCTCGCACCTGATCGTCTACAGTTCGGGTGTGTGCGGACTCCGGGCTCCCGACTACCCGTTTGGTGCCGACCCGGCGCGGGCCGAGGCGACCCTGACGATCGTCGGGAGCGAGTGGGGCATGGGCTCGCGCTTCCTGGCGCTGCAATATTTGCCCGAGGGCGACAGCGGGCTGACCGAGTGGTTCACCGCCTACCAGCGCGCCGGGATCACGCCGCAGGGCGCGGTGGCGGCGCGACGGGCCTGGTACAACACCGATGTTCGCGCGCTCCTGCCGTCGATCCGGCAGCCGACGCTGATCTTGCAGCGCCGCGACGAGCCGAACGGGGTCGCACGCGCGGAGTATGTCGCCGCGCGGCTGCCGAACGCTCGCCTCGAACTGCTGGACGGCGATCTGCACATCCCCTACTTCGGCGACTCGCGCTCGATTACCGACGCGGTCGATCGCTTCCTGGCCGAACCGGTGGCGCTCCCCACTGTGCCGACCGATGGGCTGACGCGGCGCGAGCGCGAGGTGGCGGCGCTGGTGGCATGCGGGATGACGAACCGCCAGATCGCGGATGCGCTCTCGATCGGCGAGCGCACGATCCACACCCACGTCAGCAATCTGCTCGGCAAGCTCGAACTCGCGACCCGCGCGCAGATCGCCACCTGGGCCAGCGATCGCGGCCTGCGTGGCGCTGCCGCCAACGGGGAGGCAACGCCGCGCATCCGCCTCGTGCGCTGATGCTCCCCTCCCAATCTCCGTAGCCCGGCGCGAAAAAATCAGCAGGTGATCTCCGCATCTCTACGGATGTGGCGCATCGCCGCGCGCCCTATGCTGCTGGCAGATGCCGTGGTTGGCACGGCAGTCGGCGAGAGAAAGGCGAGGGGAGCGATGGCCGCGAAGTTGCTCGTGCTCTATCACCATCCCACCGATAGCGCCGCATTCGATACCTACTATCGCGAGACGCACGCGCCGATCGCGAAGGCGATCCCCGGCCTGCGGTCGCTATCTATCAGCGACGGCCCGGTCGCCGCGCCGGGCGGGGCAGCGCCGTATCACCTCGTCGCGTCGCTCGCGTTCGATTCGCTGCCCGCGCTCGGGGCGGCGATGGGATCGGCCGAGGGCGCGGCGGCGGCGAGCGATCTGCCGAACTTCGCGACCGGTGGCGCGACGCTGCTGATGTTCGAGGAGCGCGAGGTCTGAGGTGCGCGTGGCTCATCATGTGGCTCATCATGAGAAAAGGAGTGGGGGCGATGCTGTTCTTCTGCGAGTACACCTGGCATCCGGGTACGACGATGGAGCAGGTCCGCGCGCGGCACGACCGGCAGTTCAGGGCCGAGGCGCTGCGACCGGAGCTGTGGCGCGGCTGGTACGACTTCGCCGGATCGGGGCAGGGGTTCCTGCTGATCGAGACCGACGATGCCGAGGCGCTGCACGGGATTTTCCATCCGTATGCGGACCTGATGCGCTTTGTAGTACGACCATTGAAAGTGAACGACATCCCGGCGTCGCTGGGGCGGATCGCCGAACGGGTGCGGCAGGCGGGATAGGCGTTAAGTACGAACGACGAAGTACGAAGTACGAATGAAGGCTGTGCCGTTGGGAAGCCTACTTCGTACTTCGTCGTTCGTACTTCGTACTTCGCCCGATTCTTGACGCTGCCGATTCCGGGCGACATACTTTCCCGACGTGCGGCCAATGGGCGAGCGGGAAAGGGAGCGAGATGAAGCCAGTTATCGGGATCACGCCCTCGATCGGGGCGTTCGAGAACCGGGGCGAGATCTTCCGGATGGAAGTCAGCTACGTGCAGGCGGTCGAGGCGGCGGGCGGCGTGCCGATCCTGCTGCCGCCGAGCGGCGCGGGCGTCGAGGAGCTGGTCGGGATCGTGGATGGCATCATCTTCAGCGGCGGCGCGGATATCCGCCCGGATCGCTACGGCGACGACTACGTCCACGAGAAGACTTACGGGATCAGCGACCTGCGCGACGAGTTCGAGTTCCAGCTGCTCGAAGCGGCGTTGCGCGCCGATGTGCCGACGCTGGCGATCTGCCGGGGCATCCAGGTGCTGAACGTCGCGCTGGGCGGCACGCTCTATCAGGATATCCCGACCGAGTACCCGACCGACTTGAAGCACAGCCAGCCGTGGGAAGTCGGCTCCTACGAGCACCCGATCCACGAGGTCGCGGTCGAGCGCGACAGCCTGCTCGGCGATCTGCTCGACGCGACGACGGTCGGCACTAACTCGGCGCACCACCAGTCGCTGAAGCAGGTCCCGCCGAGCCTGCGCGTGATCGGGCGCAGCACCGACGGCTCGATCGAGGCGGTGGAGCACATCGAGAAGCGGTTCGTGCTCGGCGTGCAGTGGCACCCCGAGAAGATGTTCGTGGAGCACACCGAGCACCTGCGCCTCTTCGCCGGGCTGATCGAGGAAGCCAGGGCGCACCGGGCGCGGCGGGAACTCGGCGCGGTCGCGGCCGACTGAGCCCGTCGCGCGACATATCCGCGCGAGCAAAACGAGGGGCGGCGAGGGTTATCCCTCCCGCCCCTCTTCCTTTGGCCGCACCATGACCAGCGGGATCTCCGTCGCGCGGAGCACGGCCTCGGCGGTGCTGCCGAGCACCACCCGCCGGAGCACGTTGTGCTCGCGCATCGCCATCGCGATCACGGTCGCGCCGGTCGCTGCGGCCACGTCGCGGATGGCGCGGGCGGCATCGCCGCTGCGGACCTCGATCTGGACCGTCAGCCCCGCCGCTGCCAGCCGCTCGGCCACCTCGCGCAAGTAGATGCGCAGGGCGTGCTCGGACTTCGATTGGCCGCGATCGAGCGCCAGGACGAGGGTGAGCGGTGCTTCGAAAGCCTGCGCGAGGAGTTGCGCGATCGGCAGCGCCTCCTCGGCCTGCGGCGAGCCGTCGAGCGGCAGGAGCACCCGCTGCGCACCCGCGAACGGGGCGGCATCGCCCGGCTGCACCAGCAGCACCGGCGCGGGCGTGTCGTCCAGCACCTTCCCCGTCGTCGAGCCGAAGATCGCCCGCCCGAGCGGGCCGCGCTCGTGCGTCGCCATCACGATCAGGTCGGCACCCCACTGCCGCGCCTGCCCCACGATCGCGTCGGGCGGGTCGGACTGTTGCAGCGTGACCGTGGCCGCGAACTGCCCCGCGCCCAGCCGCTGCGCCTGCTCGACCAGGTAGGCGCGCTCCCTGGCGACGATGCGCGATTCCTCGGTGTTGTCGGGCGGCGGGTGGCGCACGATGGAGGCGCGGACGAGGTGGATTTTGGCCCCGGTGCGGCGCGCGAGCGCCTCGGCGTAGGGCAGCGCCGCCTCGGCGAAGTCGGTGCCGTCGAGCGGCACGAGGATGCGGTGTAGCATCGGTCTCTCCCGCACATGTAGGTAATCCGTAGGTCGAGGTTGGTCGTTGGCCCGGGGCGAGTGCCCGCGTGGGGGGAGTATAGAGCAGGCTGGCGGTTGCAACCGCCAGCGCGTCACCCGCGCCGCCACAAGCCTTGCTATACTCCTCGCCGGGAAGCGGTCGTTGCCTGACATTGCGACATACGGATGTGCGCACGCACGAGAGATTGTGGGATACACATGGGGATCATCGCCATCGCCTCCGACCATGCCGGCGTGGACTTGAAAGCGCAGCTGAAAGATCATCTGACGGGCCTCGGTCATGAGGTGCTCGATCTCGGGCCGGAGAGCACGGCGTCGGTCGATTATCCCGACTATGCCGACAAGCTGGCCGCCGCGCTCAAAGAACAACGCGCCGAGCGAGGGGTTTTGATTTGCGGATCCGGCATCGGCATCAGCATCGCCGCCAACCGGCACCGCCACATTCGTGCCGCCCTGTGCCACGACGGCCTGAGCGCGAAACTGTCGCGCCAGCATAACGATGCGAATGTGCTCGTGCTCGGCGCTCGCCTCATCGGCAGCGACACGGCGAAGGATTGCGCCACGACCTTTTTCTCGACCCCGTTCGAGGGTGGTCGCCACCAGAACCGCGTCAACAAACTTTGCTGAATCCCGCCCAGCGGCGCTAACCTCATTCGGTGGTGGAGGGCGGGATGCGAATTCGCGAGATCGAGACGACGATCGTGGCGGTGCCGGTGCGCTACCCAATTCGCTCGGCGGTGCGCCAGGCCGACACGGTGATCAATGTGCTGGTCGAGGTGCTGACCGACGAGGGGCCGAGCGGCGTCGCCTACGTCGCCGGGTTCACGCGCGGCAAGGCGGCGGCGACCGTGGCGATGGTCGCCGATCTGGCGGAGGTGCTGCGCGGCACCGACGCGACGCAGATCGGCGCGGCCTGGGACCGGATGTGGGCGGCGGCGACGCTGAGCGGGCACACCGGTATCGCCCTCTTCGCCCTCTCGGCGATCGACACCGCGCTCTGGGACTTGCAGGGGAAGCTGCTGAACGCGCCGCTCCACCGGCTGCTCGGCACGCGCCGCACCAGCGTCCCGGCCTACGCCAGCGACGGCTGCTGGCTGCAGGACGACCCCGCGAAAGTGGCCGACGAGGCGACCGGGTTCGCGGCGGCGGGTTTCGCCACGGTCAAGATGCGCTTCGGGCGGCGCGACACCGCGCGCGACCTGGCGACGCTCGACGCGGTGCGCCGCGCGGTCGGGGATGGCGTGCAACTCTACGTGGACGTGAATCAGGGCTGGGGGCGCGAGCAGGCGCGATTCTCTGGCCGCAAGCTGGCCGATTACAACGTCGGCTGGCTGGAGGAGCCGCTGCCCGCCGAGGATGTGGCCGGGCTGGCCGCGCTGCGCGCCGAGCTGGCGACGCCGATCACGGCCGGGGAGAACGCCTACGGCACCGACGGCGTCCGCGCGCTGATCGAGGCGGGCGCGGTCGCCACGATCATGCCCGACTTGCAGCGGATCGGCGGCGTCACCGGCTGGATCACGATGGGCGCGCTGGCCGAGGCGTGGCGCGTGCCGATCACCTCGCACCTCTTCCCCGAGGTCAGCGTCCACCTGCTCGCGTCGAGCCGCACCGCCGGGCAACTGGAGTGGGTGACCTGGAGCGCGCCGCTGCTGGAGGAACCGCTGACGCTGCGCGACGGCGCGGTGGCCGTCCCCGAGAAGCCGGGCTTGGGGATCGCGTTTGATCGCGAGGCGGTGGCGCGGTATCGAATCGAGGTGTGAAAGTACGAACGACGAAGTACGAAGTACGAATTAAGGCCCTGCCAAAAGCAAATTCGAGTCGTAACCCCTCGTTCGTACTTCGTCGTTCGTACTTCGTACTTCGCGCAGATTTGTCATAACACTTGACAGACCCGCCCTCGATGGCGACAATCGGGCGATGGAAACGATTCTTGCGAGGGCGACATGGCTCGCCCGCTGATCGGGACCACGCTCGGACGCTACCGCCTCGACGCCCTTCTTGGTGAGGGCGGCATGGCGCAGGTCTATCGCGCCACCGACCCCGACGACGGGTGTACGGTGGCGGTGAAGGTGATCCACCCCCGCCTCGCCGACGATCCCGCATTCGTCGCGCGCTTCCTGCGCGAGGCGCGGACCGTCGCCCGCCTCCAGCACCCCTGCATCGTGCCGCTCCGCGATTTCGGCGAAGATGACGGCCTCCCCTACATCGTCATGCCCTATCTCGGCGGCGGGACGTTTGCCGACCGCCTGCGCGCCGGGCTGACCCCCGACGAGGCGCTCGCGCTGCTCGGGCCGATCGCCGCCGCGCTCGACTACGCCCACGTCCGGGGCGTGGTGCATCGCGACGTGAAGCCGAGCAACATCCTCTTCACCGACGAGGGCGAGCCGCTGCTGGCCGATTTCGGGATCGCCCGCGAGGTGGGCGAGGCCGCGATCACCGCCGTCGGGTCGCAGATCGGCACCGTGCGCTACCTCGCGCCCGAGCAGGCCCAGGGGCAGCCGCTCGATGGCCGGGCCGACCTCTACGCGCTCGCCGTGATCTTCTTCGAGACGCTGACGGGCCAGCCGCCTTTCCCGATGAGCGCGACCGACACCATCCTGTCGGCGGCGGTGCGCGTCATCGCCGCGCAGCCCCCGCCACCCCGCTCGATCAATCCCGACCTGCCCGCCGGGGTAGACGCGGTGCTGCTGCGGGCTTTGGCGAAGTCGCCAGCGGAACGCTATGCGGCAGGTGGCGACCTCTGCGCCGCCCTGAGCGCCGCCCGGTCGCCAGCGCCAGCGCCGCCGCGTCCGGTTGCCGCCGCGAAGACACAGACCCCTCCGCGCCCACCGGGCAACCCACCGGCGGCGAGGCACGACAACGGCTCGGCCCGCCTCGCCGCGATTGCCGGGGTCGCGCTGGCATTCTTGCTCGTCTGCGTCGTCTCCGGGCTTGGCATGCGGCTGCTCTCGTCGCGCGATCAGGCCGCCGATGGCCCGGAATCGACCGCGACCGCGCCGCCAGCTCCTGGCGGCGCAAGACGAAACGCCGACCGTGGCCGCAGTTATCGTGCCGACTGCGACCGCCGCGCCACCGCCGACGTTCGCCCCCACCGCAACCGCCACGCCGACGCGGACCGCGACGCTCGCCCCGCCCACGGCGACGCCGACCCCGCCACCGCGACCGCGCCGCTGCCGACCGAGCGCCCGGCGCAGCCGACGCCGACGCCGGTGCCGCCGACAGCAACGGTGCCGCCTCCCCCCGCGCCCACGGCGATCCCGCCCACGGCCACGCGCGTGCCGCCCACCGCCACGCCAGTGCCACCGACCGCGACCGTGGCCCCGACCGCGCCCCCGGCCCCGCCACCAACGGCGGCCCCGACGGCAATCGCGGCGAGTCCGCTGGAGACGACCGCCCGGCGCGCGATCCTGAGCCTGCCCGGCACGTCGAGCGGCGTCTTCGTGCGCTTGAATGACCCCGTCACCTATGCCGCCGACGATCCCGACATGGTGCTGCCCGCCGGGTCGCTGATCAAGCTGCCGATCGCCGCCGCCGCCTACGAGCAGGTGGCGCTGGGCCACTGGCAGCCCAACGAGACCTTTAAGCTGACCGAGGCAAATCGCACCGGCGGGACCGGCATCATCAGGGATCGGCCGCTGGGCACGACCTTCACGCTCGATCAACTGATCGAGACGATGCTGCTCCACAGCGACAACACGGCCGCGAATATGCTGATCGATCGCCTCGGCGGCTTCGGCCCGGTCAACGACTACGCCGCGCGTCTGGGGATGGGGCACACGACGCTGCGCCGCAAGCTCTTCGACCAGGCGGCGCAGGCGCGCGGCCTGGAGAACACCACGACGACGAACGACATCGCGCACTTCCTGCTGAAGCTCGGCGCGGGCCAGGTGGTGAACGCGGCGGTGTCGGAGCGGCTGATGGGCAATCTCGTCGAGCGGGCGCAGCAGGACCGCGAGTGGATGCTGCGCGATCTCCCCGGCGGCGTGAACGCCGCCCACCTCACCGGCACCCTGACCGGGCTCCGCGCCGATGCGGGGATCATCGCGGACGGGGGCAACCTCTACATCCTGGTGCTCATCGCGCGCGACCCCGACGAGGCGGGGATCGAACGATCCATCGCGCGCGTCTCCGCCGAGATCTATCAGGCGGTGGCGCGGCGGTGAAGGAGGCGAGTCGTGAGTCGTGGGGGACGAGGGTGAGTAGTCAGTAGCCAGTAGTCAGTAGTCAGAAACGAAGAGACCCGGAGAGCATATCGCTCTCCGGGTCTCTTCGTCACTATCGCCTATCGCCTATCGCCGTTCGTACTTCCCTCACAACTCACGACTCACGACTCACGACTCGCCTGCTACAGCGTGTAGCCGATCTGCGTGTCGCGCTCATCGCGGGCGAAGGCGTGGGCGAGGCTCCCGGCGACGATGGTGACGCCGAAGGCGATCAGCACCAGCGGCCAGCCGATGCGCGCCGCAAGCGACGAGCGGAAGACGCCGACCTCGAAGATCGCGGCGAGGCTGACGAAGAGACCGAGGCCGATCGCGGTGAAATAGGCTCCCACCGGGCGCAATTGCGGCTGCGCGCCCAGGTGGCTCAGCAGCAGCAGGCCCACGCCGATCGAGGTCGGCACGACCAGCGCCCAGGCGTAGGCCCAGCTCTGGAAGTAGCCGAAGCTGTTCTGGTAGAAGAGCAGCAGCCCGACGGTCGTCAGGAGGCTCCCAGGGATCGCCAGTGGCGCGCTCTTCGGCCCCCCGCCGATCATTCCGACGAAGAAAAGCAGACCGGGAATGATGATCGCGAACGGCCAGATCACGCCCCAGGGATTCCTGCCAGTGATCGGCTCGATCAGCAGCACCACCCCCAGCGTGACCAGCGCCATCCCGGCGATGAGCCCCCCGCGCGCGAGTCCGAGTGTCATGGTGTCTCCTCCCCGGTCTATCCCGTCTCAACTGCGCGTAGCGTAGCCGCGAAGTGTGGCGAAAGTATCACAATGGTTCTGCGAGTCCGAGCCGATCTCAGCGGCGCAGAACGGGTTAGTGGCGAGTCTCGAGGATGCGGCGCGAACATCGAGGATCGCGCGCCGCCCTACATCCGGCATCGCCGCCCGCGTAACCAGCAGTGCGAGTTGCCCTATCTTGTCAAACTCAGGCGAGCGTTTCGAATCCTCGACGGATCACGTTTGCCATGAGGATTCGACGCTGTTGGAGGAATACATCGTAGGACAGATTCTCCCAACCGTTGGGGAGAGCATGGAGATCGTGCATCCTGGCCAAGGTCGCTGCGTTGAACTTCTGACTGAGTTGCGGGACGTAGGTTTTTGGGCGGCGTCACTGATCGCGATGTTGGACGGCCAATCCAGCAATGCCAGATTTGCTACCTGATTAATGGTCGGTACCTTGGTAATTCCGTTCTCTTTGAGCCAGGCACTTGGAAAGAGATGATGATTTTCGAGCGGCTTTTTCTTTGGCTTGATCAGGGGGTCGAGCAAGGCGCTGATCTTCTGCTGCGAGAAAAGAACGGGCGCATCGAGTAAATTCTGTGCGGCGATGTAGGCCAGGAAGTAAGGACTCTGCGCAGAGGATGTCTCCAACTCGTTCGGGAGTGTGATGGTCCAGAAGTCGCCAGTGAGGAGGGTGGCAATCATCGACTCAAGAGCGTCGACGAAGGCTTGAGCGTTGGCAAGCCCTTTGAGTCGGTTGAGATCGGCTTCCATGGCCGTCTCGGGCGAGTTGGTATAGTGTCCCGTAAGCAGTGCCGCAAAGAACCAGCGCCCGATTACCTTCTGAAGTTGCTGCCCTGGTACTTTGTATTCGCACTTGCCAATCAAATAGCAAGCATAGGCGTACAGCAATGTGTTCTGTGAGGAGATCATCGCCTTCCCGCGAAATCCCGCCGCGACGAGACACTCGAAGAACGAATGCCAGTTCGTGAGGTCCAGAACTTTCGCTTGGGTTTCGCGGAGCTGAGCGAACTGCTGATCGCGCCGGGTTGGTGAATAAGATCCTGTACTGACATCTTTGCCGCGCAGAACTTGATAGACACTTTGGAGCCGGGCACGGTAGAAGGCGAGCGCGATGGAAACGCGTAGCAGTTGATCGGGGCTAGGCTCGATGAAATGGTTGAATGGCGACGGGCCGCTGCCTTGTTTTGGCGGATTTCCCGCGCGGCGGCAGAACTGCTCCATGTCGGACCGACCTTGATCCCAGAAGACAGAGAGTAAGGTCAGGATGAAATCTGCCTGGTTCAGTTTAACGCCTTCGCTGTTAATTCGGACGAAGATGTCGGCAACCTGCTCTTCGTCCGCCGCCGCCGCGATTTCAAGCGCCGTGAAAGGGTACGACTGGAGCGCAATGAGACGAGCCATATTGCTACTGAGTTGAGCCCTGTCCGCCGGTGTAAGTGGCTGGTGAGGCTGACTCGTACCCAGTTTGCTCAGGAATGCATCAATGAGGGTGTAACTATTACTTCCAGGAGCCCATAATGCAGAGATATTGGGAATATACTCAGGATCCTTCTTGGTAGCTGCATTGGCAACTTCGAAGTGCCCATCGCGGGGGCGGAATGCAATCTCGATCTTGATTGGCTGGTAGGCATCGTTGAGGACAGGCTTACCGAAGACCACAGCATATAGTGATGTAAGTCGCTGCTGTCCATCGACAATGAGTAGGTTCGCGGCTGGATCTTTTGATCCGTTCCAATACTATGGGTACCCTTCGCGGCAGTATTGGCCCAGAAGAGGAAGTAGCCAACGGGAAAGCCGCGATACATTGAATCAAACAGATCGCGGACTTTTTCGTCGCATTCCAAACGAATGGACGTTGGATGTCAGGCAGACCAATATTCCCGATTTCGATCTCATGCAGGAGTCCCAGCGCGAATAGCCAACCTGCTTGAAGATAGCCTGCTGCACACTCATCCTCTCACCTGGTTGATGTTAACTTCATGCTGCCCATTCTATCGGTGAGCATCGCAGCGCGTTGCCGCCCGGGGATGGACAATTCTGGCAGAAATGCCCTCCCGACTGGGATTACCCAATACTCGTTACAGCACTTCTTGCAAGAACCTCTCCCGCTCCACCGTCTGGTGCGCGCCGCCGCCTTCGTGGTTGTTGTAGCGCCAGATCTTGATCTCCTTCGGCCCGGCGTAGTGGTTGTAAGCGGCGTAGACGGGTCGAGGGCGGCGATGGTGTCCATCAGGCCGACCGAGAAGAGCGCCTGGGCTTTGGCGCGGGCCGCGAAGTTGACGCCGTCGAAGTAGGCGAGCGTCGAAGATGGTGTCGATCTTGTCGCGGTGGACGGTGCAGTAGCGCGTCAACTCGCCGTAGGGATTGTCGTTGGTGATCTCGGTGGCGCGGCGGTAGTGGCAAAGGCCGGCACGTCGGGTATAGCGACCTTGATGTCGGTAGGGGACGAGGCCGTGACCGCGAGCGTGATGCCGCCCCCTGGCTGCCGCCCGCAGCGGCGATCCGGTCGCATCGACCGCCGGGTGCGAGCACGCGGCGGCCACAGCGCGCACCGCGTCGGTGAAGACGCGGCGATAGTAGTAGGTCTGCGGGCGCAGCACGCCGCGCGTCATAAAGCCGGGGTGGTGCGGGTTGGTCCCCTCCGGCTCCGGGTCGGGTGTGTCGCCGTGCGACCACGCGCTCCCCTGCCCGCGCGTATCCATGATGAAGTGGGCGAAGCCCGCGCTGCTCCAGACGAGGTGATTCAGCGGGAAGCCGCGCCCGCCGCCGTAGCCGAGATACTGCACGACGCAGGGGAGCGGGCCCCGACCGCTCGCGCGGCAGCAGCAGCCGCCCTTGATCGGCTGCCCGCCGTAGCCGTTGAAGGTCACATCGAACCTTCGAGCGCCCGCAGCCCGAAATCGGCCGCCTCGAAGCGCGCGGCGAGCGGAAAACTCTCGGCCTCGGCGAGCGTGTCGCGCCAGAACGCATCAAAATCGGTCGGCTCGTCGCGCGGCGGCTGATAGGTCTGGAGACGGTCGAGCGGGAGGAATCGAAGAATGCCACGGCGTTCCTCCAACACGAGTGACGAGTAACGAGTAACGAGGGACGAGTAACGAGGGACGAGTCGTCATGTCACGATGTAAGTCGTAAGGGGGCTTACGGATTCTTCGCTGAATGACACCACCGAGGGCTGTGCCTTTGAGCAGGTGTCATTCCGAGCGCAGCGAAGAATCCGTCTCCCCTCATTCTCGTTACCGTCGTCACTCCCTCCCCCGCAGTCGCTCTCTGCATCCGGATCGATCCGCTCGTCCGGGCGCTCCGGGTTGATGCCGGTGTACGGGTTCCAGTTGTAGCGGGTGGCGAGGTCGATCCGCAGGGTGCCGGTGGTCGCGCCTGCGGGCGCGGATGGTGATCAGGCCGCTATATCCACGGTGTGCTCGACCGGGGCGTTGTTCCAGCTGACCAGATAGACGCGCGTGGCGGGCACCGTCGCCAGGATCGCGGCGCGGTGGCGCGGATCGCCACGGCGCACCAGCGTGGCGACCACGCCGTTGTGCCCCTCCTCCCACTGGCAGGATTCCACCCAGATGTCGAGGCCGGTCGTCAGGCGACCGGGGCGGTGGTAGGCCCCGAACCACTGGGAGGACCGGCGCGGAGAGCCCCCCGAAGTGGTGCCAGCCCGCGCCGCGTCCGGTGGCGACCACAAAATGCTCGGCGCAGGTGCCGGATCGCTCCACCTCATCCCGCCAGACTTCGAGCGCGGTCTGCGCGATCCGGCGCGCGAGGTCGGGCTGGCCGAGGTCGAGCAGCGTCTTCGAAATACCACTGGTGCGCGCCATCCAGACCGTGCCGTTCCAGTAGCCGTCGGCGCGATAGTAGGGCCGACTGGTCCACGGCGGTCAGGCCGATCGCGGTCCAGAGGCGCTCCGGCGCAGAGGTGGGCGAGTAGCCGCTCCTCCTGCTCGGGGGTGCAGATGCCCGCGACGAGCGGATAGGCACCATCCAGCCCCTGGTTGAGGTTCGTGCCGCCCCGGTCGCGCACGATATCGAGCGGCATGCCGCTCCTGGTGTGCTGCACATAGCCGAAGTAGCCCAGTTCATTGTCCCAGGCGTGGCGCTGCACCGCCGTGCCCAGGCGCGCGATGTCGGCGTCGTACTCGGCCACATCCGCCGCCAACCCGAGCGCCCCGGCGGCGTGGCGCAGAATCTTCGCGGTGCGGATCACCTGCGACGAGGTGATCACCGGCGCGACGGTCGCCGCCAACCCCTGGTCGTGGGCGTAGACCTGCGGCGGGTAGTCGTCCCAGCCGCCCGAGTTGTAGAAGTAGTCCCAGGTTTGCAGCAGCCCGGAGTGGAAGCGGTCGGTGGTCGAACTGCCGATCTTCCCGGCGAGGAAGCGGTGGTATTGCCGCAGGCGCGGGTAGCACCATTCCAGCAGCTCGCGCGATTGCGTGCGGTTCCAGAGATCGAGGAAAAGCGCGAATTGCGTCGGGACCGGGCTGCCGTGGTGCATGAAGGCGGCGTCGGCGTCCCCCTCCGGCGTCAGGTAGGCGCGCAGGCAGTCGGTCGCGCGGTCGAAGTCGAGTTCGGCCAGCCCCAGGCCGATGAAGCCCGAATCCCAGGTGTAGAGGCTATCCCACCAGCGCCCCGGCGTATTGTGGCGAATGTAGTTGCGGCGCGCGTAGATCGGGAAGACCACGTTGGTCAGCAGCGTCGCGGCCATCCGCTCCTGGCTGGGGGCGAACGGCTCGCCGCTCGGCGACGGCTGCGGCAGGAAGCGGCCGTTGCGCGCCGCCTCGTGGGTCGCGGCCTTGTCGATCACCCCCGCCGCGTAGCCGCGCAGCCGCTCTTCCACTTCTTCGCGCCCCCCGGCGCAGACGACGCCGTAGAGCGCCAGCGTCTCGCCCGGCGCGAGCGGGATGGGGCGGATGAAGACGTTGGTGAAGTGCCCCTCGCCCGGACCATTGAAGACGCGGCGCGTGTGGTGGTGGACCGCGATGCGCAGTGTCGAGTCGAGGTCGTCGGTGTGGAAGCCGCGCACCTCGCCGGCCTCGCCGTCCCAGGCGAGGCCATACCAGTGGTCGAGGTCGGGGTAGCGCAGCAGCACGCTGCGCGCGTGCGGGCCGGGCAGGATCTCGGGCTGCGGCTGCCAGCGCACCGGGACGAAGCGCACCAGCGGTGCCTCGCGCGCGGCGACGATCGCGAAGCCGTCGAGGTCGATCGCCGCGCCGCCGCCGCTCGTGATCGTCAGCTCGTGCTCCACCGCCGCGAGGTCGCCGACCGGCACTGTCACGGTCAGGAAATTGCCATCGCCGAGCAGGTTGAGCCGCGTGGCGACGAGGCCGCTCAGTTCGAGGGTGATCGGGTTGCCGGTCGCGAGGCGATAGCGCAACACCAGCGCCGCGTCGGGCATGGCGCGGTGCAGCGCCGGGCGGAAGATGACCCGGTCGCCCGGCTCGCGCCCGAAGTGCTGGCCGATCCCCGTGCCACCGGTGAAGCCGTGCCCGCGCGTCTCGCCGCGCCGCAGCCCGTCGGGCACGAGCGTGTCGGTCGGGCGCGGGGTGGCGAAGGTGAGATTGACATAATCGAGCGCGTCAATCCAGGTCGCCCCATCGGGCAGCTTCGCCTCGGCGGGGTAGAGGAGGTCAGGCGCGTTGGCGCGCAGGGTGGGGAAGTTGAGCGAGGCCATCCAGTGCATCACGAGCGTCTGCGGGGCCTCGCTGTGGTTCACGCAGGTGCAGCAGACCAGCCGCGCGCCCTCGTCGATCGCGGAGTAGGCGATGTCGCAGTAGACCTGGTCGCGCCCCTGCAATTCGTGGCGGTGCGCGAAGTAGCGCAGGTCGGGCGACGCCTCGCGCGGGTGGTAGCCCGACTCCCAGAGCACGTTCGGCACGTCCACCCGGCGGCGGTAGAAGCCGGGGAAGACGCTCAGGTCGAAGCGCAGCCCGCGCTGCCGGTCGGCGATGTGCGACACGCCGATGTAGCGTTTGGTGTATGGCCCCCAGTCCGGGAGGCGCAAGTCGTGGTCGCTGGCGGTTGGTTGGCTCACCGAGTTTTCCTTTGTGCGTCAGTGCGTCAGTGTGTCAGTCCGTCTGGTGCCGCTCGATTGCACGCGCTATCTTGCGGCAATGGGGCAAGGTGTTGCAAGTGGGTGGGGTTATGCGTTCCTATGTTTGTGTGCTCGTCTGCTGGTGGCGTTTACGAACGCACAAACGCACGAACGCACTGACAAATCGACACAACGCGCCGTCCGTACATCATTGTCGCCCCTCCGACGACTGTGCTATCCTTCGGACGCGACCTGGAAAGCGGAGGGATCGAGCGATTCCGGGCGACGCTGGCGCGACCGGGTAAAGGTCTGAGGGCATGCTGCCACGAGTCTTTTTCGCGACACTGCTGATGTTCTTCGCCTTGCTCCAGACGACGGTCCTGCCGATGGCGCGGTTCCTGGGGATCATGCCGGACCTGCTGCTGGTGGCCTTGCTGCTCTGGTGCGCGGGGCGCGAACCGGGCGAGGGCTTGCTCTGGACCTTCGGGATCGGGCTCTTTCTCGACTTGCTCACGATGTCGCCGTTCGGCAGCGCCGCGCTGATCCTGGTGCCGGTGACGATCACCGCCTGGTTCAGCCGCAGCCCCTTCTTCCAGAGCGGCCTGCTCTTCCCGATGCTGATGGCGATGGTGGCGACCTTCTGCCACGGCCTGGCGCAGACCCTGCTCGCGCCCCTGCTCGGCGGGCACATGAACTTCGTCGCGCTGGTGCAACTGAGCACGCTCGGGGCCTTGCTCAACTCGCTGATGGTCCCCCCGCTCTACGTGCTCGTGCAGCTGCTGAATCGCTGGATCGAACGGAACGAGAATTATGCTCGGGCGTAGGACGGCCATCGAACCGGCACCCTGGCGGGTGCGGAAGCGGATCGAAATCGAGCGCATGGCCGACAAGAAACGGCCGCGCGCCCCGGAGCAGACCGCCGATTACCGACGGCTCACCCGCCGCACCTTCGTCTTCAAGGGGCTCGCCGCCGCCGGTTTCACCGCGCTCACCGCGCGGCTCTGGCAGTTGCAGGTGCGCGACCACGACGCCTGGGTTGGCAAGCAGGAGGAGTACAACAAGCGCTTCTTCGTCCTCAACCAGGCGCGCGGCATGCTCTACGACCGGGACCGCACCTTGATCGCCGACAACGTCAAGAGTTGGTCGGTCGCGATCGTCCCGATCAGCCTGCCCACCGACGAGACCGACGAGGGGCTGGCCGAGCGCCGCGCGATCTTCCAGACGCTCGCGAAACACCTCGGCATGGGCGACATCCTCGTCCTGCGCACGAGCGAACTGCCGAAGGACGAGAAGCTGCGCGACGAGATCTACAATCGGCTCGCGTCGGCGCTGAAGCTGACGCTCGATCTGATCAAAGATCCGGTGGAGCGCGAGATAGCCTCGGCCGCGTCCAAGAAGGTCGCCGCCCAGGCGATGATCAAGGTGCCCGAGGGCAAGGACGAACTGACGCCGGAGCAGATCGCGGCGGCGCGGGCGCTCGAAAACGACCTGCTCGCCGTCCACGTCGTCAACCCGGTCGCCTACCAGGTCGATACCTTCGGTTTCTACGACCAGTACAATCCGTTGACGATCAAGACCGGCGTGTCGAAGGATATCGCGATGGGGATCGAGGCGAACCGC
This sequence comes from Chloroflexia bacterium, assembly GCA_046328475.1. GTDB lineage: Bacteria > Chloroflexota > Chloroflexia > Thermomicrobiales > CADCWN01 > CADCWN01. Next base: position 56,985 of record JAXLWN010000019.1, on the reverse strand, counting down.
CTCTACTTCCCCGGCGTGCAGATCTCCGACAATGCGCTCACCCGCCGCTACCACGTCGGCGCGGAGATCGGGCACATCCTCGGCTACACCGGGCCGATCACCAAGGAAGAGTGGGACAGCAACATCCTGCGCGACGATCGCGGCGACCCGGTCATCGACCCGACCGACAACGAGACGATCCCGATCTATGGCCTGAACGATTATCTCGGGAAGGCGGGCATCGAGGCCGGGCTGGAGCCGATCCTGCGCGGCAAGCGCGGCAAGGTGGTCGCCCGGATCAACGCCGCCGGCCGGGTCGTCGGCGAATACCCCGAGGGCCGCCTGGAGCCGGTCAATGGCAACGGTGTCGTCCTGACGATCCCGCTCGACTACCAGAAGGAAGTCATCGCCATCCTCCAGCGGCAGATCGATGCCGTGCACCCCTACCTCGAAGGGGAGAACGAGCGGTGGCGCGGCGAGGGGCGGTTTGATAAGGTTCGACCCTTCCCGATCCAGGCTGGTGCCGCCGTGGCGATCGACCCGCGCAACGGCGAGGTGCTGGCCCTGGTCAGCATCCCCAGCTACGACCCCAACCTCTTCTCCGGGGGTATCTCCCAGGCCGCGTTCGACACGCTGTTGGAGAAGGATGTCCCGGACAAGGAGAAGCGCCACCCGCTGATCAATCGCACCATCTCCTACGAGGTTCCCCCCGGTTCGACGATGAAGTCCTTCATCGCCGCCGCCGGCTTGCAGGGGGGGGCGATCAAGCCCGACACCAAGTTCCGCTGCCGAGGGCACATCGAGATCGAGGAGACCTGGAGCTACAAGCGCAACTTCTTCTGGTGCTGGACCCGCGACGAGCAGCACCAGGAACTCGACGTGCGCGAGGCGCTGGCGACCTCCTGCGACGTCTTCTTCTACAACGTCGGCGGCCCCCGCCAGCAGGACGAGGCGGGCGAATATACCCACTACTACCAGCCGGGCGACCCCGAGAAGCACTGGTTCAGCGGATTGGGCATCGAGCGCATCAACGAATACCTGCGCGCCTTCGGCTACGGCGAGAAGACCGGGATCGAACTGCCGGAAGATGTGCGGGGGATCGTGCCAGGCCCCGATTGGAAGGAAACGAACTTCCCCGGCGAATACTGGTCGATCGGCGACACGATCGTGACCGCGATCGGCCAGGGCTACGATCTGGTCACCCCGCTGCAACTCTGCAACGCCACGGCGGCCGTCGCCAATCGCGGCACGCTCTATAAGCCGACCCTGGTCCACCAGATTCTCGATGACGACGGCAACGTCGTGCGCGGGCCGCAAGCATCCGTCATCCGCAAGCTGCCGATCGCCGCCCAGCACCTCGACATGGTGCGCGAGGGGATGCGGATGAATGTCGATTGGCACCGCCCCGACCCCGAACTCGCCAAGTACGGCATCCAGGTTCGTGGCCTGGTCGCACCAAAGTTCGACGAGCAGGGGAACGTGATCCCCGGCACGGAGCAATTCCCACTCCCGAACGGGCTCACCGCCGGGGTGAAGACCGGGACGGCGGAATACGGCACTGAGGTGGATGACGATGGCCTGCTGCTGCGCGCCCACGCCTGGACCGCCGCCTTCGCCCCCTACGACAACCCCGAAATCTGTGTCGTCGCCTTCGTGGAGGGCGGCACCGCCTCCGCCACGATCGCGGCCCCCGTCGCCAACGGCATGATCAACGCCTGGTTTGCACGGAAGAAGTCGTGAGACGTGAGACGTGAGTCGTGAGAGAGTTACGCGAAGCGAGTGCCTGCACCAGCGGTCACCAGCTAGAAGCAAGAATCTCACGACTCACGACTCACGACTCACGTCTCCTCCCACTTGACCATACGTCACCGAACCACTAAACTGTACGTACGGCCCAGCACGGGCAGCAGTGGCGTCCCCGGACGATGCGCCGGGGAGGCCGATGGTAGGCGCGACCGCCATCGCGTCAATGCCGGACGACTGATCGCAACATGCCGCGAGGTGGTGTTCGCGCCAATGCGCGATGCCCTGGTGGAGTGTTGCCAGCAGCCGTCGGGCGAGGAGCGCGGCGATGGCACAGCAGGCCCCGAGCTATCTCCACGATCCGCCGCCGGTGGGACCGGGGCGGGGCGCGGGCGGTGCTGCGGCGCTGATCAAGGTGCGCGGCACCCGCGACGGCTTGTTGCTGACGGTCCCCGACGACGCGCGGGCCGTCTCCCCCGGCGAGGTGATGGGGGCGTTGGCGGCGCACCTCGCCAGCGCCGAGGCCTTCTTCGGCGGGGCCGAGGTCATCGTGGACCTGGGCCAGCGCGAGATCGCCGAGGAGGAGGTCGCCGCCTACCGCCGGGTGCTGGAGGAGCGCGGCGTGATCGTGCGCGGCTTCACCGCCAGCAGCCCCCAGGCGCGGGAGATCCTGCGCAAGCAGGGCTACCACCCGCTCCACATCGTGCCGGTTGAGCGCCAGCCGCCGCCCCCGCAGCAGCTCTCGCCGCAGCAGGGCATCCCGGCGGTGAACCCCGACATCGTCGAGGCGCTCTACCTCCGCCGCACGCTCCGCTCCGGGGCGCGCGTGCGGCATCACGGCCACCTCGTCATCGTCGGCGACGTGAACCCCGGCGCGGAGGTCGCGGCCTCCGGGGACATCATCGTCTGGGGCGTCGTGCGGGGGACCATCCACGCCGGGGCGCTCGGCGACAACAACGCGATCATCTGCGCCCTCGGCCTCACCCCGACCCAACTCCGCATCGGCAGCCACTACGCCTTGCCGCCCTCCGAAACGGCCAAGAAGGCCAGCCGCCCCTCCGGCCCGGAGCGAGCGCGCCTGGAGCAAGGGCGGTTGATTGTTGAACCGTGGAATGCGAAGTGAGTTATCAGTAGTCAGTAGTCAGTAGTCAGTGTCTTACTCGGAGCTTGCGCAATACCGAAAAGCATGTGCTTCGTGCGAGAAACTGACTACTGACTACTGACTACTGACTACTGGAGGACTCATGGGACGCTGCATCACCGTGACCTCGGGGAAGGGGGGCGTCGGCAAGACGACGACGACCGCCAACCTGGGGATGGCGCTGGCGCTGTCGGGCAAGACCGCCTGCCTGATCGACGCCGATATCGGCCTGCGCAACCTCGACATCGTGCTGGGGCTGGAGAACCGGATCGTCTACGACCTCGTCGATGTGGTCGAGGGGAACTGCCGGCTGAAGCAGGCCTTCATCCGCGACAAGCACCACCCCAACCTCTGCCTCATCCCGGCCGCGCAGACGCGCGACAAGGAGGCCGTCTCGCCCGAGCAGATGGCCGACCTCTGCCACAAGCTGAAGCAGCAGTTCGACTTCGTGATCGTCGATTCGCCCGCCGGGATCGAGCAGGGCTTCCGCAACGCCATCGCCGGGGCCGACGAGGTGCTGGTGGTGACGACGCCCGAGGTCTCGGCGGTGCGCGACGCCGACCGGATCATCGGGTTGGTGGAGGCGGCCGAACTGCCGCCGCCGCGCCTCATCCTCAACCGCCTCAACCCCTCGCTGGTGCAGCGCGGCGAGATGATGACGACCGACGATGTGCAGGATATCCTGGCGATCGACCTGGTCGGCATCGTGCCGGAGGACAGCACGATCGTGATGGCCTCCAACCGGGGCGAACCGGCGGTTCTCTCGAACAGCAGCAAGGCGGGGCGGGCCTACCGCGAGATCGCGCAGCGCCTGCTCGGCGAGACGGTGCCGATCGTCATCCCGACCGGCGAGGGCTTCCTGAGCCGGGTGCTCAGCATCTTCCGCCCGCACCAGCGCGTGGCGAGCTAGCGGGAGGAGGGTGGCATGGGATTCTTCCGAAATCTCTTCGCGCGCGAGCCGAACAGCGCGCAGCTGGCGAAAGATCGGCTGGTGAAGGTGCTGGTGACCGATCACCTCGCCCTCACCCCGGCGACGATGGAAGCGATCAAGATCGAGATCATGCAGGTGATCTCGCGCCATCTCGATATCGATCCGGCGGGCGTCGAGGTCGCGGTCGAGCGCCGGGGCCACAGCGACGAGCTCGTCGCGACGCTCCCGGTGCGGCGCAACCTCGGCCAGACGCGCGGCGGCGAGCCGATCCCCGTCCAGCGCCCCGCCCCCGCGCAGGCCGTGGGCCGCAGCGCACGCCACCAGGTGTCGAGCGGACGTCCCGGACGGCGGCGGCACTGACGGCGGCCAGGTAACGGTAACGACAACTGCGGGGCGGCGCGCGAGCAGCGTCGCCCCGCCGCGTTATGGCGCGGCGGATGCACCGTGCTTGATGCCATGGGCATGCCCGGTCGTGCTAGACTTTGCCTCGTACCCGGGAGGTCACATGGAGCATTCGTCAGCAGACGCCGCGCCGCCGAAGAAACGACCGCACGAAGTTCACCTGCGCCTGTTCGGCGAGGATACCAGCCCGGACGTCGAACGCTTCCTCATCGATGCCTACCGGAAGATGTCCGGTGCCGAGAAAATCGCGCGCGTCCGCGCCTTAAATCGCACGACGATCGCGCTCGCCCTCGCGAATATTCGTCAGCAACATCCCGATGCAGATGAGCGTGAGGTGTTGCTACGACTCGCCGTACGCCGCTATGGGGCCAACTTCGTGCGGGAGCATCTCGGCTGGGATGCCAGGCGAGAAGGGTATTGATGTCGCCCGAGCCGGTTGCGACGCTCCTGCGGGTGGCCGCGGCCTTGGATCGACTTGGCCTGGCCTATTGCGTCGGCGGCTCCTTCGCCAGCTCCTTTTACAGCCTGCCCCGCTCCACCAACGACATCGATCTTGTTGTCGCGTTGCGCCCCGAGCACGTCACCCTACTCGTCGCCGCATTAGAGCACGACTACATGATTGACCCGCAGGCCGTGAGCATGGCGATTGCGCAGGAGCGCTCATTCAATATCATCGACCTCACCACATTCGACAAGATCGACATCTTCGTGATGAAGCGAGAGCCGTGGTCACAGCAACAAATCCGCCGCCGCCGCCCGGAAACGCTGTCGGGCGAGCCCGATGCTCCCATTCTCTTCTTCGCCAGCCCCGAAGACGTCATCCTCAGCAAGCTGGTCTGGTATCGCAACGGCGGCGAAGTCTCAGATCGACAATGGCTGGACATCCTCAACGTGCTTGCGCTTCAGGCCGACAATCTCGACTGGGCCTATCTGCATCACTGGGCAAGCGAATTGAGTGTCAGCGACCTGCTGCGCCGCGCGTCAACGCTCACCGAGCCGGGCGGACCCATCGCGTAAGCCGGGTGCCAAGCCCACGCCGGAATAACCCGTGGCGATCATCCGCATCGAACCGCAATGCTGAACGGGACGCGCAGTGTCGAATAGGAGAGGAGCGTGCTATGTCGCCAGCGATCAAAGCCTCGCTGCTCGCCGGAGTCGGCGGCGCGATCCCGGGTGCGCTCCTGAGCGCCGCAGCCAACTATCTCTTCGTCGGGATGCCCGCCGACGCGACGATCAACGCAGTCAACCACGCCATCACCGGCCTGATCAGCGGCTTCCTCGGCGGCTTCCTCGGCCTCCTCGTCTACCTCAAACAGCGCCGCTCCCCATCGTAGAGGCGACCCGCTGGGACGCCCGCGTTGTGTGGTGCCATCGCCGCAATCGTCCGGGTTCTTCTCCCGGAGGCCACCAGTTTCCGTCGTGTCATGCTGATCATCAGCACAGCGAAGAGAATGCCTGCCCCCTCTCGCCCCTCTCCTCCCCCTTCCCCCTTCTCCCCTCATCCCGCGCCCTGCCCTGTGCCATCCGCACAACCCCAGCCGGTCCGTATGGTGCAACCCGCCCCTTGCGGCCAGCAATCCTTACCAGTAGCATATGATCGCAAGCATGAGCCGACGAACGGCCAGCCGAGGCCATCCCTCGGCCCGTTGCGCCCATGCCCGACACCGTCACCACCCTCCCCCTCTCCTATCCGCAGATGGAGAGGGGGTGCCGCCCGCAGGCGGCGGGGGGTGAGGTAACCAGGAGTACCCCATGCGCTTACGGGTCGGCTGCGCCTTCGACTATGAGACGACCTGGCCGACCCTCGGTCATGCTCGTGCAGCCCCACCCGGACAACCCCTCGCCGGTGCTTACGGAAGCCTGGGGTGCCGTGCCCGTGATCTACTCCAACGAGTACCGCGACAGCTTCAGCAATCGCTGCCGCCGCTTCACCCTCCCGCCCGGTGCCACCACCCTCCGCTACGACGCCGAGGTCGAGGTCTCCGGCGACCCCGACGAAGTCGAACCCACCGCCGCCCAGTTCGCCGTCGAAGATCTGCCCGACGATGTGCTCCTCTACACCCTGGCGAGCCGCTATTGCCTCTCCGATGCCCTCTCCGCCACCGCCTGGCACCTCTTCGGCGCGGCCCCGCTGGGCTGGGGACGCGTGCAGGCCGTCTGCGACTGGCTCCACCAGAATATCCGCTACGGCCTCTACAGCACCCCGCTGACGACCGCCGTCGATGTCTACGTCGCGCAGGGCGGCATGTGCCGCGATTTCGCGCACCTCGCCGTCACCTTCTGCCGCGCGCTGAATATCCCCGCGCGCTACGTCTTCGGCTACATGCCTGACGTCAGCCTCGAACTGCCCTATCCGGCGATGGACTTCCACGCCTGGTTTGAGGTCTACTTACGCGGGCCGCAGGGCGGGCGCTGGTACACCTTCGACGCGCGCTTCAATCGCCCCCTGATCGGGCGCATCCCGATCGGGCGCGGGCGCGACGCGGTCGATGTGGCGATGATGACCTCCTACGGCGCGGCGCAATTCCGGCGCATGACCGTCTGGTGCGACGTGGTCGGCGCGGAGAATGCCCCCACGGTCGCCGTCAGCGCGCCGGTCGGCGGCACCGACACGACCGCCGCGCGGGTGGTCGATCGCCAGGGATAAGGCGCGGGGGAACGGTGGGAGAAGGGACGCGGGGAAGGGACGTGGAGCACGAGAATCTCGAAACCCTGATCGCGACGCTCGGCACGCTCGATCACCACGGGGTGGACTGGCCGCGCGTCCAATGGACCGCTTACCTGATCCACCAGCACCTGCGCTACGACTACCCCGGCCCCATCCACGACCTGCACCAGCGCCTGATGATCGTCCCGCCCGAGCGCCACGGCGGGCAGCGCCTGGTCACGCGCAAGCTGGAGATCGCCATCCCCGGCCAACCGCCGGAACAGCTCCCGCCCCCAGGAATCCCGCGACGAGTTCGGCAACCTCGTCCTCTCATTCTCCGCGACGGAGATCGCGCGCTCAATCGATTTCGTCGCCTGGATCGTCGTCGAGCGCGACACCACCAGCGACCCCGCCATCATCTCGGCACATACCTACTGCAACCCCGCCTTCAGCGAACCCTCCGCGCTCACCCAGCCCGACGACGCCCGCGCGCCGCCGCCGCCGAACTCGCCATCGGCGACGCCGCGCCCGAAGCCCTCGCCGCGCGCATCAACGCCTGGGTCCACGCCCAGCTCACCTACGAGCACGGCATCACCGGCGTGCGCACCACCGCCGCCGAAGCCCTCGCCCTCCAGCGCGGCGTCTGCCAGGACTACGCCCACATCATGCTCGCCATCTGCCGCCTCTGCGGCCTCCCCGCGCGCTACGTCTCCGGCCACCTGCTCGGCGAGGGCGGCTCGCACGCCTGGGTCGAAGTCCTCGCCCCGCGCCCCAACGGCGATGGCTACGTCGCCCTCCCCTTCGACCCCACCCACGGCAACCGCCCCGGCCTCAACTACATCACCGTCGCCACCGGCCGCGACTACGGCGACGTCGCCCCCACCTCCGGCACCTTCCGCGCCCCCTTCGCCGGCCAACCTCCGCCACCAAACGCGCCGGCCTCACCGAAATCCGCTACCACCCCCCGTCCCCCCACCCCCTCCCCAGCCACCCACCACTAACCCCACCCCCACATCCCTACCCGCCATGGTAGGGCGGGTCACCGACTCGCCCTCGTGGGAATGGCTATCGCTTCATTGATCGCCACCTGCTCACCCTCGTTCCCCCACCCTCTCCTCATCAGGGGAGGGTCGCCGCCCGCAGGCGGCGGGGAGGGGTCGTCTCGCCCCCACGCCCTCACGCCCCCACATCTCTACGTCCTCCCCTCTCCTCGCGGAGAGGGGTGCGCCGCAGCGGCGGGGTGAGGTCCGTCACTCCTACCCGACTATCCGACTACCCGACTATCCGACTATCCGACCCACTCAGCACTCAGCACTCAGCACTCAGCACTCAAAAGGCTGCCCAGCCCCCGATCCACTCGCCGCATCGCGGCGAGCATCGGGCAGCCAGGCGGCCCCAACCAGAACCTATCGCGTCCCTACTGAATCACCGACTTCGGCGTCGCCTCGATCCGCGTAATCACCGTCTTCGACCGGTCTAACATCTCCCCTGCCTTCGGTGCCATCTCATTCTTCCAGAAGTCCGTCTCATACACCGCTTTGTAGAGCTCGACGCGCTGCTCCTCACTCTCAAACCGGCGGATCCAGATGTAGTGGTCGTCCTCCGCCTGATCCACGAAACTCCCGACGATCACCATCCCCTTCGACACCTGGAAGGGAATGATCTTCTCCTCCATGAGCTTCACCCAGTTATCCCGCTGCCCCGGCTTCGTCCGGTACTGCCGCAGCTCGAAGAACATCCCCGCCTCCTCTGCAACGCCGACTACACACAGCAAAGCCACACCCCACGCCCATCCCGAGCGCAGCCGCGCGATTGTACACGCCCACGCCCCACCGGGCGAACGGAAGCAGACTACCTTGCTCTTGCGGATTGGCACAAACGAGGAACGCCCATGAACCGAGCCCGCGTAGGCGGGCTTTGCGGCGACCGCAGGGAGCCTTCAGCCCAGGTCTTCAGACCTTGGGGCACCTACCACAACGCTTGGGCACTCACTCAATCGCATCCCGCAGCGCCGCCACCAGCGGGTGCGCCCGCAACTGATCGAGCGCCCGCGCCTCCAACTGCCGCGTCCGCTCGCCGGAGATCCCCAGCGCCGCCCCCACCTGCTGCAACGTGCGCGGCGCACCCCCATCCAGGCCATGCCGCAGCACCAGCAATGCCCGCTCGCGCGGCGTCAGCGCGTCGAGCAGCGTCCCGAGTTGATCGCGCGCGATGTGGTTCCCCACCAGCGTCGGCAGCGCCCGCTCGTGGTCCTCCAGCGTCTCGCCCAGCGTCATCTCCTCGGACTCATCCGCGTGGCCGTTGCGCGCCGGGGTGTCGATCGAGACCGGGGCCGCCGCCGCCACCCGCAGCGAATCGAAGCGCCAGGTCGCCACCTTGCACGCCGCCGCCAGTTCGGCCGGCGTCGGCTCGCGCCCGAGCGTATCGGGCAGCGTCTCCTCCGCCTTCCTGAGTTCGCGCAGTGCCTGCCAGCTATTCGCCGGCAACCGCACCAGCCGCGCGCGGTCATCGAGCGACCGTGTGATCGCCTTGCGGATTGGCCAGCGCGCGAACGTGCTGAAGCGGTGCCCGCGCGACCGCTCGAAGCGGTCCACCGCCGCGATCAGCCCCAGGTTCCCCTCGGCGATCAACTCCGGCAGCGTCAGGCCCAGCCCCACATAGTGCCGCGCCACGCCGACGACCAGCCGCAAATTCGCCGCGATCAGTTGCGATCGCGCCTCCCGGCGCTCGTCGGCGTCCCCTTCTTCGAGTTGGCGGAAGAGTTCGGCCTCGGCGGTCGGCGTCAGGAGGGGGATCTTCCCCGCCTCGCGCAGATAGCGCGCCAGCAACTCGCGCTCCGAGAAGGTCTCCTCGATCTCGCGTTCGCGGCGCGGTGCTTCGCGGCGCGCAGGCAGCGCCCGCCAACCTCGCGGCAGGCGTGTGCGTCGCTGAGTTGGCGGCGTGGTCTCCGTTGACCAGTGCTCCCGCATTCCTCAATCCCGTCCAGTCGCCGCCCACCGGGCGGTGTCGGCGACGATCCGCTCATCCCCCCACTGTCAAAGTCTAGACACTGGGGCCTCAGATCGCAGTCGGGACGCCAGCGATACTTTTGTGGGGATTTTCCCGACACGCGCGCTGTCGCGCTCACCCCACCCTCGGCGGCACCTGCTCGACGCTGGCCGTCTGCCAGAGCGCGTGGAATTGTCCCGTTCGGTCGGTGATCAGGGCTTCCCAATCGCCCGATTGCACGATTCGCCCCGCTTGCAGCACATGGATCGTGTCGGCCAGCCGGGCCGTCGCCAGCCGGTGCGTGATCAGCAGAATCGTCACCCGCTGGTGCAGCGCCTCCAGCGTCGCCAGGATGCGCCCCTCGCTCTCGACATCGAGATTGCTGGTCGCCTCGTCCAGGATCAGCAGCGCCGGGTTGCGCAGCAGCGCGCGGGCCAGCGCCACCCGCTGCCGCTCCCCGCCCGAAAGCCGCGTCCCGCGCTCCCCGACGACGGTGTCCAGCCCTTCGGGCAGCAGCCAGGCGAACTCGGCCGCCGCCTGGCCCAGCGCCGCAGCGATCTCCCCCTCCGACGCCTCCGGCCGGTCCCAGCAGACATTCGCCCGCAGCGAATCGTGGAAGAGCAGCGCCTCCTGCGGCACATAGCCGATCTGTCGCTGCCACGCCCCGCGCTGCTGCGACAGCAGCGGTTGCCCATCGACGCGGATCGCCCCCGCCGTCGGCTCCAGCAACCCGAGCAGCAAATCCGCCAGCGTGCTCTTCCCCGCGCCCGACGGCCCCACGATCGCCGTCGTCCGCCCCGCCGGGATGACCAGATCGAGCGGCCCCACCACCGTCTGCCCAGGTGCATACCCGAATTCCACCCCCTCGAACGCCACCGCCGATCGCAGCGCGAACGTCGCGGTGGCATCCTTCGGTGCCTCCGCCTCCGCCTCGCACCGCGCCAGCTGCTCCCGCACCGCGCCGACCGCCGGCAGCAGCGCGATGTAATTGTGGTAGCTCTGGATCGCGCCGGTCAGCCGGGGCAGCACCCTGGCGAAGAGGAAGATCAGCAGCAGCAGCCCCGCCGCCGACAGGTGCAGCCCCCGCACCGCGACATAGACGATCCCGCTCAGCAGGGCCACCGCGCCGATATCGAGCCAGCTCTTCGCCGCCGCCTGCCCCCGCACCACCGCGCCGTGCGCCGCGCTCACCGCCCGGATCCGTTCGTCGGCGTGCGCGATGCTCCGCGCCTCGGACCCGGTGCTCTTGATCAGCTTCAGCCCGCCCAGCAGCTCGCTCGCCGCGCTGTGCCAGCGACGCAACGACTGCGTCAGCGCCTCGCCCGCCTCCCCCACCCGCCGCCGCTGTTGCCGCTGCGCGAACAGCAGCGCCAGCCCGCACAGCCCGATCAGCCCCGTCAGCGCCGCCGAGATCTGCACCGCGAGCAGCAGGTAGACCGCCGCCACCAGCCCCGCCGCGCACAACTGGCCGAGATATTGCGTCGCCGCCCCGATCCGGTCGCTCTCGGAGGTCAGCGCGTGCGTCAGTTCGGCTATCCGCTGGCGCGACAGGAACGGCCAGTTCGCCCCCGCGATCGCCCGGTACAATCGCCCGCGCAGCCGGTCAACGAGCGCGTATTGCAGCGCGATCTGCGCGCCCGCCTGCCGTCGCACGAGCAGCGCCTGCACCCCCACGATTGCGACATAGAGCGGCAGCACGAGTTCCAGCGTCGGTCGCGCTCCCACCCGCGCGAAGCCCGCGGCGACCACGCGCGCCAGGCGCGCGGGCGCACCCTGCCCCACGTCGATCCCGACCAGTTGCAGCAGTGGTAGCAGCAGCAGCAGCCCCGTCCCCTCGGTCAGCCCCGCCGCGCAGAGCAGCCCGAGCGCCACCAGCGCTTGTCGTCGCGCCAGCGTCGCCAGCCAGGCGAGGTGCGCGCGTCCCAGGTCGAGCATCATGGGCCGGTCGGCGCGGATGTCCGCCCCGTCGCCCGGCCGCGTCGGGCGATTCGCAGGCAGAACAGGGCGATCAGCCGCAACGGCCTGAGCAGGAAATAGAGCGGGAGCAGCCGCGCGGGCAGGGCGACGAATGCCGCATCCTCCACCGTCGGCACGAACGCCCGGCTGAGCCAGTAATGCACCCGGTCGCGCCGCCGCTCCCGCATCGCCAGGTTGAAGACGTAGATCGGCCGCTCCGACCGCCGGATCGCCAGCGCCTCATCGAAGAGCGCCGCGCGCATCGCCGCCGCCAGCGCCCCGACCCTGCCATCGGCCCGCGCCAGCATCAGCACCCGATCTGGCACCGGCGCGTCGAGCAGATCGCTCGCCAGCTGCAGCCCCAGCAGGACCATCCGCAGCCCCCCCGCCCGCCGCGCCCGCGCGATCAGCGCGTCCCAATCGAGATCCGGCTGCCGCGCCACCAGCGCCGCCACGTCCGCGATCCACTCCAGCCGCTCCCAGCTGTGGTCGCCGCCGTGCGCGCAGAGGATCAGCAGCAGATCCTCCAGCGCGAAGGTCCGCACCATTCGCCCGCCCAGCGGCAGCGGCACCAGCCGCGCCCGCAGCGCCCCCAGGTCGAGCGGCAGCGCGAAATAGTGCCCGAAGAGTTGCCAGTGCAACTCCACCAGCGTCCCGTCGCCCCGCGCCAGCTCGAATTCGCTCCCCCCCAGTCGGATCAGCCGCCGCTCCAGCGCCGTCAGCGGGGCGACATGGCGGTAGCCGCGCGCCGCCAACACCGCCTCCGCGCGATCCACCTCCCCGGGCGCGACCAGGATGTCGAGATCGCGGAACTGTCGCAGCGAGACATTCCCGTGCGCCTGCGCCGCCAGCACCGGCCCCTTGTAGGGGATCGCCGCGATCCCCGCCTCCTCCAGCGCGGCCAGCACCCCGAGCAATTCCCCGGTCATGACCATCGCGCGCTGCGACCGCTCCAGATACTGCGCCCGCAGTTGCGCCAGCGCCTCGGGCGGCACCGCGCCCGGCGGCAGGGCTGTCAGGCCGCGCACCAGCAGCGGCAGCACGCCGTGCCGCCACGCCAGCCGCTCGAGCGCCTCCCAATCCTCGATCGCCGCCGCATACTCGCCGATGTGCGCCGCCACCGCCGCATCGCGGATCGGCCGCGCGCACCAGATCAGCAACCCCTCGGCGGCGTCTGGCATGGCGGGGTGGGCCGCGCTAGCGGTCGCCATCGCCCGCCTCCCCCGCGATCGCCCGGATGATCGCCGGGAGCGCCGCGAACTCCTTCGGCCGCGCGAGGCGGCTCAGCGGCACCATCCGCAGCAGCGCCGCGCACTGCCGGAAATGCTCGCCCTGCCCCCCGGCGGGCAGCAGCACCGCGCAAAACGAGTGCCGCACCAACTCGACCAACGCCTCCTGCCCCGCCAGCGGCTCGCTCGCCACCCGCTCGCCATCCGCGATCACGTACAGCCGTCGCAGCGGCAGCGGCTCTGGCGCGAAGCCCGCTGCCAGCCGCCGGGCGCGTTTTTCCACCCGCGCCCCCAGCGCCGGCAGCGTCTCCGGGTTGCCGCCAAGCGCCGTCACCGATTGCGGCCAGAGCTTCAATTGCGGGAACCCCGGGAGCGCGGTCGGCGTCGGCCCTGTGAGATCGACCACCGTCAGATCGTCCGCCAGCGGCCGGTAGCCCGCCGCCAGGAACGCCCCCGCCAGCGTCGATTTTCCCGCCCCGGCGTGCCCCAGCAGCCCGACCGCCCCGTCACCCAGCGCCACCGCGCTCCCGTGCAGCACCAGCAACCCGCGCTGGTGAAGCAACACCGCCAGCACCGGCCCGAGCAAACTCAGGCGCACATCCCGCTCGTCCGCACCGGGCCTGAGCGCGACCACGACCTCGCGCCCCTCGCGCACCAGGAAGCGCCCGACCTCCGGATAGGCCAGTTGCATCCCCTCCGGCACGATCCGCACCGTCGTATTCCCGACGCGCGGGACCGCCTCCTCCTCGGCCACCGCACCGAAGCGCACAACGACATCCGCCCCGACCCCCTCGCCGCCGGATGCGAGTTCCGGCAGCGCGAGATCGGAGCGGATCGTCAGGCCATAAGCTCGATAGCTGAACGGTAGGGCGCTCATCGCAGAGCCTGCGTCGCGCGCCGCTCAGGCGACGACGTCATCCGGCCCGGTGGCGGTCCTGCGGCGCACCGCCGCCAGTTCGGCGCGCAATTGTTCGAGTTCAACCTGCTGCGCCTGCACCTGCGCGGCCAGCGCCTGGATCGCCGCCAGCGCCACCCCGTTGGCATCGATCAGGTTGATCTGCTTATCGCTCTCGCCGACCCCGAACGCCGCCGCGAAATCCTGCGCCATCGGCCCGATGTGCCGGATCGACGGCGGCTGCGCCGTGTAGTTCCAGCTCGCGATCGGCAATTCGGCCACACGCTGCAAGATCGCCCGCTGGTCCACCGGAACCACGCGCTCCTTCAGCGCCCGGTCCGATGGCACAGCCACCAGCGCGCTGTTCCCGCCCCCCGTATCGGGCGAGTTCCCGCCGCCCCCGGCGGTGATCTGTCCCACGGTACCGTGAACATGCAACTGCGGGGTATCCCAGGTGCGCATCGCCATCGCCTCTCTCGTCGCCCACGCGTTAGCAGGAGCCCCAGGATGCGGCCAACTGCATGACACAGCCGCCCGCCGATTACTGGAGGAGCCCGCTGTTCCCACCGCCGGTGTCTGGAGTCTGGCCACCACCCCCAGCCGTAATCTCCGCCACCGTGCCGTGGACCTGTAGCTTCGGGGTTGTCCAGGTGCGCTTTGCCATCGGTTCCTCTCCTTGTCTCGGTGTCAGCACCAGTCGTCGATCAATTGGTGAGTGCGCTGTTGCCGCCGCCGGTGTCAGGATCCTGGCCCCCACCCCCGGCGGTGATCTTCCCCACCGTGCCGTGCGTCGTCAGTTGCGGCGTTTCCCAGATCTGCTTCGCCCGGGCACCCTCGCCCGGCACCAACGTCACCGACCCCTGGCGCGGCGTCTTCACGTTTCGCTGCTCCTTCTTGAGTACACACAAGGGGCAGGTCGCGGGCTGAAATGGAGGCAATGGACAATGTACGTATTATCAGGATGCGCCCATGGTGTGTCAAGTAGCTGGACTTCTATGCCGCATCACCACGCGAATGTGTCTCCCCGCAACCAGATCGCCAGCACCGCCGTCTTCCAGATTCGCGCGACCTCGAGCCACGTCGCTTCCCCCGCCCCGCGCTCGCGATAGGCCAGGTACGCCGCGCGGAGCGCGTCCACGTCGATATATTCCCGCACCACCGGCGGCGGCTCCCCGAGGATCGCCGCGTCGAGGCGTTCGCGCTCGTGGGCGAGCAGGTTGCGCATCAGGCTCCGCGCGGGCGTCGCCTTGCTCGTCCGGTCGCGCACCGCCGGTGGCAGCAGGTCGCCGAGGGCGCGGCGGACGATCGCGCGCGTCATCCCCCGCGCCAGCTTCTGCTCGGCCGGCAGCCCCAGGCAGAACTCCACCACCCGCCGGTCGAGGAACGGATAGCGCGGCTCGATCCCGAACGTCGCCGCCGCCTGGTCGAAAACGTCGCGCAGGAGCTGCTGCGGCAAGGTCGCCGCGTGCCGGTCCCGCGCCGCGCGCCTCCCCGGCGCGGGCTGCCGACGCTCGCCGAGCCGCGCGGCGAACGGCGCGGCGATGAACCCCGTCGCCTGCTGCTGCATCGCGCCGCGCTGCCAGCGCCGCCGCACCCGGCGCAGCGGCTCCGGGATCAGGGGGCTGATCGCGTAGCCCCGCAGGAGATAGCCCGCCCCGAAGCCGAAATTGCGCCGCAATCCCGCGATCTCCCGCCCGAGCGCCACCCAGCGACCGCGCATCGCCAGTTCCGTCAGCAACTCCAGCCCGAACGAGACCACCTGGTCGCCCCCGGTGCCATCGAGCAGCACCCCCAGGCCGCGCCGCCGCGCCGCCGCGTAGGTCTCCCATTGGAGGCAGAGCGACGGCCCCCAGTAGGGCTGCCCCGCCAGCGCCAGCAGGCGGTCGATCCCGACCAGCGGACTGACCGCGTCACCATCGACGAAATGCGGCTCCAGCCCCCCGCCATCGATCACCGCCTGCGCATACTCACGCTCATCGGCGGCTGGCGTCTGCGGGAAAATCAGGCTGAACGTCGGCAAGAGCTCGTTCGCGTCCGCCGCGCGCTCCTGCCGCGCCACGCAGACGACCGACGAAGAATCGAGCCCGCCGCTCAGCATCGCCCCCACCGGTGCGACGCTCCGCAACCGGCAGCGCACCGCCTCGCCGAAGAGCGCGCGGAACGCCTCGCCATACTCCTCGTCGCGCCGGTAACGCACCTCGCGCTGGCCCGCGAACGACCAGTAGGGCGCGACGCGTACCCGCTCGGCGGTCACAACCAGCGCGTGTCCCGCTGGCAGGCGCGCGATGTCGCGAAAAAACGTGCGCGCCAGATCCTCCGGACCGGGCGTCAGGAACTCCGCAACCTTTCCCTCATCCAGCCGCCGCGAAACCGCCGACAGGGCCAGCACCCCCGGCAGCGACGTTGCCACCGCGCAGAAATGGTCATTCGCGGCGTAGTGGAGTTGCCGCACCCCCAGCGGATCCCTGGCGCAAAAGAGCGTCTGCCGCCCGCCGTCCCACAGCGCAAACGCGAAATCGCCGATCAACCGCGCCGAGCACCCCTCGCCCCACGCGCGATAGGCGTGCAGGATAATCTCGGCATCGGCGATCTCGCTCTCGCGCCCGCGCAGCCCCAGCCCCGCGATCAGTTCGTCGCGATTGTCGAGCCGCACCTCCGCCGCGATTGCCAGCGCATCGCCACCCGGCAGCCCGGCGATGGTGCCCTGCCCCGGCCCCGTGGTCGGCCGCAGCCGCTCGCCGAGCCCGACCGCCCCGGAGACCCACGTCGCCACGCCAACCTGGCCCGGATGCTCCTGCGCGGCGAGCATCCGGGCCAGCTCATCGGGATCGACCGATCGTCCGTCGCGGCGGAACAGCGCGGCGAGGCGACTCACCGCCGCTCCCCGGCCAATGTCGGCAGCGGGGTGAAGCGCCCGGCCTCGAACTCCCCGATGATCGGCCGCCCCTCATATTCGAGCCACGCATGGGCCGCGAAGCGGCGATCCGCCCCGCGCCCGACGCCCAGCCGCAGCTCGCTCGGGCAACCGCGTCGCGCCAGCAGCACCTGCGCCGCCAGCGCCTGCGTCAAACAGGACGCCCCCGGCACCGCCCGGCTGGCGAGCGTCACCGCGCGCACCACCGGCGGGATCATCGCCTCGTCGCCCCGCACGCTCGCCGCCGGGGTTGCCCAGCGCCCCTGCCAGCGCCGCAGCCTGCGAAACGGCAGCACCCACAGCGCCACCCGCACCAGCACCACCAGCGGCAGCGCCCGGATCAGCAGCCGTCGCTCGGCACCCGACAACGCGAGCAGCTTACGCAGCCTGCCCATCGCGCACCTCGACCAACCCCGCGCCCTCCAGATCGGCCAGCAGCGCCAGCACTTCCTGCTCGCAGCGCCCCCGCTCCACGTCGAACTCCGCCAGCAATTGCTCGCAGAGCGCGGCGACCGTCCCCGGTGCCTGCACCAGCTCCCAAACCCGTGCCCCGACCGGATTGAGCCCGTAATAGACCCCGTTGCTCAAATTGAGGATCGCCATCTCCCCATCCAGATCGGCCGAAACCTGCTCGGTCGCCGCCACCACCGTGGACTGCAACGAAACCATTCCCCCTCCTCCCCCGCCCAACTCAGGCCCCGCCTCATTCGTCAATCGTCATTCGTCATTCGCCCTACCCTTCCGGCGACTGCAACAACCCGCTCCTCAGCGCGTAATGCACAATATCCGCCCGTCGCCGCAGCCCCAATTTCTGCATCGCCCGCTCGCGATAAGTCTCCACCGTCTTCGGGCTCAGGATCAGCCGCTCGCCGATCTCCTGGGCACTATAGCCCTCCGCCGTCAGCGCCAGCACCTGCCGCTCCCGCTCCGACAGCGCCTTGCTCCGGTCGCGCGGCTCCCCCTCCTTGCCCAGATACTCGGAGAGCAGCAGCCGCGTCGCGCCTGGGTAGAGGAACGCATCGCCGCGCGCCACCGTCCGGATCGCGTCGAGCAGATCGGTATCCGCGCCGCTCTTCAGCACATAGCCCGCGCCGCCCGCGCGCAGCACCGGCAGCAGATACCGCTCCTCCGCGTGCACCGTCAGGATCAGGATCTTCGCGCGCAAGCCCCGGTCGCGAATCCGCCGCGTCGCCTCCAACCCGTCCAGGTGCGGCATCGCAATATCGAGCACCACCACATCCGGATCGAGCGCCGCTGTCTGCGCGACCGCCTCCTCGCCATCCGCCGCCTCGCCGACCACCTCGATATCCGGCTCATTCCCCAGCAGCGCCCGCAACCCCGCGCGCAAAATCCCGTGGTCATCCGCCAGCAGCACCCGAATCGGCCGGACCATCGTTTCGCTCATCGCAATCCTTGGTTAGTCGTGAGTCGTGAGTCGTGAGTCGTGAGAATCTCCATGGCCGACGATGCTGCCAGTGAGAGCACAAGCTTGGCGTAGCCCTCTCACGACTCACGACTCACGACTCACGACTCATCACACCGGCACCGTCGCCCGCACCGTCGTCCCGCCCCCCGGCAGCGCATCGAGTTCCAGCTTACCGCCGACCAGCGTCAGCCGCTCGCGCATCCCCAGCAGACCGAGCCCCTGCCCCGTCGGCGAGGGCACGACCACCTTCGCCGGATCGAAGCCCCGGCCATTATCCGAGACCATCGCCGTGATCGCGCCGTCGGAGCGCGCCAGCGTCACCTCGATCGATCGCGCCTCGGCGTGCTTCACCGCGTTGCTCAACGCCTCCTGAATCACGCGGTAGAGCACCAACTCGCGGTCCGGGTCGAGCCGATCCTCGCAGCCCGTCACCTCCACCGCGATCTTCACCAGACCCCGCGCCGAGAGATCCTGCGCGTGCGCCCGCACCGCCTCCACCAGTCCCAGGTCGTCCAGAATCGTCGGCCGCAACTCGCGCGCCAGCCGACGCACCCCGTCGAGCGCGTTCGCCGCCGCCGCGCGCAGTTCGGCCAACCGCTCGCGCGTCGCCGGCTCGCGACTCCCATCCGCCGCCAGCCGGATCCGCACCAGCAGCGCCGTCAATTCCTGCGCCGTCTCATCGTGCAACTCGCGCGCGATCCGCCGCCGCTCCTCCTCCTGCGCCGCCAGCGCCCGCGATGACAACGCCGCCAACTCCGCGCGCCCCTCCTCCTGCACCGCCAGCATCGCGTTGAACGCATCGGTGAGCCGCTGGATCATCGGATCGTTCAAGAGCGAATGCGGCGCGCGGCGGCGATAATCCCCCCGCCGCACCGCGTCAGCCGTTCGCTCCAATCGCTGCAATGGCAAAAATGCCGCGCGCAGCACCAGCGCATTGACCAGCAGCGTCAGCCCCGTCACCCCCGCCGCATAGCCCAGCAGCGCCCAGGATTCTTCCTCGCGCGTGCTCGTCGCCGCGTGCGCCGCCAGCAACATCCCCGCCAGCACCGAGCCGAGCACCAGCACCGCATTGGCGAGCAGCACCTTCCAGAAGAGCGAAACCGCGCCGAGCGCCCGCAGCAATCGCCCGAGCATCCCACCCCGGCGCACCATCCTCACATATCCCGTCTCCCCCATCGCCATCCATCACCCCACAACCCGCCCCAAACACCCTTCACAATTCCCCCTATGGTAGCCGAACCCCGCCCCAAAAGCACTGCACCCCACCTTCCTCGCTCATCCCCTTATCCAGCAGCTCCATCCCTCCCCCTGTCATGCTGAGCGCAGCGAAGAATCTGCTCCTCCCTCCTCTCTCCACTCTCTTCTCTCCTCTGTGTCCTCTGTGGTTCAATCCGTCTTTTCTCGTTCTCTGCGTCGTTCTCTGCGTCTCTGCGCCTCTGCGGTCTTCGTCTTTGGTCCCCTCGTTACTCGTTACCTGTACAATACCCGTCACGAACCACGTCCTCTCGCCCACACGGAGGCCCATGATCGACCGCCAACGCATCTCCTCCGGCACCATCTGGGAAACCCAGGTCGGCTACTCTCGCGCCGTCCGCGTCGGCAACCTCGTCTTCGTCTCCGGCACCACCGCCACCGACGACGATGGCAACCTCGTCGGTGGCGGCGACCCCGAAGCCCAAACGCGCTACATCATCGAGAAAATTGGCCGCGCCCTCGCCGCCGCCGGGGCCTCCCTCGCCGACGTCGTCCGCACCCGCGTCTACGTCACCCGCGCCGACGACTGGGTCGCGGTTGGCCGCGCCCACGGCCACTACTTCGCCGAAACCCGCCCCGCCAACACCCTCGTCGAAGTCAGCGCCCTCGTCGGCGACGGCTACCTCGTCGAAATCGACGCCGATGCCGTGATTGCGAATGCGGAATTGGGAGTGCGGAATGCGGAATGACGAAGGAGGCCCGGCGCTGCCTGTGCCTGCCTCCCAAATCGATTCCGCACTCCGCACTCCGCACTCCGCACTCCGTTTCAGTTTGCGCCTCAACAACGACCTCCCCGTTCGCGACTACCTCACCCTCGCCCGCGCCGCCGAGGCGGCCGGATTCGACCAGTTCTGGATCAGCCACGACCTCTTCCTGCGCAGTTCCGCCGTCATCCTCACCGCCGTCGCGGGCGCGACCGAGCGGATCGGCGTCGGCACCTGCATCCTCAACCCCTACACCCTCCACCCCGCCGAAATCGCCATGTTCGCCGCCACGCTCGACGAGTGGAGCGGCGGTCGCGCATTGCTCGGCCTCGGCGCGGGCGCGGGCGAATTCCTCAAGTGGGTCGGCCTGCCCCAGACCGCCCCGCTCGACACCACCCGTCGCGCCGTCACCGCCATTCGCGCCATCCTCGCGGGCGAGCGCGGCGGCGATCCCGCCTGGACCGACGACGCCTACCTTCGCTTCACCCCGCCCACCGGCCGCCGCATCCCGATCTACCTCGGCGCGATGAGTCCGCGCATGTTGCGCCTCACCGGCGAGATTGCCGACGGCGCGCTCCCCCTCCTCTTCCCGCCCGAGGGCTACGACGAAGTCCACCCCCTGATTGCCGAGGGTGCTGCCCGCGCCGGGCGCAGCGTCGCCGACCTCGACATCGCCGCCTGCATCTGGTGCTCGATCGCCCCCGACCGCGCCGCCGCCGAAGCCCCGCTCAAGGACAAGATCGCCTACTACGGCCACGCCCTCAGCCCCACCATCTGGGACCGCCTCGGCGTCACCCAGGACGACTTCCGCCCCCTCGAACACGCGGTCATGACCGAGCGCGACCCCTTCAAAGCCCGCAATCTCGTCACCGACAAGATGCTCGCCATCGGCATTACCGGCACCCCGCAGGACCTGATCGCTCGCCTGGAAACCCTGCATGCGCGCGGCGTCCGCCACCTCAGCTTCGGCCCCCCCCTCGGCCCCGACCCCCTCGCCGCCATCGAAGCCATCGGCCGCGACGTCATCCCCCACTTCCGATAGGCTGTTGCGTAGCATATTCGGCGTGATGTTTGCCCGCCCCAGTCCGCGTGAGCGGACTTTGTGGCCCGCAGGCCCTTAGCCGGGACTTCAGTCCCGGTGTCACCCCGCAAGCGTCCGTTCCTTCCTCATTCGCCCGAGCCCACGTTCTCCACCCACACCCCCCCCCACCACCACCCCCGCCCTCCCCGAATGTCCCGCGACGACGACCCTACCAGCACCTCGAACTCGCCCGCCTCCGCCACCCACGCCGCGCGAGCGTCGTCAAAATAGGCCAGTGCCCGCATATCGAGCGCAACCGTCGCCGTTCCCGTCTCTCCCGGCTGCAACGCCAACTTCACGAAGCCGCGCAACTCCCGTTCCGGCCGCATCAGCTTCGCCTGCGGGTCGCGCACGTAGAACTGCACCACCTCCGCGCCCGCCCGCTCCCCGCTATTCGTCACCGCCACCGATGCTGTGATCACTCCGCCCGGCTCGAGCGCCTCGGTGCTCAGCCGCAATTCGCCGTACTCGAACGTCGTGTACGACAGCCCGAAAGCCGAACGGGAAGAGCGGCGCGATCCGCTTCTTGTCGTAGTAGCGATACCCGACGAAAATCCCCTCGCCATAGCGCACCCGGCCATTGTCACCCGGATAATTGATGAACGCCGGGTTATCCTCCAATCGCACCGGGAAGGTCTGCGGCAGCCGCCCGCCCGGCTCGACATCGCCGAACAGCACATCGGCGATCGCGTTCCCCGCCTCCTGCCCCGGATACCACGCCTGCAACACCCCCGCGACCCGCCCCAACCAGGGCATCGCCAGCGGACCGCCACTCTGCAACACGACCACCGTCCTCGGATTCGCCGCCGCCACCCGCTCGATCAGCTCATCCTGCCGACCCACCAGCCCGATGTGGGGGCGATCCGCCCCCTCGCTATCCCACTCGCCGTTCAGCCCGGCGAAGACCAGCGCCACATCCGCCCCACCGGCCACTCGCGCCGCCCGCTCGATCGCCTCGTCCCCCAGCGGCCTGGTCACCCCGGCGCGCACCGCGCGAATCCCGAGCCGCCCATCCGCGATGCTGGCATACTCGATCGTCACCCGATACGCGCGACCCGCCTCCAGGTCGCGCGTGCCCACCACCTCGTCGCTGCCCGAGCCGAAATAGCTCTCCCCCGGCCGCCACCCCTCCCAGTTCTCCACCACCAGTTGCCCATCCACCAGCAGGCGGCTCCGCCCCGCGCTGATCAGCCCAAAATGATGCTCGCCAGCCTCGTCCGGCGTGAAGGTCGCCGTCAGCCGCGCCGAGAAATTCGCCCGGTCGATCCCCTCCGCAGGCGGCGCGAGCCACATCACCTCGGCGTCCTCCTGCTCCGCGCGCTGCACCACCGCACCGCCGAGGTCGCGATTGGCGAAGTACTCGACCGCCACCGGGCCGCGCAGCAGCGGCAGCAGCTTGTCGTTGGTGCAACCAATCTCGTAATCGAGCCGCACCCCCGGCCCCAGCCGCGCCACCAGCCCCTCGTAGGGACTCACCCGGTAGTGCGCGTTGAGCTGGGCGCTGCCGCCCCCCATAATCCGCGCTGTCCTGGCGTTCGGGCCGATGATCGCGACCGACGTAAGCCCGCTCGGATCGAGCGGCAGAATCCCCGCATTCTTCAGCAGCACCGTCCCCGCCGCCCCGGCGCGACGGATGAGCGCGCGATGCTCCGGCCGGTCGATCGCCCGCTCCTCGGGGATCGCCGGGTCCGCGAACGCCCCCACGCGCCCGATCAGCCGCAGCACCCGGCGCGCACTCTCCTCGATCGCCCCCTCTCCGACCTCGCCCGCATTGACCGCCGCGACCAGTTGCTCGCCGCGATACCGTGTCGGCCCTGGCATCTCCAGATCCAGCCCCGCCGCAGCGGCGGGCGCGGTGCTGTGCGTCGCGAACCAGTCCGACATCATCACGCCGTCGAACCCCCACTCGCGCCTGAGCAGATCGCGGATCAACCAGGAGTGCTCGCCCGCGTAGGTGCCGTTCAGCCGGTTGTAGGCGCACATGATCGCCCACGTCCCCGCCTCGCGCACCGCCGCCTCGAACGGCGGCAGATAGATCTCGCGCAGGGTGCGCTCGTCGATCTCGGAACTGATCGTCATCCGCTCGAATTCCGACTCATTCCCGACGAAATGCTTGACCGTCGCCGCGACCCCCTCGCTCTGCAAGCCGGTGATATAGGCCACCGCCATCCGCCGAGAGGTGCGGGTCCTGCTATAACCTCGAAATTGCGGCCGGTCAGCGGCGAGCGGTGGATATTCACCGTCGGGCCGAGCAACACGCGCGCCCCCCTTCGTCCGCGCCTCCTGCGCAGCGACGCCACCCGATCTCCCGCACCGGCGCTGTGTCCCAACTCGCCGCCAGCGCGATCCCCACTGGGAAACTCGCCGCCCTCACCCCGCCGACCCGGGCTCCCGCCGCCGCGCGCCCCGTTCCGGCCCATCCGTCACCTTGAGCGCCGGGATCCCCACCCGCTCGATCGGCACCGTCGTCAAGACGACGCGCCCGCCAACAGCGCCACCCACTCCTCCAGCGTCATCCTGTCGAGAAGGCCCTCCAACTGCCGCTCATCCATCGTGCTGCTCCTTACCATCAGGGATTGCGCTGCGAGTTGGGTGTAGACCGCTGCGGGCGAACTCAGCCGGAAAGCTATCGCCTTCACGCCCCGGCAACAGCACCAGACAACCGCAGCAGCACGTATACACGATCAGCGCAAGGACTGGACCACGGAGGGCCACGCTGCCAGTGCGGAGGATACCGAAGCGCCTGCGAAACCTCCCTGTCTCGCAACGGCACCGCCCAGTCCGCGCAGGCGGACTTCGCGGCGACCCGTAGGTCGCCTCCAGCCGGGACTTCAGTCCACCGGCCTCCGCACCCGCCGCTCACCCGCACCTGGCCGCGCGGTTGGGCCGTGCGGCCTGTCGCGTGAGGTGGTCGCGTTCAGGGAGGTAGGAGTGCCGCCCGGGCGGCCTCGGCGGCGCCGAGCCGCGCCACCCACGTCACCGCGTCGCCGTCGCGCTCGTGCAGGGTATGCCGCGACGGCGGCGTAGCGAAACAGGGCCGGATCGAGTTCCGCCAGGGCCGCCAGACCGGCCTGCGGGCCGTCGGCCTCGCCGACCGCGGCGAGCCCGGTTGAGGCCGGGCCACCGGGCTGTCGGTGAGGCGCACCAGTTCGTCGTACCACTCGACGATTTGCGCCCAGTCGGTCTCCTCGGCCGTCCGGGCGTCGGCGTGGAGCGCGGCGATGGCCGCCTGGGCCTGGAACTCGCCCAGGCGGTCGCGGGCAACGCGGCCTGGAACGTCAACCCCTCGGCGATCAGGCGGGTGTCCCACAGGCTGCGGTCCTGCTCGGCCAGCGGCACCAGCCTGCCATCGGGGCCGGTCCGCGCCGCGCGCCGTGCGTGGTGCAGCAGCATCAGCGCGAGCAGCCCCGGACCTCCTCGTGGTAGGTCCTGGTCGCCAGCTGGCGCGCGAGCCGGATCGCCTCGGCGGCGAGGTCGACGTCGCCGGAGTAGCCCTCGTTGAAGACGAGGTAGAGCACGCGCAGCACCGTGGCGACATCGCCGGGTTGGTCGAACCGAACGCCCGCGACGGTCCGCTTGGCCCGGCTGATCCGCTGGGCCATCGTCGCCTCCGGCACGAGGTAGGCTTGCGCGATCTGCCGCGTGGTCAGGCCACCCACCGCGCGCAGCGTGAGCGCGACCGCCGAGGCCGGGGTCAGGGAGGGGTGCGCGCACAGGAAATAGAGCTGGAGCGTGTCGTCCACCGCCTCGCCCAGGTCGGGCCGTGGCTCGCCCTCGACCCGTTCCTCGCGGTGCCGCCGGGCGCTATCGGCGCGGGCGGCGTCCAGCTTGCGCCGAGGCCACGGTGACGAGCCAGCCCTTGGGGTCGCGCGGCGGGTCGCCCGGCCACGCGCGCACGGCCTCGACCAGGGCCTCCTGCACGGCATCCTCCGCCGCCGCGAAGTCTGCTCCGCGACGCACGACGATGCCGATCACGGTGGGGGTGAGGGTCCGCAGCAGCGCCTCGTCCACCGTCACTCCGTGATGGACGCGGACATGGACAGGAACGGGCGCACCTCAAGCCACTCGTGAATCGGCTTCCCGCCCGCGCCCGGGGCGGCGGACAGTTCGCCCGCTAGTTCGATCGCCCGCGCGTAGCTCTCGACATCGATCATCATCCACCCGGCGATCAACTCCTTCGTCTCCGCGAATGGACCGTCGGTGACAAGCGGCTGCCCCTCGCCGCCGTAGCGGACGAACGTACCCTCCGGGGAGAGCGCCTGATGATCGACAAACTCGCCGGTCTCCACGAGCCGCGCCGCGAAGTCCCGCATGTACTGCACGTGCGCCGACAGCTCCTCCGGCGTCCACTGCTCCATCGGCACGTCATTGACCGCCGCCGGTGCCCCCCGGTAGTGCTTCAGCAGCAGGTACTTCGGCATCGTCTCCTCCTTACGGCGAAACGGCGAGACGGCGAGACGGCGAGACGGCGAAACGGCGAGGGGACGAACGGGCGATTTGCCTCATTCCCTGCCCCATCTCCATCTGCTGATAGGGGCGGGGTGACCCGCTCGATGGGCGGTGGCGTCCGGCTTAGATGTCGCCTTTTCGCCTGGTCGCCGTTTCGCCGTCTCGCCGTTTCGCCGTTTCGCCGACTCGCCCGCTCGCCCCCGCCCGCCTGCTCAGAAATACCGCGTATCCACCCCCGTGATCCGCATGATGATCGTCTCGCGAATCTCCTGCTCGAAGAAGGCGCGCATCTTCTCGCCCTCCTCCTCGCCCGAGTAGCGGACCGCCAGCGCCACGATGTCGTTCAGCGCGGCCTCCTGGTCGGCCGACTGCATCTCGCACGGCCCACTGAGGGTGACGTAGCGATCAGCCGCCTCGACGCAAAGCGACAGGCGCGGATCGCGGTGGAGATGCTTCGAGCGCGCCCGCGCCGCCCCCTCGTTGAGCAGGACCGTATCGCCGCGCAGCTCGTACCACATCACCGTCTGGTGCGGCAGGCCATCGGCGCGGATCGAGGCGACGACCGCGAACCGCCGCTCCGCCAGGAACGCCCGCACCTCGGGCGTCAATTTCGCCAGCGCATCCGACTCCGTCGCCATCGTCCCTCCCCTTTCATCATCCCACCCAAAACGGCGCGCATGATAGCACAGCGCCGTGCTTGCCTGGCGAAGTTTAGTGCTGCAATTTAGCATCACTGGCCGGATGGACCTTCCCCTCTCCTCGCGGGAGAGGGGTGCCGCCGCAGCGGCGGGGTGAGGTCTCCCCGCTGCCAGACTGTCGCACTCATGCCGGCCGGTAGACCAGGGCCAGCGTTCCAGAAGGCAGCGCCTTGCTCTCGACCAGCGTCAGCTTCGTCGGTGCCATCCCGTCCGGGAAGAACCGCCTGCCCCGCCCCATTACGAAGGGCTCGACCAGGAACCGGTACTCATCGATCAGGTCCGTCCCCTGCAGCGATTGCACCAGGGTCGCGCTGCCGTCGATGATGATGTCTTTGCCCGGCTGCCGCTTCAATTCGGCGAGCGTTTCCACCACATTCTCGGAGATGATGGTCGATTCCTTCCAGGGCGCTTCCTTGAGCGTGGTCGAGACCACATATTTGTGCATCCGGTTGAGGATCGGCCCGGGTCCATCGCCGGTCGTCTGGGTGGACCAGCCCGGCCACAGCATCTCATAGGTGGTGCGCCCCAGCAGGTACGCATCCCCCTGCGCGTACTGCTCCGTGATGTACTGCATCCGCTCCGGGCTATTGCTGTTCTGCCACCAGTGATCCATCGTATCGGCGTCGAAGACACCATCCAGCGTCATCCACGCCTTCACCCACAGCTTCCTCATCGTTGTTCTCCTCCTGGGACTACTACCTGCCTGCGCAGTACGGCCCCCTGTGGCCGTGCTCACTTCGGGGACGGAGCCACGTGCGGATTCTCGACATCCCGCCGTGACGGACCATCAGCCAATTTGCTGGGCAAGCCCGACGATGATCCCCTCGGGACCACGGACGTAGCAGAGCCGATCGGTCTCCCCGTACTGCACCACCTCGCCGACCAGTTCCGCACCGTGGGCACGCAGGCGCGCGACGACGGCGTCGATATCGTCCACGGAGAACATGACGCGGCGGATCCCGAGCGCGTTCACCGGCACGCTTGCGGGACCGATCCTGATCGCCTCCGGCGTGTGGAACTTGTCCAACTCGATCCGCCCGTGACCGTCGGGCGTGCGCAGGAACACGAGGGTCGCTCGGACGTTGGTCAGGTCGATGAGACGGTCCACTGCGGGGCCTTCGACAGTCACCTCGCCCTCAAACTCCAGCCCAAGCGCGACAAAGAACGCCTTGGTCGCCTCCAGGTCGTCAACCACAATCAGCACATTGTCCATCCGCCGAAGCGCCATGCCGGTACCCCTCCTTCGTCGCGCGGCCCATCGCCGCCACTCGTATCCCTGGGACGGAGCCGCGCGCGGATTCTCGACATCCCATTTACCCGGCGGATTATCCCTCCCCCTCTCCTGCTATACCGAAGCGCGGGTGAAACCCGCATAGGGGCGGGGATGGTGTAAGCTTGCTGTCCGGGGTTGCCGTCGGGCGGGGGGGCCATGAGCGACATCCAGGCGGGGCGGGCGCAGTGGGGGCTGGATCTGGGGCAGATGCGCGACTGGGTGTATCGAGCACCGACGCCGCGCGAGCGGAGGCGTTGGCACGCCCCTGTGGCTGCTGGCGCAAGGCTGGTCGGCGGGCAAGGTGGCGGCGGTCCTCGACCGTGATGCGCATACCATCGGGGGGTGGCTCACGGCGTTCTGCGAGGGCGGCCACGCGCCCAGCTCGAGCAAACCGGTGGCTCCCCCGCCCTCGACGCGGCGGTCAGGCTGGCTTGAAGGTGGCGGTGCAAGTCAGCCCGGCGGAGGTGGGCATCGCCCTGGCGAACTGGAACTGGAAGGTCGTGCGCCAGTTCATCGCGGCGCTGCGGCCCTCCGCCTCAGCCGCGCGACCTGCCTGCGCTACCTGCACCGGCTGGGCTTCGCCTACAAGCGCCCGAAGAAGCGGCTGCTGAAGGCCGACGAGGAGCAGCGCGCCACCTTCTCGAGCAGTACGCGGCGTTGCTGGTGGAAACCCGGGCGACAGGGCGAAGCTCTTCTTCGTGGACGAGGCCGCACTTCCGCGCCGATGCGGACCTCCACGGCAAGTGGGTGCTCAAGGAGCAGCCCGCCCTGGTCGACTCGACCTGCCCGCGCTGGGGCGAGAAGGCCAACTGCTACTCGGCGGTCTGCCTGGAGACCGGGCGAGGTGGAGCACATGGAAGCTGACCGGCACCAAGCACCAGCCGCGACCGCCGCGTTCCTGGCGCAACTGCGCGCCAACCATGCCGGGCCGCTCACCATTATCTGGGACAACAGCTCGTCCACGGCGGCGAGGCGGTACGGGCCACCTGGCGACGCCCGACGTGAACCTGCGCGTCTGCCGCTTGCCCGCCTACAGCCCCGACTTCAACGCGGATGAGGCCATCTGGGCGTGGGTCCGCGAGGAGGTAGCCGCGAACACCTGCCTGGGCACCAAGGCGGCCGTGCAGGAGAAAGTCGGCCACTTCTTCGCCAGCCTCGCGGCCCGGGCCGAGGAGGTCAAGGCGCGCTGCCGGACCAAGCTGCAGACCCTCGCCGAGACCCCCGTCGAGACCGACCATGGATTCTCGCCACGCTTCGGTATGAGGAGGGGGTGCCGCCCGCGGGCGCTGGCAGGGGTGAGGTCCCCTGGCGGGGCGAGGTCCGAAAACTCACTGGCATACGCATAAAACGAGGCCAGCGCTTGCAGGCACCGCCAACTCAGCCCAGCCAGCTCAGCGCGCCGCTGCGTGACCGCCGCCACCGCGCGCTGCGGCTGCCCCGCCTCAAGCTCGTCCAGCGTGGTCCGAATCGCGGCGAAGTCGTAGTTCGCCTGCCTGAGCAACGCGACGATGCGCAGGCGGCGCAATTGCCGCTCGCCATAGACGCGATACCGGCTGCCGCTCTCGCGGGCGGGCTGCAGCAACCCCTGCTGCTCCCAGAAGCGCACCGCCGAGACGCGCACACCGACGAGCCGCGCCGCCGCGCCGACATGCAGTTGTTGGGTCGCGCGCGAGGAGGCCATCGAGGGCAACTGCGCCGCCAGGACGCCGAGCGCCGCCAGCGTCTGCTCCAGCTGCTGTCGCGCCCGATCGATCTCGGCGTGCTGCCCATCGATCGCCGCCAGCGCCTCGGCCAGCCTGCCCTGATTGGCCGCCTGCATGATCTCCTGTGTCCGCTGCCAGCCATATCCACCGATCATTTGCCGCGTCGCCTGGAGCGCCACGAGATGCCGCCGGGTATAGCGACGGTACCCGCTCGGGCTGCGCTCGACCGCCGGGAGGAACCCGCCCGCCTCGTAATTGCGCACCTGCTGCACGCTGATCTCGGTTGCCCGGGCGAGATCGCTCGTGCGCAAATAGATCTTCTCCTTCATCTCAAACTCTCACTATATGGAGGGCGGCTTTTCGAGTAGCTTCCTGGCAGATTGCTAGCGACAGAGCCGTAATACTCCTTCCAACCCTCAACAGTTGCATCGGAGTCCTACAATGGATTGTAGCGGAGGTCAAACCCGGCAGACCAAGGAAGGGAGTGCAGATGCCTGGTCCCATGCCACTGTACGCGACGCTCAATGAATGGATCGCGCGCGAAGCGCAGTCCTTCTCGATCGATGAGTCGGGCGCATTCGATGCCGCCGTCGCCAGGCTGCTGACCTCGCTCGGCGACCGGGTGGAGCTCCTCGGCTTCGGCGAAGCCCTCCACGGCAGCGAAGAAACCCTCATCCTCCGCAATCGCCTCTTCCAGCGCCTCGCGGAAGCCCACGGCTACAGCGCCATCGCCATCGAAAGCAGCTTCCCCCGTGGCCGCATCGCCAACGACTACGTGCTCGGTCGCGGCCCGGCGACCTTCGCGGAGATTCAGGAAACCGGCTTCAGCCACAACTTCGGCCGACTCGACGCCAACCGCGAACTGATCGAGTGGATGCGCGCCTACAACGCCGACCCCGCGCACCCGACCAGGCTCCACTTCTACGGCGTCGATAGCCCCTCCGAGTCCTACAGCACCGACAGCCCGCGCCAACTCCTCCTCTTTCCCCTCGACTACCTCGCCTCGCTCGCCGATCCCCGCGCCCACCAGCGGCGCGAGCGCATCGAAACGCTCCTCGGCCCCGACGCCGCCTGGGAAAACCCCGCCGCCCTCATGGACCCCAGCGCAGGCATCGGCCTGTCGGACGCCGCCAACGCCCTCCGCCTCGAAACCGAAGAACTGATCACCGCATTGCAGCTGCGCCGCCCCGAACTGATCGCCAGGGGCGGCGCGGATCGCTTCTTGGAAGCCCTGCACTACGCCTCGATCGCCCGGCTCTTCCTCACCTACCACGCCGGGCTCGCCCGCGCCTCCGACGACCGCCTCTCCACCCTCCTCGGCATCCGCGACGCGATCATGGCCGACAACCTCGCCTTCACCGTCGCCCGCGAGCGCGGCCGGGGCCGCGTCCTCGCCTTCGCCCACAACCAGCACCTCCAGCGCACGCAACCCATCGAGTGGCAACTCGGCCCCCAGCACCTCGTCTGGTGGCCCGCAGGCGCGCACCTCGCGACCCTCCTCGGCCCGCGCTACGCCGCCATCGGCTCCGGCGTCGGCACCTCCCCCGACAACGGCATCGGCCAGCCCGAACCCGGCACCCTCGAAGCCCTGCTCACCGCCCAGCCCGGCCCCGCCCTCTTCCTCCCCACCCACCAGGGCCAGCGCCTCCCCGCCTCCGCCATCACCGCCCTCCCCACCCGCACCGGCAGCCGCAAGAACCCCGGTTACTACCCCCTCACCCCCGCCAGCCTCACCAACTTCGACGCCCTCGCCTTCCTCCACACCACCACCTACAACCGTGGCGGCCCACCCCTCCCGGACTAATACGATGCCTGCCGGATAGGAATCTTCCCCTCTCCCAATCGGTGGGCGGGTACCCTCCGTAGGGAGGGTGCGGTGCCGCCCGCAGGCGGCGGGATGAGGTTCGTCAAGGCCAATAGACGTCGCAAGATCGCAGCGGCCACACTTGCCGAAACGCCCTCCCGCCAGAAATAGCCGCAATCCGTTGGGCAGATGGCAACAGAAAGGGTACCGACGATGATCCTCCCCAAAGAACGCGACCCGCGCTTCATCACCATCCGTCGCGGCGGCACCCTCACCGACGCCGATCACCACCTCCTCGCCCTCTGGGCGGCGGCGTGCGCCGAACACGTCCTGCTCCTCTTCGCGGCGGTTCGGCCGGACGACCCGCGACCGCGCCATGCGATCGAGCAAGCCCGCGCCTGGGCGCGCGGCGAGATCTCCATGACCCAGTCCCGCACGGCGGGCGGCCACGCGAACGCCGCCGCGCGCGACCTGCGCGGGGCCGCGCGACACGCCGCCTACGCCGCCGCCCAGGCCGCGCTGGTCGCCCACGTCGCCGCGCACGAACTCGGAGCCGCCGCCTACGCCATCAAAGCCGCCCGCGCCGCCGCACCAGCAGGGTCGGGCAAGGACGCGGGGCACCGCGAGTGCCAGTGGCAGCGCGACCAGCTCCCCGCAGCCATCCGCGCCCTCGTCCTCGACGACCAGCACCTGCGCAACGCCATCTGCTGGTCAGTATTCGACTGCTAACACCCCTCAGGTCTCCCCTCACCACCCAATTTCCCCCACTGTGGCATGATCCGCCCCCCTCGATGGGTCCGTAGAGATAGCGGCCATCTTCTCGCCGCCCAGACAACCCGGCGCTCATACCCGTTCGCCACGACGCGCCCTACCCACACCACCAAGGAGGCCCTACCATGAGCATCACCATCTTCGCTCGCCACACGTCAAAGTCCCCCCAGGATTGGGGGGATGTAGGGGGGCCTTGCCTTCGCCAGCCACACCCTCACCCCTACGCCGCCCCCCGCCCCCCTGTCATGCTGAGCGCAGCGAAGCATCCGTCTTTTTCGCTTTGCGCCTCGCCCCACCCGCGCCCGGAGAAGGAGAAGGTTAAAAACCGCAAAACAAACCTACTTTCCCCCGCGTAAGCGCGCCACTCCGCTTACATGTAATCCATTTACACACAGTCGCACTTACACACGAACGCCCTCACGCCCTCACGCTCTCACGCCCTCACGCCCCACACCCCCGCCCCGGCCGTGCTACTATCCCCCGCACGCCAGACCGCCCCACAAACCGCGCCATTGAGGGAGGATGCCGATGTCCGCAACCACCGCACCCACCCCGCAGCCGGTCTCCTACGGTCGCCGCCTCACCCAACTCGCCGCCGAGCGCCCCGACGCCACCGCGCTCATCTTCGCCCCACTCCACGGCGCAGAGCGCCGCACCACCTGGGCCGAGCTGGAGCGCCAGGCCAACCAGGTCGCGCGCCTGCTCGCCGACCGGGGCATCGGCGAGCGCGATACCGTCGTCATCGGCTTCCCCAACAGCCCCGAGCACGTCGCGATCAGCTTCGCCCTCTGGAAGCTCGGCGCGATGGTCCTCACCCTCCGCGCCGCCCTGCCCCCCTACGAGCGAGACGCCATCCTCGACCTCGCCAACCCCGCGCTCGTCATCTCCGACTGGTCCGGCCTCGCCTATCCCAGCCTCCCCCCCGCCGACCTCGCCCGCGCCGCCGAGAACCCCGCCGATTCCCTCCCCGACAACGTCTCCGAACCCGGCCGCGCCCTCGCCTCCGGCGGCTCCACCGGCCGCCCCAAGATCATCGTCACCCCCGGCCGGCAGGAAGGCGACCCGGCGAACGTCGCGCTCCTCCTGACCGCCCTCGGCTCCGGGGCCAATCAGGTCCAGCTCGTCATCGGCCCCCTCTACCACGCCACCTCCTGGAACGGGGCCTACCTCGGCCTCTTCTACGGCCACACCCTGGTCATCATGGACCGCTTCGACGCCGCCCACGCCGTGGACCTGATCGAGCGGCACCGCATCGAGTGGATCTTCTGCGCCTCCACCGCCATGCAGCGCATCGCCAACCTCCCGGATGTCCGCGAGCACGACTTTTCCAGCCTCCGGGGCATCGCCAGCACCGCCGCCCCTGCCCACCCTGGCTCAAGCGCGCCTGGTTCGACCTCGCATCGGCCCCGAGAAATTTACGGCTCTGCTCGATGACCGAGGGCATCGGTGCCACCGCCATCCGGGGCGATGAGTGGCTGGCCCACCCCGGCAGCGTCGGGCGGACCACCTTCTCCGACGTCCGCATCCTCGACGCCGAGGGCAACGACCTCCCGACCGGGCAGGTCGGCGAGATCTTCCTGCGCCTGAAAGGCCCCTCGCCCCGACCCACGAATACATCGGCTCGCCCCCGCCAGGTCCACCCCCGACGGCTTCACACCATGGGCGACCTCGGTTGGCTCGACGACGAGTGCTACCTCTTCCTCGCCGACCGCCGGGTGGACTTGATCATCACCGGCGGTGCCAACGTCTACCCGGCCGAGGTGGAGGCCGTCCTCAGCGGCCACCCCGCCATCGGCGATGTCGTCGTCATCGGCGTCCCCGACGTCGAGTGGGGCAAGCGCGTCCACGCGATCGTGCAACCCGCCGATCCCGCCGACCCGCCCGCCGTGGCCGACCTCGACGCCTACTGCCGCGAACGCCTCGCCGCCTACAAGGTCCCCAAGACCTACGAGTTCGCCGACTCCTTCCTCCGTTCGGAGGCGGGCAAAGTCCGCCGCTCCGCCCTCGTCACCGAGCGCGGGCAGCTGGACTCCGGCATGGTCGCCGTCGAGCGTCCGTAGCCCTTCCCTCCCGGTGGCGGCGGGAAGACCTTCCCGCCGCCACCGGGGCAAACTTCCCGATTCTTGCCATAGCCCCCCGCAACCCTTGATCGGCGCTTCGCTCGCGTGCTACGCTGCCAGTCGGTAGGGGAGTAGCCACCCGCGTGATCCCCACGCGGGCCGCGCGATCGTCAGTACGGGGCCACCAGCCCCCGGTCGCTCGGGAACGTGCGCAGCCACGGACGGCGAGACCACCACGTCACTTCATTGTGCCGTGGGGGCTCGCGTTTTTCTTTGCCCCGCGGCCCGGCATGAACTGGAGGCTGGGCAATGTCCGTCGAAACCCTGCTCGTCTGGGGAGGCTTCGTCCTCTTCATCCTGGCGATGCTCGCCATCGACCTCGGCGTCTTCCATCGCAAAACCCACACTGTCTCGATCAAGGAAGCGGGCATCTGGACCGTCGTCTGGATCAGCCTCGCCACGCTCTTCGGCATCGGCCTCTGGCTGCGCAACGGCAGCGAGCAGGCGCTCGCCTTCGCCGCCGGCTACGTGATCGAATACTCCCTGAGCATGGACAACATCTTCGTCTTCGTGCTGATCTTCACCTACTTCGCCGTCCCGGCAGCCTACCAGCACCGCGTCCTCTTCTGGGGCATCATCGGCGCGCTCGTCATGCGCGGCGTGATGATCGCGGCGGGCGCGGCGCTGATCAAGCAGTTCCACTGGATCATCTACATCTTCGGGGCCTTCCTCGTCTTCACCGGCATCCGCATGGCCTTCCACGACAACTCGGAGATCCACCCCGAGCAGAATCCGCTCATCCGCCTCTTCCGCCGCTTCTTCCGCGTCACGCGGGACTACCAGGGCGAGCACTTCTTCGTGCGCCAGGCGGGCGTCCTGATGGCGACACCCCTCTTCCTGGTGCTGCTGATGGTCGAGAGCACCGACCTGATCTTCGCGGTCGACTCGATCCCGGCCATCTTCGCCGTCACCCAGGACCCGTTCATCGTCTTCACCTCGAACGTCTTCGCCATCCTCGGCTTGCGCTCGCTCTACTTCATCCTGGCCGGGGCCGTGAACCAATTCCACTACCTGAAGCTCGGCCTCTCGGCCGTCCTGACCTTCGTCGGCCTGAAGATGCTGGCGAGCGAGTGGTACAAGCTCCCGACCGCGATCTCGCTCCTGGTCATCGTCCTCATCCTCGGCATCGCCATCGCCGCCTCCCTCATCCGCGCCCGGCGACTGGGAACCGCCGACCTCGCCGCGCCCGCCGCCCTGCCGCCCGCTGCCGAACAGCAGCCTGGGGTGCCCGCGCCGGATGCCTCGTAATCGCCCGTAGGCAATCGAACGAGCGAAGCGCGGTGGGCAACTGCCCACCGCGCTTCGCTCGTTGCTCATCGCTCGTGGCGGATCAGGGCCGGCGGGCTCCGGCGTAGTGGGCCGACCAGTAGGGGTCGGAGAGGCTGCTGATGACGGTCCCGTAGCCTTCGCTGCGGGCATGGGCGAAGCGGCCATCGCCGAGCGCGATGCCGTCGTGGGTGATGCCGGGGCCGAAGGTGTCGGCGAAGAAGACGATGTCGCCCGCGCGCACCTGGTCGGCCGGGATGACTGCGCCGACCCGATACTGCTGATCGGCCGAGCGCGGCAGGCTGATCCCGGCGGCTTCCTTGTAGACGTACATCACGTAGCCCGAGCAGTCCCACCCGGCCGGGGTGGTGCCGCCGTAGACGTAGGGTGCGCCGATGTAGCGCAGCGCCGACTGCACGATCGCCTGGCCGCGATCGGCGGTGGCGGGCGCGGCGACGGGAGCCGACTGGGGGGCCGGGGCGGCTGGCGGGGGCGTCGGTGCCGGTGTCGGCTTCGGGGTTGGGGCGGGCGTGGGCGGCGCGGCGGCGACGGGGGCGTCGGTACGCGCCAGGTGCTCGCCGAGTACCCAACCCTGCGAGCCGAGGTAGTCGATGGGGTACCAGGGGGCGCCGGTGTTATCGGCCTGCGCGACGCCGATGACCTGCACCACCGCCCCGGCGGGGATCGTGCCGGTGATCGGGGCGTCGAGGCCCGGCCAGTGGCGGATGCGGAGCGGCATGCCCTCGGTGTCGACCACCTGGCCGCGCTCGCCGGGGTTAATGCCGCCTGCCGGGACGGCGGGCGGTGCAGCGGCGGGTGGCGGCGTGGCGACGGGGGCTGCTGCCGGGGCGGGCGCGGGCGCGGGAACGGGGACGGCGCTGGCGGAGAGGAGGCTGCTCGCCACCCAGCCGCTCTGCCCGGTGAAGCGCACCGGCATCCACTCGTAGCCCTCGGCGCTCTGCGGGGTGCCGGTCAATTCGACCGTGGCACCTTCGGGGATGATCAGGAGGATGTCGGCTTTCAGGCTCGGGGCGGCGCGGAGCCGGGCACCGACGCCGCCGGTGCCGGTGATCTTGGGGCCGGGGCCGGTGGCGGGGACCGGGTCGGTGGCGGGCGGTGCGGTGACGGGCGCTGCCGCCGGGGCGGGCGGTGTGGAGGGCTGCGGGTCGGTGGCGGCGGTGACTTTACCCGGTTCGCCGAGCCACTCGGCCGAGGACCAGCCGGAGAGGGAGCGCCAGCGGATCTGGAACCAGACGATGCCGTCGCCGCTCGTGGCCGGGCCGCCGGTGATGGCGACGGTGGTGCCCTGGGGGAGATAGCCGACGATCGGGTGCTGCCGACCAGCTCCGCTGCGGACGCTGAGGCTGTCGCCTTCGGTGGTGATCACGACGGCGGTGCCACCGACGACGATGTCGGCGGAGGCGTGCGAGGGGGCGAGGAAGCCGAATGCCCCGGCGCAGAGGGTCGCGCAGCAGAGCATCGTCAGGAGGCGCCCACGCGCCGATCGACTCACCGCTAGCATGTACTCCGTGTCCCCCCGTCAGGCTGACTGGCAACCAGCGGGCGAGTGGCAGGGAGGAGAGTCGAGGTTGTGTGGTGCGGTGCCCGTTTGGCTAACAAGGCGATCCGTACCTCCCTACACGACAAAAAGAACCCTCGCGGCCGAAGCCGCTGCGATGATCGCGATGCACTTCAACTCAGCAAGGGTTCATACGTACGTGGCATTGCGCACATCATACCCAGAATCGGCGTGGCGTCAAGTCCCTGGCGTGACAAATTGGTACTTTTGTACCCTGTGCTATCGTTCGTCGTCTTGGGCGACACGATCTGTCCGTACAGGGTGGGGCGGGGCCGTGCGTCAGTGCGTCCGTGTGTACGTGGATTGCGTGTAAGCGAGTTACGCGGGGAAAGTAGGTTTGTTTTTGCATTTTTGATTTTTTCTTCTGCTGCTCCGGGGGCGTGGCGTGGCGAGTGGAGAGAAGAGCGTGGAAAG
This sequence comes from Chloroflexia bacterium, assembly GCA_046328475.1. Taxonomy (GTDB): domain Bacteria; phylum Chloroflexota; class Chloroflexia; order Thermomicrobiales; family CADCWN01; genus CADCWN01. The sequence goes on along the minus strand of JAXLWN010000019.1, from coordinate 19,618 downwards.
AAAGGATGGGTGAACCGCCAAGACGCCAAGGACGCCAAGGACGGAGAGAGGAGCGTGAGGAGAGTGGAGAGAAGAGAGAAGGAGAAGAGAGCGGAGAGTTGGGCGTGAGCCATGGTGGGCCTCCTTGGTGGGGGATGCCTGGTGCCGCTATCTCTACGGACCCGTCGAGGAGGGGAAATCATGCCACATTGGGGAGGCCCCCCTCCATCCCCCCAATGCTGGGGGGACTCTAACGCGGTGGTGGGTGCGGGGCTGTGTGGCTGGGCGGCGGGGGGGCTGGGAGGGCGCTGCGTCGAGGTGGGGCCGGGGCAAGATTGCCCCGGCCCCGCATGGTGCTGTCGAGGTGGTGCGTGTTCTCGGGCTACGCTGATCGCTTGTGCAGCCGGATGACGTGGAGTCCGACCGGTGCGATCCAGCCGAGGTAGGAGATCAGCTGGGCGCGTCCGCAGAGGCCGAGATAGACGCCGGGGCCGAACTGGCCGTCGCGCGGGAGCAGCAGGAAGAAGGCTGCCATGATGGCGAGGGTGATGCCGGAGGTGAGGAAGAGCCATTTGCGGAGGGGGCGCCAGGCCGGGTTGCGGGCCAGCGCGATGCTGAGCAGGAGGGTGGCGACGGGGGTGTAGTCGAGCGAGGCACCCAGGGCGTGCAACTTCCCGCTGGTGGTCGCGGCTTCCTGGCTCGTCGTAATCGGATCGGTGATGAAGATCGCCGCGATGGTGAGGCCGATGGCGGCGAGGCCGAGGCCGAAGAGGCCGATGTAGCCGATGACGCTGCGGAGGTGGGCGTACACTGCCACGCCGGTGCCGATGAGGCTCGCGGCGAGCATGAGGAATGCCAGGCGCATCAGCCAGCCGAACGTGCCCAGTGCGTATTCGCTGATGAAACGCCAGGTCGGGTCGAATTCGGGTTCGAGGAGGTGCAGGCTCAGGAGTATCAGGACGAAGAGCGTGCCCGAGGTGATCGCGAGCCGGGCGGCGAGGGCGGCACGCGCGGAGACCGGATGGGCGGTGGGGATGGTGCCCATTGCCTCGCCGTGCGGGGGCAGTGTTCCGGCCGCGCGCCCCCAGGCGTTCGGCGTGGGAACGGGGGAGGTGGGCGGGCTGATAGCGGCGCGGTAGAGCTTCTCTGCCACGGTGGTTGCTCCTATCGATGTGTGATGGGTTGGCGGGCGCGGCCCGGGTGGGGCGCGCCGCGCTCGGTTCGCCACAGCAGGGCTTCCACGAGCGGCGCGGGCGTGCCGAGGAGAAGGTCGCGCGGCAGGGTTTGCGCGATTGCTGGTGGCACTGGGTGGCGTGGAGTCGCCCGAAGATCGCGCCGTATTCGCCCCATTGCGCGGGCGTCAGGTTGGCTCCCAGCCGCTCTTGCCTTCGACGAAGGGGTAGAGCAGCACGGCGAACTCGCCGACCGTACCCCACGGCTCGGGGGTGATGGTCGGGAGGGGGGCGACGACTTCGCTCATGCCCGCTTCGCGCAGGGCGCGCGGGACGGTGACGCTGGGTGGGTAGAGGGTGCCGCGCCGGACTTTCAGGAAGTAGGTCGGGCCGTCGGCGGCGGTGACCCGGTAGACCCCGGCGTCGTTGTCTTCGCCGAGCGGGAGGAATTCGAGGTGCGCGACGGTGACGCCGTAGCTGGCGCGCACGGATGCTGCCAACGCCTCGTCGGCGATTGGTGGTTTCTGGAGCATGTCTCCCCCATGCGGTTGCGTCCGAGCAGGGGGCGATGTGATGGCCCGGCCTGCTCTATGCTCGGTTGGTGCCGTTCGGTCGATTGCTGATGCGGGTATGGACCAACATGGGGGCACCTCGCTTACGTCCCGGTGGCCGGGGGATGGGAGTCGGTGTCAGCGCTGCTGACGTGGGGGGATGATACTTGATTGCGGAGTCGTAAGTCGTAAGTCGTACGTCGTAAGAGGGGACGGCCCTCACCCCGCCGCCTGCGGGCGGCACCCTCTCCCACCGATTGGGAGAGGAGAACACGAACCGACGATTGTGGGCAATGATTTAGCGCGGTGGCGTGCGACGGTTCTCACCCCTCCCCGCCGCTGCGGCGGCGACCCTCCCCTGATGAGGAGAGGGTGGGGATCCTGGGGGAAGCGGGTGGTGTGTGGCGGTGCGGGTGGTGACGTGCGCAGATCGCCCGGAGATGTGTGCTCCGGGCGACGAGGTGCGCCGGATGAAATCGGGATTTGGGGGTGGTGGCAGACGGGGAGTGGTGGGGGATTAGGTGGCAGCCGGGAGGGGGGGCTGCGTGATAGGATAGCGGCCAATTGGGGTTCGGGTGAGGTTGGTTCGCTTGATTGATTGATAGGGAGGGTTGGATGGCGACGCGGGATGAGTTGCTGGCTTCGGTGGAGGCGGCGCGGCAGGAGATCATTGAGCTGTGCCAGGCGCTGGTGCGGATTCCGACGGTGAGCACCGGGATTATGCCGACCGGGGATGAGTTGCCGGCGGCGGAGTTGCTGCGGGATAAGCTGGCGGCCGATGGGATTGACGGGGATATTTTCCTCTCTGCGCCGAATCGGGGGAATTACATCGCGACGATGCGCGGGAGCGCGGGGTCGCCGCGTTTGCTCTATCTGTCGCATACCGATGTGGTGCCGGTTGAGGATGAGGCGGCGTGGACGCATCCGCCGTTTGGGGCGGAGATTCACGAGGGGCGGATCTACGGGCGCGGGGCGAATGACATGAAGAATACCGTCGCCGCCGAGGCGATGGCGATGATTCTGCTGAAGCGCGCCGGGGTGCAGTTGAAGGGGGATCTGATCTTCGCGGCGGGGGCCGACGAGGAGACGGGCGGTGTCTACGGATTTGAGTGGCTGGCGAAGCACCACGGGGATCTGCTGAAGGCGGACTTTGGGATTAATGAGGGGGGCGGGGCGCTGGTACACGCGCCGGATGGTCGGATGGCCTATCTGGTCAGCACGGGGGAGAAGGGGCGGCTGGAGATCGTGATCACGGTGAAGGGGCGTGGGTATCACGCGTCGCAGCCGTGGCGCGCGGACAATGCGATCTACAAGTCGCAGGCGGTGATCAGCCGGATCGCGGCGTATCAGCCGGAGATCCACGTTGACCCGGCGCTGATCGATCCGATCGCCGATCTGTATGGTGTGGAGGAGAAGATCACGGCCGAGAATGTGGACCGGATTGCGGCCGAGCTGGATAAGCAGAATCCGAACTGGGGTTCGGGGTTGAAGGCGCTGACGCGGATGACGCTGGTGGCGTCGATGATCAGTGCCGGGGTGAAGTCGAATAGTGTGGCCGAGAGCGCGACGATTAAGTGCGATGTGCGCACGCTGCCGCACCAGGATGTGAATTACGTCCACGACCAACTCAGCCGGATCCTCGATGGGCTGGAGGGGGTGAGCTTCCAGATCAATTACACGGCGGTGCCGAGCGCGTCGCCCTATGAGGGGGCGGGTGCGCCGTTCGCGACTGCGGTGCAGGAGGCGACGATGGCGGCGCTGGACAATGAGAAGCTGGCGTTCGTGCCGAATCTGACGGTGGGGTTCACCGATTCGCGGTTGATCCGGCACCTCTGCCCGGTGATCTACGGCTTCCTGCCGAGTCACCCGAGCGCCGACCCGACGAAGGGTGGGGCGCACAATATCAATGAGTCGGCGGATATCGAGTCCCTGATTCTGTCGACGAAGATGCTGGTGACGCTGGCGTACGATCTGCTGGCGTGACGGGGGCGTGGGTCAGTGCGTTCATGCGTTCGTGGAGCGACCTCACCCCCCGGCCCCCTCTCCCGCGAGGAGAGGGGGGGCCTTTTTTATGACTAGCGGTGCCGTCTCTGGGGCTTCCTGATGGCGTGTGCCGCGTTATCTTCTGGGCGGTGGTGCAGGTTATCAGCTGTGGGGGGCAACGTGGGCAGAGGCTGGCCGTTCCTGGCGATGACTACGTTGCTAGTGTTGCTGGGGTGCGGATCTGAGTCGCCTACCCCGAGTGTGACGCCAAAGGCGACGAGTCGGCCATCGATGGCGGTGGATTGCATCTGGCAGGTCCCCGTCCAAGCATGGATTGACTTGGACGCCGATGGTATCCGCGAGTCCGATGAGCCACCGCTGGGCGGCGTCACCTTCGTACTTGAGAATATCAAGAGTGTCTTCCAGCGCAGGGCGGCGAGCGCTGTGACCAGAGCAGACGGTGTGGCAGGGCTCTCGGCTTGGCTCCCAGGTTGTCCAGCAGCGGCATTTGAGGTCTACGCCGAGGTTCCGGCGGGATATCGGGCCACCACCCCGAGCCGCGTGGCGTCCGAGTTGGAAAAGCCTGTGGTGGTCGGCTTCGTCGCTGAACCATAGTTCCGCGCACTTCCGACAGACTGGCCGATGTAGTAGTGCGGCGTGCATCAAGCTTGGTCGCTGCTATCTAACGCATGGCGACTGGCAGACCACTGGAGGCTAGATGGCTTCCTGATGGGTAGGGGTGGTCGCCGTTGCTGCACGGCGTTGGAGGAACCAGAGGGCGAGGTAGCCGGTGAGGAGGAGGCCGAGGGGGGCGAGGAGGGCGGAGCGCCAGAGGAAGAGGGGGGCGGATTCTTCCAGGCGCAGGCGCCAGGGGAGGCCGTAGCGGTAGGCGCAGATGGCGGCGGGGAAGGCGGCGAGGAGGACAAGGAGGTCGATGGCGAGCCTGGGGCGCGGGCGGCTCCAGCGGCGAGCGAGCCAGGCGCTGACGAGGCCGCCGCAGAGGGTGTGGGCGGCGGTGAGGGCGACGACGGTGAGCAGGTTGGGGACGATGGCGCGCTGCAGGAAGATGGCGAGGGCGCTCCAGAGGATGAGGGCGGTGGTGGCCCCGGCGGCGGCGGCACCGAGCGTGCCCCAGGCGCGGACCAGGGCGACCGCGCCGATCGCCAAAAGGGCGGCGACGAGGCAGGGGATGACGAGTCCCCAGGCGGCGCGGCGGGGTGTGGGGAGCGGGGCGACCCCGGCCAGGGCCACCAGCTGGCGGTCGGCCTGGTCGAGGTTGCTGGAGGAGAGTTGGTAGCCGTAGTCGTAGCGGCTCTGGGCGATCTCGGCGTCGGCCTCGGCGAGCTGGCTGGCCAGGACGCGCAGCGAGGCGGGGTACTGCGCGCCGAAGGGGACGGCGCTGATCGCCAGCCAGGTCCGTTGCCGGGCCAGGCCGGAGGTGGCGATGGCCTTGCGGCGCTCGTCGGCGACCAGCACGCTCCAGGAGATGCGCCCGCGCACTTCGGATGGATAGGGGAGGCCGAGCAGCACCGCGCAGGTTGGCGCGATGTCGTTTAGCGCCATCGTGCGGAGCAGGGTCTGTTTGATTCCGGCCCCACCGAGCGAGAGGTGGAGCGATTCGCCGATGGTCCCGCCGCCGCCCACCAGGAGCAGGGCGTCGCTCGGGCCGAGTTGCGCCCCGAGTTGCGCCAGGAGCGCGCGCAGATTGCCCGGTTCTTCGCGCAGGTCGCGCGCGTTGAGATCGCGCGCCATGACGATGATCAGCGGGGCGTCGCCCGCGACCAGGGCCTCGCCGACGCCGTTGAGCAGGGTTTCGGTGGCGGGCGTGGGGGAGCTGGAGCCGCTGGGGGCGGGATCGCTGAACCCGAAGAGTGCGCGCCAGTCGGCGGGGCCAAGCAGCACGGCGCGGCGTCCCTTGCCGGTCGCGCTGCGGACGAGCGTGTCGGGCGGCTGATCGGCGGGCGCGGGCGGGGTGACGCCGTTCGGCCCGTTGCCGGCCAGCAGCACGAGCGAGATATCGTCGAACGAGGAGAAGCCGGGCCGGTCGATCGCGAACTGCGCGCCGGCGTCGGGGGCTGCGGGGAGCAGGGCCGCGCGGAGCAGGGGGATCTCGCGCTCGCCGAGTTGCGGGGCCAGGATGATGACCAGCCGGTTGGCGGCACCGGTGCCGGAGGGGTAGCGGTTCGGCTCGTGCGCGGAGGGGGGCGGCGGGGCCGAGCGGATCGTGGGGATCAGCCCGGCGACGCCGAGCAGGGCGAGCAGGAGGGCGGGGAGGGTGAGAACAAGCCGCCAGCGCGAACGCCGTGGTCCGGTCGGCGGCGTGGCGGCGGCCGGTTTGGGGAGGTCGGCGTGCTCGTCGCGCGTGGTGCGCGCCATCACCCTGAGCCGAAGGCCAGTCGTTGCCGATGCATCAGCACGCTCTGCAGGATACCCTGGAGCGCCAGGAGCGTGACCAGCGAGACGCCACCGGCGCTGATGAAGGGGAGCGGGATGCCGACGGGGGGGAGGATGTTGACGTTCATCCCGATGTTGATGAAGGCCTGGAAGAAGAGCATCGCCGCCGCGCCGACCGCGATCAGTTGCCCGAATTCGTCGCGCGCGAGGTGGGCGACGCGCAGGTAGCGCCAGATCAGGAGCAGGTAGAGCGCGAAGAGGGCCAGCGCGCCGATGAAGCCGAAGTTGCCGATGGCGTGGGCGAAGGCGAAGTCGGACTCGGAGACGACGAGGCGCTGGTACTGATTGATCTGCGCCGTTTCGGAGAAGCGGTGGCCGACCAGGCCGGCCTGGCCGATGGTGATCTTGGCCTGGATGATATTAAAGCCTTGCCCGGTGTCGTCGCGCTCGGGGTGGAGGAAGATGCGGAGGCGGTCGCGCTGGTATTCGTGGAAGACGTTGTTCCAGAAGTAGAGGGTGACTGGCACCGCCGCGATGGCGCAGCCGATCAGGTAGAGGCCGCGCGTGCGTGACACGACGGCAACGCCGAGCCAGATCGCGATGAAGATCAGCGCGGTGCCGAGGTCGGGCTCGATGAAGACGAGCACCGCCGGGACGGCCGCGATCAGGCCGGTTGCGGCGAAGGAGAAGGGGCCGCGCATGTGGACGCCGCGCATCGAGACGAAGGCGGCCAGGGCGACGATGGTGGCGAGTTTCGCCGTCTCGGAGGGCTGGAAGGACATCACCTTCAGGTCGAACCAGCGCTGCGCGCCGCCCCAGACGGCACCGAACTGGAGCACGAGCACGAGCAGCCCCAGCGCCCCGAGGTAAACCGGGGCGATCAGGACGCGCCAGAAGCGGTAATCGAGCGCGGCCAGGAAGGTCATCGCGACCAGGCCGATGATCGCGAAGAGGGCCTGCTTCGCCGCCGGATCGGCGAGGGAGATCGAGTGGTCGCTGGCGGTGAAGATCGTCACCACGCCGAAGCCGACGAGCAGCAGGGTGATGATCAGCATCGCCGGGTCGGCGTTGCGCCAGGTGCTTCGCTGGGATGGCTCAAGCATCGCCATGGTTGCGCGGGACTCCGATCACTTCGCGGGACATTGCCACGGGGGCAAGTATAGCCGAGCGGGGGGGGAGTTCAAGGTTTGGGGTACGGTTTGAAGGTTCGAAGGTTCGAAGGTTTGTGGGTCGGTGGCGATCAGGTTGCAGCTGGTGGCTCGCCTTCTGAGGGGTGAGGGTGGTCGCCGGATTGCAGCTGGAGGCGGCGTAATTCGGTGCGCAGGTTGGCGACGGTGGCGGCGTAGGCGGGGTCGTGGAAGACGCTGTGCAACTCGTAGGGATCGTGTTCGAGGTCGAAGAGTTCCCACTCGGGTTCCTTCGGATCGTCGATGGTTGCCGGTTGGCCGAGCGCGTCGGCGTAGTAGTAGATCAGCTTGTAGCGCTGCGTCCTGATGCCGTAGTGGGCGTAGACGTAGTGATCGGCGAGGTGCATCCAGTAGCGGTAATAGAGCGCGGTCTGCCAGTCTGACGGGGTTGCGCCGCCGAGGAGCGGGCGCAGGCTCGCGCCCTGGAACGCGGTGGGGATGGGGAGCCCGGCGAAGTCGAGGAAGGTCGGCGCGAAGTCGAGGTTGGTGACGATGTCGGCGTTGGTGGTGCCGGGGGTGATTGCGCGCGGGTAGCGGATGAGGAAGGGCATCCGCAGCGATTCCTCGTACATGAAGCGCTTGTCGTACCAGCCGTGGTCGCCGAGGAAGAAGCCTTGGTCGGAGGTGTAGATGACGATGGTGTCGTCGGTGAGGTCGTTCGTGTCCAGGTAGTCGAGCAGTCGCCCGACGTTGTCGTCGATGGCCGCGACGCAGCGCAGATAGTCTTTGATGTAGCGCTGATACTTCCAGCGTTTCTCGGCTTCTGGTGTCAGCCCTTCGGGCACCGGACGTTTGAGATCGGTCGCGGTCAGGTCGCGATCGATGCGCATCCGGGCTGCCGCCGCCGCCTGTGCCCGGTTGCGATAGTCGTCGTCGAAGGTTGAGGGCTCGGGGATGTCGATCTCTTCGTAGAGGTCGGCGTAGCGGGCGTCGGGCTCCCAGGGGCGGTGCGGCGCCTTGTGGTGGACCAGGAGGCAGAAGGGGCGATCCTGGTCGCGCTGCCCCAACCAGTCGAGCGCGAGGTCGGTGATGATGTCGGTCACGTAGCCGTCGTGGGTCTTGTAGACGCCCCCGTCGCTCCCCGTGCCCCCCTCGATGAACTCGGGGTTGCGGTAGAGACCCTGGCCGGGGAGGACGTTCCAGTAGTCGAAACCGGTCGGGTCGTTGACGCCGCCGTGCCCCAGGTGCCACTTGCCGACGATCGCGGTCTGGTAGCCCGCCGCCTGGAGGAGCTTGGGAAAGGTCTCCTGCCGACCGTCCAGTTTGGACCCGAGCGTGGTGACGCCGGTGATGTGGGTGTGGGTGCCGGTGAGGATGGAGGCGCGGCTCGGGGCGCAGATGGCGTTGGTGCAGAAGCAATTGTCGAGGCGCATCCCGCCGGTCGCGAGGCGATCGAGGTGGGGAGTGGCGTTGATGCGGCTGCCGTAGGCCCCGATGGCGTGGGCCGCGTGGTCGTCCGACATGATGAAGATGATGTTGGGGCGGGTAGCGCTCACGGTGTTCCTCCTCGGTGGCAATCATCGCCGGGTTGGGGGCGGCGGTGAGTGGGCGTACCTGCGAGTATGCCACAGGGGCGGGGTGGTGGCTAGCGTGGCGGGTGAGTCGTGAGTCGTGAGTCGTGAGGGGACGAGTAGTCAGTAGCCAGTAGTCAGTAGTCAGTGGGGTGACGGACCTCACCCCGCCGCCTGCGGGCGGCACCCCTCTCCCGCGAGGAGAGGGGGAGACACTATCCGACAAGCAGTTGCGAAATGTCGCATTAGGCGGCCGTCTCGCAACTTCGGATCGGGCTATGTTTTGGGCATTTTCGCCTGGTTCAGCCGGGTTGCGAAACGGTCTCGATGCGCTTGACGAGGCTTTTGATGGCGTTGGCTTCGCCGAGGTGTTGGTAGTTGTGGGTGGTGATGGAGGTGGTGAGGAGGTAGCGGCGGGTGCGGTTTTGCCAGTAGGTGGCGACGCGGTGCTGGCCGTCGGTGGGGTTGGGGAAGGCGTGGGCGATGAGGAGGCGGGTGGGGTCGATCGGGTCGTCCCAGGTGGGGGCGGGCAGGGTGGGCAGGAGTTCGCGGGTGCGGGTGCCGACGGCGAGGCGGTAGGCGAGGAGGGCGGCGAGGTCGAGTTGGGCGCTGACGGCGGTGACGCCCGCGTCGTCCATGCCGGTGCCCATGTCGCGGTAGGTGGTGTTGAGGCGCGCGAACCAGTCATCTTCGTCGAGGAGTTGGCCGTGGTTGGTGAGGAGGACGCCGACCATGACATCCTCGCAGCGGGCGAGGTGCCAGAGGAGCCAGGCGATCGAGTTGAGGCCAGGCGCGGGGCGGGCGCGGAGGCGCGCGTCGGTCAGCCCAGCCAGGATCTGGTCGGAGAGCATGGGTTCGGGCGCGTTGGTCAGGGCGGCGGCGTGCGAGTGGGCGTGCTGGTCGAGCAGGAAGTCGAGGAGATCCATTCAGCGCCGCTCCGCGACGATGGCCAGGATTTCGTCGCCGTAGGTATCGACTTTGGCGCTGCCGAAGCCTTTGATTTTCAGTAGTTGCTCGGCGTCGGCGGGGCGGTGCAGGGCCACGTCGCGCAACTGCCGGTCGTTGGCGATGATGTAGGGCGGGATGGCGCGTTCGCGGGCTTGCGCCGAGCGCCAGGCTTTCAGGCGTGCCAGCAGGTCTTCGCCCTGCGCGTCGAGCTGGATTTCGTCGGCGGCTTCGCCCAGCGCTTCGCCGAGGGGGAGGGCTGAGCCGGTGGTGAGTTTGGCGGCGGTCGTGGCGCTGCGCGTGGGGCTGGCGGCGGCGCGCGGCGCGGCGGAGTAGCCCGCCAGGGTGTGCTGATCGGCGTCCCAACCGGCGCGGGTGAGCGTGAGGAGGCGGTATTCGGTGTCGCCGCGCTCCACGAAGCCGTCGGCGAGCAGGCGCTCGATCAGGGCGTCGATTTTGCCTTGCGACCAGGCCCCGAGCGCGCCGAAGAGGGGCATGCGGTCCTCTTTGACGGAGGCGGTGATCGAGCCGCCAGGATGCGGATCAGGCCGGTTTTGCCGACCGGGAAGGGCATGGTGCGGAGGCAGTTCAGCATGATCAGGGCGGCTTCGGCGTCCGATTGCGGATTGCGGATTGCGGATTGCGGATTGGGCCTGGCGGAGGCGCTTTGCGTTGTCTTTGCGCCCCGTGTTGTGCAGACATCGCAGGCGGTGTCGCAGGGGGCGAGGCGTTCGCCGAGGTGGGCGGCGAGGGTGGCGTGGCGGCACTTCGAGCCGGTGGCGTAGGCGATCATGCGGGCGACGCGCGCCTCATTCTCGCGGCGGAGGTCATCCAAGAGGCGGGGGAGGGTGGCGGCGGCGTCGGGGGGCGGAGGGAGGACGAGGCGGAGGCAGAGTTCGCGGCGCCCGACGCGGGCGGCGAGCGCGCCTTCCTCTTCGGCCCAGCCGAGGAGTTGCCCTTCGAGTTCGGCGGGGGAGATGTCGAGTTCGCGGGCGACCGCGACGGCGTCGATCTGATCCTGATCGCCCGGTTGCAGGCCGGTGGCGGCGATGAAGCGCGCCCAACGGTCGTCGCCGGGGATGTTGGCCTGGCGCATGGCGACTTCGATGGCGCGGGGGGCGTCGGGGTGGCGCTCGATCAGCCCGGCGCGTTCGAGGATGCCGAGGGCGACGCGCATGTCCTGTTCGCCGTCGGGGTTGTTGCCTTCTTGCAGCGATTCGGCCGCGACGACGCCCCAGCCCTGGCCGAGCAGGCGGCGCAGCTGGCCGTAGGTGCGGCGCAGTGTCTCGATGTCGAACTCGTCGGCTTTGGCGTGGCGCTGCAGGGTCGTCTTGTCGCTGTTGGCGTAGAGCAGGATGCAGCGGGAGGGCTCGCCGTCGCGCCCGGCGCGGCCCGACTCCTGGGCGTAGGCTTCGAGCGAGCGGGAGGGCTGGAGGTGGACGAGGAAGCGGACGTCGGACTTGTCCACGCCCATGCCGAAGGCGATGGTGGCGACCATGATGCGCACGTCGCCGTCCATGAAACGGCGCATGCGGTCGGTGCGGTCGCCGGTGCCGAAGCCGGCGTGGTAGGCGAGCGCGATGTCGGGGTCGGTGCGCCGCTTCTTGAGTTCGCGGTTGATCAGCGTGGCGACCTCCTCGCAGCCGTCGCGCGAGGAGACGTAGATGATGCCGGTGCCCTGCTGCTCGCGGCAGATATCGACCACGGCGCGCAGTTTCTCCTCTTTGTTGGAGACGCGGCGGACTTCGTAGAAGAGGTTCGGGCGGAAGAGGCTGACGCGCACGCGGGCGAGGTCGCGACCGAGGCGGTTGGCGATTTCTTCGGAGATCTCGGGCGTGGCGGTGGCGGTGAGGGCCAGGACCGGGGGCTGGCCGAGCGCGGGGAGGACTTGCGGCACCATCAGGTAGTCGGGGCGGAAATCGTGGCCCCAGAGGCTGATGCAGTGCGCTTCATCGATGACGAGGAGCGAGACGTTGGCCTGCGCCAGGGCGCGTAGGAAGGGAGCTTGACGTAATCGTTCGGGCGCGGCGTAGACGAGGCTGTAGTCGCCGCGCGCGATGCCTTCGATGCGCCGCCGGTTCTCGGTTGCGCCGATCGCGCTGTTGACGATGGTGGTGCGGGCGGCGACGGCGGCGGGCAGGGATTCGACCTGGTCCTGCATCAGGGCGATCAGCGGGGAGATGACGAGGGTGACGCCGGGCAGGAGCATGGCGGGGAGCTGGTAGCAGAGCGACTTGCCCGCGCCGGTCGGCATGGTGGCGAGGGTGTCGATGCCCTTGAGGACGTTGGCGATCACGCGCGCCTGGCCGGGGCGGAGGCGGTCGTAGCCGAAGAAGTCGCGGGCGGCGTCGAGGGCCGCCTGGGGCGCTTCGAAGGGGGTGGTGTCGTCGGGGGCGGGGAGGTCGGGATCGCCGATCTCTTCGGTGGGCAGGGCGTCGGGGTTCTGATCGCGGGCGAGGGGCGTTTCGGCCAGTTCGGGGACGAGCGCGGCGGCGCGATCGGCCCAGATGGCGCGGGCGCGCTCGCGCAGCTGCTGGGCGGTCTCTTCGTCGTTGAGATCGTCGGCGAGTTCGGCCCAGGCGGTCAGGTGGCCGGGGGAGGTGTCGGGGCCGACGCGGTTGGTGAAGTCGGCGAGGACGCGGGTGGCGTCCTCCTCGTCGCCGAGGGAGACTCGCGCGCGGGCGGGGCCGAGAACGGCGTCGCCCCTCGGGATTGGCGCGGCGCATGCGCTCGTACCACTCCAGGGCGGCTTCGCCGTCCCCCTGACCGAGCGTGATGCGGGCGAGGAGGCCGAGGATGGTGATGTTGCGCTGATCGCGCGCGAGCAGGCGCTGGGCGAGGGCGGCGGCTTCTTCGAGTTCCTCGGTGGCGAGGTAGGCGCGGACGAGGGCGAGGTCGCCCGACTGCGAGGGGAAGCGCTCGGCGCGCTCGCGGGCGGCGGCGATGGCCTCGTCCTCGCGGCCGATCAGGGGCCAGAGCTGCGCCTGGGCGTCGAGGACTTTCGCCAGGGGGCCGTGGGCTTCGGCGAGCGCGTCGAGGACGGTGGCGGCGAGATCGAGTTCTTCCAGGCCGCGCAGGCAGGTGAAGACGTCCCACTGCGCCTTGGTGGTGCGGAGGGCGGCGACGCGCGTGGGGTCGGCCTGAATCAGTTCTACAAAGCGTTGGGCTTCGGCTTGGTGCGCCATTATCACCTTGTTCTCGTTCAATGCTCACGTTCGAGTCGTGTTTGCCGCTCGCGGATCTGCCGGAGCAGGGTTTGTTCGGCGGGGGTGAGGGTCGCCTGGCCATTCGTCAGGGCAGGGAGGCCGTTTTCGAGGAGGTCGAGGGCGGCCTTGAATGCGGCCCGGGCGGAGGCCAGGGAGTGGTGCGGGAGGGTGGCACCGAGTTGCGTTTGGAGTGCGGCGCTGGCCTGTGCGCGGAAGGTCGCCAGGGGGCGACCGTCGCCGTGGGTGCGGGCGAAGAGGGCGAGGAGATGGCCGCGCAGGGCGTGCAGGCACTCGATGGTCCACCAGAGATCGCCGCGCTGGAGCTGGATGTCTATAGCCAGGGCCTCGCGGACACAGCGGGCGAGCAGGTCGCGCGCGGGGGGCGGGGCGCTGCGGGCCGACCCGGCGGCGCGGATGTCGGCCTCGGAGATGCGGCCCCAGAGCAGGTGGAGGCTGTCCACGATGTTCGGGCTGGTGGTGGCGAGCGGATGGTAGCGGATGGAGAGGCCGAGCAGCGATTCCAGCACCAGATGGCCCTCGTCGGGGCCGTCGGCGACGATGATGGCGGGGTGTTCGCCGAGAGGGGCGAGGGTGGCGCAGAGGCGTTCGAGTTCGGGCACCGGGTCGATGTGGATGCCGTCGGCGAGGACGACGTCGAGGTCGAGGTCGGAGTGGTCGTCCCAGGTGCCGCGGGCGAGCGAGCCGAAGAGGGCGACGGCGAGGATGCGCGGGTCGTCGGTGTAGTGCGCGGTGACGGCGCGCAGGACGCGCTGGTGCCGGGCATTGCCGGGGTAGGCGGTGTTCCCGGTGGCTGGCTGCGTGCGCGCGGTCATGGCGTCCTGTAGGCGGAGGAGCGGGCGGCGGCGTGGCGGGGGGAGCTAAGGAGAGCCTGCCACGCGGCGTCTACTTTCGCGCGTGCTTCTTCCGGAGTGCCGCTGTTGTCGATCACGACGTCGGCGCGGGCGGCTTTCTCGGCTTGCGGGGGCTGGGCGGCGATGCGACGGCGGGCTTCGGCTTCGTCGAAGTTGTTGCGCGCCATCAGGCGGGCGAGCTGCTGGGCGGGGTCACAGGTGACGACCCAGACCTCGTCGCTGTGGTCGGCGAGGCCGCCCTCGAAGAGTTTGATGGCGTCGATGACGACCGTGGCGATGCCGCGCTGTGCGGCGTCGGCAACCTGGGCCATGATGCGGACGCGGACGGCGGGGTGGGACATCGCCTCCAGGCGCAAGAGCTCGGCGGGATCGCTGAAGACGATCGCGGCGAGGGCGCGGCGGTCGATCCGGCCATCGGGGGTGATGACGCCGGGACCGAAGCCGTCGCGCACGGCGGTCCAGATCGGCTGGCCGGGTTCCATCAGGGCGTGGACGACGAGATCGGCGTCGATGACTTCCGCGCCGAGTTCGGCGAGGCGACGGAGCACGGTGCTCTTGCCGCAGGCGATGTTGCCGGTCAGGCCGATGATATATGGGCGTCGTACGTTCGCGTCGTTTGCTGTCATGGGTCTCTGTTGCTCCTCCGCCGTCCCCAGGCGCTACAGGGTCAATTATCGGCTGCTGGGGGTGGGCGGGCAAGGTCCAATGGGGGGAGAAAAGGAACAGCGCCGACAACCCTCGCAGGTCATCGGCGCCGCTGGCAGCGGGACGGGACAGGTTGCCGCGCGCCTGGGGGCGCAGAGGTCATCCACCAGATCGGAAGCCGACAAGAGGAGCCTCGGCTTCGACCGTGCCACCCTGCGCTGCCCCTTCGCCCTGGTGGGGGCTATCGGTTTGTCGCCGGGTATGTCCGTCTCGACTGTGTACGTACAGTATCATGGGTGTGACTGGTTGTCAAGACCTGGGGCGCAGCGGCGAAGCGGGAAGTACGCAGGATGCACCTGAGGTGTATTGTGCGTAGGGGGTGTGGGGGCGTGGGAGCGTGGGGGCGTGAGGTGTCTTTCTCGGTGACGTTTCTTGCCGTGGGGCGTACTACGGTGGAGGAATGGTTGCCGTTGTGGCGGAATGCCGGGGGATGGGGTCATGGCGAGCGCACCATATCGGACGTTGCCGGAGGCGGGGTGGCGCAAGGTGTACCGCGATAGCGCGTTGGGGGCGCTGCGGCGCATGGCGGTGCAGGCGGTGGGCTTCGTGGTGGTGGTGGCCTGCGGGTGGTATTTCTTCGCTCGCGATGTCGGGGTGCTGATTTTCCTGATCGTGGCGGCGGGGATCGGGGCGGGGTGCTACCTGGCGTTCCGGCCGTCGATCACGCTGATCTGCACGCCGGACGACTTTACGCTGGTCCACCGGAACGCGCGCGAGGTCTTTTATCTGCAATCGCACCCCTGGACGGACCTGATCAGCTCGCGCTACGAGGAGTCGGTGCAGCGCAATTATCGCCAGGGGCGAGTGACCGAGTCGCGCACGCGGACCTTCGCGATCGACCTGCGCGACGGGTATGGGGTCACGTTCTCGGAGAGCACCGAGGGGTTCCGCGACCTGATCGGGACCGTGGGCCAGATGACGGCGCATATCCCGTATCTCTGGGTTCCCGCGTCGGGCGCGCTCGGCCGGGTGGTCGAGCATGGCGGGGCATATGCGCTGATTGCGCGCAATCCGGCCGAGGTGCCGCAGGCGATCATTCCGTAGCGCACCCCACGCACAAGAGGACAGAAAGCAACCGGGCGGCAGGACGACCGCCCGGTTGCTCGTTGTTGATCGGGTTGGCGCTTGCGCGGTTAGCTGCTCAGTTGGGAGGAGGCGCGGCGGGCCATGGGGCGGCGGAGGATGGCGGCGACACGCTTCTCGGTCGGCTGTACGGGTTCGTGCTTGGGGCGGGCGGTGCGCACCTCTGCGCCAGCCATCACGGGCAGGAAGCGGGCGTCGTGCAGCGCGGCCATCCAGCGGTCGAGCGTTTCGTCGGTGGCGTCGGCGCGGCGCTGCTGGCGCAGGAACGCGCGCACGACCCGCGACTCGAAGAGTTCGTCGATCCCCTTGATCAGCATCTGCTCGGCCTCTTCGGCGGTGTAGGCGCGGCGATAGGGGCGGGCATGGGTCAGGGCTTCGTAGGCTTCGGCGACGTGGATGATGCGTGCGCCGAGCGGGATTTGCTCCTCGCGCAGGGCGTAGGGGTAGCCCTCGCCATTCCAGAATTCGTGGTGGTAGAGGACGAGAGGCAGTGCCTGGCGCAATTGCGGCACGGTGGCGAGCATCTCGGCGCTCAGGCGCGGGTGCTGGCGGATCAGCTGGCGCTCGGACTCGTTCAGGTCCTCGGCCTTGTGCAGCACCGTGCCGGGCACGCGCACCAGGCCGAGGTTGCAGAAGAGGGCGGCGAGTCGGATGGTCTCGATCTCCGCAGCGGGCAAGAGCAGCGCCCGGGCGGTGCCCACCGCGTGGATGGCGATCCGGCGGCAGCGCCCGACGGTGGCGGGGTCCTGCGCTTCGTGCGCTTCCATCACCGAGAGGAGGCAGGTGATCGCCGCCGTTTCGGGATCGGTCGGCGGGGCGACTGGGCCGGTCGGGGCGACTACCTCCAGGGACATGCGGGCCATGTGCGGGACTCCTTCAGTGCTCAATAGTGATTCACACATTAGTGTTCCCTCGGGCTGCCGGATGACCCAGCGCCCCGGGACACTCGTAGCTTAAGGGCGGGCGGGGAAGATTCCTATCCCCTGAAAGGTGCGGCGAGCGGGCGTCGATCGTCATGGGCCTTTGGGAGCTGAGAGGGAATTGTTTGGCCGGGAGTCGCATGGAAAGCGGGACGGACAGGTTAAGGGGACTCCCAGTACGAGTGGTGTTCGGTGGGGGTGGGGCGACCCGAGGCGCGTGGCCCAAGGTCTAAAGACCTGGGCTGAGGGCTCCGCCGCGAAGCCGCACCCACTGCGGTGGGTACCCGGCGCGGGCTCGAGGGTGGTGATGGGGGAGGGTCAGGGCCAGCGGTTGGGGGATTGCTCGGCGGTGGCGGTTTGCCCGAAGGCACGGCGGCAGGCGGCGTAGGAGTTGGCGCGGTCGGAGGCTTGCCGGGCAGCGGTGGCGGTCAGCGCGCCGGTGGTTTGGTGGGCGGTGATGTGGCTGGTGAGTTCGGCGGGGTCGGTCGCGCGCAGGGTGGCGACGCTGATGCCCAGGTCGGAGGCGAGGCTGGCCTCGGTGGTCTGGCAGGCACCGTGGGCCAGGCCCAGGCTGCCGGAGACGGCCACGGCGGCGGCGGTGAGCCCGCCCAGCGCGACGATGACGAGGCTGAGCGACAGGGCGGCCGTGATCAGCCAGGAGCGGATGCTGGCTTTGAGGGTGTCCAGGTGGTCGTTGCGACCGACTTCGCTTGCATTGTTTGCTCCGCGCACCACCGCGATCACGCTCGTTCCTTTCGCTCGCCCGATTTCCCCGGCGGTGGGACGAGCGTTGCCCGCCCCGTTGTTGTCAGTATCGGGCGGGGCGATGGCGGGCGTTTGCCGCAGCTATCGCCGGGTGGTCACGGATGTGTGACGAAGTTGTGACGGGGCTGAGTGCTGAGTGCTGAGTGCTGAGTGGGGCTGTGCGTTCGTTCGTTCGTGCATAGGTATGGGATGTGTTGTGCAGGCCACGAGCCGCCGCAGTCGGAGTTAGATGTTGTATTCGGGGTAGAAGTCGGCGATGGGGCCGGTGGCTTCGAGGACTTTGAGGGGGAGGGCGTTGATGGCTTCGGTGAGGATGCGGGCGGTTGCCAGGCGGGATTGGAAGTCGGCCAGGCGGGCGTGGTTGTCGCTGCCATCGGCGCGGACGAACTGGCCCCAGACGCCGAGGTAGCTGCCGCCGCCGATATCCCGGAGGCGGGCGGTGAAGGCGGCCGGGAAGAGGGTGCGGTAGTTGGGGAGGTTCTGGAGCCAGGTCGAGCTCTTCACGGTGGCTGCCTCGGGGTGGAACTGGCGCACGTCGGCCAGCAGTTGGGCGAAGTCGGCGCGGCGTTGGGGGAGGTGTTGCCGGGCCAGGGCGCTGGTGGCGGAGCGCGCGGGGAAGAAGTGGAGGCGTACCTGCCTCATCTCGGCGTGGTAGTAGTAGCCGAGGGCACCGAAGATGCGCGCGTTCTCGCCGTTCTTGTGGGGGTCGTAGGCGCTGTGAGGCTGGGCGCAGTAGCGGGCGTAGGCTGCGCCGGTGATCGCCTCGGGATCGGAGAGCGGGGCGATCTCGCGCGTCAGGTCTGCCCAGAGCGGGTGGGAGCAGCCCTCGGATGGTGGCGCGTTGACGATCTCGCGGTAGAGGCCGGTGTAGGTCTCGATTGCGGCGATGATGGGGAGGCCGGAGAGGATCGCGATGCGGCAGGCGAAGTGGACCGGGGCGGCGAAGTAGGCGCGGGGATATTGTTTCTCAGGGGTGTAGGGGTGGGGGTCGATGGTCATGCGGTCCTCTGCTCGGTAGTGGGAGGACGGATGCTTCGCTGCGCTCAGCATGAAGGGGGAGGGGGGAGCCTGCGTGGCGGCTTCTGGGTGCGGTGGCAGCTGTGAGGAGCGGCGCTGTTAAAGAGAGGAGGGCTGCCGTGAGGGAGACGGCAGCCCCGGGGGGAAGGTGGTAAGGGGGAAAGAAGGGGATGATTTGCAGTATCAACGACGCCGTTTCAATCCTACTCGTTGTCCGCTCCTCCGGTCGTCTCAGGACTCATCAGGGGAAGGCGTCATTCATTGCTATCATGATACCGTTTGGCGCATACGTTCGCGTCGCCCAACAGGTCGGTTTGTCTGTGCGTCTTTCGGACTCCCCCATACTGACCCTTTGGACAGGGGCCGCTGATCCTTCCGATGGAGCCGGTGGACGCCATTCAGATGAGGGGATGAAAGCCCCGCAGCGGGGCGGCGGGAGAGAACGATTTTCCTTGTGCCAGCACGCCAAAACGACCCATGCGGCGCGGGTCGATCAGGGTGAGCACGGCGGTGCGGTCGGCCAGGTAATCGTCCAGGGCGCGGTCGGGGCGTTGGGTGGCGACGAGGAGGTCGCCGAGGCCGAGGTTGCTGAGGAATGGCCCCTGCGTGGCGAAGCCGAGCGTCGTTAAGCCGAGTCGTTCCCCGGCGCGGATGAGTCCGCCGAAGTCGATGTGGGCGGTCATGTCCTGCGCGCCGATGCGGACGTAGGGGTCGTCGAGCGCGGTGTGGCGGTAGTAGCAGAGGAAGGTGCCCTCGCGGCGCCTGGGGCTGTAGAGTTCGACGCTGTCGTAGCCATAGTCGATGGTCAGGACGACGCCTTGCGACAGGCGGGCGGTTGCCGTCGCCAGCCACTCGCCCGCGGCGAGGTTGATCTCGGCGCTCTGGCCGGCCGCGAGGGTGACGCCCGCCGCCGCGAGGGCCGCTGCTAACTGTGGTGTGGAGGGGTGGTCCAGGTGCTCCGCGAACCAGTCTGCCGCAGCGTCCCAGGTGACGTAGCGTTCGAGTAGTTCGCCAGCCTGGCCGCCCGCGATGCGGTGGACCGGCAAGGCGTCGATAAACTCGTTGGTGAGGATCGCGCCGGTGAGCGGGGCGGGTTCGTCGCCGGTGTCGAGGGCGACCTGCTGGCCGAAACCGGCCGCGCTGAGGAGATCGAGCGCGGCGGCGCGGCGGTGGGAGTTGGTCTCGTGCAGCAAGTAGCGGATGGCGGCGGCGAAGTCGGGCGCTTCGTCGCGCGCGGCGACGAGGAGGTCGTGGGCGAGTCGCCCACCGCCGGAGCCGTATTCCAGGATGGTGAATTCGGCGGGATGACCCAGTTCTTGCCAGCACTG
>JAXLWN010000189.1:0-2963 GCA_046328475.1 Chloroflexia bacterium | reverse complement strand
CCTGCTCTACATGTCCGGCCGCACCCCAGACCGCACCGGCAAGAAATGGAACGGCCAGGTCGGCAAGGAATACACCGCCGCCGAAGCGAAGGAAGCCGCCCGCGAAGTCGCCTGGAGCCAGCTCTGCGCCGCCAAGAGCGCGCTCGGCGAGCTGAGCCGCATCAAGCGCGTCGTCAAAGTCCTCGGCATGGTCAACGGCGTCCCCGGTTTCCCCGACTCCCCGACCGTCATCAACGGCTTCTCCGAGCTCTTCGTCGAAGTCTTCGGCGAGAACGGCCGCCACGCCCGCTCCGCCGTCACCATGGCCGGCCTCCCCGGCAACGTCCCCGTCGAAGTAGAGGTGATCTTCGAGGTAGAGTAACGAGTAACGAGTAACGAGTAACGAGTGGGTTCGTCCCTCCTCGTTACTCGTTACTCGTTACTCGTTACTAAAGGAGCACCACATGCCCCAGATCGACTTCGGCTACAACCCACCCGTCGGTGATCGCGGCATCGAGCAGTTCGACCCGGCCACCTACGTCCGCGACCTCCAGCGCGTGCTCGATACCGTCCAGGGTGCCTTCTCCTCCTTCTGGGTCTCCGACCACCTGATGACCCACAGCGGCTTCCGCATGGAGTGCTGGACGATCCTCACCTGGCTCGCCGCGCGCTACCCCAACCAGACCCTCAGCACCATCGTCATGGCGAACTCCTACCGCCACCCACCGCTCCTCGCGAAGATGGCCGCGACCCTCCAGGAACTGAGCGGCGGGCGCTTCGTGCTCGGCTACGGCGCTGGCTGGATGGACCACGAGTACAAAGCCTACGGCTACGACTTCCCCTCGCCCAAAATCCGCATCGAGCAGATGGTCGAGGGCATCAAGATCATGAAAGCGATGTGGACCGGCGAGCCCGCCTCCTTCGCGGGCAAGTACTACACGATCGAGGACGCCGTCTGCATCCCCAGCCCCCAGCCGCCCCCACCGATCCTGATCGGCGGCGACGGCGAGCGCTTCCTCCTCCGCGCCGTCGCCGAACACGGCGACTGGTGGCTCCCCTTCGGCCGTTCGCCCGAAGTCATGCGCCAGAAGATGGCCGTGCTGAAGGACCACTGCACCGCCGTCGGCCGCAACTACGACGACATCCGCAAGACCTTCTCCCTGCGCGTGAACCTCGCCAAAACCAAAGCCGAGGCCGAAAAACTGACCGGTGGCAAACCGATGCGCCCGGAAGACCCCTCCTTCGTCGGCGAACCGGCCGCCCTGATCGAATACATCCACCAGTTCGCCGAACTCGGGATCGACCTCTTCCAACTCGTCTTCCCGAAGTTCCCCGCCACCGACGACATCGAGCTCTTCGAGCAAGAAGTGCTCCCGGCCTTTCGTTAGCCCTGCCACCTGGGGGCGTCGCTCCGACTCGTCGGAATGAGGCCCCCAGGCTATAGTTAGCGCACGACTGGGCGCAGGGAAAGGAGCGGGAACAATGGCAGAACCGGGCACTGCAACCAGCAGCGGACCCACAACGCCACCCACCAGCCCTACCCCCGGCCTCCGCATCGGCATCTTCAACGCCCCGCCAGGCGTCACCACCCTGGCGCCATTGCGCGACCACCTGATCAGCATCCACGTCGGTGCCCCCGTCCGCGTCGCCTGCCGCTACGCCGGGCGCGCCCACCAGCGCCTCCAGGCGCACGGCGACATCGACGTCGTGCCCGCCGGTGTCGCCGGCATCTGGGAAGACGAGACCGCCGCCACCGCCCTGACCCTGCGCATCCCTCCCGCCCTCCTCAACGCCGCAGCGGCGGGCCTCGGCCTCCCCGCCGACCGCGTCGTCGTCGCCCCGCAATACCAGCTCCGCGACCCGCAGATCGAGCACATCGGCTGGGCACTCAAGGCCGAGCTAGAAGCGGGCCACCCGGGCGGCCAACTCTACGCCGAAAGCCTCGGCCTCGCGCTGGCAACGCGCTTGCTGCACCTCGGATCAGCCCCACCCATCCCAGCAAGCAACAAGCGCCACGCCCTGGCCGATTGGCAGCAGCGCCGCGTCCTCAACTATATCGAAGCCCATCTCGACCAGGACCTCTCCCTCAGCCACCTGGCCGGGATCGCCGGAGTCAGCGCCTCCCACTTCAAGGCCCTCTTCCGGCAGTCGCTCGGCCTCCCCGTCCACCAATACGTCATTCGCCGCCGCGTCGACCACGCCAGGGCGCTCCTGCTCGAAGGCCAACTCCCGCTCTGCCAGGTCGCGCTCGAATCGGGCTTCGCCCACCAGAGCCACATGGCCCGCTGGATGCGCCGCCTCCTTGATACCACCCCGGCCGACATCGCCCGCTCCCGTCGCTAGCCATCGCTTCAGCAACTCGTCCGAATCTGCTCCCCTTCGCCCGGATGTGAGCGACGACACCGCCCGCCCTGCGGCATGGTAGCCACACAACGCTGCTCCCTGCAGCCACCGCAGCGGCATTGACGAAACACACGCGAGGAAAACAGTCATGTTCGCGATCCTGGGCGCAACCGGCAAAGTTGGCGGCGCAACCGCGCGCGAACTCCGCCGACGCGGTCTGCCAGTGCGCGCCATCGTGCGCGACGCAACCTCCGACAAAGCCCAGGCGCTCGCCGCAGCAGGTTGCACCCTCACCATCGCCGACATCCACGACACACCAGCACTCACCGAAGCGCTCACCGGCGTTGACGCCGCCCTCGTCCTCTGCCCCCTCACTCGCGGCTCAAACAACACCCTCGCCGAATCCGCGCAACGCACCGCCGACCTCGGCATCGCCCTCGCCCAGGCGCGCCCCCCGCACATCGTCGCCCTCTCCGACTACGGCGCGCACCACCCAACCGGCACCGGCGTCGCCGCAATCTTCCACCGCCTGGAACAACACCTGCGCACCCTCGCCATCCCCGCCACCTTCCTCCGCTCCGCCGAGCACATGGAAAACTGGACCGGCATCCTCCGCGCCGCCGCCCAAACCGGAACCTTCC
>JAXLWN010000188.1:0-2967 GCA_046328475.1 Chloroflexia bacterium | reverse complement strand
CAGCGGCATCGTCGAGAGCGGGCACAAGGTCGTCGTCGCCCCGCGCCTCAAGCGGGCCGGGCAGCGCTGGGCCACGCACCACCTCAACCCGCTGCTGGCCCTGCGCGGCGCGGCCTGCAGCGACCGCTGGGGGGCCACCTGGCCCGCGCTCTGGGCCGAGCAGCGCCGCCAGGCGGCGACCGCCCGCCGCTTGGCCCAGCGGGCGCGCCGCCCCGCCGCGCCGCCGGGGGCGGCCACGGTCGCCCCCGACCCCGAGGCGCGACGGCCACCCGCCGCGCCACCGCGAGCGCCGCTCGTCGTCAACGGCCGCCCCACCGCCGCCCACCCCTGGCGCACCTTCCGCTTCGGTGCCGCACTCCGCCCAGCACCCTAGCCGCCAAAAATCTTACGCCCACCCTGGTGGCACGTTTTCCTTGACGCTTCACCGGGCGGTGAGTATAATCGCCTTGCTGGAGTGTGGGGTGGCTGGCACTTGTCGTACACCCCTGTTTGCTCCGTGCGAAGGGTCGTAGCTCAATTGGCAGAGCAGCGGTCTCCAAAACCGCAGGTTGCAGGTTCGATTCCTGTCGACCCTGTCCACAAGTCCCCCGGTGGGGGAATACGGGGGCGGAGCCTCTGGCTCGCCCCTGTTGTATGCGTAGCGGTATGGCGGTGGCGTACGGTTGGGGCGACCCGTTGAGGCCGACCGGTGGGTGGGAGCGACGGGTGGAGGATGGTGGCAGATGGTCAATCGAAAAGTGAGCCAGGCATCATCCCGCTCCGCTCCGGCGTCGCCGCGCAAGCCCGAGCCGAAGGAGCCGACGAAGCGCCCGGCGGCGACGCCCGCGACGAAGACGGCGACGACAGCCGCGACGAAGACCGCGACGCCCGCGAAGGCGACGACGGCGGCGCGTCCGGCGGCTGAGACGCCGTCGCGCCTGGAGGGGGTGCAGCGGGCGTTCCGCGAGACGGTTGCCGAACTGCGGAAGGTGCAGTGGCCTGATCGGGTGACGACGCGCAATCTGACGCTGGTTGTCGTCGGGATGTCGGCCGCGCTGGCGGTGGTTCTGGGTGCGCTGGATGCGGTGCTGACCCGATTGATCGAATGGCTGGTGCAGTTGTAGGGCGATTTCACGCTTGCCCGCGCCACGCGAGTCGAGCAGAGGGATTTTGCGGTGGTACAGGAAACGAGCGAGACCCTGCGTACCCGTCGCCGACGGCGCAGCGAACGCGCCGAGTCGAGCACGCAAACCATTGAGCCGGATCCGAAGGCGAGTCAGCCTTTCTGGTATGTGATCCACACCTACTCGGGGTACGAGAATAAGGTCAAGAAGAACCTCGAGCAGCGCGTCAGCACGCTCGATATGGCCGATAAGATCTTCGAAATCGTCGTGCCGACCGAGGAAGAGATCGAGATTCGCAATGGCCAGCGCCATACGGTGCAGCGGAAGGTCTTCCCCGGCTATGTGCTGGTGAAGATGATCATGTCCGACGATTCGTGGTACGTGGTGCGCAATACGCCGGGCGTGACCAGCTTCGTGGGCATGGGCAACAAGCCGACGCCATTGGGCGACCCGGAGGTGCAGGCGATCATCAAGCAGATGGCCGCCGAGGCACCGAAGGTGAAGGTGACGCTGGCGGTTGGGCAGGCGGTGCGGATCATCGATGGCCCGTTCGCCGATTTCCAGGGGATTATCGACGAGATCAATCAGGAGAAGGGCAAGGTCAAGGTGCTCGTCTCCTTCTTCGGTCGCGAGACCCCGGTCGAGTTGGACTTCTTGCAGGTTGAGAAGTTGATGAAATAGAGTGCCAAGTGCCAAGTGCCAAGTGCCAAGTCACTGAGCACTGAGCACTGCGCACTCGGCACTACCGTAAGGAGTGGGGAGTGGCCAAGCGCGTCAAGGCGATCGTTAAGCTGCAGCTGCCCGCCGGGAAGGCGAATCCGGCCCCGCCGGTGGGTCCGGCACTCGGCCAGCACGGCGTGGCGATCATGAACTTCGTCAAGGAGTACAACGAGCGCACCTCGCAGCAGGTCGGGCAGGTGATCCCGGTCGTGATCACGGTCTACGAGGATCGCTCGTTCACGTTTGTCACGCGCACGCCACCGGCGGCCGACTTGCTGCGGCGCGCGGCGGGGATCGACAAGGGCGCGGGCAATCCGAAGAAGGATCGCGTCGGGCGGATCACGCGGGCGCAGCTGACCGAGATCGCGCAGCTGAAGCTGAAGGATCTGAATGCGGTTGACCTCGCTGGTGCGACGTTGCAGATCGAGGGCACGGCGCGCAGCATGGGGATTGAGATTGTTGGCTAGAGGTCAGAAGTCAGAGATCAGAGGTCAGAAAGTATAAGTCCACTGATCTCTGATCTCTGATCTCTGGCCTCTTGAAATGTGGGAGGGCCGGGAGGCCCGGTTGCACCACGGGGAGATTGCAGATGGCGAAGCACGGTAAGAAGTACGACCAGGCGTCGAAACTGGTCGAGGCGGACAAGTATTACAGCCCCGAAGAGGCGGCCGGGATGGTGAAGAAGGTGGCGTATGCCAACTTCGATGAGACCGTCGAGGTCCACTTCAAGCTGGGGATTGACCCGCGACATGCCGACCAGCAGGTGCGCTCCACGGCGTCGCTGCCGCATGGCACGGGCAAGTCGGTGCGGGTGATCGTCTTCGCCGAGGGCGACGCGGCGCGCGTGGCGCGCGAGTCGGGCATCGAAGAGGTCGGCAGCGACGAGCTGATTCAGAAGATTGAGGGGGGCTACCTCGACTTCGACCTGTCGATCGCGATGGCGGATCAGATGGGCAAGGTCGGGAAGCTCGGGCGCATCCTGGGTCGGCGCGGCTTGATGCCGAACCCGCGCAGTGGCACGGTCGTCCGCGCGGTGGAGGATCTGCCGCGCGTGCTCGAAGAGGTGCGCGGCGGGCGCGTGGAGTTCCGCAACGACCGCACGGGCTTGCTGCACGTGGCGATCGGGAAGAAGAGCTTCAGCGGG
>JAXLWN010000187.1:0-2969 GCA_046328475.1 Chloroflexia bacterium | reverse complement strand
CAGCATCGGGATCGTGTACCAGCGCCGGATCGCCTCCAGAATGTGGCGCGGCATCGGCAACTTCTGATCCCCCCAGCGCAAATCCTCACCAAAATACTTCAGCAACCGGCGGTCCATGATGTCCTCGTCCAGCGTATTCCCGCCGAGCGGCGTCCCGCTGGTCGAAAGCACCTCGCGCTCCCCGCCCCCCACCCGCATGATCGTCACGTCGAGCGTCCCGCCCCCGAAGTCGAAGACGATCACATTCTGCGCCGCGCGCAGCGTCGAGGCGAAGTGCAGCCCCGCCGCGATCGGCTCCGGCACGAAGTCGAACTCCACAAACCCCGCCTGCCGCAGCGCCGTCTGCATCCGCTGCAAGGCCAGCGCGTCGCCGTCCGGATTATTCTCCGCCCAGTGGACCGGCCGGCCGATCGTCGCGCGCGTGATCGGCCGCCCCACCTGCTCCTCGGTCCGCACGCGCATCTCGCGCAAAAAGAGCGCGATCAACTCCTCGATCGTGTAAAACCGCCCAAAAACATTCGTCCCCTGAAAGGCCTTATCGGAAAGAAAACTCTTCAACGACTGGAAAAACCGCCCCGGCTGCGTCACATCAACATCGAGCCGCACCATCTCGCGCCCAAAAACCGTATCGATCTCAATCTCGGTCGCCCGCTGCTCGCGGATAATCGTGCGCCCCGCCTCCAACTGCACAAACGTCTTGATCGCCGCCTGCCCCAGGTGCGCCGTCCCATCCCGCTCGATGTAGAGCAGCGTCGGGATCAGCGTCGAATCGGGCCGCGCGGGGTCCAGCTTCAGCAGGCGCGGCTCCGCGCTCCCCGCCTCCACCACCGCAATCGCCGAATTGGACGTGCCAAAGTCAAAGCCAACGGCCGGCGCGGACATCACCCCTCCTTCTGCGGTCAAGCACCACAAACCCGGGCAGCAAAGAACGTCGCCAAAACGCGCGGCTCTCATTGTCGCTTGCTACGCCGCCAGATTCACCGTTCCGAGGGCCGATCCCCCGTCTGTACAATCGTACAGCACACCGCGCGACCGCGTCGCGATCATCGCCAGGGCGCTGCTAACCCTCAGCGCGGCAGCCCCATACACGAGCGCTCAATCACGCACAGCCCCCTGTAGCCGGATTGATCCGGCGCACTCTCGTAGCCCGGAGACTTCATCTCCGGGCGGTCTGCGGGACACCACCATCGTTGCCATCCCCCCGCAACGCGCGCAGAAGCCCGCCACGCCAATCTCGGCGCGGCGGACCCGTGCGCCAACTCGCTGAGAGCTTGCGGCGGTGCTGCGCGTCGCCCCGCCCTCATACGAGCCCCACTCAGTGGAGCACGTTCTGCGCCTCCATCTCGCGCAGGCGCAGCGCCGGGAGGAATGCCGCATCGTTGTAGAGGTCCATCAAAGTCTGGGTCTTGATCCGCACCAGTTGCGCCTCGTCAATGTCATCGCCGCGCCCTTCCAGCCACGCGCTCGCCCAGATCTCCGCCAGGACCCTACACCCCCTCGCGATGCAGCTGATCGTGCGCTCGCCAACCGCATCCCACATGTGCGGGATGCGCGCCTGGCCGCTCGCGCCGTTGTAGGCGTCGATCACCTCCATCGGCGGGAGCGTTCCGACCGTGTCGCGCATCAGTTCGACCGCTGCGACCGCCGCTCCGTGCCCGCCGATGGCCTTGCCCTGGACCTGCACGCCCTGCAACTTCTTGTTAATTCCGCCGAGGAGTTTCCCAGAGAACCGCTCCAGCATGGTGTCCTCGTAGACGCTGTGGACACGATCCTCTCCGGGGTGATCGTCTCGGCCATGGTGTAGCTTGGAGACGTGCAGCGGTTGGCACGCATCGCCGATGTAGTGTGCCAGGATCCCGGCAGCGCACACGAACTCGGCCACCTTCTTCCCGGCCGCATACGTCACCATCTCCTGGTAGATCTGCCAGACCCGGAATGGCAGCGCGCCACGCTTCGCCCCGATACCCAGCGAATCGTAGAACTGATTCCAGACGGTAATGTCCACCTTCTGCGAATCCGCGAAGATCGCGAGCAGCGTCTTGCCGGCGAACGTGCCCAGATCCTCCTGGTCCATATCCGCGAAGTGGTTCCCCTCGTCTTTCTTCCGCGTCGCGCGCCACACCAGGTCGGCCACATCCGCCAGCGGCACGAAGGCACCCTTGGCGATCTGATCGAACTTCTCGGCGGCGATACCCGCGTCGCTGAAGCCGATCCGGCCCCTGTTGGCGTCGATCAGCCGCTGCAACTTCCCGGGTGGGATCAGCCCACACGCCGCCGCCCCGACCTTGAAGTGCCCGAGTTTCCCCCAGTACTCGCGCCGGCCAATATTCCAGTCGCCGATGACCTCCACGTCCAGTTCGCGGCAGATGGTGCTCAGGCAGGTCGCCAGCGCGAACCCCATGCCCGCCTCGCCATCCGCCCCCAGCAGGCGGTCGCCGCCCCACTGCAAGGCGAGGGGGCGCAAGCGCGGTGCCAGGGCATCGTCCCGCCGTTTCTCCGGCACATCCCAGAACCAGAGCGTCCCCGAATCGCCCGGACGAGTATTGAGCGTTGCGCCCTCGCGCGGGCCGATCAGCATGTCGGCGGCATAGTCCGTGCCCCCGATCGAGCGATACCGATAGAAGAGCGCCTGGATCTCGCCGGTCAGCAGGCCGGAAGCGCTGCCGAACGCGCGCACCGGGCACCCGATCAAGTCGAGCGAAATGGTGTCGGTATTCAGGTTGATCGGCTCGCCGATCTCGCCGATGCCGAAGACTTGCGCCGTCCAGTCGCCGATCTCCTCGACGCGGATCAGCCCGGCATCGAGGTTCGCCAGGACGCGCTCACCCGGCCAGCCGGGATAGGCCCGCGGGAACGGCAGCTTGCCGACCTGCTGCTTGTGCGACATACCGATCTTCTGCCGTTGCTCGCGCAGCAACGAGTAGATCGCCCGCCCCTCCTCGCCCGCCACATGGCGATTCGTCAGCGCG
>JAXLWN010000186.1:0-3006 GCA_046328475.1 Chloroflexia bacterium | reverse complement strand
CAGAGGCGGCAGCGGTAGCCGAGGGCGCGGCCAGAGCACTCGGCGCAGCGCGCGGCGGCGCAACCGAAGCCGCCGCGCTGGGCAACGGCGTATTCTGCGCCGCACCGCCCGAGCACGCGGCAAGCAACCGACCGACCGCGACAAACGCGGCGTTCCCGAGCACCTGACGGCGAGTGAGCGATGCGGCCATGGCGACGCTCCTCAAACTACGGGCCGAATCGGACACAAGGTTGTAGGTAGAACGCCCCCCGACACACGCCAGTTCCCCTCCCCAGGTTGCCACGCAACCCAACACGGGCGACAATGCCCCCGTTCGCGGATATCTGGCCCATCGCCAAGCATCCCGAACCTTCGAACCTTCCAACCTGCGAACCGTCTCTCTCGAACCGTGAACCTTGAACTTTGAACTTTGAACCTCACGAGGTAACCATGGCCGCTCTCGCACTCACCGGCGTCTTCCCAATCGCCCCCACGCCCTTCGACGACCGGGGCGACCTCGATCTGTCGAGCCAGCGTCGCGTCACCGACTTCCTGATCGACGCCGGGGTGGACGGCATCTGCATCCTGGCGAACTACTCCGAGCAGTTCGTGCTGACCGACACCGAGCGCGAGACCCTGACCGCCGATATCCTGGAGCACACCGCCGGGCGCGTGCCGACGATCGTCACCACCAGCCACTACAGCTCGCGGATCGCGGCCGAGCGCAGCCGCCGCGCGCAAGACCTCGGCGCGGCGATGGTGATGCTGATGCCCCCCTTCTTCGGCGCGACCATGCGCGTGGACGAGGCGGGCATCGCCGACTACTTCAAGATCGTCGCCGACGCCATCGACATCCCGATCATGATCCAGGACGCGCCGATGGCCGGCACGGCCCTCTCCGCCCCCTTCCTCGCGCAGATGGCGCGGGAGATTCCGAACCTCTCCTACTTCAAGATCGAGGTGGGCGGCACCGCCAGCAAGCTGCGCGAACTGATCCGCCTCGCCGGCGATGCGGTCGAGGGACCGTTCGACGGCGAGGAAGGGATCACCCTCCTGTCCGACCTCGACGCGGGCGCGACCGGCACGATGCCGAGCGCGCTCTACCCCGAGGCACTGAGTCCAATCGTGCGCCACTACCTCGCGGGCGAGCGCGACGAAGCGGTGCGGCTCTACGAGCGCTACCTGCCGCTGATCAACTACGAGAACCGCCAGTGCGGCCTGCGCGCGACGAAGGTCGTCTTCAAGGAAGCGGGCATCATCGCCAGCGACCACGTCCGCCACCCGCAGGGGCCGCTCGCCGCGCCGATCCGCGAGGGCCTGCTGGAACTCTGCAAGCGGCTCGATATCATGGCGCTGCGCTGGGGCAAGTAGTGGCGGCGAAGTCCGCAGCGCCACCCCGGTGCTCGATCGCCGCGCGCTCAACCGCGCACTCTTGGCGCGGCAATGGCTGCTGGAACGCCGCAAGGCGGCCGCCAGCGAGGCGATCGAGCACCTGATCGGTCTCCAGGCGCAAGCACCGTTCCACCCTACTACGGCCTCTGGTCCCGCCTGGAGAACTTTCAGCCCGCCGAGTTGGTCGCGCTGATCGCGGAACGCCGGGTGGTGCGCATCGCGCTAATGCGCTCCACCATCCACCTCGTCACCGCGCGCGACTGCCTCACGCTGCGCCCGCTCCTCCAGGCGGTGCAGGAGCGCGGCTTTCGCAGCGCCTACGGCCGCTTCCTGCAAGGACTCAACCTCGCGGAGATCGCCGCCGCCGGGCGAGCGCTGGTGGAAGAACAACCGCGCACCTTCGATCAACTCGGAAACCTGCTCACCGAGCGGTGGCCCGACCGCGACCGCCGCGCGCTGGCGCAGACGAGCCGCGCGTTCTTGCCGCTCGTACAGGTGCCGCCGCGCGGCCTCTGGGGTGCCAGCGGCCCGGCGGCGCACACCACCGCCGAATCGTGGCTCGGTCAGCCGCTCGACCCCGCCCCTTCACTTGATGACCTTTTCCTCCGCTATCTGGCCGCCTTCGGCCCGGCCAGCTACCAGGACGCGCAGAACTGGTCCGGGCTGACCGGGCTGCGCGAGGTCGCCGAACGCCTCCGCCCGCGCCTCGTCACCTTCCGCGACGAGCGCGGGCGCGAACTCTTCGACCTCCCCGACGCCCCGCGCCCCGACCCCGACACCCCGGTCACCGCCCGCCTCGTCGCCGAGTTCGACAACCTCATCCTCTCGCACGCCGACCGCAGCCGCATCCTCGACGACGACGCCAAAAAGCGCATCTTCACCGTCAACGGCATCTTCCCCGGCATCGTCCTCATCGACGGCTTCGTCGGCGGCACCTGGAAGCTCACCCGCGAGCGCTCCGCCGCCACCCTGACCATCGAACCCTTCGCCCCCCTCACCGCCCCCGACCGTGCCGCCCTCGAAGCCGAAGGCATGCGCATGCTCGCGTTCGCTGCGCCGGATGTCGAGATACATGGTGTCAAGTTTGCCAATCCCGCATGAATTGAAGGAGCTGACTATAACGCCTGAAGGTCCGCCGTGACCGTAGCATCAAGCCTTCCGAGCGTTATCCAGCGTCGAAAGTCCGCGACATTGGCTGTGATTATCGTGGCACCAATTCGCGCAGCCATGTATGCGATCAGCGCATCGGGATAGTGATCGCGCGGTTCCATATCACCGAACCGCCAACGTGCGTGGGCAATCAGTCGTCCTACGGCAACCCATTCTTCGCGCGTAGGAACAAGAAAGCGGTCGAAGCGGACGAACGCGGCGAGGAGTTGCATAATTGCGGCCTGCTGCCTTCGTGAGTGAACACCGACGTGCAACTCCGTCGCTGTCACCACGGTTACGTAGCAGTGCGGGCGAACGATGAGGCGACGCAGAGCAATGTGGCGCTCTGGATCGCGAAGCGCCGCAACGAAAACTGTCGTATCCAGGAGCAATGGGCGGGGCATCAAGACTGCCGCTTGGCCGGGGGATCGTCTTCGTAGACGACCGGACCATCCTCATCGTCCCAGGCATTGACCGTTCCGTATC
>JAXLWN010000185.1:0-3019 GCA_046328475.1 Chloroflexia bacterium | reverse complement strand
GGCGACCGACGCCCCACGGTGCCCCAGGATCAGCGGCGCTGCTGTTGCCATGTTCACCCTTCCTCGACAATCGACTGACAATCGACCGGACGCGAACGAGCGGATGTGACCGCTGTGTAACAGAATCGTGACACATCCATAGTATAATCACCGTTATGTAATAGCGAGGCCGCCGTGACGACGCGCGGCGGCGCGATTGTAACCTCCAACGCGAAGTCCCGTAGATTGAGGTTGGGAGTGGCGCGGCACAGCGGGAGTGTCCGAGGGGCGGATTTCCGCACGCCGCATTTGAAAGGAGCCAGGGGTGTTTCAGCGGCTTCGCAATATTATTGGGACCTTCCTGAACATCTTCGTCTCGCGCGCCGAGGATGCGGTGCCGCTCGAAGAGCGGCTGAAGTATGACCGGCAGCGCAAGTCGCAGACCTTGAAGCAGCAGATGGACCGCGCCGCGAATATCGGCGCGCTCGCCAACGAGGCGGTCGTGGAGTTGGCCGAGACGCGCAGCGAGGTCGAGGCGCTGCGCGAGGAGGCGAAGGAGCACGTGCGGCTGGCGCAGATGGCGGCAGCGCGCGGCGATAGCGCCGAGGAAGAGCGCCAGATGTCGATCGCGGCGCAGAAGTCGGACGAGTTGGCCGAGGCGCAGGCGGAGTTGACGCAACTCGAGGCCGATGTCAACGACGCGCTGTCGAACAAGGAAGCGGCCAAGAAGATGGTCTTCGACCAGGCCGAGCAGTTGCAGAAGCTGGCCCGCAACGACGCCCGCCTCGTCCGCCAGGTGCAGATGACGCAGATGCGCGAGCAGTCGCTGGCGCTGACCGAGGAGATGGCGCAAGTCGTCCCGGAGGATCGCGACAACCTGCGCGAACAGGTCCGGCAGTCGGCGACGCGCCGCACCGCCCGCTACGAGGCGCGCAAGGAGATTGTGGACGGCCTGATCGAGCGCCAGCAGCGCTCGGCCAACGCCAGCCGCGCCCAGATCAGCGCCCGTGGCCGCAACGTGCTGGCCGAGTTGCAGGCCGAGGTCGGGTATGCGCCGCGCGCGGCGACGCCCGCCGCTGCCCCGGCGCAGGCGGTCGAGACGCCCGCCGTCCGGCAGGTCGGCGAGACGAGTGGGGACGCGGGATAGTTACCTCACCCTCCCCCGGCCCCTCCCTCTCCATTCCGCCGCTGCGGCTACGGAATGGAGAGGGAGGGGGGTAGTCTTGAGTGATGCGCGGGCTGCGGGTTGAACTGTCATTCCGCACTCCGCATTCGACATTCCGCATTCGAGCGAGGTTGTCATGCGCCTGACGCGCGCAGGCATTGCGCTGTTGATTTTCCTGCTGGTGGCCTGCCCGATTCTGTCGGTGGCGTCGTATGCGGCGCTGTCGAAGAACGACATCGGGCCGTTCCGCTTCGGCGCGAAGCCGACCGCGACGGCGGGCGGGCAAGGCATCTCGCTTCCGACAGCAACCAGGGTGGTTGCGGTGAGTGCGCGGCCGAGCGGGAGTTCGGCGGCAGCGAGCGCGGGTGGTTCGTCGCCCGCCGGGAACACGACACCGACGCCGACCAAGAACCTGGGGGTCGTGCCGTTGCCCGCGAGCGCCGCGCCGTCGGCAGCGGCATCGGCCGGGGCGGCACCGAGCGGGACGGCGACGCGACCGGCGAGCAATGCGCCCGCAGTGTCGCTGACGGTGGCATATGACGCCTATGCGCCGTATCTGCCGGTGCGGATAGCGGAGACGCAGGGTTTCTACAAGTCGCGCAATCTGGCGGTGAAGCAGGTGCCGTTCGACCTGAACGGGCAGAACGAGTACAACGAGGAGCAGCGGCGCGCGGCGCTGCGCGACGGCTCGTTCGACGTGCTGCTGACGACGCTCGACGCGGTCGCCCTCTTCGGCAACGAGCAGACCGGCAAGGTCGTGGCGATCGTGGATGAGTCGGCGGGGGCGGACAAGATCGTGGCCCGCGCGGGGATCACGCGGCTGAATGACCTGAAGGGGAAGAAGATCACCTACTCGCAGGGTTCGGTCGCCGAGTTCTACCTGTATGCCACGCTGAATCTGGTGGGGCTGAAGGCGACCGATGTGCAGCTGGTGCCCGCCGAGAGCGTCGATGACGCGGTGGCGAAGTACAAGGCAGGGCAGGCCGACGTGGTCGTGGCCTGGGAGCCGAATGTGCAGGATGCGCTGGCGGTGCCGGGTTCGAAGGTGCTGCTGGGGACCGATAACTATCGCGCGGTGCTCGATGTAGTTGTGGTGAGCACGAAGGCGCTGGCGGAGAAGCCCGCTGCGGTGCAGGCGTTCATGGATGCCTGGTTCGAGGCGGTGAAGCTGACGACCGATGACCCGGCGCAGGCGGGCGCGGCGCTGGTGAAGTCGGGCGATACGGACTGGACCGGTGTGGAGAAGCCGCAGGATTTCAGCGATGCGCTCGGGCTGGTGGCGCAGGCGACGCTGGGGCAGAATGCTTTTGCGCTGCGCAGTGCCACACTGTTGGGCGGGCGGTTGAGCGAGGCGCAGAAGGTCTGGAGCGCGAACGGGAAGCAGATCGCGGTGGTTGATCCGGCGAAGTTGATCGACGGATCGTTCGCGCAGAAGTCGAACTCGCTGGGAACGCTCGGCTCGGCCAGTGCGCCGGTAAACCCGACGTTTGTGCTGACCTCGGCGATCGTGCTGCCGCAACTGACCCCGGAGCAAGTCGGCAATACGACGCCGGTGGCGGAGTTGCCGCTGAAGCAGATCGCGTTCGAACCGGATAGCGCCAATTTGACCGAAAAGGGGCGCAATGACCTATTGACCCAGGTGGTGCCGGTGCTGAAGCAGACGCCTGGACTCTATTTGAAGGTCGAGGGGGGCGCGGCGCAGCCGCTGGGGGACACGGCGGCGGCGAACAAGGCGTTCGCGAGCCAGCGTGCGCAGGCGGTGATCTTCTTCCTGATCGGGCAGGGGATCGATCCGAACCGGATGATCGAGGGGTACGTTCCGCCGTCGTTCCCCAACAGCACGAACGAGAACGAGTTGCAGCAAGATCGGCGGGT
>JAXLWN010000184.1:0-3335 GCA_046328475.1 Chloroflexia bacterium | reverse complement strand
CGGCATCCTCGACTTCGACGCCGCCCGCTGGGACCACCGCCTCGGCGACTTCACCCTCTCCTGGCGCGGCAAGCACGACACCATCGTCCACGCCTATCACGAGATCTCCCCCCTCGACCCCGAGGAATGGGCACTCCTCACCCCCCTCTGGTGGGCCTACCTGATCGAGCAAGCCTGCCAACTCATCGCCACCGGCACCCGCGACGACGGCTGGCTCGCCACCCACCTCCTCCGCCGCTCCCCCCTCATGGGTCCCGACGCCGAGGAATACCGCTAGCCCCCGACTTGCCACCCACCGCCCATCGCGCGAAACTGCGCCCGGACAACACTCATCACTCATCACGCATCCCTCGTTCCTCCTCATTCGTCATTCGTCATTCGTCATTCGTCATTGAAGGAGCCCCCCATGACGCGCGACCTCCGCATCCGCCGCCTCACCGTGCAGCAATACGGCTGGACCCTCAACGACATGGGCTACGACTACAACGGCTTCAACCACGTCTACCTGAAGGGCAACAAACTCCAACAATCGACCTACGTCTTCACCATCGAGACCGACGCCGGGATCACCGGCGAGTATGTCGGCGGCAACAGCGTCTCCTACGCCCAGGTCGCCATGGTGGCCGACTACCTGATCGGCAAGAACGCGCTGGAGCGCGAGGTCATCTGGAACGACATCAAGCGCGCCCTCCGCAAGCACGACCGCTTCGGCCTCGGCCCGATCGACATCGCCCTCTGGGACATCGCCGGCAAGGCCTACAACGCCCCCATCTACGAACTGCTCGGTGGCTGGCGCAAGACCCTCCCCGCCTACGCCTCCACCTACCATGGCGACCTCAATGGCGGCCTCGACAGCCCCGAAGCCTTCGCCGCCTTCGCCGTCCAATGCAAGGAGATGGGCTACCCCGCCTTCAAGATCCACGGCTGGGGCAACCCCGACATCGACCGCGAAGTCGCGACCGTCCTCGCCACCCGCAAGGCGGTCGGCGACAAGATGGACCTGATGATCGACCCCGCCTGCGAGTACAACACCTTCGGCGACGCCCTCAAAGTCGGCCGCGCCTGCGACGAAGCCAACTTCTTCTGGTACGAAGACCCCTACAAGGACGGCGGCACCTCCGCGCACGCCCACCGGCGGCTGCGCGAACTGATCAAGACCCCCATCCTGCTCGGCGAGCACGTCCGCGGCTTCGAACTCCACGTTGACCAGATCATCGCCGACGGCACCGACTACGTCCGCGCCGACGTGGACTACGACGGCGGCATCACCGGCCTGATGAAGCTCGCGCACGCCGCCGAAGGTTTCGGCCTCGACCTCGAAATCCACGCCCCCGGCCCCGCCCCGCGCCACTGCATGGCCGCCATCCGCAACACCAACTACTACGAACTCGGCCTCGTCCACCCGCTCGTCGCGGGTTACCCGGCGCAAAACCCCGTCTTCACCGACTTCTCCGACGCCCTCGACGCCGTCGATGCCAACGGCCACGTCCCCGTCCCCCAAGGCCCCGGCCTCGGCGTCACCATCAATTGGGACTGGTCCGCGCCAACGAAATCGGCAAGTCGTCTACGAATAAGACCCGCAGGGCGCAGAGACGCAGAGAACGACGCAGAGACGAGGGCCATTGGTTGCACTCACACGACGCGCCGGGCGAACATGGTAACCCGCCCGCCCGGCGCTCAATCCGCGAAGGCGGACTTCGCGGCGACCCGCAGGTCGCCTTCAGCCCGAGGTTTCAACCCTTGGGCCTCTCGCGCAGCACCGCTACCATCGAGAGCGACGTGCAACCAAAGCCTATCCACCTCGCCCCGAATACGGTGCGCCGCGGCCAAGGGCGATCGCCGACGCCTACACCGCCCGCCCTACCCGCCGCCGCCGTCTTCGACGCCCTCGCCGCGCTGATCACCGACACCCCGCGCACCGTCCTCGACGTCGGCACCGGCACCGGCGACATCGCCCGCCCCCTCGCCGCCCGCGTGGATCGTGTGGATGCCGTGGACGCCTCCGAGACGATGATCGCCCAGGGCCAGCGCCAGCCCGGCGGCGACGCCCCCAACCTCCGCTGGCTCGTCGCCATGGTCGAAGACGCCCCCCTCACCCCGCCCTACGCCATGATCACCGCCGGGGAAAGCCTCCACTGGTTCGATTGGGAGGCCGTCTTCCCGCGCTTCGCCGCCGCCCTCACCCCCAACGGCCTCCTGGCGATCATCGGGCGCGACTGGGAAACCGCCGCCGCGCGCGAACGCCTCCACCCGATCATCAACCGCTACTCGACCAACCGCGACTTCCGCCCCTACAACCTGCTGGACGAACTCGCCGCGCGCAGCCTCTTCGAGCGACTCGGCCACCGCCGCGTCGGCCCCGAACCCTGGACCCCCACGATCGCCGAGTACATCGAGTGCCGCCACTCCCAAAACGGCCTCTCCCGCGACCGCATGGGCACCGCCGCCGCTCCATTCGACGCCGACATGCGCGCCGCCTTGCTCGATCTCTGCCGCGAAGGCAAAATGACCCTGCATAATGACCGACTCATGCTCACCAGCGAAGCAACCATCACCTGGGGTCGCCCACTCAACCCGCGCCAATCCCTGGTATCCTGACGCCCGACAACTGACTACTCGTGAAAGGACTCCTCAATGACGATCCAGATCGAGCAGGTGCAGGCAAAGCCACGCTGGAAGACGCCCGGACCGCAGCCGAATGGCCTGCAAGCCGTCCCCGAAGGCGTCTGGGTCATCGACCAGGACAACCTCGACGTCTACCTGCTCTCCTGGGAGGATGGCAGCATCCTCAAGCAGTTCCCGACCCACACCCACCACTCCAGCGGCATCACCTGGGACGGCGAAGCGATCTGGGTCGCCTCCACCTTCGACCCGATCGAACTCTTCCGCTACGCCACCGATGGCACCGAACTGAAGCGCCTCGACACCCCCGGCAAGAGCGAGAAGAGCGGCGCGCACGGCCTGGAATGGATCGACGGCAAGCTCTGGGTCACCGTCCCCCCCTCCGCCACCACCTACCAGCTCGACCCCGAGACCGGCGCGATCCTCAAGCAGTTCCCCGCCCCCGGCAACCGCCCGCACGGCCTCGCCTGGGACGGCGAAACCCTCTGGTGCGCCGAGACCAACTACCGCACTATCACCGGCTACGACCTCGACGGCAACATCAAGCGCGTCCTCCACGTCGAAGACGGCCAACCCGCCGAAGGTCCCAACCCGCACGGCATGACCTACTACCAGGGCGAACTCTGGTACTGCGACGCGGATACGCGGCTCGTCGCGTCGATTGCGATCTAGTCGTGAGTCGTAAGTCGTAAGTCGTAAGAGGGCTTGTGAGG
>JAXLWN010000183.1:0-3394 GCA_046328475.1 Chloroflexia bacterium | reverse complement strand
GTCCCGCGCGGCGGGCCGGATGGTGGCGACGGCGGCAAGGGTGGCGACGTCATCCTTCGCGCCACCCTCAGCGAGAACACGCTGATCCGCTTCCAGTACCTCTCGCGCTACGAAGCCGAGCGCGGCGTCAACGGCCAGAAATCCAACCGTCACGGCAAGAACGGCGGCAGCAAGACGATCCCCGTCCCGGTCGGCACGCTCGTGCGCGACGCCGATACCGGTACCCTGCTCGCCGACCTCACACGCGACGGGGATGAAGTCGTCGTGGTGCGCGGCGGGCGCGGCGGATTGGGCAACCAGCACTTCGCCACCTCCGTGCGCCAGGCCCCGCGCATCGCCGAGAAGGGCGAGCCGGGCGAGGAGCGCAACCTCGCGCTCGAACTGAAGCTGATCGCCGATGTCGGGCTGGCTGGCTTCCCCAACGTCGGCAAATCGACGCTGCTCGCCTCGCTCAGCGCCGCGCGCCCGAAGATCGCCGACTACCCCTTCACCACCCTGGAGCCGAACCTCGGCGTGGTCGAAGTGGACGAGCAAACCTTCGTCGCCGCCGACATCCCCGGCCTGCTCGAAGGCGCGGCGCACGGCGTCGGCCTCGGCTACGAATTCCTGCGCCACGTCGAGCGCACCCGGCTGCTCGTCCACGTCCTCGACGGCGCGAGCGAACTGATCGGCCGCGACCCGCTGCAAGACTTCGACACCATCAACGCCGAACTCGCCGCCTACGGTGCCGGGCTGGAGGAGAAGCCCCAGATCGTCGCCGTTAACCGCATGGACCTGCAAGAAGCGCGCGATGCCTACCCCGCGATCAGCGCGGCGCTCACCGCGCGCGGCTACACCGTCATGCCGATCGCCGCCGCCATTGGCCAGGGCGTGCGCGAACTCGCGCGCGAGGTCATGAAGCAACTGCGCGAACTCCCCGTGCCCGAGGAAGCTGTCGCCGCCACCACCCCGGACGGCCCGCGTCGCTACACCCTCGACGACGACATCGACGAGCGCCACATCGAAGTCGAGCGCGTCTCCCCGCACCACTTCGTCGTGCGCGGCATCCGCATCGAGCGCCTCGCCAAGATGACCGATTTCCACAACGACGAAGCCGCCGACCGCTTCCAGCGCGTCCTCGACTCCTCCGGCGTCGCCCACAAACTCGAAGCCGCCGGCGTCTCCGACGGCGACGCCGTCCACATCGGCGGCCACGACCTCATCTGGGGCGAGCAAGAAGGCGAAGCCGACCGCACCCGCGCCGGTGGCCGCCACCGCCGCCGCGAATAAGACGAGTGCTGAGTGCTGAGTGCTGAGTGGGCGAGCGGGCGAGGAGTTACCCCACCGCCCCTACCCTCCGAGCGAGTCACCCCCTCTCCTCGCGGGGAGAGGGGCCGAGAAAGTGAGGTCCACCCCTCGCCCGCTCGCCGTTTCGCCGATTCGCCGTTTCGCCGTTTCGCCGTTTCGCCCGTTCACCCATTCTCCTTTGCACTGTGACACTTTCGGCACACTCCTTGCGTACATTGGAAGTGGTCGAGCGCGACGAAGCGCGGCCAGGGTGCGCAGGCATCTGGCGGTGTCGCCGGTGATGCCGCCGCGAATATGGAGGATGGATGCGATGAGCGATCAGCGCAAGACGAGTGGCGAACCTTGACGACCGGCCGAGCAATACGAACGAGGTGGCGCAACCGACAGCGGCAACAGAACAGATGTTGCGAACGAACTTCAGGAACTAGGCCAGCGGTTGGCCGCGACCGCTTGTACGCTCTGGCAGAGCGAGCAGCGCCAGGAACTGCAGAAGGACGTGACCGACGGCCTGCGCCTGCTGCGCGACCAACTCTCCGGCGTGGTCGACACCGTGCGCACCAACCCGAAGAGTGCAAACCCTCAAGGATCAGGTCGGGCAGAAGGTTGACGCCGGGCGCGAGCGACGCCTTCGAGGAAGTGCGCACCGGGTTGAGCAACGGCCTGCGAGCGCTGAACGAGCAGTTGCAGCGCTTCACCGAGCGCATGGAGCGCCAGGACGCCGCCGCCGATGCCCCGCCGGTCCCGCCGACCGAATCCGCCGCCACCTCCGGCGCAACCATGCCGGAAGCCAGCGGCATCGT
Source organism: Chloroflexia bacterium (assembly GCA_046328475.1). Lineage (GTDB taxonomy): Bacteria > Chloroflexota > Chloroflexia > Thermomicrobiales > CADCWN01 > CADCWN01. Next base: position 1,307 of record JAXLWN010000183.1, on the reverse strand, counting down.
CACCTCCGACTCCGCGCCGCCCGCCACGACATCGTCACCGGTGGCCCGCTCGCCGAAGCCGCCCCGCTACCCCCAAGACGAAATCTCCCCACGGCCCCCGAAGGCCCGCCGCCGATTCGCAGCGGTAACCCCACAACCCCAAGCACTACACAGCGCCACCCGCACCGGCGCCTGCCGGGTGGCGCCTGTAACTCAGACCGGGCACAATTCGTAGAGGCGGTTCGTGAACCGCCCTTCTCCCACCCTCCGCCATCTCCTCAGTTCGTACTTCGTACTTCGTCGTTCGTACTTCAACAGTGCTACTATCCCCCCCGCGCAAACCACAGTCGCGATGCAACGTCAGCAAGGAGGCACGACGTGAGCGGGGATGGCGGGCAGTCGGGCGAAATCGCCCGGCTCCGACGCATGATCGAAGACCAGAACTTCGCGATCGAAACCCTGGGGCGGCAACTCGACGAAGTGCTGCTCACCCAGCGCCTCGCAGCGGTCGCGGACGTCGATGTGCTCAAGTTCACCGGGCCACCCAGGCGTGTCGAATCCAATCCGACCGCGCAGGGAGCTGGAAACCTGCTGGTGGTCACCGCTTACCTCTTCGTGCCGCGCAACCTCGACCGCAGCGCGAAGCACCCCCTGATCGTCATGCCGCACGGCGGCGTCCACAGCCGCTTCGGCGCGGGCGCGGCGAACATCGTGGCCGAATTGATCGCCGAGGGCTACGTCGTCGTCGCGCCCGACTATCGCGGCAGCACCGGTTACGGGCGCAACTTCCACGAAGCGATCGACTACGGCGGTCGCGAGGTGGACGACACCGACGCCGCCCGGCAGGTCGCGCTCGACTCCCTCCCCTTCCTCGACCCCGCGCGCGTGGGCCTCGTCGGCTGGAGCCACGGCGGCCTGATCGCCCTCTTCAACATCTTCGACCACCCCGAAGCCTACGCCGCCGCCTACACCGCCGTCCCGGTCAGCGATCTCGTCGCCCGCATGGGCTACAAGCCCCAGGGCTACCGCGACGCCTTCTCCGCCCCCTACCACCTCGGGAAAACCGCCGACGAAGACGTGGCCGAGTACCGTCGCCGCTCTCCCTCCTGGCAGGCGCACCGCTACGCCGGGACCCCGCTCCTGATCCACACCACCACCAACGACGAGGACGTGAACGTGCTCGAAGTGGAGCGCCTGATCCAGGCCCTCACACTCCAGGGCAAACCCTTCGCCCACAAGATCTACCAGGACGCCCCCGGCGGCCACGTCTTCAACCGCCTCGACACACCGCTCGCGCGCGAATCGCGCCGCGAAGCCTGGGACTTCCT
>JAXLWN010000182.1:0-3456 GCA_046328475.1 Chloroflexia bacterium | reverse complement strand
AGGGCACCGGCCGCCTCGTCGCCCCGCCCCCCGCCGGCATCCCCCCCTTCGGCTACCTCCGCTGCGCCCTATCGTCCGATCCCACTTCCCACTTCCCACTCCCGACTTCCGACTTCATCATCACCGAACAGGTGATGGAAAACCGCTTCTACCGCCTCGAACTCGACCCGCGCGGCCACATCCGCTCCCTGCGCGACAAGCGCGCGGGCAACCGCGAGGTGCTCGCCCCCGGTGCCCGCGCCAACCAGCTGATCGCCTTCGAGGACAAGCCCCTGCAATACGACGCCTGGGACATCGACGCCTTCTATGAGCAGAAGCCCTACCCCATCGACTCCCTGCACGAACTCACCGTCACCGAGCGCGGCCCGGTGCGCGGCATCGTCCGCCTCCGCCGCACCTTCCTCTCCTCCGAGATCATCCAGCAGATCATCATCTACCGCGACAGTCCGCGCATCGACTTCGCCACCACGATCACCTGGCGCGAGCACCAGATCCTGCTCAAAGCCGCCTTCCCGGTCGCTATCCACGCCGGGCACGCCACCTACGAGGTGCAGTTCGGCAACGTCGAGCGCCCCACCCACCGCAACACCAGCTGGGACCGCGCCCGCTTCGAAGTCTGCGCCCAGCGCTGGGCCGACCTCTCCGAAGGCGACTACGGCGTCGCCCTGCTCAACGACGGCAAGTACGGCTACGACATCCACGGCAACGTGATGCGCCTCACCCTGCTCAAGTCCGGCATCATGCCCGACCCCAACGCCGACCAGGGCCGCCACCAGTTCACCTACAGCCTGCTCCCCCACCCCGGCGACTGGCGCACCGCCGACGTCCACGCCCACGCCGCCGCCCTCGACTCCCCGCTCCAGGCCCGCGAAGCCCCCGCCGCGCCCGGCGGCACCACCCGCGACCGCCTCATCCTCGCCACCTGCGACCGCCCCGGCCTCATCATCGACACCATCAAGCCCGCCAACGACGGCCGCGGCCTCATCCTCCGCCTCTACGAAGCCCACGGCACCCGCGGCCCCGCCACCATCACCTTCGCCCACCCCATCGCCCATGCGGAGGAGTGCAACCTCCTCGAAGAGCACATCGGCCCCGCAGAACGCACAGACACACACGGTGTCACCCTCACCGTGCAGCCGTATGAACTGAAGACCCTGCGCGTGCAACTATGCCAATAGACATGGAGCGATGGTCGCCCTAAAATCCTATCTAGACAGTCCGGGTGTTTGTCTGTGGGGGGTGAGATATGGCCTGGCAAGTACAAGAGGCGAAGCAGCGCTTTAGCGCGCTTGTGCAAGACGCGTTAGAGGATGGGCCGCAGATCGTGACGCGACATGGCGAGGCGGTGGTAGTCGTAATTTCAATCGACGAGTATGAGCGCCTGCGTGGGAAGCGCCCACCCTTCAACGAATTCCTCCTTACTGCGCCAGACTTCTCAGAACTGGAGCTCAAGCGAGACGGGTCGATGCCACGAGAAGTGGAGCTATGAGCTTCTTGCTCGACACCAATAGAGACTATGCCGAATAGGCGTCGCGTGTCGCCTGCCAGCGTGCGGTCTGGGCGTTGACGAGGCCGCAGAGGACGCACAGGATGGGGGTGTAGCGGTCGTGGGCGCAGCGGAAGCGGGTGGCGAGGATCGCCCAGTGTTTCAGCCAGCCGAGGCAGTGCTCGACGCGGATGCGGACGGTACCCAGCGCGCGATTGTCCTGGCGCTGCGCGTCGGTCAGTTCGCCGCCGCGCGGCTTCTTGTGCGGGGTCCGGGCGGTCAGGCGCGGCGCGGCGCGCTCCTCGCGGCTCGCCACGTCGCACAGCGCCACCGTCTCCACCTGGGCGGCGAGGCCTTGGTAGCCCTTGTCGGCCAGCGCTTCCACCCCGTCGGGGAGGCGGTCGAGGGTCCGCAGCCCGTCGCAGAGCGGCTTGTCGTGCGTGGCCCCCGGCACCGCCGCGCTGATCGCCAGGATGTGGTGGTCGGCGTCGGTGACGAGCTGGGTCTTGAGCGTGTGCGCCTTCTGCTTGCCCGAGTAGTAGCGCCGCTGCGTCGCGTCGTCGCCGGGGCGGGACACGCGCTGCTCGGTCGCGTCGATCAGCACGCGCCCGTCGGCCACCTGCTCCGGCGCCAGGACGCTCGCGGCGGGCACCGCCTGCTCCCCGGCGACCGGCTCCCAGATCGCCGGGCAGGGCAGGCAGGGCCGCAGCGCGGGCAGCACCTCGCGCACCTCGCGCGAGACCTCCCCCTGGCTGATCCCGAACAGCCAGCCGATGACCGCCTGCGGCACGTGCAGCCGCAGGTACGCCAGCACCGTCGCCACGCGCAGCGCCAGGTCCCGCTCGCAGCGCCGCCCCCCGCCGACGGCCCGCCGCCGCTCCGGCCGCGCTCGCTGCTGCCGCTGGTAGGCCGCCCACCCGTCGGTCACCGCATCCACCAGCCCCCAGAACTCCGCCGCTGGCAGCCCGGTCAGCGCCTTGACCAGCGCCGGATACTGCCGCAAACTCTCCACCGTGAACATGGCCATACCCTCCTCTCTTACTGACACACCCGGAGGGTATACCATGTTCACCCCTTATTCGGCATAGTCTCTAATGTGCTCTCCGAGGCGCGCAAACCTGCGGGTGATCCGCAGGTGCGTACCGGGGTTGCCCGTACGCCTGGGACCGATCTGTATATCAGTGTGTTGGTTATCGGCGAGATTCGGCAAGGCATTGAACGCTTGCGCCGCCGCGACCCAGCACAGGCCACTATCTTCGATACCTGGCTGACGACACTGCGCCAAACCTACGCCGATCGACTCCTCCCAGTAACGGCTGAGATTGCTGAAACCTGGGGCAGGCTCAATGTGCCTGATCCTCTGCCGACGATTGATGGCATGCTTGCAGCCACGGCGCTGGTTCATGGGCTGACGCTAGTCACGCGTAACCAAGCGACGTTGCACGCAGCGGCGTCCAACTCTTCAACCCCTTCAGTTCGTAGCACACGCTCCTCAATCACCGCCACCGCCCGCGCCAATCGCTCTTCGCGGGAGCCGCGCAGCAGCACGTATTCGCGGCCGGTGCGCTCCAGCTCTTCCACGAAGGTGTCGTGCATCCAGTGGCGGATGTGCTCGCCATCCCGCAGGCCATCCTGCACGAAGGGGATTTCGTCGCCGGTGAGCAGGTAGAGATCGTAGCGGCAACTGTCGGCGATGGCCTCGACCGCCGGGGAACGCGCATCGAGGTAGCGGCGGTGCCAAATGCTGGTGGCGAAGGCGTCGGTGTCGCAGATCAGCAGGCCACTCGACTCGCGCGCGGCGGCATCCTCCATGCGGCATTGCTCGGCCGCGATGTGGGTGAATTCCTCGGTCCGCCAGTCCGATTGGTCGCCGCGCGCCAGTCGCGCCTCGGAGTACTCGCGCCCATACTCCGGCACCCAGGTGGTGCGGTAGAGCGCCGCCAGATCCCGCGCCAGCGTCGTCGTCCCGG
>JAXLWN010000181.1:0-3538 GCA_046328475.1 Chloroflexia bacterium | reverse complement strand
GGACCAGGGCCCGTTCGAGATGGGCATGGGCATCACCGACTTCCCCTACCCGGTCGAGAACTTCCTGGCCGAGAGCGGCCCGATCCCCGCGCATGTACGGATCGGCTGGTTCCGATCGGTCATCAACATTCCCCACGCCTTCGCGATCGGCTCGTTCATCGACGAGCTGGCCCACGAGGCGGGCAAGGACCCGAAGGACTTTCTCCTCGGCTGGCTGACGCCGGATCACGCCCTGGACCTGAAGGCCGCGGGTGTCGTCGGCGAACCCTGGAACTACGGCGCCAAGCCGGAGGAGCAGCGGATCGAGGCGAACCGCTATCGCGGCGTCATCGAGGCGGCCACGAAGAGTGCCGGCTGGGGCGAGGCGTTGCCCGCCGGAGAGGGCCGCGGGCTCGCGGTGCACCGGAGCTTCTGGAGCTACGTGGCGGTCGTGGCGCGGGTGAGGGTGGGCGCCGACGGGGTGGTGAGCGTGCCGCGGGTCGACATCGCGATCGATGCCGGGTTCATCGCCAACCCGGAGCGGGTCCGCTCCCAGATGGAGGGCGCGGTGATCATGGGGATGAGCAACACGCTCTACAGTGACCTGACCTTCGCCGCCGGTCGCGTGGTACAGTCGAACTACACCGACTATCGCATCACCCGGATGACCGAGGCGCCGCGCGAGATCGTGGTCACGATCGTGCCCAGCGACCGGCCCGCCGGTGGCGCGGGCGAGCCCGGTCTCCCCCCGGTCGGCGCCGCGCTCTGCAACGCGATCTTCGCGGCGACCGGGAAGCGGATTCGCACGCTGCCGGTAGCAGATCAGCTCAAGCCGGCAATGGCGTAAGCCAGTTCCGCGAAACTGCTTTCCGCAGATTACGCAGATGAGGGGGATTCGCCTCCGCTTGGGGGCGAGTCCCCCTTTTCCGTCGAATACTGATATCCTGCTCTGTGGGTACGCAGGCGGGATATGCCAATCTCGGACGTGAATCCTGCTAATCTGCGTAATCTGCGGAAGGCTGTTTGGTAATGATCATTCCACAACTCGGAACCCGGAACTCGGAACTCTCTGTCGATGAACGCTGAAGAGTTGAGGGCGCTCCAGGCCCCGATCAAGGATCGCTACAAGTCCGACCCCGCCAGCGCGGTCGTCACCCTCACGGCCACCGGCAGCCTCACCGCCGGCGCCCTCAGCTGCAAGGTGGACACCGGCCGCGCCCTCGCCGAGGCAGGACTGCATCCCGCGAGCGGCGGCGACGGATCGCTCCTCTGTTCCGGTGACATGCTGCTCGAGGCGCTGGTGGCCTGCGCCGGTGTCACCCTCCAGGCGGTCGCGACGGCGCTCGCCATTCCGCTCCGCGGCGGCACAGTGAAGGCCGAGGGCGATCTCGACTTCCGTGGCACCCTCGGCGTCAGCAAGGAGGCGCCGGTGGGCTTTCGCGCCGTGCGGCTCAGCTTCGAGCTCGACACCGACGCCACCGAGGAACAGCGGGCCACCCTGCTCAAGCTCACCGAGCGCTACTGCGTGGTTGCCCAGACCATCCGCAATCCCACCCCCGTCGACGTCACCATCACCCGCTCCGCCTGATCACCAGGCGTCGCCTCGTCGCGCGGCCACCTCCTCCCGCTCGACCCGGAAACTCCCCCGCACCATCACCTTCAGCCGTTCGTTGTCGGGGTTGTCGCGCAGGAATCCGCGCGCGGCAAACTCGAATTCGCCGATCACCATTCCATCTTCACCCCGCTGCAGCGTGACCCACCCCGACTGTCCCTCGAACCACCCCAGCGGGCGCTCGACCGAGCCCGCCATCAGCGTAGCGTGCACGACCCGCGCGCCGCTGTCCGTCGCCTGCCAGGAGCTCGATACCCGGTAGCGTCCGGGGGCCGGATCCGGCGAGTCGGGCAGGTACAGGGAGATCGACGCGTGCGGATCATTGGTGCCAAGTGAAACCAGCAGCATCGATCGTCCGTGTCCCTCCAGGGTGACGCGGCCGATGCGGGCTTCGTCGCCCGAGGCCGTGACGCCCAGGGCCCCCCAGGTGCTGAGGGTGTAGTGGGGATCGCGCGAGGTGAGCTGCGTGGGGGTGAGCATGGTCAGGATGCCAAGGAGCGAGGTGCGGGCGAGCATGAGAATCTCCGGGGTCAGTCGTCGTTGGACCGGTCGGCATTGGTGCCGGCCGAACCGCCGGGACCCAGAGTATTCGGCGCTCCCACGCACCGATCACGAGATTGTCAAAGCGGGTGCCAAGGCGTGGCCTGGCAGTGAGATCGGCTAGATGATCCGGATTCAGACACTGGGTGGGCTGGGGGCGTGGCAGGACACGCGACTGCTGGGCGGGAGCGCGCAGCAGCCGCGCCGCCTGGCGGTGCTCGCGGTCCTGGCGCGGTCGGGCGACCGGGGGGTGAACCGCGACCGGCTGGCGTCGCTCCTCTGGGCCGACGGCGAGGAGGAGCGGGCCCGCAAGAGTCTCAACCAGGCGCTCTACGCCCTGCGCCAGGAGCTCGGCTCCGAGCAGGCGATCCTCGGCACCCGCGACCTGCGCCTGAACGCGGAGCTCATCACCGTCGACCTCGAGGAATTCGAGACCGCCCGCAACGCCGGCGCCCTCGAGGACGCCGCCCGCCACTACGCCGGGCCATTCCTCGGCGATTTCCACCTCCCCGGGGCACCCGCCTTCGAGCGCTGGGTCGAGGAGGAGCGCACCGGGCTGGCGGGCGAGTACCGGGCCATCGTGCAGGCCCTGGCCGCCGCCGCCTCTCGCAAGGACGATCGCAGCAGCGCGGTCTACTGGTGGCGCCGCCTCGCCGCGCTCGACCCGGTCGATCCTCCCGCGGCGCTCGGCCTGATGCGGGCCCTGGCCGCCTCCGGAGATGCGGCCGGCGCCCTGCGGCACGCCGAGGTGTACACCCGCCTGGTGCGCGAGGAATACGACCTGCCTGTCGACCCCGACGTGCAGGCACTCGCCGAACGGATCCGCACCGGACAGGAGCGCCCCGCTCCTGCCGCGATTGTCGTCGCACCGGCGCCGGCGCCGGCGCTGCCCCCGCCCGTCGCCATCGCCGATCCCGCCCCTTCGAGTTCTCCGGTGGTGCTGACTCCGGTGGCTCCCGCCCGTGGCCGGGCGCGGCGCTGGAGCGTCGCGGCCATCGGCCTCGCGCTCGCCGCCCTGGCCGTGACCCTGGTGAGCGGGTATCTCGGCGCCCGCCATGCGGGTTCCGTCCCCGCCCGGCTCGCGGTGCTTCCCTTTCTCAATCAGGGCGACTCGGCCGATGCCTACTTCGCCGATGGCATGACCGATGAGCTGCGCGGCAGGCTCACGACCATTCCCGGCCTCGAGGTGGTCTCGAGCCTCAGCTCCAACGAGTACCGCAACAGCGGCCGGCATCTCGCCGAGATCGCGCGCGACCTCGGCGTCGGCTACCTGCTGATCGGCAAGGTGAGCTGGCAGCGCGGCCCCGCCGGCACGAGCCGCGTGCGGGTGAGCCCCGAGCTGATCCGCATCGCGCCCGGCGCGCCGCCCACCACCCGCTGGCAGCAGGCATTCGACACCTCGCTGAC
>JAXLWN010000180.1:0-3628 GCA_046328475.1 Chloroflexia bacterium | reverse complement strand
GCCGCCGCAAATGATGGTGGCGACGAGTTGGCCCTGGAGTTGTTCGCGGTGGGCGATGATCGCGGCGAGTCCGGCGGCGGCGGATGGTTCGATGACGACGCCGAGTTCGTCGTAGAGGGGTTTCATGGCGTCGCGGATGGCGTCGTCGTCCACGAGGACCATGTCGTCCACGGCGAGGGCCATCTCGTTGAGGGCCATGGGGATGGGGACGCGCGTGGCGATACCGTCGGCGATGGTGTCGGCGGTGTCGGTGAGGACGATGGTGCCGGTGCGCCAGGAGCGTTCCATCGAGGGGGAACCGGCCGCGCCGATGCCGATCAGGCGGGTGTGCGGCGAGACGTGCTTCAGCCAGCGACCGACGCCGTTGATCAGCGCGCCGTTGCCGACCGGGACGTAGACGGCATCGAGGGGTTCGGGCCAGCGGGCCAGCTCGACCGCCATCGTGCCAGCGCCCTCGGCGATGGCAATCTCCGCGCCATCCACCACCAGGCGCAGGCCCTGGCTGGCGGCGAAGTCGCTCGCGACCTCCTTGGCGGCGTCGAAATCGACGCCGTGGAGGTGGACGGTCGCGCCGAAGCTGCGCATCTTGGCGACTTTGAGCGCATTGGCGGTTTCGGCGGCGAAGACGTGGAGCGGGATGTCGCGCTTGCGCGCGGCGAAGGCGAGTCCCTGCCCGAAGTTGCCCGCCGACGCGCAGACGAGCGGCGTGCGGTCGTCGCCGAGCGACTGCGCGAAGTAGTCGGTGCCGCGCCCTTTGAAGGAGCGAATCGGGTTGACGACCTCGACCTTGCAGAGGAGACGCAGGCCGAGTTGCCGACTCAAGCCCTCGGCGATGAACTGCGGGGAGTTAAGGAAGACCGGATCGATCGTGGTCGCGGCCTCGGCGATGTTGTCGAGGGAGAGGACGGAGGGGGTGGGCATGGCTTCGCTCCAGTAACGAGTAACAAGTAACGAGGGACGGTTCGAAGGTTGGAAGGTTCGAAGGTTGGAGCAGCGAACTTTTGAACTTTTGAACTTTCGAACCGTAACCCTTCACTGACAACTGACGCCTCATTCACCGACGATGCCGAACGCCCGCACCGGGAAGCTGCCGAAGCGGCGGACTTTGATGGGGGCGGCGAAGAAGCGGAAGCCGGTATCGGGCAGATCGCGCAGATTGCAGAGATGTTCGACGATGGGGATGTTCGCACCGAGCAGGGTGGTGTGGACGGGGCGATGGCCGTCGTCGGTGCTGTCGATGTTGAGGGAGTCGATGCCGACGAGGGTGGTACCGCTGTCGCGCAGGTAGGTCGCGGCGGCGGCGGTGAGGTAGGGGTGGCCCTCGAAATAGGCGTCGGTGTTCCAGCGGGCGTCCCAGCCGGTGTGGACAAGGACGGCCATGCCGCGTAGGTCGAGATTGGCGAAGGCGTCGCGGTCGATGGCGCGTCCGGCGCGGGCGGTAGCGCGCACGACGAGGCCGGGCAGGTTCGCGACCGAGTCGAGCGCGAGGTCGGCGAGGTCGAGGCCGTCGGGATAGCGGTGATAGGGGGCGTCGATGTAGGTGCCGGTGTTGCCGACCATCTCGATCTTGTTGATCGCGAACTCGGTCCCCTCGGCGTAGACGCGGTGGGAGTCGGTGTGCGAGAGGAAGTCGCAGATGAGGGGCGCGGGAAGGCCCTTGTAGGTGATCAGCCCTGCTTCGATGGTGTGGCTGACGTCGATCAGGCGCATGGGAGCCTCGGGGTTGTGGGTCAGTGCGTCAGTGCGTCGGGGGGGGTGCGTCTGGTGTCGTATTGAGAATGCCGCTCATTACCGACCACTTGCGACGCACTAACATACTGACGCGCACCGACGCACCGAACTGCGTTCGCTTCAGGTAGCGCAGGGCGCCTGTCCTCCTCGCGCCGATGGCAAGCGAACGCTCGTCGATGTCGAAGCGGGGGTGGTGGTGGCTCCAGATCTTACCGCTCGCGTCGTCGCGCGAACCGACGAAGAAGAAGCAGGAGGGGACGCGCTGGGTGAACTCGGAGAAGTCCTCCGAGCCCATGATCTGCTTGCCGGTGATGATCTCTTCCACGCCGACCACGCCGACGGCGGCTTCGCGCACCAGCGCGGCCATGTCGGGGTCGTTGGCGGTCGGGGGGACGCCGCGATGATAATCGATCTCAGCAGTCGCGCGCATCGACTCGGCGATCCCCTTGATGATCGCCGGGACGCGGACGGCGAGCAGGTCGCCGGTCTCCTTGTCGAACCAGCGGATCGAGCCGGCGAAGGTGGCGGTGTCGGCGATGATGTTGCGCGCGGTGCCGCCCGCGTGCAGGATGGCGGTGGTGACGACGGCGGGGGAGAGGGGCGAGACCTCGCGGCTGACGAGGGTCTGGAGCGTGGCGACGATCTGCACCGCGACCATCAGCGCATCGACCGTGTGCTCGGGGGTGGCGGCGTGCCCGCCGCGCCCCTGGATCTTGACCGAGAAGCCGTCGGCGGCGGCCATCGCGGGGCCGGGGTAGGCCTGGATGATGCCGAGCGGCAGGTCCTGCATCAGGTGCAGGCCGATCGCGGCGTCCACGGTGGGGTTCGCCAGCACGCCTTCGGCGACCATCTTCTTCGCACCGCCGCGCCCTTCCTCGGCGGGCTGGAAGCAGAAGACGATCGTGCCGGGGATCTCCTGGCGGTGGCGATGGAGGACGCGCGCCGCCGCCAGGAGCATCGCGGTGTGGCCGTCATGGCCGCAGGCGTGCATCGTCCCGGCGGTCTGCGAGCGGTACTCGACCTGGTTCTCCTCCTCGATCGGCAGCGCGTCCATGTCGGCGCGCAGCAGGAGGGTTTTGCCCGGCTTGCCGCCCTTCAGGATCGCTTTCACGCCGGTGACGGCGATGCCGGTCTGGATATCGTCGAAGCCGATCGCGCGCAGGCGCTCGACGACAATGCCGCTGGTGCGGAACTCTTCCAGGCCGAGTTCGGGGTGCATGTGGAAGTCGCGGCGCGTGGCGATCAGTTCGGGTTCCCACTCGCCGATTTCGTCGTGGACAGTCATGGTCACGGTCATGCAACGCTCCTTCAGGTGGCTGTTGTGTTGGTCGCCGGGGCGTAGTCTATCATCTGTGGGTGGGGGGTGCGTGAGTGCTGAGTGCTGAGTGCTGAGTGCTGAGTAATCAGGCTGTACCACGGAGAGTGTGTCGGCTATGCTTAGGCCGGGTACACGGCGATGAGAGCGAAAGGCAGGGGATCGCATGGCGGTGCCGCTGATTCGGAAGCGTTTCACGGTCCACGATTTTCACCGAATGGCCGAAGCAGGCATTTTCGGTGAAGATGATCGGTATGAGCTGATCGATGGGGAGATCGTGGAGATGGCGGCGATTGGTAGTAAGCATTCGTCTTGCATAACCACCTGCACGCAAATCTGCTACGAACTTCTCGGGCGAAGCGTCACCATTATTGTGCAGGGTCCGATCCAAATTGGCCCGGATTATGAACCGCAGCCCGATCTCATCATCGCGCGCCCGCGCACGGACAACTACCGCGAGGATAATCCGACGCCAGAGGACATTCTGCTCTTGATCGAAGTGGCCGATAGCTCGTTTACGTATGATCAAACGGTGAAGGTGCCAATCTATGCTGCAGCCGGAATTCAGGAGTTTTGGCTGGT
>JAXLWN010000018.1:0-103347 GCA_046328475.1 Chloroflexia bacterium | reverse complement strand
TTGATCGACCGAGAGGGAGCTGTTGCCCATCGCCATCCTCCATCTGATTGCGGTCTGTAGCACGCGGGTAGTTTCCGCGAGGAGGGGGAAGGAGGCAAGTGGGGTGGGGTGCCGGTGGACTGAAGTCCCGGCTGAAGGCTTCGCCGCGAAGTCCGCCTGCGCGGACTGGGAGGCGCTGCTTGGAAGGAGGTGGTGCCAGGGATGGCTCAGTTTGTGGCGCTGTTCCGAGTCAGGGCCATGCCCGCCATGATCACCACGATGCCGACGGCGAGCAGGGCGCTGGTGGTGCCGAAGGTGGCGGGGAGGCCCCAATTATCGGCGACGGGGCCGAGGATGGCGGGGGCGGCGGTGCCGCCGATGCTGCCCGCCATCGCGTAGAGGCCGACGGCGGTGCCGCGAGTGTCCACGGTGGAGCGGTCGGCGACGAAGGTCTGGCCGGAGACGAGGTAGGCCCCGAAGGCGAGCCCTTCGCAGACGAGCAGGAGGGCCAGCAGCCAGGTCTGGTGCGCGAAGGCCAGGGCCAGCATTGACGCCGCATCGATCACCAGCGCGCCGAGCATCACCGATTGGTTGCCGAGCAGGCGCGCGAGCATGCCGTTGGGGATGCGCCCGAAGGCGGAGACGAGCGCGCGGAGCGCGAAGAGCGCGCCGATGGTGGCGGCAGAGAGGCCAAGGGCGTCGCCATAAATGGGGAAGAAGGTCGAGATCGCGCCGTTGAAGGTCCAGCTCATCAGCAGGGTGCCGAGGCAGGCGAGCGCGAGGTCCGGCCTGCGCGCCATCGCCAGGATGCCGCGCAGGCTGCGCCCGGCCCCGGACTGTGCCCCGGCGGGTCGGGGCAGGAGCACGAGCGCCAGCGCCACGGCGGCCACGGCGACGATCGCCCCGACGAAGAAGGCGGTGCTGGTCCCGGCGTGCTCGGCGACCTGCCCGCCGATGATCGGCCCGATGGTGAAGCCGACGCCCATCGAGGTGGCGTAGAGGCCGAAGGCCATCGCGCGCTGCCCCGGCGTGGTGACATCGCCCAGCAGGGCCGCGCTGATCTGGAAGGTCGAGACGCCCGCCACCCCGAAGAGCAGCGAACCGGCGAGCAGGAGCGGGAAGCCGCTCGCCATGCCGACGCAGAACATGCCCAGTGCAAAGGCGCAGAGGCCGCCGAGGACGACCCGACGCCGCCCGATCCGGTCGGAGAGCAGGCCGATGGGCAGCGCCAGGCAGAGTGAGATCACCCCGCCGCTCGCCCTGAGCCAGCCGATCGTCTCCAGGTCGAGGCCCAGCGAGCGGGCGTGGAGGGAGAAGGTCGGGGCGCTGATGCCGAAGATGATGTCGGCCAGCACAACGACCAGGCAGATGGAGGCCACCTCGGCCGGTATCCTGATGCGGCGCACCAGCGGGACAGCCGTAGACGCCAACCTTGCCATCGTGATCCCTTCTCGCTCACCCACGTTCCCGCCCACCGGGGCATGATAGCAGGCGCGGGGGATGATGGTATACTGCGCGGACAGCGAACCAGTGTCGCGCACACCAGACAAGTTCGGATTCGGCGGATGGTTGGAGTAGACCCAGTGCAGGATCGCGCCCTCGCACCGGCGATGCCTTGCCCGCGTTGCGCGGTAGCCGTGATACAGATCGCCACGGCGCAGGTCGGTGCCGCGCCGCGATGGGGCGGCCGATGATCGCGCTGCTGACGGCTTCCTGGGGTGTGCTGCTGAAGCGATTGCGCGCCGATTGGCTGCTGCTGGCGGCGACCGGGCTGACGATCCTGCTGGCGACGACGCTGCTGGCGGCGGGGCCGCTCTACACCGAGAGCGTGACGCTGGCGGGGTTGCGGCACACCCTGCACGACGCCCCCGTGAACGAGTCGAATTTCGCGCTCGCGGTCTCGCTCCTCGCGCGCAACTACCCGGCGACCGACCGCGCGGTGACGGCCCGCGTCACCGAGGCGTTCGGCCCGGCGGGCGGCACGATCGCGCGATCCGGGCGCTCCGAGTCGTTCGCGTACCCCGGCCAACCGGCAAACGATATCCGCGACCTCGCCGTGTTCGCCTTTTTCGAGGGAATCGCGCAGCACGCGACGCTCGTCTCGGGTGCCTGGCCTGCGGGCACGAGCGAGCCGTACCAGATCGCGATGCCGGAGAGCGTCGCCCAGGAGCGCGGCTATCGCCTCGGCGACGAGTTCCAGATCGAGAGCCGCCTGACCCCGACATTCCGGCCGAAGGTGCGCGTCACCGGGCTCTACCGCGTCAACGACCCCGCCGATCCCTACTGGTACGGCGACCCGCTCGACACCACCGGGCGGGAGATCGGGCAATCGTTCAACACGTTCGGCCCCTTCGTCGTCACCCAGGAGGCGTTTCTCGGCCCGCTGAACCAGAATTCGGCCCGGGTGACCTGGCGGGCCTACCCCAACATCGAGCGGCTGACCGCCAACGACCTCGCCCCGCTGCGCGAGCAGGTCGCGACGCTGCTGGGTCGCCTGGGGATCGCGACACCGAACGCCACCTTCCAGATCGACACGCGCCTCCCGGAGCAACTGGCGGTCGCGGAGCGGTCGCTGCTCGTGACACGCTCGGGGGTGCTGATCCAGCTGATCCAGCTCGCCATTCTGGCGGGCTACGCGCTGGTGCTGACGGCGGGGTTGCTGGTAGAGCAGCGGCGCGGCGAGGCGGCGCTGCTCCACGCGCGCGGGGTCGGGCCGAGCCAGGCCTTCGTGCTCGCCGCGCTGGAGGGTGATGCTGGCCGTCCCCGCCGCGCTGATCGCGCCCTGGTGCGCGCTGCCTGGGCCTGCGCTTCCTCGGCGTGGCCGGGCCACTGGCGACGCTGGGGCCGTTGCCGACGCCGACGGTGGGGCGGGCATCGTATCTGCTGGCGGGGGCGCGGCGCTCGCCTGCGTGGCGCTGCTGGCGCTGCCCGCGCTCGGCGCGGCGCGGCCGGCGCGGCAGCACGTCGCGCGCGGGCGGCAGTCGGCGCGCGGGGTGGCGCAGCGGGCGGGGTTGACCTCGCGCTGCTGGTGCTGGGCGGCGGTGGCCTACTGGCAATTGCGCCGCTACGGCTCGCCGCTGACCCGCACGATCCGGCGGCTGGGGCCGACCCGCTGCTGGCGGTCGCGCCCGGCTGGGGTTGCTGGCCGGGGCGGTGATCGCGCTGCGGGGTGGTGCCCTTGCTGGCCCGCGCGCCGCCGAGGCGATCGACCGCCGGTGGGAGCGCGACGGCGGCGGCGCTGGGGGCGTGGCAGGTCGCGCGTCGCCCGCAGCGCTATGCCCGCGCGGCGCTGCTGCTGATCCTCGCGCTCGGGATCGGCCTCTTCGCCGCCGTCTATAGCCGCACCTGGGGGCAGTCGCAGGCCGACCAGGCCGACTACCAGGTGGGTGCCGACCTGCGTGTGGAGCCGTCGCGCCGCTTCGCCGCGCCCCTGGCTTCGTATCAACTTCCGGGGGCGTACGCGACGCTGCCGGGGGTGCAGCGTTCGATGTCGGCGGTGCGGCGGCGCGAGGAGTTGTCGCGCACGATCGGCGTGGGGGATGTGCTGCTGATCGACAGCGCCAGGGCGGCGGAGATCGTTCAGTTCCGGCCCGACCTGGCGGATGCGCCGCTGCCCGACCTGCTGGCCCGTCTCACCGCCGGGCGACCGAGCCTCGCCACGGTGCCGATCGCGGGGGAACCGCGACGGCTGGCGCTCGACGTGCGGGCGACGCGCATTCCGCCGCCGGTGACCGCGCCCGCACCCTCGCCTTCGCCCGCGCGACCCAGCCCTTCCGCGCCGCCGGTGCCGATCGCGATGGCGCTGGTGATCCGGGATGGGGCGGGGATGGTCTACAAGCTGCCCCTCGGCAATTTGCGCGCGGATGGACAGGTCGAGCGCCTGATCGTCCCGCTGACGCTCCCCCTGCCGGGCGGAGGGAGCGCCGCCCCGACCTACCCGCTCGCGGTCATCGGCATGGAGGTCTCGACCACCGCCGGGCGCGTCGCGGCGCAGACGCGGTTCGACCTCGTCGGGCTGCGCAGCAGCGCGGCCGACAGCGGCGAGGCCTGGGGCGACGTGCCGCTGGAGCGCGACGCGAGCCGCTGGCAGGCGCAGAACTCCGAACTGACGGCGGTGTCGGTCGCGCCGTCGATCACCCCGGCCACCGCGCCCGCCGATAGCGTCTATTCGCTCGTGCTCGGCACCGGATCGACGACGTTGCCGACGCCCTACCCGATCGCCTTCTCGGTGCGCCCCTCCGGGAGCGCGCTGCCGGAGACGCTGCCGATCCTGGTGGAGGAGGATTTGCTGACCCAACTGGGGGCGCGAATCGGCGACACGCTGGAGATGAGCCTGATCGGCCAGCGCCGGGTGCAGATCGTCGGCACGCTGCGCGGCTTCCCCACGCTCGACCCGAACGCCACCACGCCGTTCGTCGTCGCCGATCTGCCGACGGTCGCGGCGCTCGGCTTCGCGCCCGGCCGGGAAATTCCCGAGCCGCTGGAGGAGTGGCTGACGGTCGCGCCCGAGCGCGCGGCGACCATCGCGGAGACGCTGCGGCGCGATCCGTTCGGCAGCCCGACCGTGCTGGACCGCGCCGAGCGCACGGCGGGGCTGCGCGCCGACCCGCTCGCCCTCGGCACGATCGGCGCGCTGGTGCTCGGCTTCATCGCCGCCGCGCTCGTCGCCATCCTCGGCTTCGCGCTCAGCGCGGCGATCGCCGCCCGCGAGCGGCAGGCCGAGTTCGCCCTGCTGCGCGCCCTCGGCCTCCACCCGCGCCAGCTGGTGGCCTGGCTCTCGCTCGAACAGGGGATCACCGTCGGGCTGAGCCTGCTCGGCGGGCTGCTGCTGGGGCTGCTGCTCGCCTGGCTCGTCCTGCCGCTGGTCACGCTCACGCAGGCCGGGACGACGGCGGTCCCGGCGACGCGGGTCACCATCCCCTGGGGGACGGTGGCGCTGCTGGTCGGCGGGGTGCTGGCGGTGCTGGTCGGCATCGGGGCCGTGCTCGGCGCGCTGTTGCGGCGCATCGGGCTCGGCGGCGCGCTGCGCGTGGCGGAGGAGTAGGCGATGGCGCGCACGCTCGAACGCCCCCGCCAGGGCCGACTCGCCGCCACTCCGGCCGCGCTCGGCGGTTTGCTGCGGCGCTTGCCGCGCAATCACGGCGCGCTGGCGATCCTCGCCTGCATCGTGCTGATCACAAGCTTCAGCCTCGCGGCGTTGCCCGGTTTCGTCAACCGCATGTCGGACGACGGCCTGCGGCGCAGCATTTCGGACGCGCAGTCGTTCGAGCGGCACATCAGCCTGACGCAGATCGGGGCGGCACCGCGCAGCGCCACCGGCACGACGAATGTCGCGGTCGGCAGCCTCGGCGATGTCGAGTCGCTGGGCGCAACCTTAAAGGCGATGCCGCCGCTGGTGCAGGGGGCGATCGCGCGGCAGACGGTGGTGGCCGATGGGCCGCGCTGGCTCGTTCGCGGCCTGCCGGGCGCGCCGCCTGTCCTCACGCAGCGCTACATGCAGCTGCGCATCCAGAGCGGCATCGAGCAGCAGATCACGGTTACGGAAGGTCGGCTGCCGGCGCGGCGCACCCCGACGTCGTACGCCCAGGTCACCGGCACCGCCGCGCAGGGCTCGGATGTGCTGCTGGTCTACGAGACGGCGATCTCGCGCGCGACGGCGGAACGGATGGAGGTGAAGGTCGGCGACCGCCTGCTCGCCACCGCCGACCCGGTCTATCTGCGCGATACGCAGTTGCGCGCCCCGCCCGCGAACTACCGGATCATGGTGGAGATTGTCGGGCTGATCGACACGGTCGCGCCGACGGACGACTACTGGCTCGGGGACGCCTCGCTGCAACGACCGGGCGTCTTCGAAACCCCCGACGTCACGATGGTCTACTCGATTGGCCTCCTCGCGCCCGACGCCTTCGGGCCGCTGCTGACCGATACCAGTCCCGAGCCCTGGACCTACCAATGGCGCTACTTCATCGACGCGCAGCGACTGAAGCAGTCGGAGTTGGCCGACTTCGAGGCGTCGGTCCGGCGCTTGAGCCTGATCTTCCCCTCGACCACGCGCGTCCGTACCGGATTGATCAATCTGGCGGAGCGGTTCACCGACCAGCGCCTCTTCGCGGTGTCGGTGCTCGCCCTCGCCGCCGCCGGGGTCGCCGCGACCGCGCTGACCGTGCTTGGCGTGCTCGCGGCGCTGCTGGCGGAACGTCGCCGGGCGGGGATCGCGCTCGTCCGCAGCCGGGGGGCGTCGGCCGGGCAGATCGCGGCCACCCAGGCGATCGAGGGGCTGGTCGTGGCGCTGCCCGCCGCGCTGATCGGCGGCGCGGCGGCGATCGTCTGGCGTCGCGCCCCGAACGTCGGCCTCTCGATCCTCGCGGCGCTGGCGACGGCGGTGGCGGCGACGGCGGTCCTCGTCGCGGCGACCAGGGCGGTCGCGGGGCAGAATTTGGGCGCGATCGCGCGACGGCAGGTTGAGGCGCGGCGCGCGGCGGCACCCCGGCTGGTGCTCGAAGCGCTGGTGCTGATCCTGACCGCCACGGGCATCGTCCTCTTGCGCCGCCGGGGGCTGCTCGAACAGGGGCAACTGGTCGATCCCTACCTGGTGGCGGTGCCGATCCTGCTCGGCCTCGCGAGCGGCGTGGTGGTGCTGCGCCTGCTGCCGCTGATCGCGGCGGGCGGCGGATGGCCTGGCCGGCGCGGGCGCGGCCTGATTGGACTGCTGGCGATCCGCCGCCTCGCGCGGCCGGGCGGGGCGCAACTGGCGACGGTGGCGGTCCTGCTGGCGGTGGCGCTGGCGACCTTCGCGACGATCATCCAGGGTCGATCGGCACGGCGCTGTCGGAGGCCTCCTGGCAACAGGTCGGCGCGGACTATCGCGTCGATATGCCGGTGGCGGTCACGGCGGACGAGGCACCCACGCTGAATACCGGCGGGGTCGCCGGGATCGAGGCGACCGCGCGCGGCGATCTCTACCCGGTCGTGCAGATCGCCCCGGCGGTGGTGCGCCTCGGCGATGTGACGGTGCTGGCGATCGAGCCGGAGCAATACGCGACGGTTGTCGCCGGGACCACCGCCGACCGGGATCTCCCGACGGGACCGCTCACGCTCGCGCAGAGCAGCACCCCACCCGGCAGCCGCGAGAACCCGCTCCCGATCGTCGTCTCGGCGCGCTGGGTCTCGGCCAACGTGCCGCGCGTGGGGGAGTTGATCGGGCTCGACTTCGGCGGCAATGAGGTGACGTTCATCGTCCGTGGCGTGCGCGCCAGCTTTCCCGGCATCGCGGCGGAGCGCCCCTTCGTCCTGACCTCGTTCGCCGGGTTGCGCGCGGTCCAGCGCCCGCCCACGCCGCCGGTGACGCTCGTCTACGCGCGCGGCGGTGAGCAGGTCAATGCGCCGCTGGCCGAGGCGGTGCGGGCGCAGATCGCGCCCGCCGCCGAGGGGGTCAATCCGGTCGTGCTCTCGCGTCGCGCCGAATACGAGTACACGCGGGACATGCCGCTGGTGGCGGCGGTGGCGACCGGCTTCCTCTGGGGCGGCGCGGTGATGGCCGCGCTGGCGCTTGGGGCGGTGGTCGCGGCGGCGGAGCAGCTCGGGCGGCAGCGGGCCTACGAGCAGGGCTATTTGCGCCTGCTCGGGCTGCGCCGGCGCGGGGCGAGGGGGCTGGCCCTGCTTGAACTGCTGCCGTCGATCGCCCTGGCGACGCTGGGCGGGGCGGTGCTCGGGGTGGCGATGATTCGCATCCTCGGCCCGGCGATCGACCTGACCGCGTTCGCCGCGCCGGGTCGGCCGATCGCGCTGCAACCGGACTGGCCCGCGATTGGCGTGCTCGTCGTCGCCGTGATCGGCGTCGCGGCGGGCGCGGGGCTGATCGTCGGCAGGCTCAATGACCGCGCCGGGTCGGGCGAACTATTGCGAGAGGTGAACCGATGAGCGAGCGGAACGAGCGCGCCACCCCGGCGACGCGGTGGAACCCCGCCGCCCCCACCACCACGCGCCCGACCGTTGAGGCGGCGATCGCCTGCGACGGGCTGATCAAGATTTTTAAGGTGGCCGATCTGGAGGTCGTGGCGCTCCAGGGACTCGACCTCCAGGTGGAACAGGGGGAGCTGATCGCGATCGTCGGCGCGTCGGGGAGCGGCAAGTCCACCCTGCTCAACATCCTCGGCGGGCTGGATGTCCTTCGGCCGGGAAAGCGGCGGTTGCCGGGCACGATTTGCTGACGATGACATCGGCCGAGCGGACGCAGTTCCGGCGGCTGGTCGTCGGCTTCGTCTGGCAGCAGACGGCGCGCAACCTGCTCCCTTACCTGACCGCCGAGGAGAATGTCGAACTGCCGCTCATCCTCGACGGCGTGCCGCGCGCCTTCCGCCGCGACCGCGCCCGCCACCTGCTCGAACTGGTGGGGCTGGCCGAGCGCGCGAAGCACCGCTCAAATCAACTGTCGGGCGGCGAACAGCAGCGCGTGGCCATCGCGGTCGCCCTCGCCAACGACCCGAGCGTGCTGCTGGCCGATGAGCCGACCGGCGAACTCGACTCCACGACCGCCGCCGACATCTTCCGGGTGCTGCGCACGGTCAACGAGCGGTCGAACGTGACGGTGGTGATCGTGACGCACGACCCGCAGGTCTCGGCGCAGGTGCGGCGCACGGTGACGATCCGCGACGGGCGCACCAGCAGCGAGACGCTGCGCCGCCTGGGCGACGACGCGAGCGAGCACGGCGAGCTGATCGCCGAGGAGTTCGCGGTACTCGACCGCGCCGGGCGGCTGCAGCTGCCGCGCGAGTATGTCGATGCGCTGGAACTCGACCGCCGCGTGCGCCTGACGCTGGATGCGGACCATATTAATGTGTTCCCGGATGAGAGCGTAAGTCGTCAGTCGTAAGTCGTAAGAGGGGAGAGGCGTCAGTCGTCAGTCGCCAGTCGCCAGTTGCCCGACCAACACCCGCACTCTTATGTCGGGCGATGCGCCTGGAGCGAGACCCTGACGACTGACGACTGGCGACTGTCAATAGGGGCAACCATGAGCGAGGCATTCTGGGCGGGGCAGGGGGCGGCGAGCGCGGTGGTGGAGGACGACCCGATCGCGGAGGTGCGCGAGTTGGTGCGCGACTATGCGATCGGGGAGAGTGTGGTCCACGCGCTGCGCGGAATCAGTTTTTCGCTCGGGCGCGGGCAGTTGATCGCGTTGCAGGGGCGCTCGGGGAGCGGCAAGACGACGCTGCTGACGCTGCTGGGCGGGCTGGAGCGGCCGACCTCGGGGCAGGTCTGGATCGACGGCAAGGAGGTCACGGCGATGGATGAGGATGGGCTGGTGGAGCTGCGCCGCCACCGGCTCGGCTTCATCTTCCAGACCTTCGGCCTGATCCCGATCCTCAGTGCGGCCGAGAATGTGGAGGTGCCGCTGCGCCTCGCGGGGGTCGAGCGCCGCGTGCGCGCCGAGCGGGCCAGGGCGCTGCTCGACATGGTTGGGCTAGGGGAGCGCGCGAAGCATCGCCCGGACGAGCTCTCGGGCGGTGAGCAGCAGCGCGTCGCCATCGCCCGCGCGCTCGCCAATCGGCCGCCGCTGCTGCTGGCCGATGAGCCGACCGGGCAGCTCGATTCGCGCACCGGCCGCACGATCATGCAGCTGCTGCGCAGCCTCGTCGAGCAAGAGAACGTCACCGCCTTCGTCGCCACGCACGACTCGAATTTGATCGATCTGGCGGATCGGGTGCTGGTGTTGCGGATGGGGTGTTGACGTGAGCGCGGGAGTAGTGCTGAGTGCGCCGAGTGCTGGGAGTGCCGAGTAAGGTCGTCAGTAGTCAGTCGGCAGTGCGTCGGTGCGTTGGCGGTTGAAACTGCGTTCCCCCGCAGGGCCTGCGGGCCGCGAAATCTCCGCTTGCGCGGATTGGGTTTTGCCCGGACGCGCTGCTGATGGTCAGGAGCGGCGATGAGTGTGGGGTTTTCCGAGCCGATTGCGCAGCGCGTTTCTGGAAGAGATCGTGCCACGGATGCAGGGGCTGACGCGCGTATTCGGGCGGCGTGGCTTATCGGCAGTCTTGCGCGCGATAGTGCCGATGCGTTCAGTGATGTTGATGTGTTGCTGGCTATCGCTGGGAATGATTTTCCTGGGATTGTTGCCGACTGGCGCGCGTTTATGGATGGCCGCAGCCGACAGTCTCGCCCCAGCGGATCGGGGGCGATAGCAAGCCGACGCTCGTCGCGGTCGCGCCCGGTTGCCTCCGCTTCGACCTGACCCTCTGCAACGCCGAGCTACGCAGAGCACGGTTACGACCCGGTGCGCCTCCTCTTTGACCGCGATCAGGTCGCAGGGCGGATGACGTTTGCCCCGCAGCGCGGTGCCAATCTCCGTAGTGCGGCAGCTTCCGTGGCTCGTCCACAATTTCCTCGCGAGGTCTCAGCCTCACGCCGGGGATTTTCGCGCGCGCGGCGAGTTGCTGATCGCTCGCCAGGGGGTCGGGATTCTCCAGAGTTGGCTGATCGATCTCTTGCTGCTGGAGAGTGGCCGGATCGGCGGAGGATTGCACCTCAATCGCTTCCTGACGGACGAGCAGCGTGACTTGCTGGCCTCTTCCCGCCGCTCGAACTGACACATGACAGCCTGCTCGCCAACCAGCTCGCCGCCGCGCGCAGCTTCCTGCCGCGCGCCCGCCGTTTGATGGCGACCCACGATCTGCCCTATCCTGACGAGTTTGAGCGCGAGGTGCGGGACTACCTGCGGCGGATGATCGGCGCGGAGTTGTGAGCCTGTCGCCTGACTCTGCGCCACGCGATACAATGCGGCCAGCCGAAATTCCGGCGCGCGACGCAGGCAAGGCAGGTAGACGATGCCGACGACCCACCGCCTCGGGCAGGAGGCGATTCATACCTACTGGGATAACAGCTCGCCGCAGTTGACGATCGCGTCGGGCGACACGGTCGTCTTCGACACGCTCGAAGCGTCGTACGGCGGCATGGCTCGCGCGGTGGCGGCCGATCCGCCCGCCGATCTCGATCGCGAGTTCGCGGCGATTATCGCGGCCAGCGCCTACCCCGAGGCGGAGACGCCGATGCGCGGCCACGCGCTGACCGGTCCGGCTCGGCGTTTCAGGGCGGAGCCGTGATGTGCTCATGCGGAGACCTGGAGATCGTGCCCGCCGCCTGGGGTTGGACCGCCTGCGGTCCGAGCGGCCTGGGATTGCTGCGCGACGAGTTCACCGAGCGCACGGTTAAGTACTGGGATTTGCGCGATGGGACGAGCGCCGAATTCGCGCCCGGCATTCGGTGCCGCTGGAGCCGTTCTGCGGCGTGATGGGGATCGCGCTGGCCGAGCCGGGGAGGCACCGCACCGGGCCGCCGAGCCACGCGGGCGGCAACATGGATATCCGCCAGCTGACCGTCGGCACGACGCTCTATCTGCCGGTGCAGGTGCCGGGCGCGCTCTTCTCGGTCGGCGACGCGCACGGGGCGCAGGGGGATGGCGAGGTCAGCGGCACCGGCATCGAGATGAACGCGACGGTGACGCTGCGCTTCTCGGTCGAGAAGGGGCGCAGCATTCGCCAGCCGCAGTTTGTCACCGCCGGGGCGCCTGCGCCGCGCACCAACACCGGCCCCTACTTCGCCACGACCGCGCACGACCCCGACCTCTACCAGGCGTCGCGCGAGGCTCTGCGCGGCATGCTCGACTACCTGCAAGCGCGCCACGGCCTTCGAGCGCGGCCAGGCCTGTATCCTTGCCAGCGCGCCTGCGTCGATCTCTGCATCAGCCAGATCGTGGACGCGCCGAACTGGACGGTGAGTGCGTTTTTGCCGATGAGTATTTTCGAACGGGCGAACAGGTGAACGGGCGAACGGGCGATTACTCGCCCAGCGGCGTCGCCTCAAGGTGAGATCCTCATCGCCCGTTCGCCTATTCGCCCCTTCGCCCGTTCGCCGAAAGGAGCTCTATGCTGAGCGACACGACCCTGACGCCCGCCGATGAGCTGCTGGCCGGATTGCCGCCGGAATGGGCGGATGCGACGCTGCGCGAGCAGATTCGAGCGCTGCTGGCGCGATCGGGCGAGGTGGTGGTGTCGCTGGACGACGATCCGACCGGGGTGCAGACGGTCCACGGCATCCGCGCGCTGATCGAGCCGACGCCGGACGTGATCCGGCAGGAATTCGTCGATGCCGATACGCTCTTCGCCGTGCTGATCAACAGCCGGGCGGGCGATGCGCAGCAGGCGACGGCGATCAATCGCGAGATCGCCACCGGGCTCGCCGCCGCGTCGCGGGCGACCGGGCGGCGCTTCGCGGTGATCAGCCGGAGCGATTCGACGCTGCGCGGCCACTACCCGACCGAGACCGACGCGCTGACGGAGGTGCTCGGCCCGTTCGACGCCACGATGATCATCCCCGCCTTTTTCGAGGGGGGGCGGATCACGGTGGATGATGTGCATTTCGTGCGCGAGGGGGACCGCTTCACGCCGGCCGCGCAGACCGAGTTCGCGCGCGACCGCATCTTCGGCTACGGGCAGTCGAATCTGCGCCGCTGGGTAGAGGAGAAGACGGGCGGGCGGATCAAGGCCGATGATGTCGCTTCCATCGGCCTCGATCTGATCCGCCGCGAGGGTCCGGCGGGGGTTGCCGAACTGCTGCGCGGACTGAGCGGCAATCGCCCGGTGATCGTGAACGCGGCGAGCGAGCGCGACCTGGAGGTGGTCTCGCTGGCCGCGCTGACCGTTGAGGCGGAGGGGAAGCGGTTCCTGCACCGCACGGCGGCGGCCTGGCTGCGCACGCGCGCCGGGATCGCGCCGCGCCCACCGTTGCGCGGCGATGATCTGCCGAAGCGCAATGGGCCTGGCCTGATCGTCGCGGGGTCGTATGTCGGGCGGACCAGCGAGCAGCTTGACGCGCTGCTCGCGCCGGGCGATCTGACCCACTTCCAGTTGCCGATCGCGCCGCTGCTCGACGCGCGCCGCCCCGAGTTCATCGCCGCCGCCATCCGCTCGCTCGCCGACACGCTCAACGCCGGGCGCGACGCGGTCCTCTTCACCGCGCGCGAGCATGTCGCGGGGGCGACGCAGGAGGAAGGGTTCGCGATCGGCCGCGCCGTCGCCACAGCGCTGAACGAGATCGTCGCCACGCTCACCGAGCGCGCCCATCCCGGCTACCTGATCGCCAAGGGGGGCATCACCTCGCACGACCTCGCCGCGCACGGCCTCGGCGCGAGGCGCGTGGACGTGCTCGGCCAATTGCTGCCCGGCGTGCCGCTCTGGCGCATGGGTGAGGAAACGCGCCTCCCCGGCCTCGCGTATGTCGTTTTCCCGGCAATGTGGGGGGCGGGGGCGTTGAGGGAGGGGTACGAGGTGTTGCGGGGCGGGGGAGTCAGCGGTGAGCCGAAGATACGCTGTCTTCGCCGATGAAGCGGGAAACTTCGATTTCAGGATTGCGCCGGGCGCGTCGCGATATTTCATCCTGACGACGGTGACGCTGATGATTGCTCCGTCGGCGATGCATTGTCGGCACTTCGCCGGAACTCGCCTGGGAAGGGCTGCCGTTGGAGCCACATTTTCATGCCACCGAAGAGCAGCAGGGAGTACGCGACCGCGTGTTCGCGCTACTGATGACCCAAGCCTTCCGAATCGACGCGACGATCTTCGAGAAGTCCAAGGCGCATCCCCATCTACGAAACGATCCCGATCGCTTCTACCGCACCGCCTGGCACGCGCATATGCGCCATCTCGCCCCGCGAATTGCCGATGCAATGGATGAGTTGCTCGTCGTGGCAGCATCGATCGGCACGAAACGACAGCGCATTGGCATACACCAGTCGATTAACAACGTGATCGGCGCGGTTGCTCCTGCAGCGGCGTATCGCACCGCATTCTGGTCGGCGAGTAGCGATCCCTGCCTCCAAATTGCCGACTACTGCTGCTGGGCGATTCAGCGCAAATGGGAACGCAACGATCCACGCTCCTACCGCCTGATTCGGGCGACAAGTTGGTGAGCGAGTATGATTTCTTCCAGTTGAGCGCGTTGCGCGGTAGCACCACAGGGAACCGTGGTTACGCGGGCCGACTCTCGAGTGTCCGTTCGCCGCCATGGCTCACCCGCCGCGGCGGATCGGGCACGGGAGCGGGGGCAAACACGAACAGGTGGTCGCCAGGGAGCCATGCAGGGCTGCCCAGCGCCGCACCGGAGCGTTCCGCCAGGAGCACGATCCACCGACCACGGTTCCCTGTGGTGCTACCTGCTGCGCTACTACTGATCAAAAAAGTAGACTGGCTAGCCAGGCGAGAAGCCCGGCAGAACTCGTGGCCTCTTGTCACCAGTCACAGAATCACTCCAATTATACGGCATGACCGAGAAGTTCGCCAAAGTGTACGTCGTCAATAACGGGAAGGAGGACGCACGTGAACACCGACGATGCGGAGGGAAAGTCGCTCACACCGGAAGAACGCGAGCGATTCTTCCAGCAACTTGACGAGCAAGTCGCCGCGACGCAGCGGGATGATCCGGCGAGTTGGGAAGCGGAGTTGGAGGAGCGGAGCCTCGCTTGAAGGCACGCTGTTGATGGGCTGGACGAAGAAGAGACGATGGTTGACCCCGACCACATCGCCGAACTCCTCACCCGCCAGACTCGTTGCAGGCCGAGGCGGCGCGGTGATCGCTGCGCTCGGGTTGCCGGGGATGCTCGCGCGGGCGGGGAGGTGGAGCAGATCGGGAGTTCGGTGTCGGGGCTGATGGTCTGGCGGGATATCGACTTTAATATTGTTGCGCCGGGGCTGACGCGGGAGGGGCTGGCGGAGACGATCCGGCCGCTGCTGGTCGATTCGCGGGTGATCGTGGCTGCACTTTGACGAGGAGATCGGGGCGCGGAGCATTTCGGGCACGGCGCACGACGATCGGTATTATGTCGTTTTCCACTACCTCACTGAGGCGGGCGACGACTGGAAGATCGATCTCTCCTTCTGGCTTGCGGATGCGCTGCTGCGCGGGCAGTTGGCGCACCTTGCCTACTTGAAGGAGCGATTGACGCCTGAACTTCGGCTTCACGATTCTGCATCTCAAAGACCCCGCGGCACTGCCGACCGAGCTATCCCTACACCGTCGGCGGCTACGAGATCTATGATGCAGTGCTCGAACACAGCGTGCGCACCCCGGACGACTTCGCCGCCTACCTCCGCGCCCGCGACCTCCCGATGACTAGCTCCCGCCGCCTGGCAAAGTCCCCCCCAGCATTGGGGGGATTTAGGGGCCTCCTGGGGTGTACACAGCTCTACACACGCAATGCACCGACGAGCGCCCGAGCAGATATGGGAGGGGGACGATGGAAAACTCCGTTGACGCCGCTCGAATTGCCGCCGCGCGCGACGCCTCTATGCCGACCGCGAGGCGGTGGTGGATGGCGATGTGCGCCTCAGCTGGCGAGTTTTTCCGCCGCTGCGACCGCTGGTCGGCGGCGCTCCAGCGACTCGGCGTGGCGCAGGGGGACCGGGTGGCGTACATCGCGCCGAACACGCACGCGCAGCTCGAATCGTTCTACGGCGTGCCGCAGATCGGCGCGGTGCTGGTGCCGATCAACTACCGCCTGATCGCCGAGGACTTCGCCTACATCATCAACCACAGCGGGGCCACGGTCGTCTGCGCCCACAGCGACTACCTGGCGGCGGTGGATGGCATTCGCGGCGAGTTGCCGAACGTGCGGCACTTCGTGGCGCTGGAAGGGTCGGGCGAGGGCTGGCTCGACTATGAGTCGCTGCTGGCGGAGGCGGGCGAGGCATTCGCGCGGCCGGAGATCGCGGAGACGGACCTGCTGACGATCAACTACACCAGCGGCACGACCTCGCGCCCGAAGGGGGTGATGATCACCCACCGCAACGCCTACATGAACATCGTGGGCACCCTGATCCACGTCCACCTGACCATGTCCGACCGCTATCTCTGGACGCTGCCGATGTTCCACGCGAATGGCTGGACCTTCGTCTGGATCATCACCGCCGTGGGCGGCACGCACGTTTGCCTGCGCCGCGTCGATCCGGTGCAGATCTACGCCCTCGCCGCGTCGGAGCGGATCACGCAGCTCTGCGCCGCGCCGACGGTGCTGATCGCCATCGCCAACGGGCCGGAGGAGGCCAGGAAGCAAGCGCCGCGCGGCGTGCGCGTGCTGACGGCGGGCGCGCCCCCGGCGGCGGCGACGATCGAGCGGATCGAGGGCGAACTCGGCTGGGAGATCACGCAGGTGTATGGCCTGACCGAGACCGCGCCCTTCATCACGATCTGCGAGCCGCGCCCGGAGCAGGCTGGCCTCTCGCTGGCGGAGCGCGCGACGATCAAGGCGCGGCAGGGGGTCGAGTTGCTGACCTCGGGCGAGTTGCTGGTGGTGGACGAGGAGGGCAACGAGGTGGCGCACGACGGCGAGACGATCGGCGAGATCGTCGTGCGCGGCAACGTGGTGATGAAGGGGTATTACAACGACCCCGAGGCCACCGCGACGGCGTTCCGGGGGGGCGTGTTCCACAGCGGCGACGCGGCGGTGGTCCACCCGGACGGCTACGCGGAGATCCGCGACCGGATCAAGGATGTGATCATCAGCGGCGGCGAGAATATCTCGTCGGTGGAGGTGGAGGGGCTGCTGCTGCGCCACCCCGCCGTGCAGGAGGCCGCCGTTGTCGGGATGGCGCACGAGCGCTGGGGCGAGGCGCCGCACGCCTTCATCATCCTCCAGCCCGGCGCGTCGGTGACCGAGGAGGAGTTGCGCCTCTTCGCGCGCGACACGATGGCGCACTTCAAGGTGCCGCACAGCTTCCGCTTCGTGGACGAGCTGCCGAAGACGGCCACGGGCAAGATCCAGAAGTTCATCCTGCGCGGCGGCAAGGCGGGGATTGCGCGGCAGTGAGGGGAAGTACGAACGACAAAGTACGAAGTACGAATTAATGCGGTGCCTGGGGTGAGGCCAGTTCGTACTTCGTCGTTCGTACTTCGTACTTACAATCATGGTGCGCACAGGGTCAACAGTCGGTATAATGCGCGAATGGATACGCTCTCATTCTTCGATTCGCTCTTTGTCTGCCTGGCGCTGGGCGGGATGGCCTGCGGGCTGTTGCAGTTCGGCGTCGGCGCGTTGCTCTGGGCCGAGCAGAAGTTCCTGATGGCGGTTGGCCTGGTGGCGGCGCTGGCAGGGCTGTATCTCGGCCTGATGGTCGTCTTCCTGATCATCTCCCCCTACATCAGTTGACCCCTCCCCCATCCTGCCCGGTGAACATCTCGTAACACTGTGCCGCTTTACACCTTCACGGCATTGAACTCGCCCTGCGATGTGGCACACTACGCCGGGGGTTGGCTCTGCGTGTGGCTCTATATCGTAGGGGCGCTTCGTGAAGCGCCCGGTGTCCCTGGCAATCGCGAGCCACGCGGGGCAGGGCGCTTCACGAAGCGCCCCTATGCATGAATCGATGCCTATTACGCGCGGAGGGGGTGGGGCATGGCCGAGGGGGCGCCTGATCAAGCGCAGGCAGTACACACAACAGCCGCGTCGCCGGGCGAGGGTTCGCCGCTGGAGGTGCTGGCGGTCTCGACGCGGCTGGGGCTGACCTCGTTCGGCGGGCCGATCGCGCATTTGGGCTATTTTCGCGCCGAGTATGTCGAGCGGCGGCGCTGGCTGGACGAGCGGACCTACGCCGACCTCGTCGCGCTCTGCCAGTTTTTGCCCGGCCCGGCCAGCAGCCAGGTTGGCATCGCGATCGGCATCACGCGCGCGGGGCTGCTGGGCGGGTTGATGGCCTGGCTCGGCTTCACCATGCCGTCGGCCATCGCGCTCACCGCGTTCGCCATCGGTGTGCGCGGGGCCAATCTCGCCAACGCCGGGTGGCTGCACGGATTGAAGATTGTGGCGGTGGCGGTGGTGGCGCAGGCGGTGTGGGGCATGGCGCGGACGCTCGCGCCCGACCGCCCGCGCGCGACGCTGGCGATCCTCGCGGCGATCGTCGCGCTCGCCTGGCAAACGCCGCTGACGCAGGTGCTGATCATCGCCGTCGCCGGGCTGATCGGCTGGCGCTGGCTCCCCGTCGAGACCGGCGCGTCGGTGGCGCACAGCCGCTCACCGGTCGGGCGCGGCGTCGCGATCGGCTGCTGGGTCCTCTTCTTCGGGCTGCTGGCGGGGCTGCCGCTGCTGCGACAGGTCGCGCCGGGCTACACGCTGGCGCTGGTGGATAGCTTCTATCGCGCCGGGTCGCTCGTCTTCGGCGGCGGGCACGCGGTGTTGCCGCTGCTCCAGACGCAGGTCGTGCCGCCGGGGTGGGTGACGAACGACCAGTTCGTGGCGGGCTACGGCGCGGCGCAGGCGGTGCCCGGCCCGCTCTTCACCTTCTCGGCCTACCTCGGCGCGGTGGCGGCACCGCCGCCGAACGGTGTCGCGGGGGCGGCGATCGCGCTGGGGGCGATTTTTCTGCCCTCATTCCTGCTGGTGATCGGCGCGCTCCCCTTCTGGGACGCCCTGCGCGCCCGCCCGGCGGCGCAAGCGGCGCTGCGCGGGATCAACGCGGGGGTGGTCGGCATCCTGCTGGCCGCGCTCTACACGCCGGTCTGGACCAGCGCGATCTTGCGCCCGCTCGATTTCGCACTCGCGCTCGCCGCGTTCGGCTTGCTGCAATTCTGGAAGCTGCCGCCCTGGCTGGTGGTGCTGTTCAGTGCGCTCGCCGGGGCGGGGGTGGACTACCTCGTGCCGCGCTAGACCACACGGCACACGGGTGGGCGCATGCCCGGTGTCCAAGGCAATCCTGTCGCCGATAGCCACCCCACGCGGGCGGGTCTCAGACCCGCCCCTACCCTGCCCCGCTATCGACGGAGAATCGGCCCACAAGTTGCCTATACGAGCTGCGGACAGGGCCGCGAGAGGCCGCTGTCGCGGTGGCTTGTGTGCGCCTGGACATGCGGCCGGATCTCCTGGCTGAGCGAGGAAGCATGCGGTGATCGCTATCGCCACCGGCAGCGCGCTCGCGGGGGGCGTGTTGATCGGGCTGACCATGTTCGACATTGTTGCGACGGTGCTGCACCCGCAGGCGCAGAGTCCGATCAGCAACCGGGGCCAGCGCCTCGGCTGGCAGGTGCTGCGGCTCGTGGCCAGGCGGTTCCGCTCGCCCAGGCTGCGGCACGCGCTGCTCGGCTGGGGGTTGCCGCTGCTGGTGGCCGGGTTGATCGCGCTCTGGGTGCTCTCGCTCGTGGTGGGCTTCGCCCTGATCTACTATCCCTGGCTCGGCGATCCCGCCTATTTCGCGATCCCGATCGAGGCGCGCGGCTCGCTCCTGGAAGCGCTCTACTTCAGCGGCACCTCGCTCACCACGGTCGGGTACGGCGACTTCCAGGCAACCTACGGGCTGTTTCGCGCGCTGTCGGTGGTCGAAGCGGCCAGTGGCTTCGTCGTCATCTCGCTCAGTGTGGCGTACCTGCTGGCGTTGTATCCGGCGCTCGCGCGCGTCCAGGCGCTGGCGGTCGCGCTCGATGCGGAGGTGGCGGGGCAATCGGGTGGGCTCCCGCTGGTGCGGCGCTACCTGGCGAACGAGGGGGGTTGGGAGGGCGATCTCGCCAACCGGCTGCGCGAGCTGGCGCTGGCGCTGCTGGACGTGACGGGGGTCCACGAGACGCACCCGGTCCTCTACTACAGCCACCCGCGCCAGCCCCACCACAGCTTTCTGCGCGTGCTCGTGACCGCGCAGGGCCTCGTCGGGCAGTGCCGCTACGGGCTCTCGCCCGACCGCCACGGCGGGGTGGTTAAGAATCCGCAAGTGGCGCTGCTGGAGCAATCGCTGCTCTACGCCCTGCGCCGCCTGAGCGCGTCGCTGCACATCCCCGATATCGAGCGGGAGGAGTCGGCGGAGCGCGGCGCGCAACTGGCGGCGGACTACCGGCGGATCTGCTGTGAGCTGGACCGGCTGGGGCTGGTGTCGGCCCTGGCGCTCGACAGCGCGCCGGTCGCGCCGATCCGCGACGCCAGCGCCGACGACCCGTCGCGCGGGCGGGAAGAGAGGGCGATCCGGGGAAGCGGGCGAACCACGGAGAGGGGCGCACGGAGCGTGGGCGACCCGGCCTACGACGAGACCGCCCCCAGCCCGACCGAGGCGTACGTCACCTTCCGGCGCGAAACCGACCCGCACCTGCTCGCCTATGCGCTCGCCTGCGGCTATGCGCTCGACGAAATGCGGCAGGATCGGGAGATCGGCTAGCGCGGGGTGCGACTCAGCCCCCCTCGCGGCGGCTGACGAGGAAGAGCGAGAGGGAGACGACCAGGATCAGCCCCCCCTCGGCGGCGAGTTCGATGATCGCGCGATTGAATTCCTCGCGCGGCAGATCCTCCACGAGCGAGAGCTCGGCCCCGACCGAGAGGATGCGCCGGACGGAGGAGATGATCGCGACGGTGAGGAAGGGGCGGACGGAGCTAGTCCGCGTGGTGATGAAGGTGAGGATCGTGCGGATGATCTCGACCAGGATCAGCACGAGTAGCAGTTCGCTGAGCAGCGCGCTGATCGCCGCAGCCACGCCCTTGCCGAGGTGCTCGGGGACGCTGTAGAGGGTGGAGCCGAGCGCCAGCGCGGCCAGCGCGGCCAGCAGCCCGCCAACCGCGATGTAGAGGAAGAGCGTGGTCCCCTCGAAGAGCGGTTCGAGTCGCCCGAGCGCGCGTTGCTGCTCGCGCGTGCCGGGCGTGCCTTCCTCCTCGGCCATCGCTTCGGCGACCGAGGTGGCCTCGCCGTCACCGGCGGATTCCTGCGCCGGGCGCTGGGGTGGGTCGGGCTGCGAGCGGCGGGCGTCTGCTGGCATCGTTGCTCCTGGTGGCTGCGGCGAGGTGGCGCGACCGGCAGCGGCACGTCGCACCGTGATGCAAGTCGTTCCTGGATGCTCGCCCCGATATTTGCGCCGCCGCACAGCCGAATTCGCGCGGCGGGTGCGTTCCTTCAGCAGAGTAGCACGAACAGGCTACCCCGGCGCGACCAAACTGGCACGCGCTGTGCATGTTCCCGCATCATGTACGACCGCGAGCGGCAAGTCCGGCAAACGGCGCGGCGAAAGGGGAGCGGCGATGTGGTTGAATGACCTGACCAGGAGAGGAACCGACGCGCCCGATGCGGTGCGGTGCGATCACGAGGCGTTGCGGCAGTGTATCGATGCGGCCTGGTCGCGGCTGATTCATATCGGCGAGAATTCGGGCGCGACGAGCAGCAAGCCGGCCAACGCCGAGGGCGGAGGGGCGCAGGGGGGCAGCCATGCCCTCGCCGATTCGACCTCGCTGCACTCGGTGGTAAACCACTGGGCCACGGTGAACGCGAGCATTCAGTAGTCGCGCCCGCCCGCCGCCGCCCGCGCCTCCTCCTCGGCTGCCTCTGCCTCGTCCGCGCCAGCGGGGACCATCCAGTTCGCGCAACGCCTCAAGTAACGCCGGGACCGCGTCCGTGCGGGCCACAGCAAGGCGGCGGGCGGTTGAAACCGCGCCTCGCAGGCGCTCACGCGCCACGAAACCCACCTGCGCGGGTTGGGTCCCGCCCCCAACGTAGTATCTAACCGACGAAGGTCGGTTTCGTAGCGACCGCAGTCGCCCGCAGTTGCGGTTGAACCCCCCGATGCCTCCTCTCCCACGCCCTCACGCCCCCACGCCCCCACGGCAACTCGACACGGTTTGTTATACTCCTCCCTCGGCGAACTCTCGCGCCAGGGGCGACATGGCGATCCGGGTGGGTTACGGGGCGGTGCTCCGCGACCAGCGGTCCTGCCGTGCGCGAGGGGGACCCGCAACCTGGGCACGGGGCATTTTTCGTGCTACTGTCCACTTCGGCGCGACTTCACCGGTCGCGCCGAACCAGGGCCTGGGGAAAGGGTGGAGCAGCATGGTACTCGCGCGCTTCTTGCCCCGCGACGAGCGCTTCTTCGACTATTTCCACGACGCCGTCATGAATGCGCTGGACGTGGCGCAACTGATGGCCGAGATTTTCGAGAATTACGAGGAAGTCGAGCGCAAGGTGCGCCGGATGCGCGACCTGGAGCGGCGCGGCGACGAGATCACCCACCAGATCTTCAATGCGCTCAACCGCTCGTTCGTCACCCCGTTCGACCGCGAGGATATCAGCACCCTCGCGAGCCGGATCGACGATTTCGTTGATTATGTCGAGGAAACGGCGCGGCGGATGTGGCTCTACCGCATGGACCGGCCGACCGAGCCCGCGAAGCTGCTGGCGCGGATCATCTGCGACCAGGCCCGCGCGATCGTCGAGGCGGTCGGGTTCCTCAGCGACATGAAGCAGAGCGACAAGATGCTGCGCGTGGTGGTGGACATCAACCGCCTCGAAGACGAAGCGGACGATGTGCTGAACAACGCGCTGGCCGTGCTGTACGACGACGCGAGCGACATCCCCTCGCTGATCAAGGCGATCCGCTGGGGCGAGCTCTACGCCGACCTGGAGGTCGCCACCGACCGGGGGGAGGATGTCGCGAACACGCTGGAAGGGATCGTGCTGAAGCATGCGTGAGCGAGAAATGGGAAGTACGAAGTACGAACGACGAAGTACGAACGACGAAGTACGAACTGGGCTTGCCAAAGGCGCTACCTTAATTCGTACTTCGTACTTCGTACTTCGTACTTTACCAACGGTGCTTCATGCCTGATGCCGCGTTCCTGGCGCTCGTCGTCGTCGTCGCGCTGGGCCTTGTGTTCGACTACATCAACGGTTTCCACGATACCGCCAACGCGATCGCGACCTCGGTGGCGACGCGCGTCCTCTCGCCGGGGCGGGCGGTGGCGATGGCGGCGATCCTCAATTTCGTCGGCGCGCTGACCGGCACGGCGGTGGCGACGACCGTCGGCAAGGGGATCATCGCGCCGGAGAATGCGACGCAGTTGCTGGTGATCGCGGCGCTGCTCTCGGCGATCGCCTGGAACCTGCTGACCTGGTATTACGGCATCCCGTCCAGCTCCAGCCACGCGCTGGTCTTCTCGATCGTCGGCGCGGGCGTGGCGAAGGCGGGCTGGGGCGCGATCCTGCCGGGCGGGCTGGACAAGACCTTTCGCGGGCTGGTCGCCTCGCCGATGCTCGGCTTCGTGGGGGCGTTCGCGGTGATGTTCGCGCTGCTCTGGGGCTTCCGCAACTTCTACCCGCAGCAGGTGACGCGCATCTTCGGCAAGCTCCAGATCGTCTCCGCCGCCTGGATGGCCTACAGCCACGGCGGCAACGACGCGCAGAAGACGATGGGCGTGATCACGATGGCGCTCGCCAGCTACTACGGCTGGACCGGCAACGACTGGCGCGTGCCGCTCTGGGTGGTCGTCTGCGCCGCCAGCGCGATGGCGCTCGGCACCGGGATCGGCGGCTGGCGGATCATCCGCACGATGGGGCTGAAGATCGTGGAGCTGCGCCCGATCGACGGCTTCGCGGCGGAGACGGCGGCGGGGACGATCATCGAGGTCGCCAGCCGCCTCGGCATCCCGGTCTCCACCACGCACGTCATCTCCTCGGCGATCCTCGGCGTCGGCGCGACCAAGCGCCTCTCGGCGGTGCGCTGGGGGACGGCGGGGCGCATCGTCCTCGCCTGGGTCGTCACCCTCCCGGCCTGCACCGCCTTCGGCTGGGTCTTCTACCAGCTCCTCCATTTGATCACGGGCGCGGCGTGCGCAGCGGCGCGAAGCCCCACCTATCCCTGTAGGGGCGGTTCGTGAACCGCCCTGCTTTGTGGGGCCACCGCCAGCCCGGCGAAGAAGGGCGCCCACCGGAACGCCTGACGACGCTGTGCAACCGCCAGGCAGGGATACCAGGGCGCGGTTCACGAACCGCCCCTACAACGCGGGGTGGCGTGTGCGACGTTGTGCCCCATACTGGACCAGTACATCCGGGCGCGTTTAATGTCAGCTCCTCGTCCCAGGCGGTTCGCCTGGGGCCGGTTTTCGGTTCGTCGGTGCCGGAAAGGAGGCTACGAGGCCGGCACCGGGACGGGGGAACCGCCATGATTGAAGAGCTTGCCGGCCCAGGGGGCGCCGATGATCGGGAGGATGAAGCGGTCGGCACCGTAGTAGCCCGCGACATGCCAGGCCAGCATCAGGGCAACGGCGAGGATGAAGAGGACCGGGTTGGTCGAGGCGCTGCCCGCCAGCATGCTCATGTTCATCAGGGCTTTGAAGAAGGCGGCGATACCGACCAAGCCACCGACGATGAGGCCGATGCCCACCAGCACCTCGCCCCAGGCGATCAGCGAACCAGGTCTGCGCGCCGTTATCGATCGCTCCAGGAAGGTGCGGTACCAGTCGTAGGAGATCTCGGGGGTGCCGGTCTGCGGGATGGCGACCGCGCCTTCCAGTAGCCGAGCAGGCTCCGCGCTGCCGTAGTCCCACGCGCCGTTGGCGTCGGTCACCTTGTGGAACCTGGCCTCCAGCCACTGGAAGTCGACGAAGCGCACCACCAGCCAGAGCGCCGCCGAGCGGGTGTCGCCGAAGAGGAAGCGCGACGATGGTCGGGTTGCGGGACCTCGGTGCTGCCGACCTCGACCGGGTTCGTGACCATGCGGTCGTAGATGAACATGCCCGCCGCGCCGACGATCACCGCAGCGGCGAGGATGGCCAGCGCCAGCCCCGCCCCGTGGGTGAAGTCTAAGCTCTCGGCGACGTACTGGAAGAGGATGCAGCCGCCCGCCACCAGCGCGGCCAGCACCACGTCGAAGGACTTGAACCTGGACATCTCGGGCCTCCTTGGCCTTCCGGTACGCCGCCCCTGTGGTCCCATCCCACCGGCTGCGCGCCGCTTATTCACTGACCACAGGATAGGCCCGGTGGGTAACGAGAGCCATTACCGCAGGTGGAACGGTGTGTAAAGAGGACGCCGATCCGGGGCGCGCGGCGTTTACCCGGCGGGCGGGGCAATCGGTGCGACTCTGCGCTGCGCCACGCGGGCGGGTCGGTGACCCGCCCCTACCGGACGGGGTGCCTGCCGCGACCTGCGCCGCGTGGCAACCGCGAGCCAGGGACGGCGGTGCGGAAGGGGTAGGACGGCGGGAATCGAACCCACGACACGCGGCTTATAAGGCCGCCGCTCTGACCACTGAGCTACGCCCCCGCGCCGGGACCGTCGCCCGCGCCGCCTGCCGCCGGTTGGGTCTCGGCGGCGGGCGGCGCTAGGCTATTGGCGCGGGGAGGCGCGGCGGCACGCGCGGCGTTCGCGCCAGCAGCCGCGCCAGCAGGTCGTCGTCCGCGAGGCGTCGTGGGGCCAGCCGTAGGCGGCGAGCATCGGCGCGGCCGAGCGCGGCGTGGGCGTTGGCGAGCCAGGTGGGGCGCTGGTTGTAGAGGTTGGGTGAGGGTGCGCTTTTTCAGTTCGGCGTCGGACGCGTTCGCTGCGGGGTTGAGCCAGTTGTCGCGCAGTTCGACGAGCTGCTGCGCGGCGGCGGCGATGGCTTGCACGCGGGGACGCCCGGCGGCTCCGCGCCGGGGGCCAAGGAAGGGGAAGGTCTCGAAGGTGGTCGTCGGCGTGTAGCGCGGTCGTTGCCGACGCCGAGCCACGGCCTCATGCGCAGCGACCAGAGTTCGTGCGCGCGCGCAGCAGCGCCGAAGAAGTAGTCGTCGTCGCGGTGATGGCTATCACTTGGCTATCGGGTAATGTCTCATCATCGAGCCAGGTAAATAGGCGATGCGTGGCAACACGAGCTGTACCAATGAATCGAGAATGGAGCTGCAAGGCGGCATCGTGCATTTCCACGCGCGGGCGTTCGTGCAACCACCACTCGCGAATAGTCGTCTTGCTCTGCTCACGAGCCGGTTTGACGTGTTCCCGCACATACTCGAGCGGTGAGCCTGGAGGGGTACTTGTCTGGAGAGCATCCGCCTGTTAGCATGGGTGCCACGATGGACCCAGCAGCACGCCGACACGAGCGGCGGGTCGGCGCGACGCGGCAGGCAACCAGGAGGTACGCGATGATCCGTGTTCCGTCTGCCCGCGCGGGGCGTGGGGCTGGTCTGGCGACTGGTGGGAGTGCTGACACCGCTGGCGACACCTTCGGTGGGATGCTCAGCGCGGCCCTGGCGGCGGCGCGGCCACGGCGATCACCGTGGGCGGGGCCGGGTCCTACTTCAGTGTGTCGTCGGTTGGGGTGGGGGCGGCTGGTGCTGAACCTTCACCTTCACCAGCGCGGTGGCGGTACAGCTCGACGTCACCGACTTCTTGTGCCTCGGCGACCGTCGGTATTCGACAACGCCACGCCCTGGGCCTGACCTCGGCGGCGATCCCGACCCGGACGACTGCGATACGACCGCCTATACACCGGACGGCGCCTTCGCCGACGCGCGTTGAGCAGCGGCAGCTTCGTGCTAGCGGCGGGGAGCCACAGCATCACTGTCATCATGAGCGAGAATGACTGCTGGCGGTGGGCCGGGGCGCTGCGCTCCGCGTCGAGGTCGCGTCGCAGCCCACGACGACTGTGGCGCGCGGCAGCGCGACCTATGGTGAGGACACGACCGCCACGCTGACGGCCACGGTGACGAGCGGCGGCTCGCCGGTCCGGCGGCGGACCGTGACCTTCACCTTCGATGGGCAGGACCTACCTGGCGACCACCAACGCGCAAGGCGTGGCGACCGCGACGGTGCCGTTGCCGCCGGGCACGGCGGCGGGGACCTACCCGAACCGGGTGCAGGCGAGCTACGCGGGCGCGCCGGGCTATGACCCGAGCAGCGGCAGCGGCCCGCTGGTGGTGGGGCGCAAGGTGCTCTGGCTGAAGCCGGTGGACCGGAACGCGGGCCTCAAGCAGCCGAACCTGCCGACCGACCCGCACCTGGACGCCTGCGCCGCGCCGAACTGGTGCCTCGAACTGACCCTCGGGCAGCACCTTCGCGCCCGGCCAGTCCTGGGCGGCGCTGAACCTGAGCGTGCTGCGCTTCCAGTACGCGCGCAACCCGCCCAGCACCAACGCCACCGAGAAAGTCGGCAAGACCTACCGCATCACGGCGTTCGGGGTGACGAGCAGCAACTACGACATCCGCTACGACCCCGGCACCAGACCGCCGGCAATGATGATGCGCGCCACCTCCCGGCGCGGCGCATCGCCACCGGCCCCAGGCAGATTGCCTGGGGCCGGTTTTCGGTTCGTCGATGTCGGCCAGGAGGCCACGAAGCCACACCGGACGGGGGAACCGCGATGGAAGAGCTTGCCGGGCTGCCAGGGGGCGCCGATGATCGGCAGGATGAAGCGGTCCGCGCCGTAGTAGCCCGCCACCTGCCAGCCGAGGATCAGCGCCACCGCCAGGAAGAACAGCACCGGGTTGGTCGAGGCGGAGCCCGCCAGCATGAAGCTCATGTTCATCAGCGCCCGAAGAAGGCGGCGATGCCCACCAGCCCGCCGACGATGAGGCCGATGCCCACCAGCACCTCGCCCCAGGCGATCAGCGGGGCGAACCAGGTCTGCGCGCCGTTATCGATCAGCGTCTGCAGGAAGGTGCGGTACCAGTCGTAGCTGATCTGGGGCTGCCGGTCTGCGGATAGCCACCGCGCCCTTCCAGTAGCCTGGTTGTTCTCCGCGCCGTTGCCGTAGTCCCAGGCGCCGTTCGCGTCGGTCACCTTGTGGAAACCCGCCTCCAGCCACTGGAAGCCGACGTAGAAGCGGGCGACCAGCCAGAGCGCCGCCGCGCGGGTGTCGTGGAAGAGGAAGCGCGAGATGGCGGGTTGCGGCACCGGTGCCGCCCACCTCGACCGGGTTCTTGACCATGCGGTCGTAGATGAACATGCCCGCCGCGCCAGCCACGACGATCGAGCCGCCAGATGGCCAGCGCCAGCCCCGCGCCGGTGGTGAAGTCTAAGCTCTCGGCGACATACTGGCAGGATGAAGCCGCCCGCCACCAGCGCGGCCAGCACCAGGTCGTAGGTCTTCAACTTGGACATCCGGGGCCTCCTTCTCTCTCGGTGCGCCGCCCCGTGGTCCCGTCCCACCGCCAGCGCCGCCCCGCTCTCTCATTGCCCAGAGCATAGCCCCGCCCCCTAACACCGCACGTTACCGCCGGTGAACGGCACGTAAACGGCTCGCGAACCGCCGCCGCATACCGCCGATACACCTCGGCAACGCCCGGCACGACCCAGATTCGAGCCCAACTGCAGGCAGGCGCACGATCGCGCGTCATCAGCCAATGCCGCGAATGCGCCAGCGCGCATTCGCGGCATCAAAGGCTCGATGGTGGCACCGCGGTCGCCGCAGGCTCCCGCAGGCCGACAACTCACGGGCGGACCAGGATCACCGGGAGCGTGCCATGGCGCAGCGTGGCGTCGGCGACGCTGCCGAGGAGCAGCCGCTCGAGTCCCGCGCGCCGGTGGCTCGTCATCACGACC
Organism: Chloroflexia bacterium; assembly: GCA_046328475.1. Lineage (GTDB taxonomy): Bacteria > Chloroflexota > Chloroflexia > Thermomicrobiales > CADCWN01 > CADCWN01. Next base: position 75,084 of record JAXLWN010000018.1, on the reverse strand, counting down.
AGTGCCGCGCCGCACTCGTGACCAACCGCCTCGATCACCGCCGCCGCCATGTCCAGCCCCGGGCGGCCGACGCGCACCACGGTCTCCACCGGCCGACCGGCCACGGCGACGCGGGCCGCCACGTCGCGCAGATACCGCTCCGCGACGGCTCGCTCCTCGGTCAACTCCTCGCTCAGGAGCGGCGCGAGGAGGGCATCCGGCGCGAAGACGAGATCCGGCCGCGCGACCGCGCGCACCAGGACGAGCGTGCCGCCCAGATCGGCCGCGAGCCCTGCCGCCACCGGGATCACGGCCTCGTTGGCGGCGGAGCCGTCGAGCGGCACCAGGATGCGCGGCGCGGCCGTGAGCAGCGCGGCCCCGCCCTCCGGAAGCCAGGCACGAACCAGGAGGGTGGGGAGCTTCGTGCGGGCCAGCACCTCCTCGGCGACGCTCCCGTAGAGCCACCGCCCGAGCCCGCCCCGCCCGTGCGTCGCCATCGCGATCAGGTCCGCACCCGCGCGCTGCGCCTCGGCGAGGATGCCGTCCGCTTCCTCCTCGTACGGCACGGCGATCTGCGCGGATACGCCGCGCGCGACGAGCCGCGACGCCACCGCCGCGAGATATTCGCGGGCTTCCTCGGCCGCCGCGTCGCGAGCCGCCGCGAGAGTGCTGAACGTCTGGTCCCCCGCCGGTCGCGCCAGGTAGGGCACGGCGCGGACGAGTACGAGCCGCCCGGTCTCCGTCCCGGCGAGCGACTCGGCGTAGGGGAGGGCGCGCTCGGCCAATGTAGAACCATCCAGGGGCACCAGTATCGTGCGGGCCATGCCTGCCTCCCTTCGTATCGCTCCACCGGCGCACCGTTGGCCCGGTGGCAATCCTGGTTTTCCAGCGCTCTCGTCCAGCCGCCGATCACGGCGCGATGAGTTGGTCGGCACGCGCATCGGGGGCGCGGTCGGCGCTCGCCTTCGGCTCGAGACCATCCCCGAGCGCCCGCAGCGCGTTGAGGATGACCGCCACGTCGATCGCTTCCTGGAGCAGCGCGCCCGCAGCGGGCGGAATATAGCCGAAGCTGGCCACGACCATGCAGGCGAAGCTCAGACCAAGCCCGGCGTAGATGCTCTGCCGGGCGATGCGCAGCATGTGCTGACCGATGGCGACCGCGTCGCCGACCTTCACGACGTCGTCCTCCAGCAGGACGATGTCGGCCGCTTCGGCGGAGATGCCGGTCCCCTTGGCACCCATCGCCACGCCGACGGTCGCCGTCGCGAGCGCGGGCGCGTCGTTGATGCCGTCGCCGACCATCACGACCGGCGCGTACCGCGCGCCGATCGCCTCGATCAGCCGCACCTTGTCCTCGGGCAGCAGATCGGCCTCCACCTGGGCAATGCCCGCGCGGGCACCGATGGCTTGCGCGTTGGTGGCGTTGTCGCCGGTCAGGAGCGCCGTGTGCCGGACGCCGAGTTGCGCCAGCCGCCGCAGCATCGCGGGGACGCCCGGGCGCAACTGATCATCGAGCTGCACCACGCCCGCGAGTTGCCCATCGACGGCGACGTAGGCGGCAAGTCCAGCTGCCTGATGCGCCGTGGGCAGCGCGAGCGCGCCCAGGCGTTCGGACAGGAAGCCGGGCGAGCCGACGAGCACGCGCCGCCCATCGACCTCGGCCTCGACACCCCGGCCAGGCGACTCGCGGTGATTTCCGGGCAGCGACAGCGCCCCCGCCCGACGCCTGGCTTCCGCCGCCAGCGCGACCCCGAGCGGGTGGGCCGAGAACTGCTCCGCGCCCCCGGCCAGGCGCAGGAGGTCGTCGGCCGCCAGGTCGCCGAACGGCGTGACGGAGCTCACGGACGGCGTGCCGTAGGTCAGCGTGCCAGTCTTGTCGAAGACCACCGCCCTGACCCGCCCGATCTGCTCGAGCGCCGCGCCCCCCTTCACGATGATGCGCGCCCGCGCCGCGCGGTTGACCCCGCCGATCACCGCCACCGGCACCGCCAGGATCAGCGGGCAGGGGGTGGCGACGACCAGCACCGCCAGGATCGTGCGCGGCTCGCGCGTGATCAGCCAGCCCAGCGCGCACATGACCAGGGTGAGCGGGGTGAACCAGACGGCATAGCGATCCGCCAGGCGCTGGAGCGGCGGCTTCTCCTCCTGCGCACGCCGCACCAGTTCCACCATCTTCGCGTACTGGCTCGCGGCGGCGACGGCGGTCGCGCACATCTCGGCGGCGTTGCCCCGGTTGATGCCGCCGCTGAGGAGGCGGTCGCCCCGCCGCTTCGTGCGCGCCAGCGGCTCGCCGGTGAGGGCCGACTCGTCGATCGCGGCGTGATCGGAGAGGAGCGTGCCATCGACCGGCACCAGGTCGCCGGGGCGCAGCACCAGCAGGTCGCCCGGGCGTACATCCTCCGCAGCCACCTCGACCAGTTCGTCCCCCGAGCGACGCTGGGCCCGGCGCGGGGCGTGGGCCAGGAGTTGCTCCAGGGCGAAGGAGGCCCGGCGCAGGCTGAAGCGCTCCAGCGCCTCGCCGCCCGACTGCATCAGCACGATGACGAGGCCCGCGAAATACTCGCCCATGGCGAGCGCGGTCACGATCGAGAGGGTCGCCACCACATCGGCGGCGAATTCGCCGCGCACCATGCCGCGCACGGTCTGCGCGACCAGCGGCCCCCCACCGACGACCAGCGCCGCCAGCCAGACCCACCGCCCGGCCTCCGGCTGCCCGGCAACAAAGCGCAACATCGCCCCACCGGCCAGGCCAGCCAGCACGAGCGCCGGGAGCGGATAATCCCGCAGGAACGACCGCAGCTTCCGCCCCATCGCCGGCCTCCCACGGTTCATCGAACGACACCGGCCACGCTGCACGATGCCAGCGTGAGCATGGCCCGCCGCAGTTGCCGGTGTGATTGCTTCAGGTAAACGGCAGGTGAACCGGCGTGCGCATGCGCGCCGGGGCGACACGCGATGCGGCGGCCCCGGCACGCCGAAGCCGCAGGAGCAGGGGCCCGGTTGTCGCCCTCAGTGTGCGGTGTTCACGAATAACTCCGCCTCCGAAGTGGGGATCTAGACTTCGGTCGCCACGGCCGCGCCGGATTGCGCCGGTGATCGGCTCGGCCGGGATGATTCAGTCGTTGAGACGGCCGAACGCCGGCCGGCCATGCCCAGCAGCGGCGAGCCCGCGCCGATCAGGAAGCCGAAGTCGTACCAGTTGCCGCCACGCGCGAGATCGTAGAGCGGATAGTGCTCCCAGCCGCCGAAGACGTGGGTGATCAGGATCACCCAGGCGGTGAGGCCATTCCACACGCCCCAGAGCAGCTGCTGCCGCCACATGGTGCCCTCCTTTCCGCAGATCCGGGCCGGGCAGCGAAATCGGGTGCCCTGGCCGCAAACCCAGTATCGGCGGGCGACGTGGCGGCGGAGGTTGCGCCGGGAACCCGCCAGGTAAACGGATTCCCGACTGAGCACGCGACCGGTGCGATGGCCCGAGCCTGCTACTTGTGGCCGACAAGATGGGGCGACATCCGCCAGCCGCGCAGGCCAACGATGGCGGAGGTCAGCATCTCGGGCAGGCTGCGGTCGTGGTCACGCCGCAGCAAGAGCGCCAGCGCCAGCGCCAGGATCGGATTCGCCAACGTCCATACGCCGAGCGGTGTGATCGCGAGCAGGTGGACGATGCCCGCAGCGGCCCCCCACCGCACCCAACGCCCCTTGCCGAGAAGCAGCAGGCCGGCAGCGACCTCGTATGCCGCCGCGAGCAACCCGAATGCGAGCGGGGCGCGGGCGACAATCTCGGCGAAGAACCACTCGTAGGGACGTAGGAGCGGCGCATCCGTCCCCAGCGCGACGAACTGGTCGGGTGCGACCAGGAGCAACACGATGTTCACACCGAGCGCCATCGCCAGGTAGAAGATCCCGAGGAAGATGCGCCCGCCCCCCGGCCGCAGCGCGCACAGCGCGAGCACGACAAGGCAGAAGACTGCCCAGGGAATGAGTTGTTCCATGATGACCACGCCTCCTCCCAGCTACGAGGCTCACCGGAGAGGACCACCAACAGTCCGAGGCCCCTACCAATCCCGAACACGCGGGCGAAGGTCGGCCCGAGCGCCCGGAGAGACACGCGAGGCCCCACAGACGTTATATCGACGAAGCACCTCCGGCAGGACCAGCGGCGTGCGAATGACCACGACGGCTGCCCGCCCGTTGCAGCCTGTCCGCGATACTCGCGGCGGACGCCATCCGTCGCTGCGGGGACGCACGCACCCCGACAGCTCTATTCTGCGGTGAGGTGGTTTGGCGACGGGTAGCGGGAGTCACCAGCGCGTAAACGCGCCAACGCCTGCGGGAGCGCCAACTGCGGGCCGGGGATCGCAATCACGCCCAGCTCACGCGCCGGGTGCCTCAGGGGCCGGATCGATCCCGGCGGCAGGGAGGGTGAAGCGGAAGGTCGCCCCCTCGCCCGGCTCCGACTCGACCCAGATGCGCCCGCCGTGGCGCTCGACGATCCGCTTGCAAATCGCCAGGCCGAGTCCCGTCCCGGCGTATTCCTCGCGCGTGTGCAGCCGCTGGAAGAGGCCGAAGACGCGCTCGGCGTGCTCGGGCGCGATGCCGATGCCGTTATCCCGCACCCGGAAGAGCCACCACTCGCCCTCGCGCGCCGCCGCGATGCGGACCTCGGGGGCAACGCCCGGGCGGCGGTACTTGAGCGCGTTGCCGATGAGGTTCTGGAACAGCTGGCGCAGTTGCGACGAATCGCCCGCGACGGTGGGCAACTCGTCGCGCTCCACCACGCCGCCGCTCTCCGCGAGCGCCGCGCCGAGATCGCCGAGCACCCGATCGACCACCGCTGCGGTGTCCACGGGCGCGAAGGCCCGGCCGCGCGTGCCGACCCGCGAATATTCGAGCAAGTCGCGAATGAGCTGCTGCATGCGCAGCGCGCCATCCACCGCGTAGCCGATGAACTCGTCGGCATCCGCGTCGAGCTTGCCGCGATAGCGCCGCGCCAGGAGTTGGGTGTAGCTCGCGACCATCCGCAGCGGTTCCTGCAAGTCGTGGGAGGCGACGTACGCGAAGCGCTCCAGATCGGCGTTCGAGCGGGTCAGATCGGCCGCCGTCTCGCGCAGCCGACGCTCGGCCTCGGTGCGCTCGGTCACATCGCGGACGATCGCCGTGACCAGGAAATCATCGCCCGTCCTGACCGGGCTGAGGCTGATCTCCACCGGGAACTCGCCGCCATCCTTGCGTCGCCCGGAGAGTTCCAGCCCGACGCCCATCGGGCGCGTGTGGGAATCGGCGACGTAGCCCGAACGGTGGGCGGGGTGGATGGCGCGGGCGCGCTCGGGGACAAGGATCTCGATCAACTCCCCGAGTAACTCGTCGCGGCGGTAGCCGAAAAGCCGCTCCGTCTCCGCATTGACCAACACGATGCGCCCCTCGCGGTCAACCGTCACGACGGCGTCGGGTGCCGCCTCGAGCAAGCTGCGGAAGCGCGCCTCGGCCGCCTCGGCCTCGCGGAGCAGCCGCTCCCGCTCGGATTCGGCGCGCTTCCGCGCGGTGATATCGGTGTTGATCTCCAGCGCGGCGCGCGGGGCACCGCGCTCGTCCCGCTCGAGCGCCCAGCGGCTCAGCACCGTCACCCGCGTCCCGCTGCGCGTGGTGTGGACGAGTTCGCCCTCCCACTCGCCGCTCCGCTCCAGCGCTTCGCGGATCGCCTCCTGCGGGATCGCGACTTCGGTCTGGAGGAGTTCGTGGCTCACGCGCCCCAACGCTTCCGCGCGCATCCAGCCGTAGAGGCGCTCCGCGCCGTCGCTCCAGAACGTGATCGTGCCATCCAACTCGCGGACGAGGATGGCGTCGCGCGCCAGGTCGAGCAGCGTGTGTTGCGTGCGCAGGAGTTCGGCATACCGCTGCTGCACGACCTCCGCCCGCGCTCGCTCGTGCACCTCTCGTTCCAGGTTATCCACCGCCGCCGCCAGATCCGCCGTCCGCACCGCGACGCGCGACTCCAGATCGGCGTTCAGGGCGCGAATATGCTCCTCCTGCCGCGCCCGCTCGATCGCCGCCCCGAGGATGTTCGCCACCGATTGCAGGAAACTGGCGTCGTCCGCTGTGAACTGGCGCGACTGGCGCGTGTGCGCACCGAGGACACCATAGGGCCGGGTCGGGCCGCGAATGATCGCGCTGATCCCGCTCACCACGCCGTGCTCGCGGAGCAGCGCTGGTCCGGTGAAGCGATCCTCGCCGCGCAGGTCCTCCACGATCACCGGGGCGTCGGACAGCAGCGTGTAGCCCGCCTGCGAGTCGCGCCCCGCGCCCACGGTGGCGCTGCCTACCAGCCCGTCGTGCCAGCCAATTCCCGCGCGCAGTTGCAGGGCAGCGCCATTCGGGAGCATTTCCAGCACTTTGCACAGTTCCACACCGAGGGTCCCGGCGACGACAGCGACGGCATCGTCCAGCAGCGCGCCAAGGTCGGTCGCGCGCAATGCCTGCTCGCCGAGCGCGGCGAGCGCCGTCCCCTGGCGCGCACGATTCGCCAGCACTTCCTCGGCGCGCACCCGCTCGCTGATGTCCACAGAAACACCGGTCACGCCAACCACCGCGCCGGAGTGGTCGCGCAGCGGCGCGACCGACAGGTCATAGTCCACGACCCGGCCGGCATCGGAGGCCCGGACAGTCTCGCGCCTGGCCTGTCCGCTCACCAGCACAGCCTGCTTCAACGCAGTCAGGCGCGCGGCCTCGACCGGCGGCAAGAGGTCCGCATCGGACTTGCCGAGCATCGCCTCGGGGGTGTAGCCGGGGCGGGGATTATGGATCCAGGTGTAGCGCAGATCGGCATCCTGGGTGAAGACCACCACCGGGGAGGCGGCGATCGTCAGGTGGAGGCGCTCCTCGCTGGCCCGGAGCGCGGCCTCGGCACGTTCGCGCTCGGCGAGTTCCTGCCGCGCCGCCCGGTAGAGTCGCGCGTTGTCGAGGGTAAGCCCGGCGCGGTCGGCGACTTCGCGCAGGAAGGCCACCTCCGCATCGGTGTGCGGCGGACGCCCCGGATCGCGCAGCAGCGCCAGGCCGCCGATGGCCCGGCCGCGAGCGCGCAAGGGGAGGAGGAGCACCGCGCCCACCGGAAAGCGGCGCAGGAGATCGGCCTGGGGGGAAGCGCCGTCGGGGAGTTCCCGGTGCGGGCACCAGCCGCACGACCTCACCGGCCGCGTGGGCCTCCTCCGCCTGAAACACTGGCTGCTGCCAAACCCGGCGTGGCTCAGCCGCACCGGTTCGTCTGCGCTCGCCCTGAGCAACGCCGCCCGCGCCGGATCGGTGCGGCGGCGGCCTCCGGTCTCAGTTCCTGGGCACGTCCGCGAAGGGGCGCACGACGCAGGCGCGCCGGTGGCGGCGGCGACGCGCTCGGCGATGGTCCGCAGCAGCCTGTCGTGATCGAGCACGCCATTCGAGAAGGCGCGCCCGGAACACCACCAGCTGCCAGTTCCTCCACCGATAGCACCTGGGAAGCGTCCGTCGGCGGGGTGCCGGGTGTCGCGGGCGGTGTATCGATCGATCTACCTGATGGGCCATCGCTGGGATCCCTTCGCCGGGCAGTTCTTGCGCCTGTCGCAACCGATCCACCCAGGTGCGTCGCCGCGAGCACCCGCTCGCGGCGATCGGGTTCCGCTCGGGCATCTGAGGGAAAGTTCAACAGCGCACGCTCCGGCAAGTCGTCAAGAGGATCGCCTTTCCCCGTGTCGCGTGCTGCGTCTCCCAGTGTCGAAACACTAATGGTTGTGCCCTGGATCGTCGATGCCCCAGGAGCCGCCGCGGCCCAGGGCAGGCGAGCTTCTTTGCGGTGACGCCTCGCCGTCGCGGCCTGCGCAGCCGCACCGTGACGGTCGCGTGTTCGGACTGGGATCTGCATCGGATGATCCCGTCGTGGAGCTGGTACTGCGATCGCGGCCGCTGCGCCAGCAACTGGTCGAGGGTGGCGGTGCCGACGTGTTCCGGGTCGTGCAAGTACTGGCGCAGGCGGTCGCGGTCCTGCGCTTGCAGCGCGGCGAAGTACCCCTCGACGGTCGCCCGGATCTGCTCGCGGTCACGGTCCTGGATCGCCGTGGTCGATGGGCGCAGGCGGGCTGGTCGCGACCGTTGCGGCGATGGGTGTGACTGTCGCCGCGATGGACTGCACCGTCGCGCGAGCGGGTCGCCGAGGGTGACGGTGCCCGCGGCGGTGGGAGCCGTGCAGGCCTTCTCGAGGCCCGCGCCCGCCGCGAAGAGGCTGCCAGCTACCAGGGCGATACCGAGCCACCGGGGTAGGCGGGTCGCCGCCCTGAAGCGTTCATTGCCATGCTCCTTCCGGGTTGTTGCCGATGCACGCCGGCGCGGGTTGACCCGCGCCGGCGCAACGTCGCGAACCGGATCGCCGTTGGATGTCCGGTCGCGCGAACTGGCTGTCGATGCCCGCCAGAGGTGCCCAGGCGTTCCACCACGGCGCGGGCGTTCCAGGCCGGCCACTGGCCTCGATGGTCACGGTGCGCGCCTGGTGCGGCAGGGGGTCGCCACAGGTCGGTGACGGCAAAGGCCGACGCCGGATGTAGGGCATCGCGCGCTAGGCTGGTCAACCTAAAAGTACCCTTGGCTTTCATCGCGCGGGTGATGGGCGATCGTCTGGGCGCGGGTGACCAGGTCGTTCGGGCCGAAGGTACTCATCGCCGTAGCCTGGAGGCCACGCCATAGTGTTGCAGGTGCCGATGGCCTGCCAGTGGGGAGCGCGGGGGCCAGCCCGTTCCGGTCGGTGAAGTCGCTGGTCCAGCCTCGCCGTCCCAGTCCATCGAGCGGACAATCAGCGCGCCATCTGCGCACGTGCAACGCCGTGTCGGTGCGGCCAAACTCACCGTTCCTGCAGCCGAGGATGATCCCGCGGCCGCCAGTTCCATGATTTCCTGGTATCCGGGGTCGCCCTGCTGCACGTCGACGAAGAAGACCTCTTCGGGGATGAAGTGCGCGACGATGGCATGGTCGTTGGCCATGGTGATCGTCAGCGGTTGGCCCAGTCGGCGTCCGCGCCGTCCACCGTCCAGCCGGCGAAGACCGAGATCCGTTGGCGTCGCGGTGACCGTGGCGACGACGCCCGGGCGGTGGCCGCCACCGGCGGTGGTGCCGCCCGCATCGTCGCTGGTCGCCAGGTCGAAGTAGGGGTTGAGGATCGTCACCGACTCGTAGGACATCTCGGTGCTCTCATCCGACACGTAGGTCCTGGTCCGCGTGTCGATCTGCACGCCGTGACGTGCGCCCATCGATCGGCGCGGTGCCTGGATATGTGGCGGGTGATCGAGACGACCTGCTCCAGTTGCCGGGTCGCCATGTTCACGACCCCCAGGTTGCCGGTGTGCTCGCCGGTGACCAGATGGCGTTGCGGGCCGGGCCGACCGCGACCCAGTGCGCGGACGAACCAGTGCTCGAAGCCGCCTGACGGACTGAGGCCGTACTGCGCGGCCGAGGGACTTCCTCGACGTTCGGCACGTCGAGGATGTTGATGCCGTTCGAGAGGTCGATGTAGGCACCCGGCTGGGTGGCGTAGTCAAGTACTCGGCCAGCCAGCGGCCCATGTAGTGCTCGGGCTCGTCGAACTCGGCTCCTCGTCCGTCTCGCGGATCGATCTCGCCCAGGCAACCCGGTGTGTTCGGCGTGATGGATGCTGTGCAGGGTCGTGTACGCCGTGCGATGCACCGGATCCACGGTCAGATCAGCGCAGCACCGGGGGCAGCCTTGCCCGGCCTGGTCGTGATCGAGGCCCAGATCTGCGCCGCCCGTAGATCTCGCTGGTCGAAGGGCGCACGCAGGTCGACCGTCCGCAGGATGACGTTCTCGCCGGAGACCTTCTCCACGTCCGGCGTCGCATTCGGTTGCGGCAACTGCGCACCGTCGAAGACGAACATTTTCTCGCCGACGTGGGTGGTCCCGTAGACCAGGTTCGTGGTCTCGTCGACCTTGATGCCCGACGGCGTTGTAGTAGCCGGTGTCGATGAAGTGGTAGGCCGACCCCGTCTCATCCCCCGGCGCGACGAAGACGTCGACCCAGTTCGGCGGGATCACGCCGGGCGAATTCTCGTGGTTGCCCTGGAAGACCATGCCGTTGTTGTCGTTGACCGCCAGCTCGTGCGCGCCGTGCCCGAGCAGGTAGCCGGTCACGATCTGCGGCTGCGCCGGATTGGCGATGTCGAAGACGAGCAGCATGCCCGATTCATCGTCGGTCGTCGCCGCAGGCAGGAAGTCACTGCGGGTGGCGTTCCAGCGATAGCCGGAGTGCTCGATGATCAGATAGACCAGCCCGTTGGTGCGATCCATGTCGATGCCGTGCGGGTGGCGGGCATGGCCCTCCGCGCCCGGCAGGGCATAGATCACATCGCGGCCGTAGGCGTCCTGGCCCGCCGGCGTCAGCGCAGAGCCGGGCGGCAGGACGATCGGCAGCTGCGCGTTCTCGATCACCACGTTGGCGATCAGCGCGTTCGTGCTGGTCGCGAAGATCGTGAGGATGCCCTGGAACTGGCCATCTTCAGCCAGCCTGGTTCGCGCTGGATCCAGAGATCGCGCGACTGATCAATGACGACCTCGTGCGGCTTGTATATAGCCGATTGCTGCTGTGCCGGCGTCAGGCTGGGGTTGGGGGCCTGGTACTCGGGGATCAGGACGGTGGCGGCCTCGTAGCTCGGCGTGACCGTTGGGGCCGCCTGCGCCGCCCCAACGGCTGGTATGCGGGCGAGCGGGAAGAGCAGCATGGCGACGATGGCCAGCAACGCCGGTAGCGAGAAGTGACGGTGTTTCACGGGTAGCTCCAGGTCGGGACGTCTTCGGCGATGTTGGCACTGGCCGCCGGACTGGCTCGCGATCAGTCCCAACGCCAGCCCCTCGGCGGCGAGCGGGCGGGGCTGCACCCCCGCCCCGGTGAGTGGGCAATCCCGGATCGCTACGGGATCTGGTCCACGCCGAACTGGCTGTCGAGCGCCCGCCAGAGGGCCTGGGCGAACCAGCCACGGGTGGCGGGGGCGTTCCAGGCGTCGGAGCCGACCGGGGCCTCGGGGATGCCGCCCAGCGCCTGGGTGTAGTGGTAGAAGGTCGCCAGGTCGGTGACGTGCGCCGCCGGGACACCGGTGTAGGGCATCGGCGCGCCCAGCTGATCCTGCCAGTAGCCCTGGGTGACCATCGCGCGGGTGATGAAGGCGATCGTCTGGGCGCGGGTCACCAGGTCGTTCGGGCCGAAGGTGCCGTCGCCGTAACCGGAGGCCACGCCGTAGTGCTGGAGCGTGCCGATGGCCTGCCAGAGCTCGGCCTGCAGCCCGTTCCGGTCGGTGAAGTCGTTGGTCCAGCTCTCGCCGTCCCAGCTCATCGAGCGGACGATCAGCGCGGCCATCTTCGCGCGCAGCGCCGTATCCAGCCGCCCGAAGTCGCTGCTGCCGTAACCGAGGATGATCCCAGCGAGGCGAGCCGGATGATCGCGTCGCAGCCCGCGTCGCTGGGGCCGACATCGGAGAAGCTGGCCGTGGTGACGAAGTTCGCGACGACGGTGTGATCGCCCGCCATGGTGATCGTCAGCGGGTTGGCCTGCTTGGCGTCCGCGCCGTCCACCGTCCAGTCGGCGAACAGCTCGCCGCCGCCTGGCGTGGCGGTGACGCAGGCGACAACGCCCGGGGTGTAGTGGCCGCCCCCGGCGAGGGTGCCGCCCGCGTTGCCGCTGGCCGCCAGGTCGAAGTACGGCTTGAGGATCGAGACCGACTGATTGGCGGCATCGGTGCCCCGATCCGCCACGTAGGCGCTGCCGTCGCGCCCGTCGATCTGCACGCCGGCGACCGACGCCTGCCCGATTGCGACCGTTTCTTCCAGCGTCCGCGTCGCCTGGTTCGCGACGGCCAGGTTGCCGCTCTGATCGCCGGTGACGAGGATCGCGTTGCGGGCGGGGTCGACCGCGACGAAGTGCGCGCCGACGATGGCGGCCGACAGGTCGATGTACGTCACCTGGAGGGTGGCGTAGTCAATCTCGGCCACCCAGCGGCCCTGATAGAGCGCGGGCTCGGCGAATTCCTGCCCGTCGCCGGGGGCCGCATCGGCGCGGTTGATGCTCTGCAGGGTCACGTAGGCCCGGTTGTTCACCTGATCCACGGTCACGTCGTGGAAGTGCAACACCGGGGCCGCCTGGCCCGGATCGGTGGTGATCGAGGCCCAGATCTGCGCCGCCTCGGGGACCTGCGTGTCGAAGGGGAGGCGCAGGTTGATCACGGCCAGGAGGATGTCCGCGCCGGAGACCGACGGCTGCAGCACCGGATTCGGCGTCACCGTGTTCGCCGCCGGCAGCGCCGCGCCGTCGAAGACGAACATCTTCTCGCCGAGCGTGGTAACGGCGTAGATCAGATCCACGGCACCGTGGGTGGTCTCATTCTCGGTGTGTACGATCTCGTAGACCTCGATGCCGAGGGTGGCGTTGCCGGTGCCGGTGTCGATGAAGTTGTAGTCGGTCGCGACCTCTTCCGGCGGATGCGGCGACGGTGCCGGGCTCTCGGGCGCTTCCGGCGCGGCCGGCAGGGCGAAGGCGTCGATCCAGGTCGGCGTGGTCACGCCCGGTGCGCTCTCGCTGTTGGAGACGTAGACGTTGCCGGAGTTCTCGTTGACCGCCACCTCGTGCATGCCGCGGCCGAGGAGGTAGCCGGTCACGATCTGGGGCAGCGACGGGTTGGTGATGTCGAAGGCGACGAGCATACCCGACTCCTCCGCCACCGACGCGGCCACCTGGAAGTCGGTGCGGTCGGCGTTCCAGCGGTAGCCGAGCGCGCCAGGGCGAGGATAGACCAGCCCGTCTGGTGCGGTCGATGTCGACGCCCTGCGCGTAGCGCGGCGCGGTCGACGTCGCGTAGAACGACGTCGCGCGTGAAGGCATCCTGGCCGTCGGGCGTGAGCGCCGAGTTGGTCGGCGGGACGATCGGCAGCTGCGCATCCTCGATCGCCACGTTGGCGATCAGGGCGTTGGTGCCGATCTGGTAGATCGAAAATGCCGCCCTGGTCCTCATTGCTGACGATCCAGAGGTTGCGCGAGGGGTCAATGGCGACCTCGTGGGGTTGGTAGATCTTGGCCTGCTGTGCCTGCGTCAGGCTGGCGGTAACCTCGTAGCTCGGCGTGGGCGGGGTCGCCGCCTCCGGTTCCGGCACCGCCGCGGCCGAGACCGGCACGCGGGCGAGCGGGAAGCAGAGCATGGCGAGGATCGCCAGCAGCGCCAGGAACGAGAAGTATCGGTGTTTCACGGTCGTCTCCTTTGGCATGAGTAAAGCCTCAATGGCGATGGCGTGCGGTGCCGCGCACCCAGGGCCGGCCTCATCGTCTCTTCCGGACATCCGACCGGGCACCCTGATCCAACACGGAGTCTCTTCCCCGGTGCCCGAAAACCACCTGGCCCGCGACAGGCCCGCGAGCGGGCGCACGAAGCCGCGCGGGCAGCTCATGGTCGAGTCGCGGACGTGTCGCGCCTTATTTGCTCGCGGCACAACCTCCCACCGCCCCGCGCCAGTGCGCGGGGAATGGTCGGCGTTGTTCTGAATCGCGGGATCGGGGGAAAGGCGAAAAGAGGGGACTCCGGAATCCGATCGACCGTGGAGCAGAGATTGTGCGGCGGTGCGCCGGGGTGATGCTCAGCTACGAGGCGGATCGGGATTCAAGCGCCTGGCTGGTGGGGTGGTGCGCGAATCTCATCGGTATGCATACCTGGACCTCTCGTGGTTACCCTACCACTAGGAGCCAGTGCCCAGGGACGCAGGCCAAGTTGATTAGCACTGCGCCGAGCATAGGGCAGTCAGGTAAACAGGAATGTAAATCGCTGTGATGTCTAGGTATACATCTAAACAGCATTGAACCCGAGAGGAGGCGTCACCCGAGCCGGATCGGTGCGCCCGGTGAGGGGCAGTCGGCCCATTCCCACCGTCCCAACACGTTCGGCCAGGCGCGATTCCTCGCTTCCTGCAAGGGCCGAAACGCCGTCGATGTGCCCGCCATCCGCCGCTCGCGCGGTGCCACTTAACCCCCTGTTCACCCGCGATGTAACCAATCAGCCGCCCGACGCATCTCACCCACACGGGCACGGCCAGGCATGCGCCTGGGCCGGTGTGGACTCGTGCGGCGGGCCACCGCCGGTTGACGGCGGTCAGATGCGGAGAGGAGGTGCGGCGCGTTTTGGCGCGCGAATCCCCGCGAGTGGGGGCACTTGACCACCGCTGCGCGGGCCAGGTCATAGTCGTTGACGATCCGAAAGGAGCCACGAGCATGTCTGACCAACGGTTCCGTTTCACGCGGCGCGAGGGGCTCAAGCTAGCCCTCCTGGGGGCAGCGGCGACCGGTGCTGGACTCTTCCTCCCCTCAGGACCGGGCACCGGACTCTTCGCCTCCGCAGCAGCCGCGGCTCCTTTCCAGACGCCCCTGCCGATTCCAGCGGTACTCACCCCGACCAGCACCGATGCGACGACCGATTACTACACGATCACCATGCAACCGGGCCAGCGGCAGATCCTGCCGGGCAACCCTACCCCGATCTGGGGCTACAACGGGCAGTTCCCCGGCCCCACGATCAAGGCGCAGGCCGGCCGCACGGTCAAGGTCCACGCCGTCAATGCCCTCGGCGAGAACATGGTGATCCACCTGCACGGCGGCCACACCCCGGCCAGTTCCGATGGCCACCCGCGCGACACCATCGCCCCCGGACAGGCCCGCGATTACACCTTCCCCAACAACCAGCAGGCCGCCACCCTCTGGTACCACGACCATGTCGATATGCTCACCGGCAAACACGTCTACATGGGCCTGGCGGGCTTCTATCTGGTGTCGGACAGCGTCGAGCAGGGCCTGAACCTGCCGAGCGGGCAGTACGACGTGCCGCTGCTCATCCTGGATCGCTTGTTCAACGCGACAACAGCTTCTCGTATCCCGCCATGGGCGCGACGGGCGGGATGGGGGGATGGGGGGATGACAGGCGTGCAAGGGTGACACCATCCTCGTCAATGGTGCCGCGCAGCCCTACTTCCGGGTCGCGGCGCGCAAGTATCGCCTGCGCTTCCTCAATGGGTCCAACGCGCGCGTCTACGAGCTGGCGCGCAGCGACGGGCAACCCCTGGTGCAGGTCGCCTCCGATGGCGAGGCTCCTGCCGCAGGCGGCCTGCTCGCTCCCCGCGATCGTCCTCGCGTAAGCCGACGGATCGAGACATCATCGACTTCTCAAGTACCAGCGGGGACCAGCATCACGCTCAATAACCGGCGCGGTTCAGGCGCCCACCGCACAGATCATGCAGTTCGACGTAGGCGGCGCGGCGTCCGACACCCAGCGCCCGCCGCAACCACCCTGCGCCCGGTCTCGGCGATCAGCACCGCCGATTGCGGCGGTGCAGCGCAACTGGGTGCTCAGCATGGGCAGCGGCGGCTGGACCATCAACGGCCGCCTTTTCGCGATGGATCGTATCGACGCGCAGGTCGAAGCTCGGGGCGACCGGGATCGAGACCTTCCAGAATCGGAGCATGATGCTCCACCCGATGCACCTGCACGACGTCCAATTCCAGGTCCTCAGCCGCAGCGGCGGGGCCGTCCCGGCGAACGAGCGCGGCTGGAAGGACACCGTCGTGGTCAACCCCATGGAGACGGTCCGCGTGATCGCCCGATTCGCCGACTACACCGACATACCTGTTCCACTGCCACATCCTCGAACACGAGGACATGGGGATGATGGCGCAATTCAACGTCTCATAGCCGGTGGCCCGGGATCGCCGGGAGCAGGCGGGTAGCAGCCAACCGATTCGCGCTGCTCGCGAACGCGGGGAGCGATCCGGAATCCACCGGGTTGGCGACGCTGAGCCACGAGGACGACGCCTCAGAGCCGGGCGACAAAGAAGGGCGGCAGGTGCCGGGTGGCACCCGCCGCGAGCTGGGAATTGAGATGAGGTGGAACCCGAGGATGACAGGAGATGATTGAGGTATGGCGACATAATAGCCGCCCCGGAGAACGCGAATGTGAACTGATCGATTACCGGATGGTGAATTGTCGGGCGGCGGCATGTTCATCGCCGCCCGGCACCGGCACTACTCGCCGAGGTGCTGCGGAAGAACTCGACGATCCGTTGCCCATACTCAGCCCCCGCGACCTCGCGGCTGCCGTTGTGCTTGGCCCCCAGGGACATACCAGACCTGCTTCGGTTCGCCGGCTGCGGCGAGCACCCGCTCGCTATGCATGGCGGCACGACGATGTCGGCCAGGCCGTGGATGATGAAGATCAGGCGCGGGCTGATCTGCCTGACGGCATCGACTGGGCGCACCGCGCCGAAGTCGGTGCCGGTCCGCAGCTCGCCGATCTTCACCGAGACCGGGGCGAACGGGAAGGCGGGCAGATGCAGGAAGTACTCGTAGGCTGTATCGACCACCGCCGGGGCATCGCTGAAGCCGCAGTCGTCCACGACCGCCTTGATCCGCGTGTCCCGCGCCGCCGCCAGGATGGTGGTCGCGCCGCCGAGCGAGAGACCGAGCGCGCCGAGGCGCGCAGCGTCAACGTCGGGGCGCGCGGCGACATAGTCGATCACCGAGAGCAGATCCTCCTGCTCCAGCGCGCCGAAGGTGGTCGCATCGCCACCGCTGCCGCCGCGATTGCGCATGTCGTAGGTGAAGAGGCTGTAGCCGGCGCGATTGAGGAAGTCGGCCCAGGGGAGCAGCTGGTCCTGGTTATCGCCGAAGCCGTGCGAGATGATGATCGTGGTGCGGCTGGTGCCGGGGAAGAAGCGCCCGGCGAGGGCGACGCCGGTGCGGCTCTGGATGGTCACCGGCTCCGCCCGGAGGTTGGGATAGTCGGTGAGCGTCCAGGAGTAGCTGTTTTGCGGCCGATGGATCGCGCGCTCGGAGCCAATCCAGCCGACAATGCCGAGCGCCGCGACCGCGACGATCAGGATGGCCGAGACCAGGCCGATGGCGATGCGGCGCAGCGATCGCCCCCGCGAGTGCGGACGCTGCGCCGCCGCTATTCGGCCACGCTGGGGAGTGGGTTTCCCCGAGGCGACTGGCTGCAACATGACGCTACCCTCCTCTCTGCTGAAGGATGCAGGCTGCCGTGGCGTGGGGACCCTCGCCGGGACCCTCTTCAATGGTACGAACGGCGGCGCGGCGACCGGTCGCCCTCGCCGCCGCAGGGTTGGACGCTCCAGCAGCCCGACGGCGTGCCCATCGGGGCCGCTACCGGTCGCCCGTGGGAAGACGGGAAGGAGCGAGCGGATGGCGATGTCGCCGAGGTCGAGCGGGGTCGTCGGCGCGTCGCCGCTGGCCGCGCCCGGCTGGCTGTCGTAGACGAGCGCGCCGGTCTCCCGGTTCCAGATGGCGACCCGGACCCGGTCGCCCGCGCCATTGGGCAGGTTGCCGTCGCGCGCGGTCAGTTCGAGGCGATAGTCGCCCGCGCCGTTGACTGTGCCCATGGCGTCGAGCCGCAGCTGGCCGTCGGGCGCGGGGACCCAGGAGTAGGAGAGACCCGCGAAGTCGAGGTCGGCCACCTGGAACCGCACCTCGGTCACCCCCGCCTGGTAGGCGGCGACGAAGCCGAGCGCCGCCGACGCGGCCTGGTCCGGCCGCGCGGTCAGTGCTCCGGCGGGCGAGGTGAAGCGGGCGCTCCCGGCCGCGACGGCGTGCTCGGTGTCGTCGATCACGATGTATCGCCACAGCGACTGGCCGACGCCACCGCTCTCGTCGGAGACCGTGACGCTGAGCGCGTAGACGCCGCGCGCGTACTGGTGCTCACCCTTGACGGTGATACTGCCGTTCGCCTCGGAGATCAGGGCCGTGCTCGTCGTGCCGTCGCCCCAATCCCAGGTGGCGGTGTGGCGATCGAGCGTGCCGGCATCGGTGAAGGTCGCTTCCAGCGGCAGGGCGAGGTGGTGCGTCACCGGGGCGGTGGGCACCAGGATCGCCTGGGCGACCGGCGCGACGTTCGCCACCGGGACGGTCAGGGTGTAGACATTTTCCGCGCCTTCGCGGTCGGTGATCCGCGCGCGGACCGTCTGGCCGGGATCGTTGCCCGCGATTACGGTCGCGTGCCCCAGGCCGGCGGCCGGGGTGAACCATTTGCCGTCGCCACGGTCGAAGGCGAAGGTGAAGCCTGCGGCGCGGTCGGCGGCCGAGGGGTCGGTCGGGTCGACCAGGGCGATGGTGAAGCCATCGCCCTCGGCGACGGGCCGCGTCGGGGCGGCGAAGGTCGCCACCGGCGGGGCGTTCGCCAGCGTCAGCAGGGCGGCGTTGTAGCCGTCGGCGAAGTTGGTCGCGCCGCCGTAGACGACGGCGAGCGTGTATTCGCCCGAGTCGAGATCCCACAGCGAGACTTCGACGCTGGCGGTACCCGCCTGCACCGCGATCGGGTCGGTGGTGCGAACAGCCTTCCCGGCGCGAGCGATCGAGAAGAGCGCCGTGCCCTCGTCCACCGCCGCGACCGACGGCTTGACGGCGGCCAGCCGCACGCTCAGCAGCACCGTCTCGCCCTCTTGTGCGGTTATCGGCGCGACGGTCGCAACGCTCTCGGCCGCGCCGATCGTCAGCGTGCCGGTGGTGTTCGCGACGGCGTAGTTGCCCAGCCTGCCATCGGGATCGGCGATGGTGGCCGCGATTGGGTAGGCCCCGACCGGGCTGCTCGCCCGCGCCGTGGTCTGGAAGGTAGCGCTGATGGCATCGTCATTCACCACGCCCATGACGGTGCCGGTGAAGGACGGGTCGGGGGCACCGTAGACGCGCGCGGCGTTGTCCGCCGTCACGGTCAGCGGCGCGGGCGCGACGGTGACCGTGCCAGCCGCGAAGCTGACCGCGTAGTTGGTCGCGGTGATCTCGCCCGTCGCGAGCGTGATCGGGTAGGACCCGACGGGGGACGACGCCACGGCGGCGGTCACCAGTTCGGGCGTGCCGCCGATGACGGCGCTGGTCTCGCCGTTCACCAGGCCCGCGATGCTGGCGGTCAGCGGCTGGTTCGCCGACCCGTAGGTCCGCGTCTGGTTCGCCGCCACGATCTGGAGCGAGGCCTTCTGGACAACGATCGGCACGCTGGCCGTCGCCGCGAGGTAGTTTTGGCCGTCGGCTGGCGTGAAGGTCGCGGTGAGCGCCCGGTCCGCCCCGGCCGACAGGATGCTCCCCGGCGGGGGATCGTAGGCGAAGGTCCCGGCCACGGTGGACGTTGCGCCGAGTTGGGCCGCACCGAGCGGCGTGCCGTAGGTGATCGCAAGCGGGGCACGCCAGGTGATCGCCGGTGTCGCGCGGGCAATCACCAACGTCCCCTGCGCGGTGCCACGGTAGTTGCTATCGGCGATGGTCGCCTCTACAGCATAGGTGCCCGCATCAACCGGCGCGGCGACCGCGATGCTGTCCCGGCGATAGACGAGCGCGACGGGGAGCCCGGCGGGCTCGGTCGTGGCCGCCGCCGCCTGCGGCGCACCGTCATAGGTGCGGCCGAGGCTGGCCGGGGTCAAGGTCACGGTCGCGCCAGCCGGGATAACCACCAGGCGGGCGGTCGTGCGGCTCGCGCCGAGCGTGTCGGCACCGCCGTAGGTGACTTCGACGGTGTAGGTGCCCGCATTGAGGTGCGTCGGCAGCGCGAAACTAGTCGCCGCGACGCCATCACCGACAGGGGCGCTCACCGGCGCGACGACGAGCTGCCCTTCGATCATGATCGCGAAGGTGACGGTGCCGGACCCGACGGACGCGCCGTCGCCCGCGATATTCGCGCGCAAGACGAGGTCGGTTTCCCCGTAGGTCGCGGTGAGATCCGCCATCGCGACGCTGGTGGCGACCGCGGCGGGCGGTGTGGCGGCAGGCTCGCGCGGCGCGATGAAGCGGACCGTCAGGAAGAGGCCGAGCGCGAGCGTCACCACGATCAGCAACGCCAGGGAGAGGTGTTCGCGGAGGAACGCCCGCGATCCCTCGCGCTGATGGTGAGACATCCCACCACGATTCCCAGGGTGGAAGAGGCCAGGAGGGTGCGTATTTCCTGCGGTGTTCATGGCATCCTCGCTCTCTCCGGCCCATCGCGACATCGCGGCGCATGCCGACGGCGGCAAGCGGTGCGGCCGGATACCGTGGGGACCGCCCGGCGATCCGCCCACACCGGGCCGATGCCCCCACCTTCCAATTATCTGCCCCATGCGTTATCGCGCAGGTTTTCGGCCGTAACAGGCGGGTGAATGGGCAACATCGCCGCCGCGTGCCGCTCGCCCACCGCTGCGCCCGCCGACCCGGCTGGTAGCCAGACCCATTGCCCGTCAGCACGGCCCCCGGCCTTCACGCGGGAGTCGCCCGCCGCAACCTTGCCGGTAACGTGGCCGTGCCACACTGGCGGCGCGGGCCGCGTGCGCCAGCAGCCATGCCCGCGCCGGGCGGTTGAGGAAGGAGGGCAGGTGCCATGGTGACGCAAGCACGCCCCGGCATGGGATCGGAGACGACGACACAACCCGTAGCCGACCCCGCAACCAGGCCATGGATCGCCCGGTACGCGGCCGGGGTTCCCGCGACCATTGCCTATCCCGACGTGACGCTGCCGGCCGCATTCAAGGACGCGGTGGCGCGCTTCGGCGACCTGACGGCGGCCAGCTTTCTCGGGTCGCGCCTGTCCTATCGCGCGCTGGAGCGGTGGGTGGCACAATTCGCCAACCGCCTGCGCCAGTTCGGCCTGCGCCCGGGCGATCGGGTGCTCCTGCTGCTCCCCAATAGCCCGCAATTCCTGATCGCCTACTTCGGCACGCTCGCGGCCGGGGGGATCGTCGTGCCGCTCTCGCCCCTGCTGGTCGAGTCCGAGATCGAGACGCTGGCGCAACAGTCCGGGGCGCGCATCGCGGTCGCCCTCGACTTGGTGTATGACAAGCTCGCCGGGCTATGGCGGCGCGGCGTCCTGGCGAAGGTGGTCGTGGCGACGCTGGACGAGTTTCTGGCCCCACACCGCCGACTCCTCTTCCCGCTCGCGGCACGCGCGGCCTGGCACGGCCCCGTGGGCGACGATCCGGCGCGCGGCCTCTACCGGTTCCGCCGCCTCCTGCAACACGCCGACGAGCGCCCGCCAACCCTCGCCGGTCAACCCGACGACGTCGCGGTGCTGGTCGGCACCGGGGGGACGACGGGGCTGCCGAAGCTGGTGATGCTGACCCACCGCAACCTGATCGCCAACGCGTTGCAGGTGCGACACTGGATCCCGGCGCTGCGCGAGCGGGCGGAGGTGAACCTGGCGATCGCGCCGTTCTTCCACGCCTATGGCCTGACGACCGGGGTCAACCTGGCGATGCTGCTCGGCGCGGAACAGGTGCTGCTGCCCCGCTTCGATACCGCCGACACGCTCGCGGCCATTCGCACGTACCGGCCGACCGTCTTCCCGGGCGTGCCGATGCTCTTCGCCGCCATCAGCGCGGCGGTGCGCCAGGATCCGTCGCGTGCGCGCGATCTCGCCTCGCTTCGCCACTGCATCAGCGGGGCGGCGGCGCTCCCCGAGGCGACCCGCGAGGAGTTCGAGCGACTGACCGGTGCCCGCGTGGTGGAAGGCTACGGGCTGACCGAGGCCTCCCCGGTCCTGATGGCCGGGCCATTCGACGGCACCGCTCGCCACGGATCCATCGGCCTGCCCTTCCCCGATACCGAGGTGCGCCTGGTCGATCCGGAGACCGGCCGAGATGCGCCGCCCGGGGCGCGCGGCGAATTGCTCGCGCGCGGGCCGCAGGTGATGCGCGGCTACTGGGAACGACCGGAGGAGACGGCGCGGGTGTTGCAGGACGGCTGGCTCCACACCGGCGACGTGGTCACCATGGACGCCGACGGCTTCTTCTACCTCGTGGATCGCACCAAGGATGTGATCATCACCGGCGGCGAGAATGTCTACCCGCGCGAGATCGAAGAGGTGTTGCTGCAACACCCGCAGATCGCCGAGGTGGCCGTGGTGGGCGTGCCGCACAGCCTGGCGGGACAGATCGCGCGAGCCTACGTGGTGTGTCGCCCGGGCGCGACCCTCACCCGGCGCGATCTGCTGCGCTATTGCCGGGAACGCCTGGCGAAGTACAAAGTGCCGCGCCAGATCGAATTCCGCGACAGCCTGCCGCGCTCCTACATGGGCAAGGTGTTGCGCCGC
Organism: Chloroflexia bacterium; assembly: GCA_046328475.1. GTDB lineage: Bacteria > Chloroflexota > Chloroflexia > Thermomicrobiales > CADCWN01 > CADCWN01. Next base: position 52,998 of record JAXLWN010000018.1, on the reverse strand, counting down.
GAACTCACGACGCCATCACCCGCCACCACCACGGCATCGCCGGGCTGAGCCGGGGCGTGGCCGCGCCTCCCGGGCGACGGGTGGAGTTCACCGGTCGGCCCGCCTCCCGGCAACGTCCGCGCGAGCGCCACAGCGGCGCGGGCGATCCTCCGGATCGCCCGCGCCGCTGTGGTTGCTGCCAGACGGACAGGCCAGCGGCGAACACCCGATTCCTTGCCGCGCCGCCGCACCCGCGCAGCGCCGCCTCACTCTACCCTCCTGGCGCGTGCGGCGCGGCGCGGCGGCGATACCAGTCCGGCGAGCACCAGCAGCGCCGCCGCGCCGAGCACCAGGAGCGGCAGTCGCCATCGCGAATCGGGAGCCTTCCCGCCACCACCGGTCGGCGGCATACCCGGCAGCGGCGCGGCGCTCGGTATCGGACTGGGGACCGCAGTAGGTACCGGCGTGGCCGAGGGAACCGGGGTCGGCGCGGGCGACGACGAGGGATGGGCGTGGGCGAGGCCGGTGCCGCCCCGCCGGGCGGGATGAAGCGCTCGGCGCTCGCCTCGTCGTGCCCCGCACCCCAGTTGAAGCCGCCCGCCACCAGCACCGTGCCGTCGTCGAGGAGGGTGGCGGTGTGGTCGGCGCGGGCAACCGTCGGGCGGGCGACGGGCGACCAGCGGTCGGTCGCCGGATCGTACCGTTCGGCCGCGATCAGGTAGCCGGGCGACCCGGCACCGACCACCAGCACCGTCCCGTCGCGCAAGAGCGTCGCGGTGTAGCCCAGGAGATGCCGCGTCGCCCCCTGGGCCACGACACGCCAGGTGCCGAGCGCCGGGTCGTAGCGCTCGGCCGCGTCCTGGCTGTCCACCACCAACACCGTGCCGTCGGGCAGCGCGAGCGCCGCTGGGTAGGGGTGCCACTGGTTGAGGGACCCCACGATCCGCCAGGTGTCGCTCGCCGGGTCGTAGCGGACGCGATGCGGTGACGGGGTCGCCCCGGGTGCCCTTCGCCGCCTCCTGCCTGCCGACGATCATCACGCCGCCATCGCGCAGCAACACGGCGGTGTGCTGGCTGAGGCCGATCGGCAACGGCGCTATCGCGCGCCAGGTGTCAGTCGCCGGATCGTAGCGCTCCGCATCGGACGTCGGCGAGGGTCCCCCAACGGACGGTCCGCCCGCCCCGCCCACCACCAGGACCGTGCCGTCGGGCAGCAGCGTCGCGGTGTGGAAGGCGTGGGCCAGTGCGCGGGGAGCGGCCGACGACCAGGCACCGGTCGCCGGGTCGTAGCGTTCGGCGGTCGCGCCCGCATAGCCAGAGCCGCCGACGACCAGGACGGTGCCGTCGCCCAGCAGGGTGGCGGTGTGCCCGTAGCGGCCCTGCTTGAGCCGACCGGCCGGCGACCAGGTGTCGCTCGCGGGGTCGTAGCGCTCCGCACCCGCCCGGTCGAACTCGGTCCCGCCCACCAGCAGCACCGAGCCATCGGCGAGCAGCGTGGCCGTGGTCCGACCGTTTGGCGGTCAACGGCCCGGTCGGCTGCCAACTGCCGGGCAGCGCGGCTGGCGCGGGCGGGGCCGGTAGGCGCGGGTCGAAGAGCTCGGCGCTCGCCAGGGTGCGCTCGCCGTCGCTGCCGCCGATCACCAGCACCGTGCCGTCGCGCAGCGCCACGGCGGCGGACTCTTCGCGGTCAACTGCCATGTGGGGGGCAACAGCCCAGGTGCCGCTGGCGGGGTCGTAGCGCTCGGCCAACCCCGGCTGCTCGCCGCGGTTGCCCCCGCCGCCAGCACGGTGCCGTCGGGCAGCACCGCCGTCGCGTAGTAGGCGCGGGGATCGCGCATGGCCCCGGTCAGCCGCCAGGTTCCCGTCGCCGGGTCGTAGCGCTCGGCGCTCGCCAGGTAGTTGAATGTGTCGCTGCCGCCCGTCACGAGGACGGTGCCGTCCGGCAGGAGCGTGGCGGTCTGCCCGATCCGCCCCTCGCGCATGTCGCCGGTGCGCGACCAACTGGCGGTGGCCGGGTCGTAGAGTTCGGCGTCCTGCAAGGGTGGGCCATCGATGCCATCCGCCCCGGCAACGAGCACCCGCCCGTCCGCCAGGAGCGTCGCGGTGTGGTTGCCGTGCCACTCGACCATCTGCGTCGGTGCCAGCCAGGTGTCGGCGGCGGGGTCGTAGATTTCGGCCGTCGCGGCATCTACCGACAGGCAGTAACAGCCGGCGACGAGGACCGTGCCGTCGCGCAGCAGCGTCGCGGTCTGTCCGGCGCGCTCGGCGCTCATCGCGCCAGCAGGACGCCAGACGTCGGTGCGCGGGTCGTAGCGCTCGGCGCTGCTCAGGAACTGGTAATCGGGATAGCCCTCGGGGCTGATGGTCACGTTGAAGCCGCCGGTCACCAGCACCGTGCCGTCGCGCAGCAAGGTCGCGGTCTGGCCGTAGCGCGGGGTAGTCAGGCTCGCCGCCGCGCGCCAGGACCCCGTCGCCGGGTCATAGCGCTCGGCGCTCGCCAGCGTTTGGCGACCATCGGCGACACCGCCGACGACCAGCACGGTGCCATCGGCCAGGAGGGTCGCGGTGTGCCCCTTCCTGCCGGATACCATGCTGCCGACGGCCACCCAAGCCCCCCCAGGCGCAGGGGCAGTGGTGCCCGCCACCGCCGTCGGAACAAGGCCGAGCAGCAGGGCCACAATCGCGAGCCAGAGCCACCGCCTCTCGCGTCCGAGCGTTGCCATCGCACACCTCCCGTACATCAGTGAGTTGCTCTCTCCAGAAAGGGGGTTCCACGGTCGCCCCAACCCGCGTCTCTCTCCTGTCGGTATCAAGGCACGGCGCAGCCACCGGGCGACCCCGGCCAGCGTTGCCCCGCCGGGGGAATCGGCCAGAAGCGCACCATGCTCCCATCGGCGACGGCCAGCACCCGGCCGTCGGGCGACCAGGCGAGGAGCAGATGGTGCGTCGTATGCTCCGGCAGGGTGGAGACGAGTTGGCCGCCCGGACTCCACAGCCGCACCACCGAGTCCTGCGCCGCCGTGGCCAGGAAACGGCCGTCGGGCGACCACGCCAGGGCAGTGACACCGCCGGGATGGCCGGGCAGCGTCGCCTGCAACTGCCCCGTCGGGCGCCACACGAGGCCCGCCTTATCGTTCGGGCTGCCGGTGGCGAGCGTCTGGCCATCCGGCGACCACGCCAGCGAGAACACGGCCTGGGCGTGACCGGGCAGAATGGCCCGCAGGTGCCCGGTCGGCCCCCAGAGGCGCACGGTCTTGTCCTGTGCCCCGGAAGCGAGGGTCTGGCCATCGGGCGACCAGGCCAGCACGTCAACCTGGCCGCTGTGGCCGGTGAGCGTCGCCTGCAACTGCCCGGTGGGGCTCCAGAGGAGGATCGGCAGCTGGTTTACCGACAATCCGCCAACCGTGGCCAGGATCCGCCCATCGGGCGACCAGGCGATCACCCGGACACCCCCGCCATGTCCGGGCAAACTGGCCTTCAACTCGCCGTCGCGGTTCCACAGCAGCACCAGGTCGATATCGCCCGTGGCCAGCGTCTGCCCATCGGGCGACCAGGCGAGCGGGCAGGGTACGGAGTCGAAGCCGGGAAGGGTTGCCTGCACCTCGCCGGTCGGTCGGAGCAGGAGGACGGAGGTACCCACCGCCGCCGCGAGTAGCTGTCCGTCGGGTGCCCAGGCCAGGCACGAGACCCAACCAGTCTCGAATGTGGCCTCCAGTCGCCCATCCGGACGCCAGAGGCGCAACGCGCGATCCGCCGCCCCGGTGGCGAGGATCTGCCCATCTGGCGACCACGCCAGCGCCGACACGCGGCTGGTGTGAACGTCGGGGGTGGCGGCAAGCTGGCCGAGCGGGTGCCAGAGGCGCACGGTCCACTCGTTATCGCCGGAGGCCAGCGTCCGGCCGTCGGGCGACCAGGCGACGGCGAGGATGTCGCCGAGATGGCCGCGCAGGATGGCCTGCGGGGCCCCCTCCGCGCTCCAGAGGTAGACGGCGCTACTGCTCGCCCCGGCGAGCATCCGGCCGTCGGGCGACCAGGACAGGCCCCCGATGCCACTGCCGCGCACCGCAAGTTCCATCCTGAGCTGCCCCGACGGACTCGACAGTCGCACCATCCCGTCGTGTGTCGCCCCCGACGCGAGCGTTTGGCCGTCGGGCGACCAGGCCAGTTCCCGACAAAACCCGTGAACCCCGGAGCGACGCGATGGGCGCACCAAGCCCGGCGGCGATGATAGGTCTCGCGTCGGTGCCCGCCGCGAGGACCCGGCCGTCTGGCGACCACGCCAGGGACTCAACCCCGCCGCTGGGGCCGGCCAGGACCGCCTTGCTCGCCGTTGGCACGCCACAGGCGCACCGCCCTACCGAAGGGAAAGCGCGATCGGGAAGGGGACCGTCCCGGTCGCCAAAGTCTGGCCGTCGGGCGACCAGGCCAGACTCCGAGATCTCGCTACGCTGATCGGGAGTGTGGCCCGGAGTTGGCCCGTCGGACTCCATAGTTGCACCTGGGCGCCGCTGGGGGTAGCCAGGGTCTGGCCATCATGACCACGCCAGCATAGACGGCGAACGGGAAACATTGCTCGGCAGTATCGCCAGCAACTGGCCGGCGCGGCTCCAGAGTCGCACCCCGTCGCCCATGGTCCCCGAGGCAAGGCCCGCCCGTCGGGCGACCAGGCCAGCTTGTCGATGTGTCCGCCGTGACCGACGAGCGTCGCCTGGTCGCCCATCGGGGCTCGACAGACGACGGTGCGGGCCGGATAATCGCCGGAATACTCGCCATCGGAAGTCGTCACATCAACCTGTTCGCCGGCCACGGTGGCGAGAATCTGGCCGTCGGGCGACCAGCCATGATGCCCCATTGCCGGGTTGAGCACAGTCGTCGGCAGGCCTGGAGCGAGTTCCTCCAGCACGCGCCGCCCGAACTGGCCGAGCAGCACGTCAAACGGGGGCGGGGTTCGGGTATTCGAGGCGAGCGTGCCGAAATATTCGCACCCGGTAGAGCGCGCCATCCTCCAGCCGCTCGGTCAGTTCCTCGGTGGAAGGATAGCCGAACTGCGCCACAGCCTGCCGTTCGGCCTCCCAGTAGGCAGCGAACGCCGCCCTGGTCACGTTGTGCCCCGCGTCCTGGGGAAGTAGGCCGCGCCAGGCACGGCGGGCACCGCCAGGTCGGCGGGGTGAAATCGCCGCCCGAACTGGCCGAGCAGGACATCGAACGGCGGCGCGTTCTCCGGGTACTCCAGCCGCACCCGCTCCAGGTATTGGATCTGGCCATCACCAAGCGTCTGCGTGAACTCCAGGGTCAGCGGGTAGCCGTTGAGCGCGAGGCCACCGTGCGCTCCCAGTAGTCCAGGAACTGCCCGCCCAGGCAAATGCCGGTCTCGGTGAAGCACCGGGTTGCCGCACCGGGCGCGGCGATCGCCAGCTCGATGACGGCGGCGCGGCTGCGCCGCTGAGCCAGAGGGCGCAGAGGAAGCAGGCGAACGTGCGACGGAGCACGCGGTGCTGGTTCATCTTTTCCTCCCGATCCTCCCGGATCTGCCCGTCACGCGCCGGGCGCGTCGCCACGACGAACGGGTGCGCACCGCGCTATCGTCGCCGAGGATTCGTCGCTGGCCGAGTTGCACCTCGTGAATCGTCCCGGCGTAATCCGGGTGGTACTCGAAGCGCGCCCGCTCGAAGTACTGCACCCGGCGTCCCGCCTCGGCGAACTCCTCGGTGATCGGATAGCCGAACTGCGCCAGCCCACCATTGGCCTCCCAGAACGCGACGAAGGCCGGGCGCGCGACGTTGTGCCCCGTCGGCGCGAAGAAGCGCGCACCGGGGAGCGGGGCCACCGGCGCGGTCGGGGCACCGGGCACGGTGGCGACGACCTGTCGCCCGAGCTGGGCAAGCAGCACATCGTAGGGGGCGGGGTTCTCCGGGTGGTATTCCAGCCGCACCCGCTCGCAGTACTGGACGGTGTACTCCTTGCCATCCTCCAGCAATTCGCGCCGCTCGTCGCCCAGCGGATAGCCGTTCAGCGCCAGGCCACCATGCTCGCGCCAATAGGTGAGGAAGCGCCCGCGCAGGCAGTAGCCCGTCTGCTTGAAACAGGCCTCGGTCGCGGGGTCGGTCGCCCGCAGGGCCAGTGCGTGCTCGCCGCCCACCGCGATCGCGGTCACGCCGCCCAGCGGCGCGGTCTGCGCGTGGTCCTGCACCGCCACGGGCTGGGCGCGGCCGATCCGGCTACCGTCGCCGAGTTGCCCGAAGGTGTTATCGCCCCAGGCCCACAGATGGCCCGCCCCATCCAGCGCGAGCGCGAAGTCGGCAGTCGGCATGGTGCGATACGCGCCGCCGTACAGTCCCTGATTCTTCGCCCCACCGGCGGCGATGGCGACGACTCCGGCTAGACCGGGGACAGGGAGCGGACTGGTCGCGCAGGGATAGTCCGTCGCAGTGTTCGCGATGCTGACGCGGCAGGTCTCCGGCGCGGCCGGTCCATCGCCGAGCTGACCAAAGATGTCCGCGCCCCACGACCAAACGGCACCGTCGCCAGTGAGGGCCAGGCTGACGCTCCCCCGGCGGCGACGGCGGCGATCGGCGGCAGGCCGACGACGCGCACCGGCGTCGGCACGCACGGGGCAACGCGGGCGAATTGCAGCCCCGTTCGCCACCCCGTCACCGAGCTGCCCGAAGTCGTCGTTCCACAGGCCCAGGGTGGTGCCATCCGTCCAGGGCCAGCCGGTGCTGCCCCCCGCAGCCACCGCGACGATTCGGCCCAGCCCCGGCATCCGCACCCGGGCATCGCCCCGGTCCCCGGCACCCCAGGCGGAACCCCACCTGGTCCAGCACCAGCGAATGGCCCGCTCTGCGGCCGCGACCTGCTGCCGCGATCAGGGGCAGCCCGGTGACGACGACGGGGCTGCGTTGGCAGGGCACCGGCGACCCTTCCCCGCCACGGTAGTCGTCGACCTGGCCGTCCTCCCCGGCTGGTTGGCCGAAGTACCCCAGGCCCCGAAGACCTACGCCCCGTCCCAGTCGAGCGCCAGCGAGTGGTCCGGCTCGGCCGCGATGGCAACGATGTTCCCCGAAGTGGCTCGCCGTAGCGCCCACGCGGTGTACCGGGTACGGTACGCGGATCGGTCGCGGTGTAGTAGAGGTAGCCAGCGGCCGAGTTGGCCGAACGCGTTGCTGCCCCACGCCCAGACCTGGCCCTGGTCATCGAGCGCCAGCAGGCCGGCCGCCGCCCGCCGCGAGCGCGGCCAGCAGGTGGCGCGTCGCCCACCAGTAGCCTTCCTTCCTGGTCAGGGCGGGCAGCGTGCGGGAGAGCGGGGCGTTGTCGCCCAGTTGCCCCAGGTCATTCCGCCCCCAGGCCCAGATTTGCCCGCCGCGATCCAGCGCCAGCGCGTGATCGCCGCCCGCCGCGACCGCCACGATCACGCCGAGCAGGGTTCGCCCGTCAGCGGCCCACCCGATCCCCGCTCCACCGCATCGAGATCCCGAACGTGGCGTCGCGGTCCAGCGCCAGGGCGCTCCCGTCGCGCGCACTCGGGGCAGCGATCCCGCCCAGGGTGCTCGCCCGCCCAGTCGCGCACCAGTTGTGCGGCAGCGGGCCGAACGCCCGCATGCCCGGCCCCATCAGGGCGCGGATCGCAATTGCGCGGCGGCGGCGGCCACGATCCCCTCGATCGGCCGGGTCCAGTCGCGTCGAGCCTTGCATCGGCGCGCCGGGCCGAAGCCGGCCCTTGCCGTGGCATCAAGGCCGAGACGGCTCCGTTCCCAGCGGCGCGAGCAGGCCTGCTGGCCAGCGCGGCCGTTCTTCCCCGCCGGGTGAAGGCGGCGTCGCGCGGAGCCGGCGACGATGTCGATGCCGGTGAGCGCTGCCCACGGTCACGCACCAGGGTAGAAACTGCGTGAACCGCGGTTCCCGAGGGCGGGGTTCGCCTCGATCCTGGATCCCCAGGTCCAGACCTGGCCCTCCTGGTCCAGCGCCAGCGAATAGCTCCCGCCTGCGGCGATGGCGGTGATGCGGCCGAGCGGGACACCGTCCATCGCCTTCTTGACCGGGGCCGGGAAGCGCCGACCGGTCAGCCAGCAGTGCGCCTTGCAGCGAATCGGCACCGCCCCAGGCCCAGACGGCCGTCGCGATCAGCGCAGGGCGTGATCCCGAAGTAGAAGCGGCGGCGGCGACGATGCCGTCGAGCGCGCCCGCCCCGTCGGCCTTGCGCACAAGCTGCGGGAACGGGCTATCGGTCGCCCATTGCGCCCCAGGCCCAGACCTGCCGCTTCGATCGAGCGCCAGCAGCCGCTACGACGGTTCGCCTTGTTCTGGAAGCTGCCACGCGATGGCGACGATCGCCCCGAGGCGACCGGTGCCATCGCCCCACCGGGACCGGCAGATCGCGCGGTGGTCGGGCGTGCCATCGAACAACTGCCCGGCATCATTCCTGCCCCCAACCCCAGGCGCTTATCTCCAGGGTGCCGAGCGTGGCAGGGTATTGCGGCAGCGGGCGACGCTGGCCCTGGGGTGCCAGGAGCGCCAGCACCAGCACCAGCGCCGGCTGCCGGGCACCTGCCTGCCTGGATATGCATAGTGTGGCCGCGAAGTCGCCCCTCGTCGTCGCTACCGCTGCTCCCCGAGGATGCGGCGGCCGAACTGGCCGAGCAGCACACCGTAGGGTGTGTCCGCGTGCTCCCGGCCACGCTGGCGGCGGCGGGCGTGCCAAGGCGCGGGGATGGCGAAGCAGCGCGATGGCGAGGACCAGCACCAGCGTTCGACGGGTGGTGCGCTGCCTGCAGAGGTGTGTTCATCGCGTTCCCTCCTCGCCGCCGAACCGGCGGGAGACCCGGCCTGCGCTAGGCGCTTTCGTCTCAGCCGGAAGGTCCTGGACTGCCACCGCCCAGAGCGCCGGGCGACCCAACCGCGCGTGGCCCCGGCGTTCCCACCGGGCCGTGTCCCAGGTGGTGTCGGCGTCGGGCACACCGCCGCGCGCCACCAGGTGTAGAAAGCGAAGGTGCGAATGTCGTCGGCGTGGGCGGCGGAGGCGTGCCGGGGTAGAATGGCGCGCCCGGCTGGTCTTCCAGATCCCCGCCGCGACCAGCGCGCGGGTGATCAGGTGATCGCCTGGGCGTGCGTGACCAGGTCGTTCGGGCCGAAGGTCGCCGCGTCCACCCCTGGGCCACGCCGTAGTGCTGCAACGTCCCGACGTTGCGCCAGAGACCGGCAACCAACCCGCCCCGGTCCTTGAAATCGTTGCCCCAGTCCTCGCAGTCCCACGAGCCCGCGACCGCGCAGTCCGGTGGCGCGAGGGTGTGGCCCGGCGGGCGGTCGCCGGGGATGGACCGGGCGACGAGCGCGGCGAGTTGGGCGCGCAGGGTGGTCTCGCCGGGACGGAAGCAGCCGTCGGCGGTGCCGAGGACGATGCCGCGCGCGGCGAGCGCAGCGACCGCTTCGGTATACGGCGCGTGCGGGGCGACATCGCAGAAGGTGCCGGGTGCGCCGGTCGGCGGCGAGCAGGAAGCCGCGCTCCTGCCCGTTGTGGGTACAGAGCCAACGATCTGGCCGCCATCATTGATGTCGGTGGCGCATAGTGCAGCACCCAGCCGGAGTCGGCAGGCAGCATGTCGACCAGGATAAGCACCAACCCGGCGTAGAAGAATGCGGCATGGGATCCCGTCGTAGCATCGGTAGCCATAGCCGACCACCTGGCCGACACTGTTGATATGGTCTGGCTGCTGCCGAGCCGGGCAGCAGACCGAGGTCGCGCATATCTCCAGGCGGCGATCCTCGTCCAGAGGAACGCCACGTGCGTCGCTCCAGCCGACGACCTGCCCGGCGTCGTTGATGTCCGTTGGCCCACGCCCAGCTAAAATCCTTTACCCGGCCGTGCCGAGGCTGCTGTCCGCCGTCGGCCGTCCAGAGGAACGCCCGACCAGACGTGGTCGAGGATGCGCGCCACCACGATGGCGATACCCGACCACCTGCCGGTATTGATGCCAGTCGCCGTTGCTGCGCCACCACGGGGGCTGATCTCGGCGCGGTGGGTGTATCCCCGTAGAGCGCGGCCTGCGTCCCCCTGGCCGGGGACCCCCCGATATCTGGCGCGCTGTCGTTGTCCGTCGCCACTGTATAGGCGGACGCAGCTCGGTCAGGCGGCGCGGCCCACCATCGCCAACTCGACCGCCATCGAAGCTGTCCGCGACCCACCTCACGCTTTCTTGGCCGACGTCGTCCACGTCGTTATGTGCCCAACTCCCGACCACCATGCCCGGGCACCTGGGCACCAGGATCGGTCATCACGCTGCCGGACCAGCGGAAGGCGTGCATCTCCTCGCCATCGGCGGTCCTGTACATCGACGACCTGGAAGCGCGGGTTGTTGGCAGCGGCACGTTTTCCAGCTCGCCGCTGCGAGTTGCCGAGGTCGGTAACGCTGTGGCTTGAGGCGAAGCGGCGGCGCGCGGGCGCGGCGCGGAGGCGAATACGCGGGCAACGAGGGAGGGGGAGCATGGTCAGCAATGAGGGTATCACCAGTCCATGGCGATCTCCTTCCACTCCACGGACGCCGCGCACGCCCCGGATCGAGCACGCCGCGCCGGTCTGGTCACCCAACGGGCCCGTGACTTGTGGATGGGGTATTGCGGCAGGGTGAATGGCGCGTGAATCGGGTTGGCGCGTCCAGGGTGACGAGGCGGAGCGCGGCGATTTCGCTGCCGAGCCGCGCTGGCGGAACCACGCCCACCTCGCGAGCGCCACCTGGGGATGCCCGGCTCATCGGCCCGCGCGCAGTGAGGCGCCTGCCTGCAAGGCGGACTCTGGATCGCCAGCCGATCGCGCCGCACCCGCGGAAGGCGCATCGGTGCCCGCCCGCGAGCGGCCAGGCGGGCACCGGTTCCAGCAGCACGAACAGGACAGCGCTGCACGGCGCGGCAACTGATCCGCCCAGGGCCACCCCAGAAAGCGCGCGAGCGCCTGGCCCCGCTCGCTCACGTCGAGGTGGCAATGCAACCCCAGCAGCACGGTTGCCGGCGCCTGCTACGGCGGCCCGGACCTTGGCGCCAGGCCACCAGCAGCGCCGGCGACGACCACGAAGCCGAGGCCGAGGAACTGCCATGCCGTGGCGCGATCACCCCCGTCGGCTCGCCCCCCTCGAGTTGCCGGTGCAGTTCTTCCCGCCAGTGCCGCGCCTACGGGGCGAGCGTGCGAGCGAAGAAATCGAGCACCCGACTCTCGAACGCCGCCTTGTCGACCGACCAGATCGGCAAGCCGTGCGTCGCGCCCGGCACCAGTACGAGTTCCTTCGGCTCGCCCGCCGCCGCGAAGATACGCTCACTGTTAGCCGGGGGCACATCCTTATCGTCCTCGCCGTGGATGAGCAGCAGCGGGCGCGGCGCGATCATGCTGGCCGCGTCGGTCGTGCGCACCGCGCTGATCTTCAGCCCCAGGCGCCATTCGCCGATGCGCATGGCGAGCGGCCCGAACGGGAACGAAGGCAGGCCGATATTCGCCTCGAAGGCGGAGCCGACCAGCGACGCCGTGTCGCTGAACGGGCAGCCGGCCACCACCGCCTTGATGCGCGGATCCTTCCCGGCCGCCAGGATCGAGGTGACGCCGCCGAGCGAGACGCCGAGCGCGCCGATCCGCTCGGGGTCCACATCGGGCCGCGCGACGAGATAATCGACCACCGAGACGAGGTCATCCTGCTCCAGCAGGCCGATCGTGATCGCGTCGCCGCCGCTCGCGCCGCGCGCCCGCATGTCGTAGACGAAGGTGCTGTAGCCCGCGCGAACCAGGAAGTCGGCCCAGGGCAGCACCTCCACCTGGTCGTTACCGAAGCCGTGGGAGAGCACGATCGTGGTGCGGCTGGTGCCGGGGAAGAAGGTACCGGCGAGCGTGATGCCGGTGCTGCTCGGGATGGTCACCCGCTCCGCGTGCAGCGCGGGGAAGTCGGCGAGTTGCCACTGCCAGGTCTTGGCGGGCTGGTGGATCGCCCGCTCCGCGCCGATCCAGCTGATCGCGCCGGTCGCGACCACCGCGAGCACGAGCACGACCGACACGGCGATCACGACGATACGACGGATCCTGCGGTTCCGCGCGCGATGCGGCGTGGCCGCACCGGCCGATGTCTTGGCGCGCGGTCGCGCGCCGGTCGCCGGGGAAGCTTCGAGCCGTGCCATCGTCTTACCCTCCTGGTCGGCGTGAGCGCGTTGCCGCGCCCCGTGGCCAACCTCATCTCGCCCGGCTGGCACCCTGCGCCCCGCGCCGATGGCGCGGGAGCGCGTCACCTCGCCCGCCGTCGGCAGGCCCCGCGCGTCGCAGCCCAGGCGCTCGCCGCCAGCGCCACGGCCGCGAGCAGCCACCAGCGCACCCGCCCGCCCTCGCTCGCGCTCGCCTGCCCTCCCCCACCGGTCGGCGGCATGCCGGGCACGCGCGGCGACGGCAACGCCGAGGGCGCGGCTTCCGTGGCGACCAGCGCCAGGCCGCCGTGCGCCCCCGAGGTGATCGCGACGACGCCGACCAGGCCCCGCACCCGCACCGGGCTGGTGACGCACGGCGCGCTCCCGGCGGCGCAGGTGCCGGGCGCTCCCGTCCCGTCGCCCGGTTGGCCCGCGTCGGTGCCACCCCAGGTCCAGATCGTCCCGTCGCGTCGCAGCGCCGCGCTGTGTACCTCCCCGGCGGCGATCGCCACGGCGTCGCCCAGGCCGACGACCAGCCCCGGGCGATCCACCTCGACGGTGTCCGGCCCGGCCTGCCCGCCACCGAGCTGCCCCAGGTCGCCCCGCCCCCAGGCCCAGACGCGCCCGGCGCGGTCGAGCGCGAGCGAGTGGTACCATCCACCCGCCACGGCCACGACATCGCCGAGCCCCGCTACCGGCACCGGACTCATGGCGCAGGGATCGCGCTCGGTGAGGAACAGGCAGGTGTCGGGTCCGCCCGGACCATCGCCGACCTGGCCGAAGAAGTCGAACCCCCAGGCCCAGACGCGGCCGGCGCGATCGACCGCCAGGCTATGCGTCCCACCACCGGCGATCGCGACGATGCTCGAAAGCCCCGGCACGACGATCGGGCTGGTGGCGCAGGAAAACGGCATGTCGCCCGTGGCGCAGGTGTCGGATCCACCCGGGCCATCGCCCAGCTGCCCATCGTCGTCGTCGCCCCAGGCCCAGACCGTCCCATCCGACTTCAGCGCGAGGCTGTGGACATTCCCGGCGGCGATGGCGACGACGTCGGTGAGCCCCGCGACCCGCACCGGGCTGAGCGCACAGGGACCTTCGAGCCTGCCGATGGCGCAGCCATCCGGCGCGCCCGGCCCATCCCCGAGTTCGCCAAAGGTGTCGTCGCCCCAGGCCCAGACGGTGCCGTCGGCGGCGAGCGCCAGGCTGTGCTGGTTCCCGGCGGCAAGCGCCACGACATTCGTCGGCGCGGGCAATCGCACCGGGGTGATCGCGCAGGGCAGGCCGTGGCAGTCGCCGGCCGAATCCGGGCCGATGCCGAGCTGCCCGTAGGTGTCGTCGCCCCAGGCCCAGACCCGGCCAGTGGTATCCAGCACCAGGCTATGATCGATGCCCGCCGCGAAGGCGGTGGCGTCCGGCAAGCCGAGGATGCGCGCCGGGCAGCGCGGATCGGGGAACGGCTCGCCCTTGCCGGGCGGTGGGACGATCAGCGGGCACTCGGGATCGGGTTGCACCGCCCCGGCTGCCCACATGTCGAGGTCGAGCCCGCCCCAGGTCCAGACGGTGCCGACGGCGCGCGGCGGCGCGATGGCGAAAGCTGCCCCGCCCGGCGAGTCCCCGACCAGGGCACTACCCGGCATCAGGGCGAGCACCAGCACGATCGCGCACGCGACGCTCCGCCAGCGTCGCGCAGCGCCTCGACGACGACGTGAGTCCATGGCACCCTCCCCGGTAATCCCGTCGGCGGCACCGCTGGCCGCACCCTCCCAGACTCTGCACCGGCCGCATTGACGGCCGGGTAGCCGGGCCGTAACCGGCGGTAAACAGCCGACGCCGGGCTCGCGCCGCGTCGCCACGACGCGAGCGAACGCGCGACCCGGCGTTTACCGTCGGCTACCTGCCGCGCATCACCCCACTGCTACGCTCACGGCGCGGGGCGCTCGCTCCCCGCGCCGCGTCGAGCACCGGGGGTGGATTATGGACGAGCAACATCTGGCCCCAAGGGCGCATTCCGAGGGGGATATCGCCTCGGTTGCGGAGCAACTGCGCCGACTCGACGCGCGGGTCGGGGCGCTCGAAAGCGTCGTGCGCGACCTCGCCCGGGTCCCGCTGCAATCGGCCACCCCGGCCATAGCGCACGAGGCCGCCGCCCCGGTGGCAGCGGCGAGCTTGGTCGCCCCCGCCCCGCCCCCACCGGCCATGCCCGCACCATCACCGGTCATCTCCGCCGCTCCGCCAGCTCCCCCGCGCCAGCGATGATCAGCACCGCCAGCGAGAGGAAGGAGGAGCCCGCCGTCGCCCCGGCACGGGCATCATCCCCGCCCCCCGCGCCGCCCGCCCGTCGCGAGCCGATCCCGCCGCCAACGCGGGGCTGGACGTGGGGCGACCTCGACCAGTTCTTCAGCGGGCGCGGCCTGGCCTGGTTGGGCGGGCTGGCGATGCTGCTCGGCGCGATCTTCTTCCTCGGCCTCGCCTTCACGCGCGGCTGGATCGGCCCCGAGGCGCGTGTGATCATCGGCCTGGTGGTCGGCGCGGCGATGGTCGGGGGCGGCAGCTGGTGCTTCGGGCGGCGCGAGGCCCTCTTCGGCCACGTCCTGGTGGCCGTCGGCCTCGGCACCCTCAGCGTCGCCGCCGTGGCCGCCACCCGGCTCTACGCGCTGGTGGGGCCGGAGGTGGGGCTGTCCGGAGCATCCCTCGTCGCCATCGCCGCCGCCGTGGTCGCCATCCGCGCCAACTCCCAGGTCGTGGCCGCCTATGGGTTGATCGCGACCCTCGCCGCGCCGCCGCTGCTGGGGGCCGGGGCGACCACGACCACGATCGCCTTCCTCGGCGCGGCGCTGCTCGGCACCACCGTGGTCGCGCTCTGGCGCACCTGGGCCTGGCTGCCGGGTCTGGCGTTCGCCCTCACCGCGCCGCAATTGGCCCTCTGGGTGTTCGACGACCCCACCCCGCCGCTCGCGGCCGGGCTGACCGTGCTGGGCGGCTTCTGGCTGCTGAACGCCGTGGCCGCGGGCGGCGAGGAGTTCCGCATCCGCCACACGCGGCTGCGCGCCTCCTCGGCAACGGTCCTGCTCGCCAACGCCGCGTTCGCCCTCGCCGCCGGCTTCGCCCTGCTCGACGGGAACGACGCGCGCGGCGGGCGCGGACTCTTCCTGCTGCTGCTGGCCTGCGCGCACGGCCTGATCGGCGGCTACTTCCTCTTCGACGAGGGGGATCGCCACCCCTTCGGCCTGCTGGCGACCGGCACCGGCCTGGCCTGCTTCTCGATGGCGATCCCGATCCAGTTCGGCGGGCCGGTCGTGCCGATCGCCTGGGCCGCCGAGGCGGTTGCCCTCACCTGGGTCGCCGTCGAGAGTCGCCACCACTACAGCGCCCTCGCCGCGCTCGTCCTCGGCACGCTCGCCATCGCGCACCTCGTACTGTTCGAGTATCCGAGCGACGCGGTCTTGAACAATCCGACACCGGACGCACCCTTCTTCAGCGCGGCGGGCGGCACGCTCGGCTTCATCCTGCTAGCAATGGCCGTCGCCGCCTATCTCGCGCGCGACGGCGCGATCCGGGCCGGACTCGCCGCCACCGGCATGCTCCTGGTCATCTACGCCGCGCCGGCCGAACTCTCCGGTCTGATGCTCCTCGACCTCTGGGCCTGCCTCCTGGTCCTCGGGATCGCCGGTCGCCGCGCGCTGGCGCTCCTCGGTCCCGCGCCGCTCCCCGGTTACAGGGGAGACACCCTGGCCACCGACCTGCTCTATCCGCCCGCGCTCCTCGCGGCAGGACTCGCCGCCGGGCACCTCGCGACGTTCGAGCTGCCGCTGCTGAAGGTGGTGCCCTGGCCGGATCGCCCCTTCATCGACCACGGCACACTCGGGGCCGCCGCGCTCACGGCGGCGATCCTGGCCGCAGGCTTGCTCGACGAGCGAACCTGGTCGCACCGGGTCGCGCTCGTCGCGGGTGCGGCGGTGGCGCACTACCTGATGCCGTTCGAATTGCACCCGCCCGCGACAATCGTCGCCTGGGCGCTGCTGGCGCTCGGGTTGGTGACGGTGGGTCGCTACGACCGTTCCGGCTACCGCTTCTACGGCGGCGCGGCCCTGGCACTGGTCGCCATCGCGCTGCGGGCAATCCTGAGCGACATCGCCCCGCCGCACGCGCTGTTCGCCACAGCGACGCACCCGGCCTTCTGGAGCGGCGCGACGGTCGCGCTCGGGGCGCTCGCCGCAGGCTTCGCGGCGGCCTACGCGCTCGACCGCGACGCCCCAGTCGCCCGCTGGCTGCCGCTGGTCGTCGCCATATTCCTGGCCTATCTGCTGCCGTTCGAGGTCCGCCCGCCGGGGCGGTCGTCGGCTGGGCAGCGCTGGCGGCGGCGCTCGAAGATCGCTGGGACGCTGGGATAGCGCAACCGCACGAAACGGCGCGATCGGCGGCGCGACGTTGCTCATCCTCGGACTCGTGGTGGCCGTCGTTGCCGCCCGCCCGCGCGCCTCGTCGTGCGCGCGGGCGTGCCGATCGAGCATCCGCCATTCTGGAGCGGCGCGACCGCCGCGCTCGGCGCGATCGTCGGCGCGCTGGCGGCGGGGGCGCTCCTCTACCGCGCCCACAAGGCCGCTCGCCTGCTCGCCGAACTGGCGGGCGTGGTCGCCGTCTATCTCCTCTCGGTGGGGACGGTCGATCTCTTCGCCGGCCGGATTGATGGGGGAGCGCTGGTGTCGCTGCAGAAGCAGGCGCAGGTCGCGCTCTCGATCCTCTGGGCTGCACTGGGTGGCCTGGCCTTTGTCGGCGGCGCGGTGCGTCGCCTGACCGCGCTGCGGCTCAGCGGCCTAGCGCTGCTGGCGGTCGCCACGGTCAAGGTCTTCCTCGTTGATATGGCATCGCTCGACGCGACCTACCGCGTGCCGTCGTTCGTGGCGCTCGGCCTCTTCCTCCTGGCCAGTTCCTACGTCTACCAGCGGCTGCGACCGGCGCAGCCACCAGGGACCGGGGTGAGTGGGGACTGATAACGCGACCTGCCCCGGGCTGAACGCTGCGGGCGGCGACTCACCCCTCGCACGCCGCCCGCTTCCCCACACCAGCACGCTGCGCCGACGACGCGCGCAGGAGTCGATAGCTCGTGAGCCAGAGGATGCTGCCGCCACTCAACCAGTAGAGCGCGCGGACACCCACAGCCCCACTATCCGTACCGGCGAGCAGGCCGTGCAGCAGCGCGAGCAGGAAGGCCAGGAAACTGAGGGAGTGGATCCGCCGCCACCAGCGCTGCCCGATCCGCAGCCGGAGCCGCGAACTGGCCCAGATTCCCACCAGCAAGTAGGCGGCCAGCTGGCCGAGCCCCACCCAGACCGGCCGGTACGAACCGCCCCCGAACGGGATGAGCAACTGGACCGGCGTGTAGCCGATATACCGGTCGCCGAGCAGGAGCGCGGCGTGCGCCAGGCCGACGACCAGCCCCAGGCCGCTGGCGTATTGGTGCAGGTCGAAGGCCAGCGGACCGCCCGGCCAGAGGCGCGCGAGCTTGTTGGTGATCAGCAATCCCAGGGCGGTGGCGAGCCAGAGCAGGGCGAACGCCACCAGCGCGCTGGCGCGCGACAGATACCAGAACCCCTTCGGCTCGGCCCCGAGCAGCGAAGCGCCGGGGTTGGTCCGCAGCGCGAGGAGGGCGAACGCGCCGAGGGCGGCCCCGCCGACCAGGGCCGGGAGGATGTCGCGCAGGGCGGGCGAAGTGGCGGGCACCGCCGGTGCCGCTTGCCGCCGTGTCGCGGGAGATTGGGCCATGCTTCACCTCCAGAGGTGCGTTGACCAGCGTCGGCTGGTAGCCAGGCGACCGTCGTGCCCGACCACCAGCCCGGCGAGGTGCGGCCGGGCATCCAGCCAGGCCAGGCCGGCCCGTCGCCCGAGGAGCAGGGCGACTTTCGCGACAACCTCCGCCTCCAGCGCGGTCGGGGCGACCACCGTCGCCATCAGGACATCCGATTCCGCCGGGCGACCGGTGCGCGGGTCGATCAGGTGGTGCTGCCAGCAACCCTCGCGCCGCCAGCGCCGGTAATCGCTGCCAGACGTCGCCACCGCGCCGCGCCCGAGGCGGAGCAGCGCCAGCTGGCCGCCCGATTCGCCCGGCTCGGCGACGCCGATCGCCCAGCCCGCCGCGCCGCGCGGGGGGGCGCTGGCCGCAATGTCGCCCCCGGCATCGAGCAGCGCGGGGCCGCGCTCGCCGAGACATCGCGCGGCGCGGTCAGCCGCCCAGCCCTTCGCCACGCCACCCAGATCGATCCGCACACCGGGTGGCAGGAGGACGGTGCGAGTGCGCGGATCGCAGCGGATGGCACGCCAGTCGGCAACGACCTCCGGCTGCGCCGGTGCCGCACCCATGTTGCGCGAGGACAGTGCCGCGAGCGCGGCGAATGGGCGATCGTACCCGACGGCCTCCAGGACGGGGAGGATGGTGGGGACGACTAGCCCATCGCTCAGGCGAGCCGCCCAGAGGGCCGCCTGGATCGCCAGCCACAGCGAGCGGACCGACCCCGACCGGCGTGCCGGCCGCGTTGAGCCGACTCAGCTCGCTATCCGGGCGGAAGCGGCTGAGCGCTTCCTCCCAGGCCGCGAACCAGGACGGCACGTCGGCCAGACCGTCGCCGACGGGCGCATCGAGGGCCGCGAGCATCCGGCAGCCCATCGCCGCGAAGTGGTGCTGGTGGACCCGCGAGGTAGTCTCGAGCGACATCTATGCTCTCTCAGCGCGACGAGCGCGTGCGGGTAATCGGGCGCGGGCGCGCCTGGACGCCCGAGCGCACAGGCGCGACCTGGGCGGCCGTGGTGCCCACCGGGGCTGCCCCGCCACCGGCGATCGAAGCGGCCCCTGCGCCCGTGGCCGGTGCGTCGCGCGCCAGCACCAGCCAGCCCGCCAGGATCGCCACCCCGGCCCCCAGGGTGAGCAGCCCATTCGCATCGCGGTGACCTGGGCGGGCGGGTGGTGTGCGCCTCGGGCGCGCGGCCGGATCGGTCTTCGCCATGGTCTCGTCCTCCCGCTCTCCGCTGGCCAGGGCGCGCCTCCCCCGAGCAGCGTCAATCATCGTCGTCGTCGTGCTCATCGTGGTGCTCCCGCTCGCCGGGCCAGCGCCGGTCTTCGCCGTCCGACGGCCCGTCGACTGGCCCTGTCGTCTGCCAGGTCTGGTCAGGCGAGAGTACAGGGTCCTGGTTCGCAAGGGGCGGCACCGGGATTGCCAGCGCACTCGCCGTCGCCGGGACGCTGGTCGCCGGGGCGGCCCGGTGGGTGGCCACCCCGGCGACCACGCCGCCGAGCACCACCAGCAGGAAGGCGGTCAGGGCGGTGGCGAGCAGCGCGGCCAGTTTCTGATTCATCGTCCTCCTCCTCCTTCGGGTCCGGCGCGACACCGTCGTCGTCGCCAGACTCAGGATAGTGGTGCTTCATTGGGCAGCCATTGGGATGGGGTGACGAATGCTCCAACCCGCTTCCAATGTTGCCGTGCTACACTGGCCGTTGGCGACGGAGGAGCGGGCGATGCGGGTGCTCATCATCGAGGACGACAGGCGGCTGGCGCGGCTGATCGCCCGCGTGCTGGTGCAGGAGGGCCTCGCAGTCGATCTGGCCCACGACGGCGAAGCGGGGCTCGACCTGGCGCTCGGCGGTGCGTATGACGTCGCCATCGTGGACTGGATGCTGCCCGGCCGCGACGGCCCGGCGATCTGCCGCGCGGTCCGCGCCGCGCGCCTGCCGACGGCGCTGCTGCTGCTGACGGCGCGCGGCGAAGTGGAGGACCGGGTCGCCGGGCTCGACAGCGGGGCCGACGACTACCTGCCCAAACCCTTCGCCTTCGCGGAGCTGCTCGCCCGGGTGCGGGCGCTGGGCCGCCGTTTCCTCGTCACCGCCGGAGCCGGGCAGGAACTGCGCGCCGGGGATCTGGTGCTCGACCTGCGCCTCCATCGCGCGCGGCGCGGCGAACACCCCCTCGATCTCACCCCGACCGAGTGGCAGCTGCTGGAGTACTTCCTGCGCCACGCGGGGCAGGCGCTGACCCGGCAGCAGATCCTCGACGCGGTCTGGTCGTACGAGGCCGACGTGCTGCCGACGCAGGTCGACGTCTACGTCTCGTATCTGCGCGGCAAACTGCGCCAGGTCGGCCGCCCCGACCCGATCCAGACGGTGCGCGGGATCGGCTATCGCTTCGCGGCCAGCGATGTTTAGGCCGCTGCGGCTCCGGCTGACCCTGCTCTACCTACTCGCCGCGCTGCTGCTCGTCGCCGCGACCGGCGGGAGCGCCTACGCGCTGCTGCGATCCTACTTCGCCTCGACCACCGACCTCGCCCTGCGCTACCGGATGGCGCAGGAGTTCCGGCAACTCGGCGCGGCGCTCCCCCCCGACCTGGCGGCGGCGGAGGCGGCCTGGCGCGGTCAGGCGATCCCGCACCCCACCGCCAAGCGTGGCGACGACGACCACGAGGGCGATGACCACACCGAGGACAGCTACGACCCCGAATTGCTCGCGGTCTTCGTCCTGGCCCTCTCCGGCGACGGCGCGGTCCTCCCGGGCGGGACCGCCGCCCCGGCCGATGCCCCCGACGCGCAGGCGACGGCGGCGGCGCTGGCGCGCGGCAGCGACCGGCGCACCGCCCGCCTCGGCGGCGAGCCGGTGCGCCTCCTCACCTATCGCCTGCCCGCCGGAACGTCCCCGGCGCTGCTCCAGCTGGGTCGCCCGCTCGGCGACCAGGAGCGGGTGCTGCGCCAGGTGCTCCTGGGGCTGCTGGCGCTCGGCGGTGCCGGGGCACTGCTGCTCGGGGCGGGGAGCTGGTGGCTGGCCGGGCGCTCGCTCGCCCCGCTACAGAGCTCCTGGGCGCAGCAGCGCGAGTTCGTCGCCAACGCCGGCCACGAGCTCCGCGCGCCGCTGACGCTGTTCCGGGCAAGCGCGGAGGTGGCGCTGCGCGACGTGCCCGTGGACCAGGCCGAGCAGCGCGAACTCCTGGGCGAGCTGCTGCGCGAGAGCGACCACATGGCCCGCCTCGTCGACGACTTGCTCTTGCTCTCGCGCCTGGACGCCGGGCACCTGCCGCTGGAGCGCGAGGCGATCCCGCTCGCGCCCCTCCTGGCCGAGACGGCGCGGCAGGTCGCGCGCCTGGCCGAGGAGCGCGGCATCCGGATCGAGGCGCGCGGCGACGGCGTCGTCTACGCCGACCGGCGGCGGCTGCGCCAGACCCTGCTGATCCTGCTGGACAACGCGCTCCGGCACACCCCGCGCGGCGGGCAGATCACGCTCGTCGGCCGCCCGGCCGGTCGCCGCGCGGAGATTGTCGTGACCGACACCGGCGCGGGGATCGCCCCCGAGCACCTGCCGCACCTCTTCGATCGCTTCTACCGCGCCGAGCACGATCGCGGCGACGACACCGGGGGCAGCGGCCTCGGGCTCGCGATCGCCAAGGGACTGGTGACGGCCCAGCGCGGCGAGATCCGCCTGGAAAGCCAGCTCGGCCAGGGCACGCGCGCGACCGTCACCCTCCCCGCAGCCCAGGCCAGGGGCGGGGCAGACGGCTGAGCACACCGCACTCCCCGAATCCTGCCGGACGGCCTGCCCGCACCCCAACTGCCTCCCCTCCCCTGCTCCGCAGACGCTGCAACCCCGAT
The DNA here is from genome assembly GCA_046328475.1 of Chloroflexia bacterium. Classification (GTDB taxonomy): domain Bacteria; phylum Chloroflexota; class Chloroflexia; order Thermomicrobiales; family CADCWN01; genus CADCWN01. The sequence goes on along the minus strand of JAXLWN010000018.1, from coordinate 31,250 downwards.
CCATTTACCGGATCGAGATGCGCGGCAACCCACGCCGCCTCCCCAGCGAGCTATGCTGTCTCCCGGGGTCCTGGCACGTACGGCGACGAAACTCGGGAATGCGCGGACACCTTCCCCGGCACCATATCGCCCGCCGTGCTGGATGCTTCATCGGCTGCCCAGAGCAGGCAGGGGCACCTGACCCGGCCGGACGACTACGGCGCGGCGGTGCGCGCCTGCCTCGCCGCACCGTGACGGTGCAGCGAGCGCAGCTGCGGCACGGGAGGAGGGGTGCGAATGGCCGGCTCGGGTAACTGGCGGGCGTGGTTGCGCCGGTCCGACGGCGCTCCGGCGCGGGGCGACGCGCTGCGCGAACGCCTGCGCGACGCGCGCAGCGGGCGGGTCGTCTTCCTGTCCCACTGCCTGCTGAACGAGCACACCCGCTACCCGGGCGGGGCCTGCCACGCCTGCTGCGTGCGCGAGGTCGTGGAGCGCTGCCTGGACGCCGAACTGGGGATGGTGCAGCTACCTTGCCCGGAGGAGCTGGCCTGGGGCGGGGTTGGCAAGCGCGCCCTGCTGCCCGTCTACGGGCTGCGGCACCGCGCCCCCGGCTTCCCCGGCTGCGCCGCCTCCTCATCCCGGCCTTCCTGCGCTACACCCGGCATCGCTATCGCCGCCTCGCCCGCCGGGTCGCCGCCCAGATCGCCGACTCCCGCGCGGCGGGCTGCGCCGTGGTAGGGGTGGTCGGCGTCGATGGCTCGCCGTCGTGCGGGGTCCACCGGACGCTCGCAGTCGGGCGGGCCGTCGAGGGGCTGGCCGACCTGCGCCCGGGCACCGAGACGCGCGAGCAAGTCAACGCCATTATCCGGGATACCGCTGTGCCGGGCGAAGGGCTCTTCGTCGCCGCGCTGCGCGCGGAACTGGCCCGGCGGCGGATCGCCGTGCCATTCCTGGCGCACGACCTCCTCGGCGAGCTGGCCGGCGAGACATCAAGCGTGCGCTTGGGGGCAGGAGGGCGATAGGTCGGGGGCGAGGAACGTGACTCGTCGAACCAGTGGCAAGTGTCGCGACGCCCGAAAGGAGGACGGCCATGCTCACCCTGGAGACCACGATCCGAGTCGCCGGGCTGCGTGGGCACGACGTGTTCGACTTCCTCCTCCTCTCGTGCACCGACGAGCAGTACCGGCGCTGGTGGCCGGGGACCCATCTCCAATTTCACACGCTGAGGCGCTACCCGCAGCAGGTAGGAAACCTCGTCTTCATGGATGAATACATCGGCCACCGCCGCCTGCGTCTGCGAGCCATCGTCGTCGAGGCCGTGCGAGGGGAGCGGATCGTCTGGCAGTTCAGGTGGGGCGCGACACTCCCGGCGTGGCTGCGCCTCGACCTGGCGGACGACGAGACGGGGGTGACGATCCGGCACACTGTCCGCGCCGGCGTCGGGGGAATCGGCCGGATCCTCGACCCGCTGCTCCGGCTCTACGCCTCGCCCCGCTTCGTCCGGGACCTGGATGCGCACGTACGAACCGAGTTCCCGAAGCTGCGCGACCTGCTGGCAGACCCCGCACCAGCATTGGTGGGTAGCGCGACCGGGCGAGCGACCTCGGCCGCCACGGCGGGCGGACAAGGCACGTAGCGAGGCGGGAGCGATACGAGGCCACCACTTCACCGCACATAGTCATCGCCCCCTCGTTCACCGCGCGTCACGCGCGCCTTCACATTCCCAGGGCATGGTGCCGTGGGGACTACGGCCCTGGGCCACTCGCCCGGCCGGGGATCCCCGTGTGAAGTCCCCGGTACATCGTGCAGGCGGAAGGAAGGTGCCATGACTCCAGTTGAGTTCTTCTCCGACCAGCCATTGGCGGAGCAACTCTACGCCGCAGTGCGCGGGGCGGTGGGCAACATCGGCCCGGTCGACATCCGCGCGACCAAGAGCCAAGTGGCGTTTCGCCGACAGCGCACCTTCGCGGCGGTCTGGCGGCCCAGCCAGTACCTCGCGGGCACAACCGCCCCGCTGGTCCTGACCATCTTCCTGCCCCGGCATATCGCGTCGCCACGGTGGAAACAGGTCGTCGAGCCCGCGCCCGGTCGGTTCACCCACCACCTCGAACTGCACAACGCGGCCGAGGTCGATGAGGAGGTCCGCAGTTGGCTGCGGGCGGCATGGGATGCGGCCTGAAGGCACGCCCCGTCGCGTGTTCCTCAATTGCCCCGAGGATGTCGCAGGACTGAGGCGGCCCCTTGGTGCGGGGCCGCACAGGTGCGAGCAGCGGGCGGGAGGTGGGCCATGACGGTGCTGGAGCGGATGCGCCTCTTCGCCGGTCGCTGCGGAGAGAGCGTCGTCTGCGACGGCACCCCCTGGCGCTATTATCGCCTCGGCACCGGGCCTGCCCGCCTGCTCAACAGGGCACGCCGTTCACCGCGCGTCTACCGGGCGCGACGCGGCGGTCCACGCACCGGGCGATATCTGCGTGCGGGCGCGGCAACCCGTCGCAGCGCCGCGCGCATCCTTCAGGAGGCACGCCATGGCCACGCTCGTCGAGATTGAGCACCTCACCAAGTCCTACGGGCGCAGTCGCGGCATCGTTGACGTGTTGTTCGCCATCCCAGAGGGGGAGATTTTCGGCTTCCTCGGCCCGAATGGGGCGGGCAAGACGACGCTCATCCGCGTGCTGCTGGGGCTGCTGCACCCCACCGCCGGGGCGGCGCGGATCGCCGGCCTCGACTGCTGGCGCGACTCGGTCGCGGCCAGGCACCTCGTCGGCTACCTACCGGGCGAGTGGTCCTTCGACCCGGCGATGACCGGGGCGGCGATCCTCCAGTACCTCGCCCACCTGCGCGGTGACGTCGATCAGGCGTACCTGCGGCGGCTGGTCGCGCGGCTGGACCTCGACCCAGGCCGCCGCTTCCGCGAATATTCGCACGGCAACCGGCAGAAGGTCGGGCTGGTCCAGGCGTTCATGGGTCAGCCGCGCCTGCTCGTCCTGGACGAGCCGACCAGCGGCTTCGACCCGCTGGCCCAGCAGATCTCAACGACCTTCGTGGCCGAGGCGCGCCGCAGGCAGCACTATCTTCCTCTCGTCGCACATCCTGTCGGAGGTGGAGCACACCTGCGACCGTGGTGTCGGCATCATCCGGGAGGGGCGACTCGTCAAGGTGGCCGCGCTGGCCGATCTCAAGGAGATCCGAGCGCACACCCTCACCTCACCTTCGCCGCACCGGCCAGGGCAGACTGGTTCACCGGCCTGCCCGGCGTCCTCGCAGCAACCTTGCCCGCGACGCAAGGAGGTGCGGCTGACCGTCCAGGGCGACCTGCCCGAGGTGATCCTGGCGGCCGGGCGGCGCGGCGCGATCAACGTCGCCACCTCCGAGCCGACGCTTGAGGAGATCTTCCTCCGCTTCTACGCGCCGGAGCGCGTCGCCGCGGCGGCGTGAGGGGCAGATCCCGGAGGCGACCATGTGGCAGGCGATCTTGTCAAGACCGTGCGCGAGCGCCGCGTCGCCATCCTCGTCTGCACGGCCTCGGCGGCTGGACGGGCTGACGCTGGCCTACGGGGCGGGTTCGGGTGCGGAAGCGCGGCTCGCCCAGGCGGCGATCGCCCGGACCATGCCCTTCCGGGGCGATCCGGTCGCGGTCGAGACCCCGGAGGGGCTACGCCACCTGGCACACGGTCGGGCTGCTGCCCCCGCCTGCGATCTGGGCCGTGCTCGCCGGAGCCTATGATCGTCCGGGGCGAGGAGGAGCGTGGAATTCCTCGATCTCGTGCTCGCCACGCCCCACGCGCGCTGGCGGGTGCTGGCCGAGAAGCTTGCCGGTCTGGGCGCGGCGGCCTGCTGATCGCCGCGCTGACCGGCCTCGGCGTCGTGGCGGGGGAGCTGTTCGGCGGCCTCGCCGCGAACGCCTGGGGGCCTTCCTCGCAGGCGTCAACATTAGCCTGGCCGCACTCGTCTACAGCCCGCTGGCGCTGGTCCCGGGCGCAATTCCTGGCGCGCCGAGCAGCGGTGGCGCTGGCGGGCGCGCCCTCGCGGCGGGCTATCTGCTCGACGCCAGCAGCCGCACGATCGCGGGTGCCGACTGGCCGGGACGACTCCTCGCCCTTCTACTACCACAACCTGAGCAAAACCGCTCGCGCCCGAGGCCTACAAGGTCAATGCCGGGGCGCTGGCTGGTCTCGCCCTGGCCGACCCTGGCGCTGGCGGCGCTTGCGCTGGCCCTCTTCCAACGGCGTGACGTCGGCACCACGGTGCTGTGGGCGCGTCCTCAGTCGCCGCGCGCCCGGCAACGGGCGGGCGACCAGGAAGCGCTGGCGACCGCCTGGCGGCATTGGTCGGTGCGGGGCGTCTGGTGGCGCACGCTGCGCGCCGAATCCGCGCCGATCCTCTGGTGGGCGCTCGTGCTCGGGGCGAGCACGGTCTGGATCGCGCTGCTGGCGCGCACGCTCTCCCGATCGATCGCCGATATGATCGCCACTACGCCCGCCCTCGCGGCGCTCTTCAGGGACTTCGCGATGGGCACCGACACCGGCTTCCTCGGCGGGGTGCTCCTCTTCTACCTGCCGGTGCTGCTGACGCTCCAGGCGCTGACGGCCGCCCTGACCTGGTCCGGCGATCTGGAGAGCGGGCGGCAGGAATTGGTGCTGGCGATGCCGTGGCCGCGCTGGCGTATCCTCCTGGAGCGCGCCGCCATCGTGCCGCTGGGCGCGGTCGCGCTGTCGCTGGCGAGCTGGGCGGCGATGCTGGCGACGGCGCGGCTCGCGGGCATGAAGATCGACGCGGGCCGCCTCACCATCGCCTACCTCGGACTGGTGCCCCTGGCGCTCCTCACTGGGGCGGCGGCGTACGCCCTGTCGGGCTGGCTGCGGAGCGGCGGCGTGGTCGCCGTCTGCGGCACGCTGCTCGCAGTCTCCTACTTCGCCGACGTGCTCAATCCCCTCCTGGAACTCCCCGGCTGGGCGCTCGACCTCTCGATCTTCCACCAGTATGGCCGCCCGTTGACCGACGACCCGCGCTGGCAGGCCTGGCTGGCGCTGGCCGCGCTGGCCGCCGGGCTGATAGGCCTCGGCGTGGCGCGCTTCGCGCGCGTCGATATCGGCCACGGTACCTGAGAGAAGGGAGCGGCGCAGCATCACCCGCCGCGCCACGCCGCGCCTGCGCCGCCGGTCAACGCTCGGCTGGTCGCCATCCCGCGCAAGGCGCGTACCTCGCCGGGGTGCATTCTCGTCGGGCGACTCAGTGGCGCGCACCCGGCGCGAGGGCATGCGACGCGATATCGCGACCGACGCCCTGGTGCCGGGCGACCTGGTGCTGCTGCACGAGGGCGACATCTATCCCGGCGGACGGGGCGCTGCTGGCGGGGCGCAACTCAGTGTGGACGAGTCGGCCCTGACCGGCAAGTCGGTGCCCGCGACCAAGGATGCGACCAATCCGCCCGAGGACCGCGCCGTCTATGCCGACACCACCATCCTCGCCGGGCGCGGCTTCGCGCGGCTCACCACCACCGGCCCGCGCACGCGCTACGGCCAGATCGGCTCGCTGGTCGCCGGGGGAAGCCGCCGCCCACGCCGCTCGAGCGCCTCATCCGCCGCCTCGTCCGCCAGCTCGGGCTGGCCGCGCTCGTCGTCTGCCTCCTCGTGGCGCTGCTGGAGCTGGCGCGCGGCGGCCCAGCCGCCGCGCTGATCGCCGGGGTGGGCCTCGCCATCGCCGCCGCCCCCGAAGAAATTCCCGCTCGTCTACACCCTCTACCTCACGCTGGGGGCCTGGCGTCTGGCGCGCGACCGTCACCCTCCCTGCCCCCGTCGGACACGCCGGACGGCCGTGATCGCCGATGCCAGGCCTAACAGAGGGTGCCTGTAGACAACCCGCGCACTCTGAGATCGCGGCGCAACCGTTGGCTCCCGCCACGGCGAACACCGGCGGTTGCTGATCGCGTGCAGCACCTGCCCCGTGCGGGTACCGCCATGCAGCCTCAGGTATCCTCCTCGCGCGCCTCGCCACGGACTCCGTCAACGGCAATTGCAGGGCACCAACAGCCGCAGAATAGCGACACTCCCGTATCCCACAGTTACGAAGTCCGCTACCCAGCCCCGTCATACTGGCCCAGGGTGTGGCGTTGCGCGCCGCACGTCGCCAATCCACGGCGGTCCGCTCGGCCGGGCGGCGGGGCGGGCAGGAGGGAGCCTATGTGAAGGGAACCCGCATCACCCCGTCCCGCGCCGGGCTGGCGCGCGACTCAGCCTGGATAGGAGGAATGGCCATGAGCGCAACAGCGATGGCAGCGACCAAGGTAACCTACACCGTGGCGGCGGCATTCGAGACCACGAAGGGCGCGACGGCCGCGCTCCAGGCGTTGAAGGACGCCGGGTTCCGGCCGGAGCAGATCTCGATGATCGCGAAGGATACCGGCATCGAACCCGCAGACGAGACGGTGCGCGACGCCGAGATCGGCGCGACGGGGCTCGGCGTGCTGGGCGGGGTGGCGGGCTGGCTGCTCGGCATCAGCACCCTGGCCATCCCGGTGGCCGGCGAGGTCGTGGGCATCGGACATCCCTGGGCGGCGCTGGTCCGGCGTCGGCGTCGGCGCGGCGGCGGGCGGCATCGGCGGCGCGCTGATCGGCCACGGGCTGGACGAGCGGCACGCGCACGAGTACGAGGAGCACGTCCGCCAGGGACGCAGCCTGGTGACCTTCCACGCCTACGAGGCGGCGCAGGCAGCCGAGGCGAAGGCGATCTTCGAGCGCTTCGGCGGCACCGACGTCCGCAGCTACTCCACCGGCATGTGAGCGACGCCAGGGCAGAAATCAGCCCATCGCCGCTCGACCTTCGGGGGACACGCTTGCAAGCGTGTCCCCCGAACCACGCTGCGGCGCAAACCGAACAGACCGGACTGGCAAACGCAGCTCAGGCTACGCCGCCCGCGCCGCCGCGCGCAGCACCCGGCAGGCGCGCAGCGTCACCCACTTGCTCGGGTGCCCCTGTCGCTCGAAGTTAACCCAGGTTTTGCCGGTATAGGCATACTCGTTCTTCCACCGGCCGCGCGCGTCGCGCTTCGACAGCAGCCAGTCGAGCGCGGGCCGCAAGCGCGGGTCGCCCGCATAGCCCAGTTCGCAGAGCACTTCCAGGTTCTGGAGCACATCGGCGACATAGCCGGAAGGGAACCCAGGCTTGAACCACGACCCATTCGGGCGCGTGTTGCCCCAGCCTGCGGGATAGTCGGCGACGGCCGGGTCGCGGCTCAGCAGGAAGTCGCCCCCCTCGCGGAGGGCGCGCTCGATCTGCGGGCCGCGCCGGTCGGCCGGAATGCGCGCCAGCCCGCGCAGCGCCTTGATCGCGCCCCAGGCGCACGGCAGGTGCTCATTCGCCGCGCAGCAAAAGCCGGGGCCGCTCGTCCCCGAGCGGTAGAAGCGCGGGTCGCCCTCGCCGGTGATCGCCCGCGCCTGCCACTCGATCGCCCGCCGCACGCGCGGGTCATCCAACCAACCGAAGCCGATCAGCGCCCGCAGCAGGTTGCCGTTCAGGCAGTGGATCACCGCCGAGGGTGGCGGCGGCGCGAGTAGATGGCTGCCCGACGCCGCGAAGCCGCCGTTTTCGGCCTGGCTGTGCTCGAGCAGATACGCGCAGGCGGCGCGCACGCGCGGGTCGCCGCCGTCGGCACCGAGTTGGTCGAGGAAGATCACCTGCCAGACGGTGCCGCGATACTTCGGCGCGTAGCCGGGACCCGGCTTGACCCACCAGCCCTCCGGCACCTGGGCGTCCAGGATCGCCGCGATCGGATCAACCCGCATCGCGGCCTCGCGCGCCCGCAGCACCGCCGGGTCGTCGGCGGCGAGGTCGAGCACGTCGCGCAGGGCCAGATGCCTGACCGCCGGGTCGGCTTCCTCCAACAGCCACGGCAGCAGATCGCCGGGCAGCACGCCGGACCAGTCATCCATCGCCATCCCCCTCCGAGTGTTCCCACAATGGGCCGCTCGCCGCGAAGTCGCCGCGCCGGGATCATCATCGGGCGGCGCGGTTGCCGCCCGCATCATCGCGGGTGAACCGGCGGTGAACGCCGCGCCGCCCGCGCCCCGGCGAACGGTTCACGTTCCGTTGACCCGCGATCATCAGTCCCGCAACGAAGTGCGCGCAGAATGCACAGACCGGGCGGGCGTATCGGGTCCGCGTTCGCGCCGGTTGGCCCCGCGTCATCGCACGAGAGCGAGGACCCGCTAACTGAGAGGGGGCGCGACCATGCAATTCCGCATGCACGACCATGGCACGATCACCGAGGATGTCCAGCGCTTGATCGAGCGCAAATCGCGCCTGCTCCAACGGCGGCTGACCCATGTCGACGACGGCCTGAAGTCGCTCGATGTGGCGTTTGCGCGCCGCCGCCGGGATAGTGCCTACATCGCCAAGCTCGTCCTCAGCATCCCCGATCACGTCCTCGCCGTTCGCGGCGACGGCCCGACCCTGCCGAGCGCGCTCGACGCGGCATTCGACGCGCTCGGCGACCGCCTGGACGAAACCATGGCGAAGGTGACGCGCGTGCCGCTCATCCGCCGCCAGCAACTCGCCTACCGTCGCCCATCGGAGCAACTGGACGGCGAGGAAGCGGAAATCGAACAGCTGGAAGAGGCCGAGGAGATCGGCAGCGAGTGGATCGAGTTGGCCGCCGTGTCCGCCGCTGCGCTGGGTTCAGGGGCGGGTGACGAATAGGGCCGCGACCGATCGTGCCTGCCATGCGCGCCGGGTGCTGACCACGCCGAGGACGCCGAACACCCGGCGCGCACGGCCCGCGAGCCAGCCGATCGCCCGCGCGGCAGGGGGGTATCGCGATGAAAGAACTACGGCAAGACCTCCGCGCGCATCCGGTCGTGGCGACGACAATCGCCGTCGCCTGGGGTTGCTCACCTGGCTCGTCATCGCCATGGAGCTGAGCATGTTCGGCGTCGCCTTGCTGCTCGCCCCGCCCTTCCTCGCGGGCTTCCTGATCGGACGATCGCGCCGGCTGCGCGCGGCCCGCGCCTCGGGCTTCATCGCCGTCCTCCTCATCGGCGTGGCGCTGTTCGACCTGAGCATCCTCGCGATCAACCTGGCTGGCCGCGCCGGAGAGGGCGATCCCGCGAATACCCCCTGGCAGGAGTTTCAACTGGCGGCATTCTTGACTGTCCTCGGCGACCTGTTCTTCGTATTGCCATCCAGTGCGCTGGGCTGGTTATTCGGGCACGAGGCCGTCTACCCGGAGGAGGCGAACGCGGCGGCGCGCTAGTCGCCCGCCCCAGGCGCACCCGCGCGACCATGCCCACACCCAGGAGAGCACGATGCACGCCAACTTTCGGTCCACCCAGACGCGCCGGACGCCACCGCGCCCCACCCGCTGGTTCGCCCGTCTCCTCGCCATCCTGGCCTTGCTCTCGTCCACCGGCCTCGTCGCCGCGACCCGGCCAGCGGGCGTGGCGGCGGCGAGCGCCGAGACGATCCGGCGCTTCGACACGACCGAGCGGGTGGTGGTGCTGACCTTCGATGCCGGTTCGGATCGCGGCTACGCGGACGCGATCCTCGACACGCTCTCCGCCCAGCACATCGCCGCCTCGTTCGGCATGACCGGCAGTTTCGCGACCGCCAACCCGGATGTCGTCGCCCGGATCGTGCGCGACGGCCACCACCTGCTCAACCACACCTGGGACCACAAGTCGTTCACCGGCTATTCCACCGGCACCGCCCCGCTGACGGCGGCCGAGCGCGCCGACGAACTCCGCCGCGCCGCCGATCTCGTCCGCGCCCAGACCGGCGTCACGCTCGATCCCTACTTCCGCCCGCCCTACGGGGATTATGACAACTCGGTCCTCGCCGACATCGCCGCCAATGGCTACACCTACAGCATCATGTGGACCATCGACTCGCTCGGCTGGCAGGGGCTCAGCGCGGCGCAGATCACCGAGCGCGTACTCGCCGCCACCGTCCCCGGCGCGATCGTCCTCATGCACGTCGGCGGCCAGTCCCAGGATGCGGCGGCGCTCCCCGGCCTGATCAGCCAGCTCCGCGCGAAGGGGTATCGCTTCGCCACGGTGCGCGACTTCCTGACCGCGCCCTATACCTTCCCGCAGACCGGGCACAGCCTCGGCGGGCGCTTCCTCGACTACTGGGAGGCGAACGGCGGGCTGGCGCAGTTCGGCTTCCCCCTGACCGAGCCGTTCAGCGAGCGCAGCGCGGACGATGGCAAGACCTACACCGTGCAGTACTTCGAGCGCCAGCGCTACGAGTGGCACCCCGAGAACATCGCGACGCCCTACGACGTGCTGCTCGGGCGGGTCGGCGTGGACGACGCCCGGCGACGCGGCCTGCTCGGCACCGCGCCGTTCCAGCCGCTCCCCGCGAACACCGGCAGCGACGCCAACTGCACCTTCGTGGCGACGACCGGGCACCGCCTCTGCTTCTCCTTCCGCGCCTACTGGCAGTCGCACGGCCTGCAACTCGGCGAGACCGGGATCTCCTACCGCGAGTCGCTCGCCCTCTTCGGCTACCCGATCAGCGAGGAATTCCGGCTGCGGCTGGAGGATGGCCGCGAATACACCGTCCAATACTTCGAGCGCGCCCGGCTCGAATACCACCCCGAGAATCGCCCGCCTTACGACGTGCTGCTCGGGCAACTCGGCCGGGCCGCGCTGGCGACCCCCGCCGCGCCATGATTGCGTCGCGTGGCGGCGATTCACCCCGCGTTGACCGTCGCCAACGCGCCGGTCAACCGGCCGAGAACACAATCAGTTACAGGCGGACACTGCCCGCGACGAAGCATCGACGACCTGGGTTCGCCACGAGACGGCGCGTTCGACGCGCCGGGGAGGAGCAACGCGATGAAGAACCAGATGCGCGAAGACCTGAAGACGCTGCTGGCGGCGGGCGAAACGCCGCGACTCTCGATCGCGCTCGCGGCCGACCCGACGACGACGCGCGCTCAGGGGGAATATCGCAACCTGCTCCGCGCCATCGAAACACAGGCGCACGCGGGCGACGCGCTCGCGCCACTGCTCGCCCGGGCGCGAGCGCTCGCCCACGATGCCGCATTCTGGCAGCAACCGGGGCGCGGCGTCGCCATCTACATCGAGGCGCAGGCGCAGCGGACCTATCACCTGCCCTACGCGGTCACGGAGCGGGCGCTCGTCGGCCCCGACTACCTGCTCACGCCGCTCCTCCCCCTCCTCGCCGCCGACCAGCCCTGCGCCATCCTCGCCCTCAGCCAGGGCGCGGTGAAGCTCCTGCGCGGCACGCGCACCGCGATCAGCGAGGTGTCGCTGCCCGCGTCGGTGCCGACCAGCCTGGAGGCGGCGCTGCGCAGCGACGAGTACGAGCGGGAGCGGCGCTACTCCGCCGTCCCCACGCCGACCGGCAGGCAGCGGGGCGCGATCTACTACAGCCACGGCATCGGCAGCGACGAGCACGAGGGTGAATTGCGGCGCTACTGCCAGCAGATCGACGCCGGGGTGTGCGAGGTGCTCACCCCGGCGACCACGCCCCTCATCCTGGCCGGGGGCAAGGAGTTGACCGGCATCTACCGGAGCGTCGCGAGCTACCCGAACGTTTTGGCACAGGGAATCGACGGCAACCCCGACGTTCTGAGCGCGGCGGCGCTCGGCGAGCGCGCCCGCCCGCTGATGGCCGCGCTGGAGAACGCGGATCGCCAGGCGTCGATCGCCCGCTTCCGCGCGCTCATCGGCACGGGCCGGGCCTCCACCGACCCCGGCGACATTGTCCGGGCCGCCGGGGAGGGCCGGGTCGACACCCTGATCGTCGCCGCAGCACTGGCCACCACGGTCCAGCCCGACCGTGCGGTCGCCCCCGAGGAAGCGCAGGCCAACCGGGCGCTGCTCGATACGCTTCGCAATCGCGGCGCGGTCGTCGAAGCCGAGCCCGGGGAATTCCCGGGCGACCAGGCCATCGTCGCGATCTACCGCTACTGAGCGCCTGCCCCGGCGTGGCCCCTGTGCCGCGCCGGGGCGGCACCTCGCCTCCCCGAAGCACGGGAAAACGAGCCGCCCGACCGGGTTTTGGTCGGGCGGCTCGGCTGCACGCCGGTTCGCGCCTAATGTACCGGGATACGCCGGGGCTCTGTGTGCGCGGCCTGGGGGAGTCGCACCTCCAGGACGCCGTGTTCGAGGTGCGCGCTGATCTCCTCGGCGCGCACCTCGAACGGGAGTTGGAGCAGGCGGCGGAAGCGCCCGCGCGGCCGTTCAGCGCGGAAGTACTGGCGCGCCCCGTCCCCGCCGCCCGGATGGACCTCGCCCTCGACCACCAGCACGCCCCGATCCAGCGCGACGTGCAGATCCCGTTTGCGCACTCCCGGCAATTCGACGACGAGGACCAGTTCCTCGCCCTCGACGAAGATATCGAGGCGCGGCGACCAGCCATCCTCGGTCGGGGCCGTGGTCGGGGCCGCTCGCTGGGGCTGCGGCGGCGTTTCTGCGGGGACGCCGCGCCCCAGCAGCATCGCCAGATCGTCGGGAGAGAGTTCCTGGACGACGCGGGGGGAGAGATCGCGCCCCGGTCGTTCGCGCGGTGCTGGTATCCCACTCATGGCTTCTTCTCCATCGCTGGCCCAGAGTTCCTTGTCGCCCCCAGCATGTCCGGGCGAAGTTGCGGCGGGCATCGCTCACGGTGAATGGCCGGTGAAGAGCCTCGTCGGCTGCCCGATCGCGCCGGGTGAACGGCGATCTTTCACGCGCCGTTCACCCCGCGACACCGGCCGCTACCCGGCTCGGGGATGCTGGAAGTGCGCGGAGCGCCACCCCGGAGCGGGGCACGGTCGCGCGCTCACCGAAGGAGGACAACGATGCGAACCGATGCTGAAATCCAGCGCGCGGTGCTGGAGGAGCTACAATGGGACCCGCGCGTCGAGGAGACCGAAGTGGGGATCGAGGTGGACCGGGGGGTGGTCACCCTCACCGGGAACGTCACCAGCTATGTCAAGCGCCTGGCCGCGCAGGAGGCGGCCCACCGCGTCATCGGCGTGCGCGACGTCGCCAACGACCTCGTGGTGCGCTTGCCCGGTAGCCCGAAGCAGACCGACACCGAAATCGCCCTGGCCGTGCGGCACGCGCTGGAGCTGGACGTGCTTGTCCCCCACGAACTGATCACCACCACCGTCTCCAGGGGCTGGGTCATCCTCGAAGGGACCGTCGATCTCGCCTACCAGCGCGACGACGCGGCCTGGCTGGTCGGGCGGCTGCCGGGCGTCTGCGGCGTCAACAACCTCCTCGTCGTCGCCGGGCCGACCGTGGCGGCGGGGCAACTGCGCGAGGCGATCGAGGGGGCGCTGACGCGCCGCGCCGAGCGCGAGGCCGACCGGATCGAGGTCGGCGTGAACGGCGATGTCGCCACGCTGACGGGATCGGTCCGATCCTGGGCGGAGAAGCGCGCGGTGCTCGGCGCGGCGCGCCATACCCCCGGCGTACACAACGTGATCGATCACCTGCGCATCGAATACGGCGCTTAACCGTGCCCGGCGATCACGGGTGGCGTCTCCGGCTCGCAGGTGGAGACGCCGCCCGTTTACCTGACCGCCACACCCTGCCACCGCCGCGTTTACCCGGCGGTGCGATGCTGAACCTGGGTCGGGTGACCTCGGTTCGGCGTGCCGCGCGCAACACCGGCGCGGGCGCGCACCAACCGCGAGCAGCGAAACACGATCCTGGTCCACGCATCGCCCGCGTTCCCGGCCGGAATACGGCACCCGCCGCAGCGGCCACCCCCACGTTACACCAACACCGTGGAGCAACGGAAGCGGCCGGACAGGGTCTGAAAGGAGGGGCGCCATGACACGATGGCAACAACTCCGAGACTGGGCGAGCCGCGCGCTCTCGCACCCCTCAGAGCAGCCACCCGCGCAGCCTGGCAGCCGTCCCACGCCGCCCTCGGGCGATGACCTTCCGAGGCCCGCGTTTGCCTATCGCACCCTCCTCGTCCCGCTCGACGGCTCGCCGCTCGCCGAATGCGCGCTGCCCTTCGCCCGGCGTCTCGCCGCGCTCTCCGGCGCGCGACTGGTACTCGTGCGCACGGTGGCGGCGGGTGAGAGCGGGGCGGCGCGCGACGCGGCGTTGACCTACCTGGAGGCGCACGCCGACGTGCTGCGCGAGACTGGCGTGCGCGTCGATGCGCTCGTGCCGGTCGGCGCGGCGGTCGAGGCGATCGCCGCGACGGTCGCGGCCGAACGGATCGATCTGATCGTCATGACCACCTCGGGCCGCTTCCTCCTCGGCCACGGCGCTTCCGGGCTCTTCGCCGGGTTGCTCGCCCGCGTCGCGGCCCCCATCCTGCTGGTGCGAGCCTGGCACGACGTGGCCGCGCTCGAAACGACCACCGAACGCGGCGGCGCGCGGATCGTGGTGCCGCTGGACGGTTCGGCGGTGGCGGAGCAGGCGCTGGACTCGGCACGGTCCTTCGCCGCGCTGCTGGGGGGCGAATTGGTGCTGGTGCGGGCGGTGCCCGCCGCGCAACCAGACCTGCCCACCCCTGGGGGCCAACGTCGCCGGACTGGTTGGCGGGCCGCGCCGCGCACGCCGAAGCCTACCTGCGCGACGTGGCGGCGGGACTTGCCGAGCGCGGCATAACCGCGCGCTGCGAGGTGCGCCCCGGCGGCCCGGTGGCGGCGATTCACGGGGCGGTGCGCGAGCACGACGCCACGCTGCTGGCGCTGGCGACCCACGGCGAGAGCGCACTGGCGGCGATGCCGCTGGGCAGCGTCGCGCGCCAGGTGCTCTGGGAAGCCGACGCGCCGGTCGTCCTCGTCCACCCCGCGCTGACCGCCGGGCCAGGCGAGGGGCTGGCCCAGCCCGCACCATGTATCGGCGGCGGCGCTGCCGTCGTGACGGCAGCGCCGCCGGGGAGCAATCGCGTGCCCGCACAAGCAACCGCTGTCGCATCGCCCCCGTGGCGCTTGCGCCTGTTCCTCGGCATCTGGGCAGCCACCACGCTGGGCACCGGCTGGCAGGTCGTATCCGGCGAGCAGCGGTTCGACCAGGCGGCCACGCTCGTCGTGCTGCTGGCCTTGCTGGCCTGCACGGCCGCCTTCCTCTGGTGGTTGCCCGGCCCCGCGCCGCCCGACTCCGCCGGGGCGGCGCGCACCAGGCGCGGGCGCTTCATCCTGCTCGCCCTACTCACGGCGCTGCTGCTCTTCCCGCTGCGCACCCTGATCGGTCCGCCCCTCCTCTTCGGCTTGCCGGTGGTGGCGGTCATCGCGCTGGCCGTCGCCCGGCAACGCCCGTCAGTGCGAGCGATGGGCTACGCCCTGGGCCTGGCGCTCGTGGCGGGCATCGCCGGGCTGGGGGCGCGCTGGGTGGACTTCCGCGCGCCAGTCTGGGCCATCCTGCAGGTGGCACTGGTGCTGCCCGGCCTGCTGGCCGGGTGGGCGATCCTCGACCGCACCGGCCTGCTCGCGGCGGGGGTGGGCCGCAGCCTCGCCCTGGCGGAAGGGGCGGCGGCGCGAGGATTCGGCTGCGGGTTCGCCAGCGCCATCCCCTGGGCGCTAGCGAACGTGGCGCTCGGGGCCGCCGGGCACGACAGTTGGGTCCGGTCGTGGTGGCAGCCGCTGATCGCGATCCAGCCGGGCATCGCCGAGGAGGCCTGGTGGCGCGTGCTCCTGGTGCCGATCATCTTCGTCGCCTTGCGCCAGGCGGGTCGCACCCGCGCGGCGCTGACGGCGGCGGTGCTGATCGCGGGCTACTGGTTCGCCTACCTGCACACGCCCGGCGGCCTGGGGGCGATCCCGAGCACGCTCATGCTCGGCACGCTCTACAGCCTGCCGCTCTCCTATCTGTGGCTGCGTCGCGGACTGGAGCCGGCGATCGGCTTCCACTTCTGCATCGACTTCGTGCGCTTCGGTGCCGCCTACCTCGTCCTTCAAGGCTGGCTGCCGGGCTGAGAACCGGTCGCCGGTGGCCGCTTCGCCGGGGCGACGCCCGTTCAGCCGCCGAGTTCCTGCCGACGGAAGGCCAGCCAGGAGGCGGCCAGGGCAAGGCCGACAAGCGCCAGGTTCGCCAGCAGCGACGCCGCGAGCCCGCCCGGACTCTCGCCGAGGGCGAGCGCGCGGGCGGGGGCGAAGAGCCCGCCGGGGGTGTACGGCGCGACGCGCGGGATCGCGCCGATGAGCGCCAGCGCGAGGTAGGCCCCGATCCCCACGCCCGCCGCCACCGGCGTCGAATCGGTCAGCGTGCTGCCGAGGAACGTGACGGCCGCGTAGACGAGCAGGGCGAGCAGGAGGAGCGCGCACCCGGCCAGGAATCCGCCGACCGGCAGCGGCGCGAAATAATAGGCGGTGTAGCCATACATCGCCGCGCCGCCGAGCGCCAGCCCGCCCGCGCAGAGCAGGGCGAGGGCCGCGAACTTGGCGGCCAGGAAGGCGAGGCGGCCGGCGGGCTTGGCCAGAACAAAGGCGGCGGTGCCGCGCTCCTTCTCCCGCGCCACGACCCCCATCGCCAGCAGGATCACCACGAACGCGGCCGTGCCGAGGTTCTTGAGGAATTGGTCCACCGCATCCCCGATCACCGGGGCGGGCAGCGAGATCGCCATCCCGCCGGGTGTCCCGAGCAGCCTGATCAATTCGGGCATATACTTCGCCAGCAGCGGCGACAGGATGCCGAAGACGAGGAACACCGTCCCGGCGACCAGCAGGCGACTCGTGCGCCAGGCTTCCCGCAACTCTTTCCGCAGCAATACGGCGAACCCCTCCATCACCCCACCCCCGTGGCGACTGGCCCCGTTTCCGCCGGGCGCGCGGTCGCCCCGCCCGGCGTCCCGGGCTGGGACCCGACCAGGCGCAGGAAAACATCCTCCAGGCTGGGTCGGCCCCGCTCGAAGCGCGCCAGCGCCACGCCGCGCTCGGCGACCAACGGCAAAATCCCCGCCCGCGCCGCCGCCGGGTCGCGCGCGATCACGCGCAGGGTGCCCCCTTCCTCCACCACCTCCGCCGCCCAGCTGGCGGCGCGGAGCGTCGCCGCCAGCGCCGCCACCGCGCCCTCCTGTCCCGGCTCCGCTTCGAGCAGGTAGACCGGTTGGGCGTAGCGCTCCTGCAACTCGGCGACCCCCGCCTCGACCACGAGACGCCCCTTATCGACGATCCCCACGCGGTCGCAGACGCGCTCCACGTCGGCGAGGATGTGGGTGGACATGAAGACCGTACTCCGGCCGCGCAACTCGGCGATCATCGCCAGCAGATCGTGCCGCCCCGCCGGGTCGAGCGCGCTGACCGGCTCGTCGAGAAAGAGCACGTCCGGGCGATTGATCAGCGCCTGGGCGAGCCCGAGGCGCTGCTTCATCCCGCCCGAGTAGCCGCCGATCTTCCTGCTCGCCGCCTCAGTCAACCCGGTCAGCGCCAGCATCTCGTCAACGCGGGCGCGCAACGCGCGCCCGCGCAACCCGAAGAGTTCCCCGGCGAATTCGAGCAGCTCTCGCCCGCGCATCCAGGGATAGAAGCGCGGTGCCTGGTCGAGGTGGCCGATCCGGCGGCGCAGCGCGGCGGCGTTCCGCGCCACGTCGAACCCCGCCACCGAGGCGGTGCCCGCCGTCGCCCGCGCCAGGCCGGTCAGCAGCCGCACGGCCGTCGTCTTCCCCGCCCCGTTGGGGCCGAGGAAGCCGAAAATCGTGCCCGCCGGGACGACGAGATCGAGCCCGTCGAGCGCGGCCACCGCGCCGTAGCGCTTGACGAGGCCGGTGCAGACGATCGCCGGTTCCATCGCCTCACGCCTCCTCGCGCCCGGCCACCAGGTAGACGACCGAGCCGAGGAGTTGGCCGAGAATGATGATCGCGGCCCAGGCGACTTTCGGCAGATAGCGGGCGTGCCGTTCCGCCCTTGCAAGGTCGAAGAGGCTGAAAATCTGCAACCCGAGCTGGATCGCCACCAACGGCAGCAAGATCGGCAGCAAGTCTCGCACGTCCATCTGATCACCTCGTGCTAGCCGCAGCTCGGTGGTGTGGCACGCCTCGCACCCACCGCATCCGGGCCATTGCCTCCTGCACAGTACACCACCGGCCAGTCAACGACCACAGATCGTCC
Organism: Chloroflexia bacterium; assembly: GCA_046328475.1. Lineage (GTDB taxonomy): Bacteria > Chloroflexota > Chloroflexia > Thermomicrobiales > CADCWN01 > CADCWN01. The sequence continues at coordinate 13,248 of JAXLWN010000018.1, read as the reverse complement.
GGTAAACCAGGCGTGAACGAGCACTGACTGGGACCAGACCCACACGCGGTCGCGGAGTTCTCCGCCCCAGGGTCATAGCCACCGGCGTTGGCGCGGAGCGATCCGTGCCGCCCGCCGGCACAGCAATTGAAACATTTACCCGCCGGACAAGCGCGGCAACGCCCGCTGCAACCCTACCGAACAATACTGCATCTGGGCTCATGGCGGCACTCAACGAGCATTGCTGACCATGGTTCGGTTGGCCTCCGGGGAAAGGCCAACATCGGGGCAGCTCGCGAAGTGCGTGAACGCGGCCGGATCGCGCGGCGCGCTGCTCGCAACAGGAGGATCGCATGAGCGCGACATTCACGGCAAGCCTTCGGGTTGATACGACACCGGGCGGACGAAGGGAGGGGGTGGTTGGTGCCGATCGCTCCTGGTGCCCGCTCTATCGGATCGGCGGCGTATCGGCACTCCTGGCGACCCTCGCCTACATCGTCGCGACGGCCACCTACTTCGTCGTGCCGCCGCCGCCGGAGGAAGGCGGCGCTGCCATCCTCGACTACATCGCCGCGCACCGGCTGGTTTACATCGCGGAGCAAATCCTCTGGCTCGCCCCCAGCGTCCTGCTCACGGTCGCTTTCCTGGCGCTCGCGGTGGCGGTCAAGGACCTGCACAAGAGCTACGCCGCCATCGGCGGCGTCCTGGGCGTCGCGTCCTGGGCGCTCACCCTGGTCTACCCGGCCACCGGCGGGGGTGCGCCGGCGCTCGTCTACCTGAGCGACCGCTACGCGGCCACCGGCGACGCGGCGCAGCGGGCCGCCTACGCCGCCGCCGCCGAGGCGTTCGTCGCGCAGAATGTCATCCCCACCGCCGTCGGCATCCTGGAGCCCATCGGCATCCTCATCCTGGCGCTGGTCATGCTGCGTGGCATCTTCCGCCGGGGCATCGCCTACCTGGGCATCGCGACCGGCGCGCTCGGCATCATCAGCGAGTCGTTGCGGCCCCTGCTCGGAATCGGCTACCTGGCCTACGGCCTGCTCCTGTTCGCCTGGTTCATCGCGATCGGCTGGGCGCGCTACCGGTTGGCCGGGGACGAGGGGACCAGTCTCGATTCCCATTGAGCGGGTCCGGAACTCCGGACCCGAATCATCGAGCGACGCACCGATCTATTTCGCCCGTCACATGCCCTCATCGTATACCCCGCACGCCGGAGGTGCTGATCGTGGACGAGGGCCGGAGACCCGCCACAGCGTCTTGCCCAGAGCAGGCAGTCGCAACGATGCGCGAAAGTACGGGGCGGCCGTGTGGCCGCCCCGCAAAACGCCCGCTATCCCGCTCGCCCGGTAGACCGCCCGCGTCAGGCCGCGTGTTGCGTGCCACTCAGCCGCAGGTACGCCAGGGTCCAGAAGTGCCAGAAGAAGGTATTGACGATGGCCGCCACGGTGAGCGCCACCGCGACGAAGACCGCGCCCGCCAGGGCGGCGTAGATGATCGTCGCCACATGCGCCCCCAGCGCCGCCCAGAAGGCGAAGCCCACCAGCCCCAGGACCGCCAGCGCCATCACGATCGCGATGGAGGCGACGATGCCCGCCCCGATGGAGAGCGCCAGGTTCAGCAACCAGACCAGCATGCTCGCGCCCACATTGCGCCGGAAGAGGCGCCAGCCGTCGCCCAACGCCGCGACAGGCCCCTCGTCCTCGATCGCGACCGCCCGCTGCGCATAGGTCGCCACGATGCCGAACACGACGGCCGCCGCGATCCCCACCAGGACGAGCGGGATCAGGATCAGCAGCAGGATCACGACGATGGCAGCGGGTGCCCCATCCGTCGACACCGCGCCGGCGGCGAGCACGCCCGTCCCCATCGCGAGCACCAGCAGCGCGGCGACGGCCGCAGCCGCCAGCAGCACCACGGCGAACAACGTGAACCACAACCCCACATAGCGCCAGCAGAAGTGCAGACCAGCCCGCCAGGCCTGGCCGAGCGAACTCCCGCGCCCTTCGGCGATGTCCGCCGTCGCTTTCGCCATGCCACCCTGGGCGATGAATGAGAGCGCCAGCAGCGCCAACCCCACGACCCCGGCACCAACCGCGATGTACACCCAGTTCGCGGCCAGCCAGTCCACGGTCGTTTCGGCGAGTTCCGCCGCCCTCGGCGACCATTGCTCAATATCGCCCCGCTCCACATTCCACTGCGCCTGCCGACCGCCGCCGGCACCGGCCGCGCCGCCGGCGAAGAGCCCCAGGATCCAGAGGTAGCGATAACGCCAGGTGGCCGCCCAGGCGTCTCGAATCAGCTGACTGTAGTTCATCGCGTCCCTCCTTTCAGTCCGGATCGATCGCCAGGTACACTGGCCTACGCCCATCATCGCGCGCATAGGTTGACGGCCACGGAGCACGAGGTAGCTGGATCCTGAACGAGGAGGATGCGCGGCGCAACCATCGCCGCGTCGGCATTCTTGGTCACACTCGACAACGGCGATGTAGCCACTCCTTACGATCCGGTGCAGAGCCGCACGGTGCGAGCTGTCGGCCCCGCGCGCAGGCGGCGGGCGAAGGGTGCCCCGCACGAATGCCGGGGAACACCCGCCCGCCGAGAGCGGCACATCAGCGCCACGCGGTCACCAACGCCGCCTTGCCGCTAGCACCTCGCGGTATGGCACCGACACGCTCCACCCGAACCTGCGGTGCCACCGCGCCCTGCGTCGCCAGTGCCGCGACCACGCCGCGCACCACTGCCCCTTCATCGAAGTCACCGCCGGGGCGAACAACCAGAATGCGCAACGCATCAGGCCCCTGCACCACCTGCCAACCCTCCACCGGTGCCGTATCCAGCAGGTGGTGGAAAACGACGGGGTTCACCGGCACCCGGTCGCCCGCGACGCCCCGGAAGGTGAGGATCTCCTGCGCCTTGCCCTGGATCCCGTCCAGCAGGCGGAACGGCCGCCCGCAACCGCACGGCGTCACGGCCAGCCTCACGCTATCGTCGAGTTCGTAGCGGATCAACGGCAAGGTACGGCTGCCGAGCACCGTGATCAGCAGGCGCTCACCCCACGCGCCGGGCGGCACCGGGCGATAATCCCGGTCCACGACCTCGAACATGACCCGGTCCTCGAACAGGTGCAGCCCCGCATGGCCTTCGCACTCGGCCGCGAGAATCCCCCCTCCGTGGCCGCGTACTGGTCGAACAGACGCACCGGCCCCACGCGCCCTCCACCCGCTGGCGCGTCGCCCCGGTCAGCACCTCGGCCCCCGTGAAGATGAGCGCGGGGGCGATCCGCAGGTGCCCCGCCAACTGCTCGTCGGCCAGGACCCCCTCGATCGTCGGGTAACACACCAGGATGCTCGGGCGGAAGGCGTTGAGCGCGCCCACCAGCGCGCCGACCGGCTGCCCGGCATCAAGGCGCAGCGACGGTGCCCAGCGCCCCCGAGCGTCGCGCCGAGCCGCGCCGAGAAGTGCCAGGCCGCCGTGGAAGCGACGAAGGCGATGCGCGGCCGGCGGAGCACATCGAGCGATCGGCCGGTCCAGTCATGGGTGCGCGCCGCCGCCGCGAGGAAATCGGCCCACTCCCCCCGGTCGAACAGGAAGATCCGCGTCGGCCGCTGCTGCCGCTCGTGGCGGTCGCCCAGTAACGACCTTGGAACCGCACATCGGCCGTGATCGCCGCAACGTGCCGCTCCAGGTCGGCCAGCCGCACCCCGGGATCGGTCACCACCGCGTCGAACTGCGCCATCAGCGTCGCCTTCGTGAGCACCGGCAGCTCGCCCAGCGCCGCCCCTTCGAGTCCCGCGTGGAACCGCCGGTAGAAGGGCGAATGGTCGCGGGCGAAGCGCCGCAGCTCCGCCAGGCGTCGCGCCTGGTACCCCTCCAGCCGGGCGCGCGACCACCGGTCATGTTCCAGCAACCGCCGCCGCCGCCAGAGCGCGGCGGCGGCCAGCGCCACAGCATCCCACCCCGGCAACCGCCCCATGCACACCTGGTCCTAACGCACTCACCGCCACCCACCCACCCGCCACCACGCCACCAGTATGCCCCTCCCCGTTCCCTCCCGCCTAGACAGCGGTAAACACCCGGTAATCGCCCCCAAGACCATCACCCCGCATCCTCCCCAAAGTGGCACGATCCATCCCCCTGACGGGTCCGTAGATGCAGGAACGCATCGGTAGGGGCGCTTCGCGAAGCGCCCGCGCCCCGTCACCGCTCGTGACCCATTCTGGTAGGGGCGGGTCACCGACCCGCCCGCGCGGGAACGGCACCCGCGCCGCCAACAGCCACCGCGTCACCCGTGCAAGGAGACCCCACCATGCCCAACCCCGCCCCAGCCACCGCGCCGCACGCAGTCCCCCCCACGGTGTCATGCTGAGCGCAGCGAAGCATCCGTCCGCCCACTTCGCTCGCCGCACCCTTACCCAGGGAAAAGCCGCCCCGAAGAGGAAGAGGAAGAGTTAAAAACAGCAAAACAAACCTTACTTTGACATCCCCAAGAATTCCTTATCCCAATCAATAAAACATCGATATTTCGTCCACCATACGCCCACCACCGTCCCCGCCAACGATTTACCCCCGGTCTACCGATCCCAACACCCCCGCAACGCCCCCCTGGCAGAATGGCAGACAGAAGTCGGTCGGACTGCGCACGCCGCTGCTGCGCGCGGGCTACCCGGCCGCCTGCCGGGCCGCTTCGCGCCCCGGTGGTCTCGGCGGCGACCTCCGGCCGGGGAGGGTTAGCCGCATGAACCGTCGCCGCAACTGGATCACACTGCTCATCGCCCTGGCGCTGGTCATCCCCGCGCCGCTCGCGCTGGTCGGTGCCGCGCCGCCAACCGTCGTCTACTTCCCGGCAACCGGGCACAATCTCGGCGGGGCCTTCCTCACCTACTGGCGCGCCCACGGTGCCCTGCCCACCTTCGGCTACCCGCTCAGCGAAGAGTTCACCGAGGTCAGCGCCGAGGACGCCCAACCCTACCTCGTCCAGTACTTCGAGCGCGCCCGCTTCGAGTACCACCCCGAGAATCCCGCCCCCTGGGACGTGCTACTCGGCCATCTCGGCCGCGCGCTCTCCGCGCCGCTGGTCAAGACCCCGCCGTTCGCCCCGGTCCCGGCCACCAGCGCGCCATCCGGCGACGATCGCGCCTACTTCCCCGAGACCGGGCACACGCTCAGCCACGGGTTCCTCGCCTACTGGCGGCGCAACGGCGAACTGCCCCTCTTCGGCTACCCCCTCAGCGAGGAGTTCGTCGAGCAGAGCCCGACCAACGGGCAGCCCTACACCGTGCAGTACTTCGAGCGCGCCCGCTTCGAATGGCACCCCGAGAACCCCGAACCCTACCAGGTGTTGCTCGGGCACCTCGGACGGCAGATCGCGCAGGCGCGCGGGGTGGACACGACCGCCGCGCCCCGCGCCGAGGGCGCACCCGACTACGACGATGGCCTCTTCGTCACCCCAACCCCGACGCGCACGGGCGGCTCCCAGGGCAATCCGGGACGCTACATCGAGGTGAACCTCAGCCGACAGCACCTCTACGCCTGGCAAGGGGGCGAGGTGCTCTTCGATATCGCCATCAGCTCCGGCCGCGCGGGCTACGAGACCCCGAGCGGCAATTTCACGGTGATCAGGAAGGTGGCGGTCGAGGACATGCGCGGGGCCGACTACTACCAGCCCGACGTCCCCTGGATCATGTACTTCACCGGCGCGGGGCACGCCATCCACGGCGTCTACTGGCACAACAACTTCGGCACGCCGATGAGCCACGGCTGCGTCGGCGCGCCCGTCTGGGCCGCGCAATGGCTCTACAACTGGGGCTACGTCGGCCTACCGATCTGGATCCACTACTGACCCGGCGCGGGACTCGTCGCCCCGCTCGCCGAACCGTTTACGTCCGATTGACCGCGCGATTCCCGCCCGTCTACGTGCGCGCCGTATCGTCGTGGGCAGGGGATCGCCCCGCCGCTGGCGAGCCGCGAGGAGGTGCGACAATGGCCTGGGCAACGATTCACAAGCCGACCGGCGACCGCGCGGTCGCGCCAAACCTGCTCGATTACGACGCGACGCGGGTCGCCTTCTCCTGGGAGGAGGCGCGCGGCGCGCTCGACGGACTCCCCGGCGGCCAGGGCCTGAACATCGCCCACGAGGCGGTCGATCGCCACGCCGCCGGGCCGCTCCGCGACCACCTGGCGCTCCGCTGGCTCGGTCGCAACGGCACGGTCCGCAACTTCACCTACGGCGACTTGGCGGCGGAGAGCGCCCGCTTCGCCAACGTCCTGCGCGGCCTGGAGATCGAGCCCGGCGCGCGAGTCTTCGTGCTCGCGGGCCGCATCCCCGAACTCTACATCGCCGCGCTCGGCACCTGGAAAGCGGGCTGCGTCTTCTGCCCGCTCTTCTCCGCGTTCGGCCCCGAGCCGATCCGGCAGCGCCTCCAGCGCGGCGACGGCGCGGTGCTCGTCACGACCACCCCGCTCTACCGCATGAAGGTCGCGGGCCTCCGCGCCGAACTCCCGGCGCTGCGGCACGTCCTCATCGCGGGGGACGCGACCGCCGATCCCCCCGCCGACACGCTCAGCCTCGGGCGGCTGATGGGTGCCGCCTCCCCGTGCTTCGCCATCGCCCCCACCGATCAGGAGCAGATGGCGCTGCTCCACTTCACCAGCGGCACCACCGGCATGCCCAAGGGAGCCATCCACGTCCACGGCGCGGTCGTCGCCCACCACGCCACCGGCAAGTACGCGCTCGACTTCCACCCCGGCGACATCTTCTGGTGTACCGCCGATCCCGGCTGGGTCACCGGCACCTCCTACGGCATCATCGCCCCGCTCCTCCACGGCATCACCAGCATCGTCGACGAGGGGGACTTCGACGCCGAGCGCTGGTACACCATCCTGCGCGATCAGCGCGTCACCGTCTGGTACACCGCGCCGACCGCCGTGCGGATGATGATGCGGGTCGGCGCGGCGGTCGCGCGCGGCTATCACTTCCCCCGCCTGCGCTTCATCGCCAGCGTCGGCGAGCCCCTGCCGCCCAGCGCGGTCGTCTGGGGCCAGGAGGCGTTCGGCCTGCCGATCCACGACAACTGGTGGCAGACCGAGACCGGCGGCATCATGATCGCCAACTACGCCGCCATGGATATCCGCCCCGGCTCGATGGGTCGCCCGCTCCCCGGCATCGAGGCGGCGGTCGTGCGCCGCACGCCAGACGGCGACATCGCCGTCATCGACGAGCCCGGCGTGGAGGGCGAACTGGCGCTCCGGCCCGGCTGGCCCTCGATGTTCCGGGGCTACCTCCACGAGGAGGAGCGCTACCGCAAGTGCTTCGCGGGCGGCTGGTACCTCACCGGCGACCTCGCCCGCCGCGACGCCGACGGCTACTACTGGTTTGTCGGCCGCGCCGACGACGTGATCAAGTCGTCCGGCCACCTGATCGGCCCCTTCGAGGTCGAGAGCTGCCTGCTCGAACACCCCGCCGTCGCCGATACCGGCGTCATCGGCAAGCCCGACCCGGTGGCGGGCGAGATCGTCAAGGCGTTTGTCGTCCTCAGGCCCGGCCAGGCGGCCGACGAGCCGACCCGGCTCGCCCTGATCGGCTACGGCCGCAAGCGCCTCGGCGCGGCGGTGGCCCCGAAGGAGATCGCCTTCGTCGAGCGCATCCCCAAGACCCGCTCCGGCAAGATCATGCGCCGTCTGCTGAAGGCCCGCGAACTGGGCCTGCCCGAGGGGGACACATCCACGCTGGAGGAACAGCCATGATCGAGCAGACCACCCTGCCCGCGCGCGACACCGCGCTCCACCTGCTCACCGAGATGCTGCGCATCCGGCGCTTCGAGGAGAAGTGCGCCGAACTCTACAGCGCCAGGAAGATCCACGGCTTCCTCCACCTCTACATCGGCGAGGAGGCGATCGCGGTCGGGGTGATGCACGCGCTCACCCCCGGCGACGCGATCGTGGCGACCTACCGCGAGCACGGCCACGCCCTGGCGCGCGGCATCGCGATGGGGCCGCTGATGGCCGAGATGTACGGCAAGGTCCAGGGCTGCAGCCGGGGACGCGGCGGCTCGATGCACATCTTCGACGCGGCCACGCGCTTCTACGGCGGCAACGCCATCGTCGGCGGCGGCCTGCCCCTCTCGATCGGCTTCGCCCTGGCCGACCAGTTGCGCGGGCAGCGGCGGGTGACCGCCTGCTTCTTCGGCGAGGGCGCGGTCGCCGAGGGGGAGTTCCACGAGACGCTGAACCTCGCCGCGCTCTGGCAATTGCCCGTCCTCTTCTGCTGCGAGAACAACCTCTACGCGATGGGCACCGCGATCGAGCGCTCCGAGTCGCAGAACAACCTCTGCGTCAAGGCCGCCAGCTACGGCATCCTGGCCACGCCGATCGACGGCATGGACCTCCTCGCCGTCGAAGGGGCGACCAGGCGCGCGGTCGAATTGATCCGCGAGGGGCGCGGCCCGCTCTTCCTCGAATTCCAGACCTACCGCTTCCGCGCCCACTCGATGTACGACCCCGAACTCTACCGCGACAAGGCCGAGGTCGAGCGGTGGCGACACCGCGATCCGATCGATCTCTTCGCCGGTCGCCTGCGGGCCGCGAACCTGCTGGACGACGACGCGCTCGCCGGGATCGAGGCGGCTGTTGATGGCGAGGTCGCCGCCGCCGTCGCCTTCGCCGAGGCGGGTGCCTGGGAGCCGGTGGAGGACCTGACCCGCTTCGTCTACTCGGAGAGGAGGCCTGCATGACCGCCGCGACGGCGACTATCCACCTGACCTATCGCGAGGCGCTGCGCGCCGCGATCCGCGACGCCATGCAGCGCGACGAGCGGGTCTTCCTGATGGGCGAGGATGTCGGGCGCTACGGCGGCTGCTTCGCCGTCAGCATGGGCCTGCTCCAGGAATTCGGCCCCGAGCGCGTCCGCGACACCCCGCTCTCCGAATCGGCCTTCGTCGGGGCGGGCATCGGCGCGGCCCTCGGCGGCATGCGCCCGATCGTCGAGATCATGACGGTCAACTTCAGCCTGCTCGCGCTCGACCAGATCCTCAACAACGCCGCGACCTTGCTGCACATGTCGGGCGGCCAGTTCAACGTCCCGCTCGTCATCCGCATGGCGACCGGCGGCGGGCGGCAGATCGCCGCCCAGCACTCCCACCGCCTGGAGGGCTGGTACGCCCACATCCCGGGGCTCCGGGTGGTCGTCCCCGCCACCCTGGCCGACGCGCGCGGCATGCTCTGGACCGCGCTCCAGGACCCCGACCCGGTCCTCATCTTCGAGCCGACCGTCCTCTACCCGCTGGAGGGCGATCTGCCCTCCGACGCCGGCCCGGTCGATATCGACCACGCGGCCGTGCGCCGCGCCGGGCGGGATATCAGCCTGATCGCCTACGGCAGCACGCTCGACAAGGCGCTGCGGGCGGCCGACGACCTCGCGGCCGAGGGGATAGACGCGGAGGTGCTCGATCTCCGCACCCTCCGCCCGCTCGACACCCCGGCGATCCTGGCGTCGGTCGCCCGCACCCACCGCGCGGTGATCGTGGACGAGGGCTGGCGCAGCGGCAGCATCGCGGCCGAGATCAGCGCCAGGATCATGGAGGAAGCCTTCTACGACCTCGACGCCCCCGTGGCGCGCGTCTGCAGCGCGGAGGTGCCGATGCCCTACCCGCAGCACCTGGAGCAGGCGGCGCTGCCGCAACCGGAGCGCATCGTCGAGGCCGTGCGCGCGATACTGGGAGGGAGCCGTGGCTGAGTTTCGCATGCCCGCGCTCGGTGCCGACATGGAGCGCGGCACTCTCGTCCGCTGGCTGATCAAGCCGGGCGACCGGGTCAAGCGCGGCGACATCGTCGCCGAGGTCGAGACCCAGAAGGGCGTCATCGACGTCGAGATCTTCGACAGCGGCGTGGTCAACCAGATCGTCGTCCCGGCCGGGGCCGAAGCGCCGGTCGGCGCGGTCCTGGCCTTCCTCAACGGAGCCAGCGCTGGCGCTGGCGCACCGGCTGCGCCCGCCCCGTCCGCCCCGCCGCCCGCCACGCCCGCCCCTGCCGCCGTCGCCCCGGCCCCGCCGCCTCCCGCGCCCCAGGCTGCGGGCAGGGTGCGCATCTCGCCGCTCGCCCGCCGCGCCGCCGAGCAACACGGCGTCGATCTCGCCCTGGTGCATGGCACCGGACCCGGCGGGGCGATCACGGCCGAGGATGTGCAGAATGCGGCGCTGACCCGCCCGGCGGCACCGCCCGCAGCACCGGCCCCCGACCGCCAGGCCGGGATGCGCGCGGCCATCGCGGCCACGATGTCGCGGTCGAAGCGCGAGATCCCGCACTACTACCTGATCACCGAGATCGACATGGCCCCCGCGCTCGACTGGCTGGCCGCCGAGAACGCGCGCCGCCCGGTCACCGAGCGCCTGCTGATCGCCGCGCTGCTGCTGAAGGCGGTCGCGCTCGCCGCGCGGCAGGTGCCGGAGGTGAACGGCTTCTGGCTCGACGGCGACTTCCGCCCGAGCGAGCCGGTCCACCTCGGCGTCGCGATCGCGCTCCCGAAAGGCGGCCTGATCGCCCCGGCGCTCCGCGACGCGCACTCCCTCAGCCTCGACGGCGTGATGGCCGGGCTGCGCGACCTGGTGACGCGGGCGCGCACCGGCAAACTGCGCAGTTCGGAGGTCACCGGGGGGACGATCACGGTGACGAGCCTCGGCGAGGAAGCGGTCTCCGCGCCCTTCGCGGTCATCCAGCCGCCCCAGGTGGCGATGGTCGGCTTCGGCCCGATCCGCCAGCGGCCGTGGGTCGTCGCTGGGGCCGTCGTCGCCCGCCCGATCATCACCGCCACCCTGGCGGCCGACCACCGGGCGAGCGTCGGCCATCGCGGCGACCGTTTCCTCGCGACGGTCAACCGCCTGCTCCAGAAACCGGAGGCACTATGAGCACCACGACAAACACCACGGCCGCGCAGCAGTTGCAGGAGACGATCCTCCGCATCCTCGGCACGATCGCCCCGGAAGCCGACCTCGCCGCGCTCGATCCGTCGGTCAGCCTGCGGGATCAGCTCGATATCGACTCAATGGACTTCCTCAATTTCGCGATCGCCCTGCACCACGAGTTCGGCGTCGATATCCCCGAGGCCGATTACCCGAAGTTCATGACCCTCGATGGCGCGGCGGCCTACCTCCTCGCCGCCATCCCCTCCTGACGCGGGCGCACGGCGAAGGGGCGGCTCGCCGGTCGAGCCGCCCCCTTCGCCGTGCCCGCAGTTCCTCCCAGCCCGCGCCCCGCAGGCCACTCATTCCTCCGGTGCCGCCCCTACCATCCCTTCCAGCTTACTGAGCAGCGCCCGCAACGGCTCGGCCGGGTAGTCACCGACCAGCAGTTCGCGCAGTGCGAGATCGATCAGCGCGAGTTCCCCGCGCGTGAGCGCCACCTGGATCCGGTCGGTGGCGGGCGCAGCTGCCGCATCCTCCCGCAGCGCGGGCGGGCGCACGAGCAGCACCGGCGCGTCGGAGCGCCGCACCACGCTCGTCGCGATGCTCCCCAGCACCAGGTGGGCCGCGCCGCCGTAGCCGTGCGTCGTCAGCGCGACCAGCATCGCGCCCTCTTCCGCGACCGAGGCGATCACCGTCGCCGGGTAGCCGACCTCCACGCGCGTCGCCACCGCCAGTCCCGTCGCGCGCAGCGGCGCGGCGCGCTCCTCCAGGTAGATCTGCGCCCCGGCGATGTCGGCCGTCGGGTCGCCCGCCGTGATCTCGAAGCCACTCATCTCGTAGGGCCTGCCGCCGACCAGCAGCAGCGTGAGCGGGATCCCCAGCAACCGCGCGAAGGTCGCGGCCGGTTCCAGCGCGGCCTCGGCCAGCGCCGAGCCATCCAGCGGCACGAGGATCCCCTGCGGCAGGCGGCTCGACCAGTGACACTCGCCGCCCGATGGCACGAGCAGCACCGGCGCGTGGCTCTGTCGCAGGATCTTATCCGCCGTCCCCCCGAAGAGCCACCGACCCCGCCCGGAATGGCCGTGGGTAGACATCGCGATGCACACAACCCCCGGGATGACCGAGTGCTCTGTGACGACGCGCGCCCCGTCGCCCGGCAGCACAACAGAGTCCACGGCCCGTGACGGGGGCGAGATTCGCCCGGCCACCGCGCGCAGGTAGTCATCGGCGACAGCGAGCGCCGCAGACGATTGCCCCGCGCCGGCCCCCTGATCGGGCACGGCCCGCAACAGCAGTACGTGCGCGTCGGCGCGCTCGGCGAGCGCCTGGGCATAGGGCAGCGCCCGCTCCGCCAGCGCCGATCCATCGAGCGGAACCACGATCATATCGGCCATGTTCCCTCTCCTCACCTGTGCTATTCAGCCGCCCGATCATGCGGCTCGCGCGCTCAGTGCGCCGCCAGCGCCGCCTCGTCCGTCGCGCGCGGCACCGCCACCGGCGCAGGCGAGCCGCCCGCCCCCAGTTGCAGCCGGAGTTGCAGATAGCGCACGATCGCGGCGCGGCTGAGCAACCCCACCGCCCGGCCAGCCTCGACCACCGGCAATTGGTTGAGGTCCTCCGCAGCGAGCAGGCGCAGCGCTTCCTCCACCGGACGATCCGGCCCGATCGTGCGCAGCTTCCGCGCCGGGGTCATCACCGAAGCGACCGGCAGGCTATCCCACGCCTCCTGGCGATGCTTCATCACATCGGTCAGGGTAATCAGTCCGACAAGCTGCTCGTCCGCGATGACCAGGTGGGCGCGCTCGCCGGTGGGCAGGATGTGTCGGTAGACCAAGTCGCCGAGCGTGGTGCCGGGCGACACGACCGGCGGTGCTTCGCGCGCCAGATCCGCCACGGTGACCCCCGCCAGGGCATCCTGCATCGCCGCCCCCTGCCGCGCCTCCGTCCCGGCGTTGGCGAGGAACCAGCCGATGAACGCCGTCCACAGCCCGCCGAGGAGATCGCCGCCGAAGAGGCGAGAGATGCCCCAGAAGATCAGCAGATAGGCGGCGATTTGCCCGACCCCCGCAGCGATACTCGTGGCGCGGCGCTGGCTCCCCGTTAGCCCCCAGATGATCGCGCGCAGGATCCGCCCGCCGTCGAGCGGGAAGCCGGGGATCAGGTTGAAGGCGACGAGCAACCCGTTGGTCACCCCCAGGTAGAGCGCGATCGCGCCCAGCGGCGCGCTCAGCGGCGCGATGACCACGCCGAGCAGCAGGCAGACCACTGCGATCATCGCGCTGACTACCGGACCCATCACGGCGATCCAGAACTCGTCGCGCGGCCGGTCGGGCTCGCGCTCGATCGCGGCGACCCCGCCGAAGATGAAGAGGGT
>JAXLWN010000179.1:0-3709 GCA_046328475.1 Chloroflexia bacterium | reverse complement strand
CCCGTGCGAGGGAGAGGGTGGGGGTTCCGGGAGAAAGCGGGGAGTGGTGTGCGGTAAACGCTGGACAGCTGTGGGTGGTGAAGGTGGGATAGACCATGCGTTGTAATATGAACATTGACACAGTTTGTATCAAGCTATATACTTGGTTCAGTGAATTGATGAGGAGGCGGGGCATGTACGATCGCGAACCACTCTATGTCATCAGCGTTGCGGCGCGGCTGTTGGATATGCACGCGCAGACGCTGCGAAAATACGAGCGGGAGCAGTTTATTAAGCCGTCGCGCACGCAGGGGCGGTTGCGGCTCTACTCGGCTGAGGACATCGAGCGGTTGCGGCAGATCAAGTATCTGGTGGAGGAGCGCGGGCTGAATCTCGATGGGGTGAATCTGGCGCTGGCGCTGACCGAGCGGCTCGATGGCCTGCGACAGGCGGTCGGGGAGACCAAGAGCCGCGAGGAGGCGGTGGCGCTGGTGGAAGCCGAGATGCAGAAGCTGCTGAAGGTGCTGGGGGCACCCCAGGCGCGCGATGAGCGGGCTGCGCGCGATGGGCGGTGACGCTGGCGGTTGAACTCGCCGCATCGGCGGTTGAAACCGCGCCTGAGGGCCTCACGGCCACGAAACCCCACCCACTGCGGTGGGTACCCGGCGCCGGTTAGGTTCCGAACCAGAGCGAGAGGTTTTTCGTGATGTACTGCTCTCTCATAGGGGGTGGAGGCTTCGATGCACCCGTGATTCCCCACCGATTCCCCGCTGATTCCTCACTGACGACTGACGACTGACGACTGACGACTTGACCGGGAGGTGGCCGATGAACCCGAACCGTTTTACTGAAAAGGCGCAAGAGGCGATCGTTAACGCGCAGAACGAGACGACGCGCCGCAACCATGCGCAATTCGATGTGGAGCACTTGCTGTGGGCGCTGCTGTCGCAGGCCGATGGCATCGTGCCGCAGGTGGTGATCAAGCTGGGGCGCGACCCGCAGGCGCTGCTGCGCGAGGTGCAGGGCGCGCTCGATGCCGCGCCGAAGCTGCAATATGTGTCGCAGCCGGCCCTGGGGTCGGGGTTGCGGACGGCGTTGCAGAAGGCCGAGGACGAGGCGACCGCGTTCAAGGATGAGTATGTTAGCACGGAGCACTTGCTGCTGGGTGTGATCGCCGCCGCGCCGCAGGGTGGCGCGGTCGGGCGCATCCTGCGCGACAACGGGCTGACGCGCGACCGGATTCTCGGCGCGCTGACGCAGATTCGCGGCAACCAGCGCGTGACCGACCAGAACCCGGAAGGGAAGTACCAGGCGCTGGAGAAGTATGGGCGCGACCTGACCGACCTGGCGCGCAAGGGGAAGCTCGACCCGGTGATCGGCCGCGACGAGGAGATCCGGCGCGTGATCCAGGTGCTGTCGCGCCGCACGAAGAACAACCCGGTGCTGATCGGCGAGCCGGGCGTCGGCAAGACGGCGATCGCCGAGGGGCTGGCGGGGCGGATCGTGCGCGGCGACGTGCCCGAGGGGCTGAAGGACAAGCAGATCATCTCGCTCGACCTGGGCGCGCTGGTCGCGGGCGCGAAGTTCCGGGGCGAGTTCGAGGAGCGCCTGAAGGCGGTGCTCAAGGAAGTGACCGAGAGCGAGGGGCAGGTCATCCTCTTCATCGACGAGTTGCACACGGTGGTCGGCGCGGGCGCGGCGGAGGGGGCGATGGACGCCTCCAACATGCTGAAGCCGATGCTGGCGCGCGGCGAGTTGCACTGCATCGGGGCGACGACGCTGAACGAGTACCGCAAGCATATCGAGAAGGATGCGGCGCTGGAGCGGCGCTTCCAGCCGGTGCTGGTGGCGGAGCCGAGCGTCGAGGATACGATCTCGATCCTGCGCGGGCTGCGCGAGCGGTATGAGGTCCACCACCAGGTGCGGATTCTCGACAACGCGATCGTGGCGGCGGCGGTGCTGTCGAATCGCTACATCGCGGACCGGTTCCTGCCCGACAAGGCGATCGACCTGGTGGACGAGGCGGCGGCGCGGCTGCGGATGGAGATCACCTCGATGCCGGTGGAACTGGACGAGGTGGAGCGCCGGATCACGCGGCTGGAGATCGAGCGCGAGGCGCTGCGCAAGGAGACCGACGAGGGGTCGCGCGACCGGTTGTTCGCGCTGGAGCGCGAGTTGGCCGATGTGCAGGAGCGGCGCGACGCGCTGCAGGCGAAGTGGAGCCAGGAGCGCGAGGCGATCCAGGGGATCAGCGCGACGCGCGAGCAGATGGAGCAGGTGCGGGTGCAGGCCGAGCAGGCCGAGCGCGCGGCGGACTATGGCAAGGCGGCCGAGCTGCGCTACGGGCGAATCGCCGAACTGGAGCGCGACTTGCGCGCCGCCGAGGAGCGGCTGGCGACGCTGGGCCAGGGCGGGCGGCTGTTGAAGGAGGAAGTGACCTCCGACGACATCGCGGCGGTCGTGGCGAAGTGGACCGGGATCCCGGTGTCGAACCTGCTCGAAGGGGAGATCGAGAAGCTGCTGAAGATGGAGGACCGGCTGCACGAGCGGGTCGTGGGCCAGCACGAGGCGGTGACGGCGGTGGCGAGCGCCATCCGGCGGGCGCGGGCGGGCTTGCAGGATCCGAACCGGCCGCTGGGGTCGTTCATCTTCCTCGGGCCGACCGGCGTGGGCAAGACGGAGCTGGCGCGGGCGCTGGCGGAGTTCATGTTCGACAGCGAGCAGGCGATGATCCGCCTCGACATGTCGGAGTACATGGAGAAGCACACCGTGGCGCGGTTGCTCGGGGCGCCCCCGGGCTACGTCGGCTACGACGAGGGCGGGCAGTTGACGGAGGCGGTGCGGCGGCGGCCCTACAGCGTGCTGCTGTTCGACGAGATCGAGAAGGCGCACCCGGATGTCTTCAACGTGCTGCTCCAGGTGCTGGACGACGGGCGGCTGACCGACGGGCAGGGTCGCACGGTGGACTTCAAGAACACCGTGGTGATCATGACCTCGAACACCGGCTCGCAGTTCATCAATCAGCCGGGGCTGTCGGATGACGAGGTGCGGGCGCGGGTGATGGATGCGCTGCGGGCGAGTTTCCGGCCGGAGTTCCTGAACCGCGTGGATGAGACGATCATCTTCCACGGCCTTAGCCGCGAGCAGATCGGCCAGATCGTGGACATTCAGCTGCGCGGGCTGCGGAAGCGGCTGGCGGAGCGGAAGATGGACCTGACGCTGCTGCCGGCGGCCAAGACCTTCCTCGCGGCCGAGGGGTACGACCCGGTCTACGGTGCGCGCCCGCTGAAGCGGGTGATCCAGAAGCGGCTGCTCGATCCGCTGGCGACGAAGCTGCTGCACGGCGAGATTCGCGATGGGGATCAGCTGGTGGCCGATCTCGAAGGGAGCCAGCTGGTCATCAAGAAGGCGATGCCGACGTTCGCGGCGTAGGGCGAGTGCTGAGTGCTGAGTGCTGAGTGCTGAGTGAGGACGAAGCACGAAGCACGAACGAAGAAGCGAAGTGGGGCGGTGTCCGTTGGGATGCCGCCCCGCTGTTTTTGCCGGGGTGGTGGCATAGCCCGAAGGTACTATGCGACCTTCGTCCGATCGTCATTGACAAATGGAGCGGTGCCGCACATACTCCCGGCGGTTCGCAATCAGGCGACCGTTGGGGCACGCGGCGGTTCTGCAGGGGTGGGTGGTCCTCCCCAGTCGTCGTGTGCGGAGCGCGAGGAAGGGAAGATGCGGC
>JAXLWN010000178.1:0-3794 GCA_046328475.1 Chloroflexia bacterium | reverse complement strand
TCGGCTCGGTCGCCATCACATCCGCGCCGACCCCGGCCAGCATGTTCTCCTTCAGCGCCCCGATCAGCGCCTGCTCATCCACGATCTTGCCGCGCGACATAATCCCCAGGTAGGCGGTCGGCTTCATCAGTTCGAGCTGCGCCGCGCCGATCATCCCGCGCGATTCCGGCGTGATCGGGATCGAGATTGCCTGGAAATCGACCCGGCTCAGCATGTCGTGCAGCCCGTCGAGGCGGTAGAGTTCATCCACGTACGGCGGCTTCTCCACGTCGTTGATGTCCACCGCGATGACGTACATGTCAAAACCCTTGCCGCGCTGCGCGATCGCCCGGCCGATATTGCCGAGGCCGAGCACGCCCAGCGTCTTCCCCGCCAGCCCCACCGGCGCGGGCTCGACCGGGCGCAGCCACTTGCGACCGCGCTGCGCCTCGACCAGCGCCGGGAATGAGCGGGTCAGGTAGAGGGTCATCGCGAAGAAGTGCTCGGCGATCGTCGTCGCGTGCGCCCCGCGCATATTCGTCACCGTGATCGGCAGCGCGGGGAGTTCGGGCGTGTTCCACATCCACTCGCAGCCCGCGCTCGGCGACTGGATCCACTTCAGCTGCTTCCCGGCCAGGATCACGTCGCGCCCCGGCTGCCCGAAGATAGCGTCGGCGTCCCCGACCTCGTTCAGCGCCTCCTCCGGCGTGTTCGCGATCACGAACTCCACGTCCGGGTGTTCCTCTTGCACTCGGGCCATGTAGGCGGCGGGCCACATACCGGTGATCAGCATCTTCATTGGCTGCTTCCTCCGCACTGAGTTTCAATTGGTCAAGGTCCACCGTTCCGGGAGCGCCAGTGTGCGGCCTCTCGCGCCGTACGTCAACTCGCCCGGTGCTCCTCGCGCACCAGCTGCACCGGCAGGCCATCGAACAGGTCCGCCGCGCCGCGCGGTCGCCACAGTGGCACCCCGGCCGCCGCGAGCGCGCCCGGCCCCGGCTCGATCGTCGTCACCCGCCCCGTCTCCGCCGCATCCAGCCCGCCGAGCACGATCTGAGTGATCAACGAGCGCGCCCCGTATCGTTCCACACCCAACGCGGTGCGGATGTTATGCGTGGGGATCAGGGGTGTCAAATCGCCGAAACGCCAGGGCAAACGCTCCTCCGCCCATCGAATCCTGCCCTCCGCGTGCATCGTGACCCCGGCAAATTACCCGATCGCGGCATCCGATGCCCCGCGTGCTACACTTCTCCCGATGCCTGCAATTGGGCCGCTGGTCCTCTTTCCGGTGTCCCTGGAACAACGGGGCTACGCCAGGGGCTACCCTGTGTCAATCAACCTTCGCCACGGGGTATCGCTGCGACCCGCCTCCCCTGCGCGTGCCCGTCCCCTCGACTCGGCACCGAGACGGGTTGACCGCACAATCAGACCACCATGCCCGCGCGTCGGGCGAGTGCCGCGTAGCAATCAGGTTCGCGGCGAGAGCAGAAGCCACTACAGGCGAAGGGATGGGCAGATGAGCCTCCACGAACCCCACCGCAGGCACCAGACCGATCACTCCCAGCGCCTGCTCGCGCGACTCCAGCGCGAGTTGTCCGAGCGGGGTCGCAAGACCAGCTCCTTCTCGGACGTTTGCGACATGGTCTCCATCCCGCGCGATCTCCGCGCGGCGCTCCTGAAGACCCTGATGAGCAAGGGCTACGTGAAGTCGGAGAGCGGCGACCAGATATCGATCACGGCCGCTGGGACGAAGCTCGCGACCTCGCCTTTCTCGTGATCGCGTCCCCAGTTTGCCCGCCACGATCGTCGGTCCGGCATGGCACCCATGCCGGGCCGACCGCACAGCGAAAATCCCCGCTCGCCCCCTATTGCAGGCACCATTCCCCACGACATGGTATACTGCAAGCGATGCCTCCGGAACCTCGCTCGTCGTGTGACAGCACTCCGCTCGCACCACCTCGTTGCGGCGCACCCCGCGCGCGATGCTTCTTCATTCGCGCGCCCGAGCGCGGGGGCCGCCCACCCCTGGCGAACTGCGGCGAGAAGTGATCCCCGTACGGACTATGCCGTTCGGTACGGTCGCAGCAGGCTCCGTTTCAAATAACCGGCGCGCCGCTGCCGAAGAGAATGACCTCGCTGGCAAGCCTCCGACGTTGTGAAGGGGACGGTGGGCGGGCATGCAGGAGCACTCCACACGTCGGCGCAACGTGACCTGGGCCGAATTGGTCATCCGCGATCATCGTCTCGCCCAATTGAAGCGCCGCGTCGAACTGGCGCGGGATGACGGCACCGCCCCGTCCTTCTGCGCCAACGCCCACTGGTTCGGCAAAGGCGACCGCATACCGGGGCTGCGGTCGCGACTTGAACTGCTCGTCGGCCCTGGCTCCCACGCCGACGAGCCAATCCTCCGGACGCAAGCGGCGCTCGATGTCGCCACCGCGACCTTGCGCGCACTCCTGCCGCCCTGCCGTGGCTGCGGCTGCCTGGCACGACGCGAGACCGGTTGGTAAGGCCGCGCACAACGCGCGGCCCATCATCCGGGGCAATCCGGCAATCCCCACCCGGACAGATGCTGCCGAACGAAAGGGAAGTTGCCTGAGCGCAGCCCAGGCTGTGCGGTCGGCGAGCTGGAACCCGGTCCCCGTAGCGCCGTTCCCGGTCGAAATGTTTGCCCCGGCCCGCGTCGAGACATCGGGACGAATTCACCCCGCGCGACACTCACAGCGCAGCGGCGAGTTGGTGCTAAGCCGTTGCGCCGCCGCTGGACCCTGAAGCGAGGGAGGTATGTGGTGACAGCACAACCGGTATTTGGCGGCGACCCGACAGCCCGGCGCGTGGGACGACCCGCAGCCCCAGCCGCCCCAGCGTCACGCGATGCGCGCCCATCGGCCTCGCGCGGGCAGAACGCGGTGCCGCGCCCCTATCAGCGGCCGACCCTGGAGTTGCCGGGGGACGTCATCTGCGGCGCGAGCGAGCCACCCGGCGGTGTTGACGAGATCGCCGCCGCCGTGCGGCTCTGCCTGGTGGGCGCGGGGGGGCCTGCGGAGGCCGCGTTCGCCAGCATCGCGCAGGCGCGCGGCACAGCGGCGGCGATCCGCCTCGCCCGCGCCTACGTCGATATCCGCGCCGCCAACGCCGCCGCTTAAGCCATCGGTGGCGATCGCCGCCGGACGCGACGGCCTCACGGGATGATCGGCGGATTCCGCGCCACCCCCGCCGTCCGCTGGTGCCAGTAGGGATAGATCGGCGTCACCGCGCTCGCCGCATCCAGCCGCGCCACCTGCTCCGGCGTCAATTGCCACCCGACCGCGCCGAGATTCTCCCGCAACTGCGCCTCGCTCCGCGCCCCGACGATCACCGACGCCACCGTGGGCCGTTGCAGCAACCAGTTCAGCGCGACCTGCGGCACCGTCTTCCCCGTCTCCTGCGCGATCGCATCGAGCGCATCGAGCACCCCGTACAGGTGCTCCTCCGACACCCGCAACTCGCCCGCCGCCCCCAGCCCGACGCGCGTCTCTGCCGGTGCCGCCTGCCCGCGCCGCACCTTCCCCGTCAGCCGCCCCCCGGCCAGCGGACTCCAGACAATCGTGCCCACCCCCTGGTCAACCGCCAGCGGCAGCAACTCCCACTCGTACTCGCGACTGATCAGCGAATAGAACACCTGGTGCGAGATGTGCCGCGCCAGCCGGTGCTGCTCCGCAATCGCCAGCGACTTCATCAAATGCCACCCCGAGAAGTTCGAGCAGCCGATCTGGCGCACCTTGCCGCTGCGCACGAGATCGTCGAGCGCCCGCAACGTCTCGTCCACCGGCGTG
>JAXLWN010000177.1:0-4141 GCA_046328475.1 Chloroflexia bacterium | reverse complement strand
TCTGCGTCCTCTGCGGTAAATCCGTCTCCTCCCTCGTCTTGGCGCTCTTGGCGTCCTTGGCTTCTTGGCGGTTTATCCGTCCTCTCTCTTCTCTCCACTCTCCACTCTCCTCACTCCGCTCCCCCCGCCGCGCTACAATGCGCCCGCCTCCCGCGCGGGGGGACCGGGTACCCACCCCTCACCAGACCTCAGGAGGGCGCGATGACCTACAAAATCCTGATGAACACACCGAAAGTGCTATCAAATGAAGACTACGTCCGGAGCTTCCTGCGCGATCGCGGCTGCGAGCTGATCGAGCAGGACCGCAGCCGCACCCTCTCCCGCCCCGAATTCCTCGATCTTGTCAAAGATGCCGATGGCCTCGTCCCCGGTGCCGACCTCGTGAACGAAGAAGTCTTCACCATCGCCCCCCGCCTCCGCGTCGTCAGCGCCCAGGGCGTTGGCTACGACCACATCGACCTCGACGCCGCCGACAAGCGCGGCATCGCCGTCTGCATCTGCGCCGGGTGCAACAACCACGCCGTCTCCGAACTCGCCTTCGGCCTGATGCTCAACCTCGCCCGTCACATCCGCGCCGCCGACACCGACATGCGCGGCGGCGGCTGGCCCCGCCTGCTCGGACCCGAACTCTGGGGCAAAACGCTCGGCATCATCGGCCTCGGCCGCGTCGGCAAAGCCAGCGCCCTGATCGCGCGCGGCTTCGGCATGAAAGTGATCGCCACCGACATCCAGTGGGACATCACCTTCGCCAACGAGCACCAGATCAGCTACGTCCCGCTGCACCGCCTCCTGCGCGAATCCGACTTCGTCTCCATCCACTGCCCGCTCAATTCCACCACGCGCGGCATGATCGACGAGCGCGCGATCGAGCAGATGAAGCCGACCGCCTTCCTGATCAACACCGCGCGCGGCCCGATCGTCAAAGAATCGGCCCTCGTCGCCGCCCTGCGCGAAAAAATGATCGCCGGAGCCGGCCTGGATGTCTTCGAGTACGAACCCCACCCCCAGAACCCCTACCTCGACCTCCCCAACGTCCTGATGACCCCCCACCTCGGCGGTGCCACCCTCGAAGCCATGGACCGCTCCCTCGAACTCTCCATGCTCAACGTCACCGCAATTCTCCACGGCACCGAACCGATCTGCCGCGTGAACTAGGTTTTGGGCAATTCAAAATGGAAGCGCCCGGCTGACGTCAGCCGGGCGCTTCATGTACTCCCCTCCAGCCACAGCCCCCAGCGAATTGATCCGGCGCATTTCATGGCCCGGAGACTTCATCTCCGGGCGCTCGCCCGCACGCCACCCAAGCCACCCTCCCGCCACTTTCCGCCCAACCTGGCACGATTCGCCTCCCTCGATGGGTCCGTAGAATGGCGGCACTCGATTACCTCGGCGACCGGCCCACACCGGAACGCCCCGACCGCGCCGTACCCAAATCAAGGAGCCATCGCCATGACCACCGACTCTCCGCGCCACGGCTTACAGTCCCCCATGTATGGGGGCTTTGGGGGCCAACCCTATCCCAACCACACACCCTAACACCCTCCACCCAAGCCGAAAATCCGCATTCCTGCGCGGATTTTGTCTTGCCTCACTCTGCCGCGAGTGAAGAGGAAGAGGAAGAGTTAAAATGCAAAAACAAACCTACTTTTGCCACCCACACCATCGCTGTAGTACACTGTCCGATGCACAGGCCGGCGCAACCGGTCTGTTTGTGTTGTCAATAAGGGGAATGAGTCCCCTGGTACCCTATAGCACCGAGTAGTGAACCATTCACGGAGAGAGGAGCCCATGCCCGAACGAGAGATCGTGATCACCGAGGCCGACCTCCAGCGCATCCTCCAGGCCTTCCGCCGCACCGTGCATCCCCTCACCCTCGACGAACTCGTCGAATTGCTCCGCAGCCGCTAACCCCATCCAGGCTCACGGTTCGCGCAGTCGCCGAACCCGGAACCCGGAACTTGGAACTTGGAACTTGGAACCGCACCCCCAGGAGAGTTCATGCAGGTCATGCAGTCGGCCCCAACCTTCGTCGGCACGGACGAGGAGCAGGCACTCGTCGGCCAGATCTTCGCCCTGGCCCAATTCCAGGCGCGCTTCTTCTCCGCCCGCGCCCCCATCCGCCTGAAGCAGGACGACCTCGTGGGCTTCATCGCCACCCAGCGGAAGGTCGCGGATGGCGACCGCGCCGGACTCGCCGCGCAGATCGACGCCGCGCTGTCGCAGAATCCGGCCGTCTTCGCGCGCGAGGAGACCGACGATGGCGTGGTCTCCTACGCCACCACGCGCGGCGGCACCGCCCCGACCGCCGTGGTCGAGGACACCGCCCACTCGCTGGCCCACCGCTTCATGACGGTGATCGAGCAACTGCCGCCGCCGCCACCGGCACCCAAGCGCACCGCGCCGCTGATCGCCGAGGGCTGGGCGCAGCGCCCCGTCTTCACCGAGCTGGCGGGCGATGGGCTGGACGAAGTCATCGCCGAGCCCGCCCCCGTTGCCGAAGCGCCCGAGGCCGCGCCGGTCGATGTCGTGGTCGAGGAGCCCGCGCTGGATATCGTCGCCGAGACCATCCCGGTCATCGAACCGGCCTCCTCGCCCGCGCCGATCATGGAGGAGCCGCCCACGCTGGCCGAACTCTCGTCCGACGACCTCCGCGCCGCGCTCGCCGCCGCGCTGGAGGCCGACGACCGCTTCGTCTCCTTCGGCGACCGCTACTTCAGCGAGGACATGGTCGACCGCTACAGCCGTGGCGACCTCCGCCGCATCCGCGAGTACATCGTGGAGATCGGCGAGCCGCTGGCCGACGAGCAGCTCTTGCAGGAAGTCTTCAACCGTCGCCCCAACGACCCGACCTACGAGGCGGCGCGCTTCTCGATCAACTACCGCCTCTCGCGCGAGAAGCGCGAGTATGAGTTCGTCGGCACGCGCGACGCGCGCCTCTGGTCCACCCCCGGCCTCGCCCCGATCGGCACCACGCTGCGCAAGGCGAGCGAACTCGGCACCGACTACCGCTACCTCCTCGACGAGCCGGCCGAAGCGGTCGGCGAGAGCGTCAGCCACACGCTGACCTTCTTCGAGTGGGCCTACGGCCTGCTGCCGCTCGACGGCACGCTCGGCCAGCTCTTCCCGCAGCCCTACCTGGAAGACCAGAAGACGGCGATGATCCGCTTCCAGGTCCCGCAGCTCTACGTCACCTTCCTGACCGAGCTGCGCTACGCCACCGGCAATCGCGGCGGCTATCTCGTCGGCTTCGACGAGTTCTACCGCGAGAACCTCGTCCCCGGCGCGACCTTCGCCATCGAGCGTGTGCCCAACAACGACGGCGAGTACGTCATCCGCTACGCCACCATCGGCACCCGCGAACTGCGGACCCTGCAGATCGACGAGCGGCGCAACCGCTACGTCTTCCGCCCGCAGTCCCTCCAGGTGCAGACCGACGACAGCTGGCTGCTGACCGAGACCCGCTTCCCGCGCCTGGCGAACCTCAAGCCGCTGGACGACCGCGAGCGCCGCCGCACCGACGCGGTCGTCGGCGCGGCGTTCGAGCGCGCCGCCGAGAACGTCGGCACGAAGAGCGAGCCGCGCTACTGGTCGTCGCCCGAGGAACTGCTGCCGGTTCTGAATATCGAGCGGCCCTTCAGCCTGCGCGCCCTGCGCGAAGTGCTCGAATCGCCGCAGTACCCGCAGTTCTCGGCCGATCCCGAGACGCCCGGCACCTTCTACTACGAGCCGCCGGCCAAGAAGGCCGCGCCCGCCGGTGGGAAGCGCCGCAACGCCCGCGCCGAGGAGGAAGAGGAAGAGCTCGAGGACGAGGAATAGTCCTCCCTCGCTCCACACCCGGCACGATGGGGCCGGTCGCGGTGCCGCAAGGGGGGCTTCCCCGTGGCCGCGACGGCCCCATCGGCCATCCCCGACCCAGAGCTACCCCACAGCAGAAGGACAAGACGATGGAGACCGATGCCTATACCGAGCAGCAACCCCTGACCGTGGAGGAGTTCCGTGCGGAGGTGCTGCGCCTGAGCAACACGGCCGGATCGCCGACCGACGCCAAGATCTTCTCCGATCTCGAGCGCGCAAAAGTCTCGGTGGTGCGCCGCCTCTGGCCGAACCTGCCGCTCACCACCCGCCGCCGCTTCGTCGCGCA
>JAXLWN010000176.1:0-4455 GCA_046328475.1 Chloroflexia bacterium | reverse complement strand
TCACGAACCGCCCCTACGAGGGGATATGAGCGCAGAAAACATGGCTGCAACCGACGAACAGGAACGCCTGCGCCGCTGGCGGCTAATCCTCGGCAGCGAGGCGGAGGCAGGGTTGGGCGCGTGCCAGAGCAAGGCCGATCAGGGGATGGATAAGGCGCTCGCCTCGCTCTACGACGCCACGCGGCAGGCGGGCCTCGGCGCATCCGCGCCGAACGTGACGCGCTGGCTCGGCGACATCCGCACCTATTTCCCGACCTCTGTCGTGCGCGTGATGCAGCAGGACGCGTTCGAGCGCCTGGGGCTGCGCCGGATGCTGCTCGAACCCGAACTGCTGGAGACGGTCGAGGCCGACGTGAACCTCGTCGCGACGCTGCTCTCGCTCGGCCGCGTCATCCCCGAGAAGACCAAGGAGACCGCGCGCCAGGTGGTGCGCAAGGTGGTGCAGGATCTCGAAAAACGGCTGGCCGACAAGACGATCCGCGCGATCCGGGGCAGCCTGAACCGCGCCGCGCGCAACCAGCGCCCGCGCCACAACGAGATCGACTGGGACCGCACGATTCGCCTCAACTTGAAGAATTACCTGCCCGATCGCGGCGTGATCATCCCCGAGCGGCTGATCGGCCACCAGCGGCGACAGCGCCAGCAGACGCAGCGCGACATCATCCTCTGCGTCGATCAGAGCGGCTCGATGGCGACCTCGGTCGTCTACTCGGGCATCTTCGGCGCGGTCCTCGCCTCCATCCGCGCCGTCAGCACCCGCATGGTCGTCTTCGACACGGCGGTGGTGGACCTGACCGAGGACTTGCAGGACCCGGTCGATCTCCTCTTCGGCACCCAGCTCGGCGGTGGCACCGACATCAACCGCGCGGTCGCCTACTGCCAGGGCCTCGTCCGCCGCCCCGCGCAGACGGTTTTAGTCCTGATCACCGACCTCTACGAAGGGGGCGACCGCAACCAACTGGTGAAGCGCGTCGGCGGCCTCGTCGCCAGCGGCGTGCAGGTGGTCTGCCTGCTCGCGCTCAACGACGGCGGCGCGCCGATCTACGACGAACGCCTCGCGGGCGAACTCGCCACGCTCGGCGTCCCCTCCTTCGCCTGCACCCCCGACCTCTTCCCCGACCTGATGGCCGCCGCGATCAACAAGCGCGACCTCGCCCAGTGGGCCGCGCAGCAGGAGATCGTCGTCGCCAGGGCGGGATAAGCGATCAGAAAGAGAGCCGTGGAACGGGTTGCCTCTCGTCAGTTCAGCGGACACCCCTGATAGACCACGACTTCGGTGGATTTTCTTGTCCTCCAGCGGCATGCTGAACGGCGCTGTCGCTCCGGGTGCGAGTTCTCGCACCTGCGTCGGACGATGGTGACAACGAGAGTGACGCTCGATTTCGTCGTTAGTTGCCGACGGCGATCTGGATGGATCGCAGACGCCTTGCCGCTATTGCGTACCAGCCCTGCGATGCTAGGATTGCCGGATTGGGTGGGTAGGCGCTGATGGTCACGCTCGACCGTCAGCCCTTCGGCGATGTAATTGCGTAGGGGACGCCGCCGGTGACAGGGCCGGATTGGACCCGGAAGCGCGCTTCACTCCATGTCGTTGGCCCGTTCGGGATCGGTGCCGACCAGACCGTCTTTTTCACCAAGTTCGAGGATGTTGAGGCCGTCGCGTTCGCCTGTCCCGAGGCGATCACTTGCCCGGTCTCTCCCAGCAACTCCACCGTGATCGAAAAGTTGGTGGCGGCGAGCGGCCTGCTATTGTAGATCTCGCCGCACACGAAAAAGCTTCTTCCGCGCGAGTCGCGAGTGGCCATCGCGTTTCCAAACTACCACCTGTGTCAGTGGAAATGCCCGTCGCCGTCGGTATTCGGTGAGCTTGCCGTCGGCGCAATTGGCGTCGTGGTCGGGGCGGCGATCGTCGCCCGGAGCGAACTGATCAGCGCCATTTCGGCGGTGCGGGTTAGTGTCGGGGCGATGTCTATGGTGGGGCTCGAGATCGGGGTAGCGGTTGGCGCGGTGCTACAGGCGGCCAACAGGAAGCCAAGCAGCATCATGAACGGACGGCGTCGACCCGCCAGCCCGCTAACTCCTCGTCAATTTTCCGGCCCGGCAACGCGCTGGCCGATGCGAAGGCCGCCGAGCGCGCCGATAACGAACGCCGGAGATCGCGATAACAAATTGCAGGCCTTGACGAATGACCGTTCGCCGCCCCGGTATCGGTCGAGGAAAAACCGAGCGTGAGCAGCGATGACGCCCGGCGAGGCCGACGCAAATCCAGATCAGCAGACCCGCCACGATCCCCACCACCCACCCCAGCGCCGTCCTGCCCATCCGCCGACTTTCACTGCACGATCATCGTCGCCACATCACCAAGATACGCCAACTGCCGACGCCGGACAACGCCCACGCCCCCTCCTTGCGGCGATGCGCACTCCAGATATCTACGCTCAACTGGCCGGAAGGACATCGTTGTCGCCGTTGCAGGTTGCAGGTTGGCAGGTTTCAAGTTCTTCGTCCCCAACCTGCAACCTGCGTAACCCGCTAACCTGCACCAAACCATGAGGCCATGCGCGAGGTGCGCTGGGAGCGTGATGTTCCCCGATGAACTGGAGCGGGCGTTCGCGGCTCGCCCGCTGGTCTACTTCACCTGGCGCGGGCTGTGCGAAGCCGCACGGGCCGCACAACGCGGTCGGCCTCGACGCGCTGAAGGCGCACGCTGATCGCCTGCCAGGCGCGCACGCCCACGGCGGCATCGTCGCGCCCCCGACTCGCATGTCCATTAGAATGGCGGCTATGCCGAGTGGTCCGACCGCGCGGTGGGGGCGGCCCGAGCGCTCCTGGCTCACCGCCGTGCCGCCGTGGGTCCACTTCAAGGCGAGATCTGCTACCACATCCGGGCGGCCGATGCGCTCTCGGTTTTCAGGCCGCGATCCTGCTCACTGGGCACTACGGCCTGAACTGGCAGGATCCAAACGCTGCTCGCCTTGATCCAGCCGCACGTCGGGATGCGCTCTACGGCTTGCCCGATTTCGAAGCAAATACGCCCGGTTTCGACGGCGATGCCGGCTGCGATGGCGGCGACCACGCGGGCAAGGTGGAGACCCTCGCTGCTCTGGGCGCTCCATCCCGAGGTGCCGATCCCTGCGCCTGCCACCCGCCGACGAGCCGGGGCCGCACTTCGCGAGCGGGGCTGAACGCGCGCGAGGCGGAACCGCCGCACCGGCGAGCGCATGGTCGCCGACGAGGTGGCCTGCTGGGGGCAAAGGCCGCGAGCTGCTGGCCGACTACGCGCGCGAACGCCCGCAGACTCGCCTGCGCACCTTTGAGGAGGTGGAGGTGCTCTGGGAGACGGTCGTGCGCCCCCGGTTCAGCGAATTTCAGACGATGCAGTACAGCTGGGGGGATCGCGGCGCGGTGCCCGCCGATTCGCCCTGGGCGCGCAACGCGGCGATCCCCGACCGTGGCTGAAGGGCCGTTAGTCGGGGATTGCCGCGCTGTTTGCCCTGCCAGGGGCCGCGATTAGGACGGCGGCCCCAGCAAATCGTCGGGCTGCTCCATCTGCGGGGAGCTATCGCCGGTCATCCCGAGCATGTCGGGCGGCGCGGTTGGCGGCGTGGTGGCCCCCGCCTCGACCTGCATCGGCTGCCGCGTCTCGGGATCGAGCACGATCCCCGGCGCGACCTCGGCCTCCCGGGGCACCGGCTGCGCCGCCGCCTCCGGCAGGGTATCGCCCAACACGGGCTTGCCTCGCTCACTGTCACTTCGCGCCGACATGCTCAGACTCCTCGCTCGCAGCCGCGCAGCCGGGCGCTGCGCCGCCATTCGACATATCCCCGAGGGTACGATGCTAGTCGCCGCCCTGGACCGCCAGGCGGGGGTCGGCGGCCAGCACCGACGCGGGCGTGACGCCGACCGCCAGGGCGAACAGGCCGACTTCCTGCCGCGCCAGCGGGCGCGTCCCCAGTTCCCACTCGGCAACGCGATCCGTCCGCATCAGCATCTTGTTCGCCAGCTGCCGCTCCGTCAGCCCCGCCGCCTCGCGAAGTGCTCGCAATGTTCGCATCGTCGCCTCCTCCGGTGCTGGTGCGGCGTCCACCGCTCGCCGCGATACCCGCAGCGGTTGCAAGAACCCGGCCATTCCGGGGAGAGCGTCATTCGCCGCGCACCGCGACGCTGGCACAGTGCGCGGCGCTGCTATGGAATCGGGATCGGGGCGGGATGCTACAATCTTCCGCGCTGGGAGCACACCTGTGCGGCAGATGGGGAGGCGGGTGTGGGCCGGGGGAACACGACGTTCGGCGAATTGTTGCGGCGCTACCGCACGGCGGCAGGGCTGAGTCAGGACGACCTGGCCGAGCGGGCCGCGCTGAGCACCAAGGCGATCGGCGCGCTGGAGCAGGGCCACCGCCGCTATCCCTATCCGCACACCGTCCGCGCGCTCGCCGACGCCCTCAAGTTGACGCC
>JAXLWN010000175.1:0-4646 GCA_046328475.1 Chloroflexia bacterium | reverse complement strand
GGCGGGGGCGTAACGGATGAAGGGAGAAGGGAGAGGGGAGAGGGGAGAAGGACGATGGGTCGCCCCCACCCCTTTTCCCCCTTCTCCCTTCCCCCTTCTCCCTTCTTTCCTCACCTGCCCGGCGCAGCCGGATTCGGGAGGCCTTCGGGGCGGGCGGGGCCGTTGTCGGACGCTTCTTCCGCCGGGACTTCTTCCACCTGGGCCTGGTTCGCCAGTTCGGTCGCGATCAGGGCGGCTTCGATCGCGGAGGAACCAGCGGCACGCTCGGCGAAGGCCGATTCCAACAGGTCGTCGCGCTCGCGCTGCGCGTCCTCGCCGGGCTGGTCGCCGGGCAATTCGACGCGCAGATCCTCAATCAGGACGCGGATGCCGGCCGCAATCGGCAGAGCCAGCAGCGCGCCGACGATCCCCAGTAGCGTCCCACCCACCAGCAGCGCGATCAGCACCGCCACGGGCGACAGGCGAAGCGTGCGGCCGTAGATGCGCGGGATGAGGATGCGGTCCTCGAACTGCTGATAGAGGAAGATGCCGACCCAGACGATCACCGCCGTGGTCGGACTCACCGTCAGCGCCGTCAGGATCGCGGGAATCGCCGCCAGGATCCCGCCGATGAACGGGACGAGATCGGTCAACGCGGCGAAGATCGCCAGCGCCAGCGCGTTCGGCACCCCGAGTACCGACAACAAGACGAAGACGAACACCCCGATGCTGATCGAGGTGATCGCCTGGCCGCGCACGTAGCCCCCCACCACCCGCTCCATGTCAAGCAGGACGCGCGCGGTGCGGACGTGATAGCGGCGGGGCAGGAGGGCGTAGGTCGAGCCGAGGACGCGCTCGCGGTCGGCGATCAGGTAGAAGGCGAGGACGACGGTGGTCACCCCGTAGGCGACGATCTCGACTACCTTCGGCGCGTAGGCCACCGCGTAGCTCCCGACCGGGGCCAGGTACTGCTCCGGTTTGAAGTCGCGCACCGTGGCGGCGTAATTGTGGAGCGGTTCGGGCGCGGTGGCGAGGAAATCGGCGATGCGCGCCTGGTGCTCCGGGGCGTCGCGCACCGCGTCGATCACCTGCGCCAGCAGCGCCGGGATCACCAGGAACCCGAGGCCGGCGACACCCCCGAGCAGCAGGAGCAGGATCAGGCCGAGGGCGACCCCGCGCGGCACCCGTCGCCGTTCCAGCCAGTCCACCACCGGGCTGAACGAACCCGCCAGCACGACGCCGATGACGATCACCAGCACGATCTGCCAGAGCCGCGCCAGCAGCCAGAGGCCGGCCACGATGGCGATGATCGCGAACACCGAGCGCAGCGACAGCTCGATGCGCATGGTACGCGGCTCTGGTCGCTCCGATGCCGAAGTGGCGGTCATCCCTCTCCCCCCGCAAACGCCGTCAGAGATGTCACGGGCGCTTACTGCACCCGGCGTGCCAGGTCGCGCGAGCGAGGGGATGGTGGGACGGCTTCAGTAGGTCGGCCCGTATGTGGCGGCGGCGGACGGGGTGCTGCTGCGCGGCAGCTGCACGAAGAGGCACGGCACGGGCTGGCTGCAGTGCCCGCGCACCCCGGCGTGGAAGCCGGGCATCCACCGCGCCGCGCACGGCCGCAGGTTACAGCCGGGCGCTGGTGGCGCGGCTACCGCCAGGACTTGTGGGACAGCACCGCGCCCCGGCCCCTCTGGCCCAGAAGCGGGGGCGACGGGGCCGCACAAGCCGCCTGGCTGGGCGGCTTGCGCAACGCCGTCGCCGGCTCGCTGCGCGCCTGTCCCACGTTCGCGCCACGGCCACCGCGCGGCAAGCCCGCCGAGCCCCCGGCGGGCCGCAGAACCTGCCAAAGACCAGGGCCGGCCCCAGATGGGGCCGGCCCTGCGAACGTCGCGGAGGGTGCGGGGGCAGCCTAGACGCGACCGCGCGGGTCGAGCGCGTCGCGCAGGCCGTCGCCCATGTAGTTGATCGAGAGCACAACCAGGAAGATCATGATGCCGGGGAAGAGCGGGATGTAGGGGTTCAGGTCGAGCTGGTCGCGCGCGATCGAGAGCATCGAACCCCAGGTCGGCACGTCCGGCGGGAAGCCGAGGCCGAGGAAGGAGAGCGTGGACTCGGAGATGATCGCCGCGCCGACGCCGAGCGTGGCCGCGACGATGATCGGCGAGAGCACGTTCGGCAGGATGTGCTTGAAGATGATGCTCGGCGTGGTCGCGCCGATGCAGCGGGCGGCTTCCACGAACTCCTTCTCCTTGAGGGAGAGGAAGGAGGCGCGCACGAGGCGCGCGGTCGACATCCAGTTCAGGATGCCGATCACGCAGACGATCAGCACGAGGATCGCGGTCTCCGAGCTGATGCCGAAGTTCGAGCCGAACTTGTTCAGCAGCCAGTTCCCGAACGACCCGAACGACTTCTTGAGACCGTTCATGTAGAGATAGGTGATCAGCAAGAGCAGCGGTAATTGCGGCAAGGCGAGGAAGAGGTCGGTCAGGCGCATCAGCGTCGCATCGATGCCCCTCCCGAAGAAGCCCGCGATCGCGCCAACCAGCGTCCCGACCGTGATCGACACGATGACCGCCATCAGACCGACCAGGAGGGACTTCCGCCCGCCCGACATCACCTGCGCGAAGATATCAAGGCCGAGGTCGGTGTAGCCCATCGGCCCCTGCCAGACCGGGCGCAGGATCTTGATCGAGGGGGCCTGCAAGCCGAGCGGCTTGGGGCGAATCGGCGTGATGATCTCGATCGGTGGCGGGACGAAGCCCTTCGCGATATCGATCTGCGTCGGGCTCACGGTGTAGATGAAGGGGCCGATGGCGCAGACCAGGATGATCGTGAAGAGCAGGGCGCTCCCGACCATCGCCAGCTTATGCTTGCGATATTGGCGCCAGGCATCGGTCCACAAGGTGCGCGGCTTGCGCGTCTTGAACGCGGCCTCCGCCAGCGCCCGGCTGCCGCTGCGCGCCGCCGCACCGGGACCGCCTACCGGCGCGGGCTTGCTGATTTCTGCCATCGTCTTCTTCTCCCTATCGCGCGGTCAGCGCGCTTGCAATCGTTCTCTCGGTAACGATGTCTAGCTGTACTTGATGCGCGGGTCGAGGATACCGTAGACCACATCGGCAAGCAAGTTCGACAGCACGACGAGGATCGAGATGATGAAGACAATGGCCATGACCACCGGGATGTCGCTGCCCTGAATCGAGTTGATCAGGAGGTCACCAATGCCGTTGACGCGGAAGATCTTCTCGGTCACGACCGCGCCGCCGAAGATGCCGGGGATTTCCAGTGCCAGAATCGTCACCACCGGGATGAGCGCGTTGCGAACCACATGGCTCCCGACCACCGCGCGCTCCTTCATGCCCTTGGCGCGGGCGGTGCGCACATAGTCGAGGCGGATGTTCTCCAGCATCGAGGCGCGGGTGAAGCGCATCAGCCGCGCGCCCGTGAAGAAGCCGAGGACCATCACCGGCATCGCCGCCGACTTCAGCGAGTAGAGCAACCCGCCGCTGCCGCCCGGTGCCTGGTAGACGAGCGGGAACCAGCCGAGGTTGATCGAGAAGATCAGCATGAAGATGAGACCGGACAGGAAGGTGGGAATGGAGAAGCCAAAGAATGCGAAGGTCGTGGCGATGTTGTCGAAGATTGAGTATTGCTTCACCGCCGCCAGGATCCCGATCGGCAAGGCAATCAAGATACCAAGGAGCAAGGCCAGTCCCATGACGTAGATTGTGGTCGGGATGCGCTGCGTCACCCAGTCGCGGACTGGCGAGCGCGACTTGAACGAGAAGCCCCAGTCACCCTTGATCCACGAGGAGGCCCACTTGTAATACTGGACCGGGATCGGATCGTTGAGGCCGAGTTGCTGGCGGATATTCTCGCGCACCTCCGGCGGGACCGAGGGGTTGGCGGCGAATTCCGACATCGGGTCGCCGGGGGCGAGTTTGAGGATCGAGAAGATGACCATACTGATAATGATCAATGTTGGGATCGCGCTCAACAAGCGCCGGATGATGTAGGTTCCCACTACTTCCTCCCTCCGGGATGATGGCCGATCTGCCGGTAACAGGGTTCCGGTGTACCGCCGATGATCGTTGCACCCGGGAACGACACTGTTCCGAGCTTGCGCGTGCGTCTGCCTATTCTAACGGAGATTGCCAGCAGGTTCAATCGGAATCCGCCGAAAGTGCAGTCCGAAGCTTGTCGAACCCCCCTTCCCGAAGCGTGACCCGCCGGGCCGCGAACGCCGTGGCGGGCTCGCGCAGCGGAATGCACAAGTAAACCATACCGTTGCCGTGTCAGATCGCTCGCGACCGCCAGTTGGCTCGCGCGGGAGGCATATGTGTGAAGTATTATACCGGGCGGGGTACACCTGTCAACGCGACCGGATGCCAGAAATGTCCCCGCCGACTTGGGCCGATCGCACAGGAGGCGCGTCGATGGCCGATCCATCCCCCGCGCAACTGCGCTTGTCGCCTCGCAACGGGAACGCGGGCGCACGCAAGCAGCAGGCAGCGCCGAGATCGCGCGCGACCAGGCCCACTACCGTTCCCTCCCGGCGGAGCAGTGGCGTGCCCATTTCCGCGAAACCTCGCCCGCCGCGCGGGAAACCTTCACCAGCACGATCGGCCAGGATGGCGCGATCGTCCCCTGCGGCAGTCGCGCGGTCC
>JAXLWN010000174.1:0-4799 GCA_046328475.1 Chloroflexia bacterium | reverse complement strand
ATGAACACCTGGCACAGCCTCGGCGCTGGCCAGGCCCCCGAGCACTCGGTGCGGCTCCGCTACTTCACCGTCGATCTCCCGACCGCTGAAGCCCGCGACGCCGTTCTCGCGCGCCTCACCGCCGCCAGCATCCCGTACACCGACGCCAACGGCGTCGTCACCCTCCAGGACCCCTGGCAGAACACCATCCTGCTCCAGGTTGGTCACGCCTCTGTGGATCAGGCGGCGACCTACGCGCAAGGCTGAGTTTGCCCCACTGCCGTTTCCGACCAAGCAAGAGCCCCGCGCTGCCCGAAGTGGCGGCGCGGGGCTCTTGCTTGGTCGTCAGGTTATTTGCAAGGGCAGGCTTCGTGGGACCAGTCACCGGCCAGGAATGCTACAGCAGCGAAAGCGCAACCCCCAGCAGCCCGGCCATCATCGCCACCAGCCAGAAGCGCATCGTCACTTGCGTCTCCGACCAGCCGAGCGATTCAAAGTGGTGGTGCAGCGGAGCCCGCTTGAAGAGTCGCCGTCCGCCGGTGCGCTTGAAATAGCCGACCTGGAGGATGACCGACAGCACTTCGGCGATGAAGACCAACCCCACGACCGGTAGCAGCAGCCATTGCCCCGTCATGAAGCCCACCGTCGCCAGCGCCGCGCCGATCGCCAGCGACCCGGTGTCCCCCATGATCACCTGCGCCGGGTGGGCGTTGTGCCACAGGAAGCCGAGCAGCGCCCCGACCATCGTGAAGCAGAAGGTCACGACCGCCACCTGCCCCTGGATGTAGGCGATGATGCCGTAGGCGACGAATGCGATCGCCGATGTGCCCCCCGCGAGGCTATCCAGACCGTCCGCGAGATTGACGGCATTCGCCATCCCGGCAATGCCCACTACCGCGATCGGGATCGCAAGCAAGCCAATGTCATACCGGCCCACGCCAGGGATGATCAGCCGGTGCAGATCGAGCGGCCCATACAGCACGATCGCCGCCGCTATGGAGAAGAGCGACAGCCAGGCCATCTTGAACCGCGCGGTCATCCCGTCGGTATGCTTCCTGCCAACGAGGCTCAGCCGGTC
This sequence comes from Chloroflexia bacterium, assembly GCA_046328475.1. Lineage (GTDB taxonomy): Bacteria > Chloroflexota > Chloroflexia > Thermomicrobiales > CADCWN01 > CADCWN01. The sequence continues at coordinate 3,742 of JAXLWN010000174.1, read as the reverse complement.
ATCGACCGCGCCGAGCACGCCGCAGCAGAGCAACACCGCCAGCGGCAGGAGCATCGAGAGACGTCCGTACAGGTTGAAAACAAAGGTCAGGATGAACACCGACAGGGTGATCATGATCCCGCCCATTGTTGGCACACCCGTCTTCGCGAGATGGTGCTGCGAACTATCCGCCCGCACTTGCTTGCCGATCTTCTTCGACCGCAAATAGGCGATGATCGGCCGACCGAGCAACATCGTGAAGACAAAACCCATCGCCGCGATAATCAGCGAATAGGCCATGTTCCAATTCGGCCGGTCCACGGGAACCTGGAACCAGATCGCAGCCACCAGTGCGTACGGCATGCCCCCTCCACCGCTCAGCCCCATCCACTTGGGTGTCCGTGCGGACTATATCAGCCTCGCTCCTCCTTGCCAACCCCAACTTTGACAGCAAGACAAAGGCGTCGCGGTAGTAACCACCGCGACGCCTAACTTTCGAACCTTCAAACATTCGAACTTGGAACCTGCAACGCTGTAACCTGCAACAGCGCTTACGACGACCGCTCCAGCTGATGCGTCAGCAGGATCGCCTCCGCAATCTCGCGCATCGACTTGCGCGTGTCCATGCTCGCCTTGCGGATGCGGTGGAACGCCTCGGACTCCTTCAGGCCCTGTGTCTCCATCAGGATGCCCTTCGCCTGCTCGATCAGCTTGCGCGTTTCCAGGGCCTCCTTCAGCGAGTGGACCTCTTGCTCAACGGCCTGGAACTCGGCGAAGCGCGCCAGCGCGATCTCGATCGACGGCAGCAGCTCCGCCTCCCGGAAGGGCTTGACGAGATAGGCGATGACCCCCGCCTCCCTGGCACGCTCGACGAGATGCTGCTCGCTATACGCTGTCAGCAGCAACACCGGCGCGATGCGGGCGCGCGTCAATTCCTGGGCAGCGGCGATCCCGTCCATCCCCGGCATCTTGATGTCCATGATCACGAGGTCCGGGCGCAGGCGATGGGCCAGATCGACCGCGATCGCCCCGTCACTCCCCTCGCCGACGACTTCATAGCCGAGATTTGCCAGCATCTCGCCCAGATCAAGCCGAATGATCGACTCATCATCGGCGATGACCACGCGGCGTCGGCGTACACGCGCGTCGTGCTGCGATACCGTCATGGCCCTACCCTCCACTGAATAGCTCTTGAACGTCGATAGAATGCAAGCGACTTCGGGCGTAGCTAACAACCCTCATCTGTCGGCATTTGCGACTGTGGCTCGGGAATCCCGGCGCATGTCGCATGAGTATAGCATCCCGCGCAAGCGCGCGACGATGCGTTGCAACCGCAGCAAGGTATCGTGACGCCGCCTCAGTATCCCGCTCCCTTATCAATTACGTTCACCAGCGGCCTACCGGATTGGTAGCGGCGCAAATTCTCAGCGAAGATGTCGATCCCGCGTTGACGGGTCATCAGCGTTGTTGCCCCGTTGTGCGGCGTCACGATCGCGTTCGGCAGGCTCCAGAATGGGCTGTCCGGCGGCAGCGGTTCCTCGTCGTGCGCATCCAGCCCGCCCCCGGCAATCCAGCCCTCTTGCAATGCGCGCAACAGCGCCGCGTCGTCCGCGATCCCGCCGCGCGAGAAGCAAATGTAGTGCGCGGTCGGCTTCATCAGGCGGAATTGCGCCTCGCCCAGCATCCCGATCGTCTCCGGAGTGCGCGGCGCGGTCACGACGACAAAGTCCGACTTGCGGAGCAGATCATCCAGGCGTTCGAGCGGCAGCACCTCGTCCACGTTTGGCGTCGGTTGCGGCGTGCGCCGGATACCGAGGACCCGCATGTGGAACGCCTTGCACTTCAGCGCCAGGTCCTGCCCCGAATGCCCCAGCCCGATGATCCCGCAGGTGAGGCCATTCAACTCCCCGTGGTAGTGGCGCGACCACCGGCGCTCGTCCTGCGCGCGAATCCAGCGCAGCGCGTCCCGGTTCAGCATCAGCATCAGCATGATCGCGTGCTCGGCCAGCGGGATCGCCCCGTTCCCCTTGCAGCTCGTGCAGATCACATCGCTCTCGACCATCTCCGGGTACATCAGCGAATCTGGCCCCGCCGCCCAGCTCTGTACCCACTTCAGTCGCTCTGCCCGCGCCAGCGCCGCCGGGGAGATGTGGCCCGCGACAACCTCCGCCTCTTCAATGTTCGCTTCGAGCGCCGCCCGATTCTCGAAAAAGCGCACATCGGCATCCGGCACAGCGGCGCGCAATTGCGCCAGCTGCGCGTCATTCACCTCACCCGCGACAAAGACCGTCAGCATCGCATCCCCCGTGTCTGAATGAAGAATGAAGAATTGAGAGTGGGGAAAAGAGCCCCCTGCGCTCCTCGCGCTCCCTGCAACCCCGTCATTCTACATTCTTCATTCTCAATTCTTCATTCCACCTTTGACACCATCGCCCACAGGCGGTATACCCAGCCGATGCGCCGCGAGGCGCGGCAAACGACGCCTCACTCATCGAAATGGAGCCACGATGGCGCAGATCGACTTCGGGGTCACCATCCGTCCCACGCCGCACGGCGGCACGATTGAGGAGATGGACCGCACCAACGCCCACTTCATGGTCGCCGCGCAGGAGCACGACCTGAGCTGTTGGGTCATCGACCACTTCCAGTTCGACACGCAGCCGATCCACGAGTGCCTCGCCTTCATCGCCTTCAACGCGGGACGCTTCCCCGGCCTGCGCTGGGGCACGCTCGTCCTCGGCCAGCTCTATCGCAACCCCGCCCTGACCGCCAAGATGGCCGCCACGCTCCAGGTGCTCACCGGCGGGCGCTTCATCCTCGGCCTCGGCGCGGGCGATGCCGAGGCCGAGCATATCGCCTATGGCTATCCCTTCCCGCCGGGCCGCGCCCGCGTCGCCCAACTCGACGAAGCGGCGCGCATCATCACCGCGCTCTGGCAGGGCGGTCCGGCCACTTTCACCGGCGAGCACTACCGCATCGAGAACGCCTACTGCATCCCAGTCCCCAAGCCGCCCCCAACGCTGATGATCGGCGGCGGCGGCGAACGCCGCACGCGCCGCGTCGTTGCCGAGCACGCCGACTGGTGGAACTGCGACTACTACACTCCGGCCGAATATGCCCGCAAGCTCGGCATCTTGCACGACCACTGCCGCACCCTCGGCCGCGACCCGAGCGCGATCACCCCCAGCTGCTACATGGGCATCAGCCTCTCGCGCGACCCCGAGAAGCTCACCCGTCGCCGCTTCATGGGCCATCGCGGCGAGGTGCACGTCGTCGCGGGCGACCCCGACGAAGTCGTCGCCCAACTCACCGCCTTCGCTGAAGCGGGCGTTCGTCACATGCAGATCAACTTCCTCGACTTCCCGCGCACCGAAGGTTTTGACCTCTTCATCAGTGAAGTCCTTCCTCGCTTCGAGCGCGCGGGGACGTAATCTCCCCACCCCTTCTCCTATCCGCAGATGAAGGGGGAGTGCGACCCATCGGCGGCGAGAATGAGGTAACCCAAGGAGGTACACATGCCCTTCAATGTCAAGAAACGCGGCAAACTTACCTACTACTATTCGGGTGACCGCCCGGTTCTCTCCTCGCTCGTCACCGAAGAGCTGCCCGACGGCGACCTGAAAATCTCGTTCGCTGGCCTCACTGGCGGCTACTCCGCCCAGAGTGTGCTCGGTCTCCCGGAACTGGTCACGATGGACCCGCGTCGTGAAATTCCGCTCGTCTTCACTTGTTGGGAGAAGTGGCTGCGCGACGCGGGCATCTG
>JAXLWN010000173.1:0-5025 GCA_046328475.1 Chloroflexia bacterium | reverse complement strand
TATTCGACGCTGTGTTGTTGGGCGTTTGTTCGATTTCAGATTGCGGATTGCGGATTGCGGATTGCGGGGGAACCTCTGGGGCGATGGAAGCGCTGGGGGCCGACCGGGTGGGTGGCGCTGTGCGGGGTGCTGTTTGGGTTGGCGGTGCAGACGCATCCGGGGACGGTTGTGCTGGGGCCGGGGTTGGGGCTGGCGTTTTTGTGGCATGTGTGGCGTACCCGGCCTGTTGGTGAGCGAGGGGCGCTTGCTCGTTACTCGTTACTCGTTACTCGTTACTCGCTCGTCGCGGCGGTGGCGGCGGTGGCGGCGTATGCGCCGGTGATTATTTTCAATCTGACGAATGGGTTGCAGGCGGTCGGGAAGGTGGCGTCGAGCCGGAACTATGCGTATGAGTCGAATCCGTCGTGGGCGTCGTATGGGCGCAATTTGCGCGAGTTGGTCTATGCGCTGATACGGGTGATCAGTAATCCGTTCGGGATTCCTGAGAATGTGGCTGGGTACCTGACGTCGCCGTATTTGATGCTGATGGCGGTGCTGTGTCTGGTTGGGCTGGGGGTGCTGGCGCGGCGGGGGCAGGTGTTGCCGTTGTGCGTGCTGGTGGGGACGCTGGTGGCGATGCCGCGCTTCAACCGGGCGTATGGCGGGGCGGATGCGGACCAGATCGGGGACCGCTATCTGCTGACGGGGCGGTACATCACCTATTTTCTGCCGCTGGCGGATGTGGCGATCGCGGTGGCGGTGATCGCGGGGATTGTGGCGGCGTGGCGGGCGTTGCCGAGGCGGTGGCGCGAACCGGCGGTGGCGTTGCCGGTGGTGCTGGTGCCGCTGCTGGTGTTGTATCCGTTGCAGCCGACGTGGCGGTATTACGCGCACGAGGGGGCGAAGGATCCGAATAGTGCGTCGTTCATGGCGGCGGTGGCGGCGGTCGATGCGGCGCGGGGGGCGCGGACGCCGGTCTGGCTCGACAGGCAGCTGGAGAAGACGCTGCTGAATGATGGGACGCAGGCGCTGGAGGTGCTCGATTATTTGCTGACGCTCGACCGGGTGCCGCACCGGATTGTGGATGATCCGGAGGCGGAGTTGCGGCGGGTGGTGCCGACGCTCGATCCGGCCGACCGGGAGTCGCACCCGATTGTGGTGATGTCGCGTGATCGCTGCTGGCCGCTGCGCGGGCAGATCGCGATGGAGCGGATCAGCGATACGCTGCTGTTGAATGAGTTGTTCAGGTATTTCGCGGTGTATCGGTGGGCTCCGGCTCCGGCGGTGGGGGAGTGTCAGCCGCCGGGGGTGGCGGGGAGGTGAGGGCGTGGGGGCGTGGGGGCGTGAGGGCGTGGGGTTGGGGCGCACCCCCCCCCCCGCGGGGGCACCTCTCCCACCGACTGGGGAGAGGGGGAGAGGGATGCGACCGGAGGGGGAGGAGATGCAGGGGTAGGTGGCTGGCGCGTAGGCAGACCCCGCCCCGCCGCTGCGGCGGCGACCCTCCCCTGATGAGGAGAGGGTGGGGGATGCGGGGGGATGCAGGTGGTAGAGGTGGGAGTCGGTGGCGATCCGGAGAGCGCCCGGAGATGAAGTCTCCGGGCTGCGGAATGCGCCGGATCAATCCGGCTAGATGGGTGAGCGCTACGGCGGATAGGTGGGATGGTGAAGGCGGGACGCTGCAATAGCGTCCCGCCTTCGTTTGCTTGATGCCGGGTGTTAGGCGAGGGATTCGATGATGGCGGCGGTGCGGGGGTAGACGGGGTCTTCGGCGGTGATGAATTCGAGGACGGCGGGTTGGCCGGATTCGGTGGCGGCGATGCCGCGCTTGATGGCGGCGACGACTTCGCTGGCCTGGTCGATGCGCTCGCTGTAGGCGCCGAGGCTGGCGGCCATGGCGGAGTACTGGCCGGTGAGGCGGTTGGAGCCGTAGCGCTCGCTGGCGGCGGGCATGTGGTGGCCGTAGCCGCCCATGCGGGAGTTGTTGACGATGACGGTCATGATCGGGATGCGCTCGCGGACGCCGGTCTCGACTTCCAGGCCGGCGGTGCCGAAGGCGAGGTCGCCCATCACGTTGATGACGAGTTTGTCGGGGCAGGCGAGCTTGGCACCGAGCGCGATGCCGAGGCCGGTGCCGAGCTGGGTGGACTTGCCCCAGCCGAGGTAGCCGCGCGGGATCAGGGCCTCCCAGGTGGTGAGGAGCTGGTCGCGCGGGTTGCCGGAGTCGTGGGTGATCATGGTGTTCTTGCGGTCGACGGTGTGCATCAGGTCCCACATGACGCGGTAGGGGTTGATGGGGGAGTCGTTGGAGGTGCGGCGCGGGTGCCACTGCTGGGCCCCGGTCTCCTTGTCCTCGCGGATCGCGGCGAGGAGGGCGTCATTCTGGGAGCGGCCAGAGTCGCCAGTCTGCTTTTTCAACTCGGCGATCAGTTGCTGGAGGACCAGCTTGGCGTCGCCGAGGACGGAGACGGCGCTGGGGTAGTTCTTGTCGATGTCGTTGGGGTTGGCGGTGACGTGGACGATGGTCTTGCCGCCTGGGATGGTGGCGGAGAAGTTGCTGCGGGCGAAGCTGCAGCCGATGCCGAAGACGACGTCGGCCTCCTTGAGGGCGACGGCGGCGGCGCGGGTGGAGGTGCTGGAGCAGGTGCCGACCGAGAGGGGGTGATCCTCGGGGAAGGCGCTCTTGCCCGCCATGGTGGTGGCGACCGGGACCTGGGCCAGTTCGGCGAATTCGCGCAGTTCGTCCCAGGCTTCGGCCCAGAGGACGCCGTGGCCGACGTGGAGGAGCGGGCTCCTGGCGTTGAGGAGGACCTGCACGGCCTCGGCGACGCGCTCGGGGTCGCCCATGGCGCGGTTGCTGCGGGCGGGGGTGTACTTGAGGTCGGCTTCGTCCACATCGGCGGCGGCGACATCGCGCGGCAGTTCGAGTAGGACCGGGCCGGTGGGGTTGGTGCGGAGCAGGCTGAAGGCGCGGCGCATGAATTCGGGGATGCGGTTGGCGGCGACGATGCGCGCGGCCCACTTGCTGGCGGTCTCGTAGGTGGGGATGGGGTCGAACTCGGCGGGGCCGTAGGCCTGGCGCTGGTCGCCGCCGCCTGGCATGAGCAGGATCGGTGTATTGTCGGCGTAGGCCTGGGCCATGCCGCCGTAGGCGTTCTCGATGCCGGGGCCGCCCTGGACGACGCAGACGCCGAGGCGCTTGCCGTTGGTGGCGCGGCTGAAGCCGTCGGTCATGTTGAGCAGGGTTTTCTCGGTGCGGGCGATGATCGGGCGGATGCCGATCGCTGCGGCCGAGTCGATCAGGTTGTTGTTGGGATAGGAGAAGAGGAATTCGACGCCCTCTTGCTGCAAGATTCGCGCGACTGCGTCTACGCCCTTCACTGCTGCACCTCCTTGTGCCCTGTCGCCTGGCGCGAAACCCGCTCGGCGGGAGAGTGCCGCGCCAGCTGCGTCGGTTCATCGCCCGGCTCTCTGGCGCCGGTGGCCTCGGGATGGTGGCGGGCATGATAGATGGGGGGGAGGGGGATGTCAAAGTGATGAGTAACGAGTGATGAGTAATGAGTAACGAGTAACGGGGAGGGGCAGGCCCACTCGTTACTCGTTACTCGTTACTCGTTACTTAGAATCGGACTTCGCTGAGGCCTTTGAGGCCGAGGATTTCGCGGGCTTCGTCGGAGGTGGCGGGTTCGAGGCTGAGTTCGCGGAGGATGCGGGCCATCTTGGCGACCTGGTCGGCGTTGCTCCTGGCGAGTTCGCCGCGACCGATGTAGACGCTGTCCTCCAGTCCGACGCGGACGTTGCCGCCCATGGCGACAGCGGCGAGGGCGATCGGGAACTGGAAGCGCCCGGCGGCGGCGACGGACCAGTTGAAGTCGCCGAGGAGCTGGCGGGCCTGGTTGTAGAGGAAGACGAGGTTCTCGACGGTGGCCGGGAGGCCGCCCATGATGCCGAGCACGAACTGGATGTAGAGCGGGCGCGGGAGGATGCCCGCGTTGACCATGTAGGCGGCGTTGTTGACCATGCCGCCGTCGTAGATCTCCAGTTCGGGGCGGGTGCCCTGCTCGTTCATGGTGTCGATGAAGACGCCCATGCTCTTGAAGGTGTTGGAGAAGATGTTCTCGTCGGTGCCGGCCAGGAAGGGGCGCTCCCAGTCGTGCTTGTACTCCTTGATGCGGTCGGCGAGCGGGAAGAGGGCGAAGTTCATCGAGCCCATGTTGCAGGAGGCGAGCTCGGGCGCGAGCTCGCTGACGACGCCGACGCGCTCGGCCGGGGTCTGGCCCGGTGCGCCGCCGGTGGTGGTGCAGAGGACGACGTCGCAGCGCTTCTTGACCTCTTCGGCGACGTGGCGGAAGAGTTGGAGGCTGGGGATGGGGCGGCCGGTCTCGGGCTCGCGGACGTGGATGTGGCAGACGGCGGCCCCGGCCGCGTGCGCCTTGACGCACTCGTCGATGATCTGCTCGGGGGTGACGGGCAGGTAGGGGGACTGGGCCGGTACGTGGATGCCGCCGGTGATCGCGGCGGTGATGATCACTTTGCCTTGGCGTGCGCTCATGGCTCCTCGCTCCTTCCGCTCGGTCGTTTCATGCTGGCGGGGAGTGTACCCGATTCGGGCGGGGTGTGGGGTGAGGAGAGTGGGGAGAGGAGAGAGGAGAGAGGAGAGAGGAGAGACGGATGAACCGTCAAGACGCCAAGGAGGTCGTCAAGCGCGCCAAGAAAGAATGGGGGAAGACCGCAGAGACGCAGAGACGCAGAGAACGACGCGGAGACGAGGGAGCAGCGAGGGAAACGGGAGACGAACGAAACTACAGAGGGCACAGGGGGTACAGAGATGACGAGGGAGGAGAGGAGGGGATCTACGGAGAGGGGTTAGGTGCCGTAGACGATGGCGAGGACGATGATGGCGAGGATGAGGATGAAGAGGGTGCCGATGAGGGGGGTGCGGCGGGCGATCCAGGTGGCGGCGAGGCCGATGATGATGAAGACGGCGGCGACATCGAGCGGGAGGGGGTAGCTGCGGAGGGTGGCTGCGACGAGGGCGGCGATGGCGGC
>JAXLWN010000172.1:0-5063 GCA_046328475.1 Chloroflexia bacterium | reverse complement strand
GCCGCTTCGACTGCCCCCCCTGCACCGACGTGCCTGGGCTCTGTTGTGGGTGATGGGCGATTCCCCGTCACTAGACTACGAAGTGAGGGTACGTACGTCAAGCCCCGGGAAGCGGGACGACGATGGTGGGGGCAGCGTGATCTTGCTATACTGACGGGTGATGGCAGAATGTCTCAAATATGTCATATTTGGAAGGATCTGCCCGATGGAGACGATGAAGGTCAGGCTGTCCGAGGGCGGGCGAATTGTGATCCCTGCCGAATACCGTCGGCAACTCGGAATCGCGGTGGGGGACGAGGTCATCCTGCAATTGGACGGGCAGGAGTTGCGTCTCTTCTCGCGGCGACAGGGCATTCGGCGTGCGCAGGAGTTGGTGCGGCGCGCGATACCACCGGGGCGCTCACTGGCGGATGAGTTGATCGCGGAGCGCCGCCAGGAGGCCGATCGTGAGTAGCTGCGTGCTCGATGCGTCGGCGTTGATCGCGCTGATGTATCAGGAGCCGGGAAGCGCGGCGGTGGAACAGGCGATCGGCGAAGGCGCGGCGATCAGTTCGGTCAATGTCTCGGAGGTCGCGGCGAAGCTGAACGACGCGGGGATGGCGGACGCCGATGTGCGCGAGGCGCTGGACGCACTCGATGTGGCGGTCCACCCTTTTGATCGGACGCTGGCGTATCGGGCAGGGGTACTGCGAGCACAAACCAAGGCGATCGGCCTTTCCCTCGGGGATTGTGCCTGCCTGGCGCTCGCAGCAGCATTGGGCCTGCCAGTTTTGACCACGGACAAGGCCTGGGCAAGCCTGGCGGTGGGCGTTGATGTTCGTGTGATACGGTAGGAACCGGCCAAGAATGGCTCTGGGAGGAGCGGGAAAGGACAGATGCAAGGGACGAAGGAAGGGACGTCGGCCCGGCTGCCGTACGCCCGGACGATCGAGCTGCGCGGGCACATCATCGATTCGCACATTCTGTCCCAGGTGATGGACCTGGTGATGGACCACAATGCCGAGTTCTACATCGAGCAGTTCGACGTTGGGAAGAACAAGTTCGACCCGAGCTACTGCCGGATCGCGCTGCACGCGGCGACGCCCGATGCGCTGGACGACCTGCTGGAGACGGTGAACAAGCTCGGGGCGCAGGGACTGGCGGCGGATGAGATCGACGCGCGGGTCGCGCCCGCCCCGGCCGACGGGGTGCTGCCGGAGGACTTCCACTGCACGACCAACATGCCGACCGAGGTGCGCGCGGGGGGCGTCTGGCTGCCGGTGGAGGGGACGGAGATGGACGTGGCGATCGCGCTGCGGTTGGGTCCGGACCTGACGCCTGCGGGGGCGTACACGGTGCCGATGGCCGATGTGCGCGCCGGGACGCCGGTGGTGATCGGGCACGAGGGAGTGCGGGTGCTGCCGATCTCGCGCCCGCGCAGCCCGGCGCTGCTGGGGTCGCCCGCCCGCGCGACGCAAGGGCACGGATTTGGTTTTATGTCGAGCGCGGTGAGCACCGAAAGGCCGAAGGCGGCGGCGATTGCGGAGTTGGCCGAGCAGATGCGCCGTATTCGCGACGCGGGCGGGCGGACGCTGGTGGTCGGTGGCCCGGCGATCATCCACACGGGGGCCGGGGAGCAGTTGGCGGCGATGATCCGCGGGGGGTTTGTCAATCTGCTCTTCGCCGGGAATGCGCTGGCGGCGCACGACATCGAATCGTCGATCTACGGGACGAGCCTGGGGGTGTCGCTCGACGCGGCGAGCGAGGGGCCGCGATGGAGCATGGCTACGAGCATCACCTGCGGGCGATCAACGCGATCCGGGGCGCGGGCGGGATCAAGGGGGCGGTGGAGCGCGGGTTGCTGAAGCGCGGCATCATGTACGAGTGCGTGCGCAACAACGTGCCCTACGTGCTGGCGGGATCGATCCGCGACGATAGGCCGCTGCCGGATGTGATCTCCGACACGATGGAGGCGCAGCGGGCGATGCGGCGGCATGTGCAGGACCCGGCCGGGGTGGCGCTGGCGCTGCTGGTCGGGACGACGCTGCACGCGATCGCGGTGGGCAATCTGCTCCCGGCGGCGGTGCTGACGGTCTGCGTGGACATCAATCCGTCGGTGGTGACGAAGCTGCTGGACCGGGGGAGCTTGCAGACGGCGGGGCTGGTGATCGATGCGGGCGGGTTTCTGCGGGAGTTGGCGGGGCAGTTGCGAGTGTGAATTATTGCGGATTTCAGATTGCGGATTGCGGATTCGGGGACGAAGAGGAGCGCAGGCTTTCCCGATGCCTCGTCAATCCGCAATCTGAAATCAGCAACCGCAATCGAGGGAAGATGACGCCAATTGAGGGGGTGGGGCTGTTCGCGGCGGCGTTGGGGGCGGGGGTGTTGAATTCGGTGGCGGGTGGGGGGAGTTTTTGACCTTCCCGATGCTGATCTTCACCGGGGTGCCGGCGATCCAGGCGAATGCGACGAGTTCGGTGGCGGTCTGGCCGGGGACGGTGGCTTCGACGGTGGGCTACCGGCGCGAGTTGCGGCAGCAGCGGCAGTTGTTCGTGCCGATGGCCCATCGCAGGCCTGCTCGGGGGCGTGCTGGGGGCGGTGGTGCTGCTGAAGACGCCGCAGGATACGTTCAGGCAGCTGGTGCCCTGGCTGCTGCTGGCGGCGACGCTGCTGCTGATCTTCGGCGGGCCGACGGTGCAGCGGATCAGGCGGCGGCTGGGGCACGGGACGAGATCCGCACGGGGTCGCTGGCCGGGGTGACGGTCGTGCAGTTCTTGCTGGGCATCTACGGGGGCTATTTCGGCGGCGGGATGGGCTTCGTGATGCTGGCGGCGATGGCGTTCATCGGCCTCGACAATATGCACATCATGAATGCGCTGAAGACGGCGCTGGCGGTTGCATCAATGGGGTGGCGGTGGCGACGTTCGTGCTGGCGGGGGCGGTGGCCTGGCCGGAGGCGTCGGTGATGCTGGTGGGGGCGATCAATGGGGTATGGCGGAGGCGCACATCGCGCGGCAGCTCGATCCGAAGAAGGTGCGGTCGTTCACGATCGCGGTGGGGTGCGCGATGACGCTGTACTTTTTGCGGCAGTATTGGCTTTGAGTGCTGAGTGCTGAGTGCTGAGTGCTGAGTGGTAACGGTAACGAGTGACGAGTGACGGTGACGGGGAGCGGACCCCTCCCCCGCCGCCTGCGGCGGCGACCCTCCCCTTGCGAGGGAGAGGGTTGAAGGGTGGGTGGTGATATGGGGGGGTGGATGGAGTGGAGTTTGGGGGAGGTGCGGGGGGTGGTGCTGGCGGCGCAGGGGTTGGTGGGGCCGCTGCGGGGGGAGCCGAAGAAGAAGGATGTGCTGGCGACGATCCGGCGGATGGGGTCGCTGCAGATTGATGCGATTAATGTGGTGGCGCGGAGCCAGTATCTGGTGTTGTGGAGCCGGTTGGGGTGCTATGAGGCGCGGTGGTTGGATGAGTTGTTAGCGGAACGGAAGTTGTTCGAGCATTGGGCGCACGCGGCCTGTTTCGTGCCGATCGAGGATTTCCCGCTTTTTCGTCGCCGGATGCTGGAGACTGGCGGGTGGCGGGCGCACCCGGTGCGCTGGGCGCAGGGGTGGCTGGCGGCGAATGCGGACGTGGCGGCGGGGATGCTGGCCTATATTCGCGAGAATGGGCCGGTGCGGACGTCCGATTTCGAGCGCACGGACGGGAAGGCCGGGGGGTGGTGGAACTGGAAGGTGGAGAAGGCGGCGCTGGAGGCGTTGCACTCCACCGGCGAGCTGATGATCGCGCGTCGCGAGGGATTCCAGCGTGTGTACGACCTGCGCGAGCGCGTGCTGCCGGGCTGGGACGACGCGCGGGCGGTGTCGAGCGAGGAGATGCAGCGGGAGTTTGTGCTGCGCACGGTGCGGGAGCTGGGGGTGGCGCGGGCGCGGTGGGTGGATGAGTCCTACTATCTCATGAAGAAAGGGATTGCGGCGCACTTGGAGCGTCTGGCGGACGAGGGCGCATTGCTTCGCGCGCGGTGCGGGGCGTGGCGAGAGACACTCTATCTGCACCCGGAGAGCGTGAAGGCGGCGCAAGCGGCCGTCGCCGGGAAGCTTAAGCCGCAGCGCACCACGTTCCTCTCGCCGTTCGATCCACTCGTCAGGGACCGGGCGCGGGCGCGGGATTTGTACGGCTTCGAGTATACGATCGAGGTGTATACGCCGGCTGAGAAGCGGCGGTACGGGTATTTCACGATGCCGATTTTGCATGGCGATACGCTCGTCGGGCGGATCGATCCGAAGGCGGAGCGCAAGGAGGGTCGGTTGCTGATCCGCACGGCGCACCTGGAGCCGGGCGTGGCGGTGGACGAGCCGCTGGTCGAGGGGATGGCGGAGGCGCTGCGCGATTTCGCGCGCTTCCACGAGGTTGCCGAGATTGTGATCGAGCGGTCCGATCCGGCGGAGCTGGCACCGGCGCTGCGGGCGCGATTAGCGGTGTGAGCGATGGCCCGCACCCGGCCGCCTGCGGGCGGCCCCCCCCTCCCAATGTTGGGAGAGGGGTGGTGGGGGTTGCCGAACTCAGCGCGGGTGCAGGGCGCGCTTGAGGGCCTGGAGGCGCTGGGAGAGCATCCGCTGCGAGAGGGCGGCGGATGGGACGAGGTTTTCCGAGCCGTGGAACGCGCCGGGGTAGACGTGCAGTTCGGTCGGGACCCCGGCTTGCAGGAGCCGTTGGGCGTACTCGATATTCTCATCAAGGAAGAGATCGCAGGTGCCGATGTCGATGTGCGCGGGGGGCAGGCCCGCCAGGTCGGTGGCGCGCGAGGCTGCCGCGTAGGGGGAGATGTTGTCGCCGCCCGGCTCGTGGCCGAGATAGGCCGCCCAGCCGTTGTGATTCGAGGTGCGGTGCCAGGTGCGGAGGTCGGTGATCGCGTGGGTGGAGGGGGTGGCGTTCCGGTCGTCGATCATCGGGTAGATCAGCAGTTGGAAGATGATCGGCACCTCGCCCCGGTCGCGGGCGAGCAGCGCCAGCCCGGCTGCGAGGCCGCCGCCCGCGCTCGCGCCGCCGATGGCGATGCGGGTCGGATCGACGCCCAGCTCCTCGGCGT
>JAXLWN010000171.1:0-5207 GCA_046328475.1 Chloroflexia bacterium | reverse complement strand
CTTGTTTTGTGGGGGAGGGTGGGTGGGGTACATTCAGGGGTTGCGGGCGATGGTGGGGCAGCGGACGTTGGTGTTGGCGGGGACGCTGGCGGTGATCCGCGACGGGCAGGGGCGGGTGCTGCTGATGCGGCGGAGCGACTTCGGGTACTGGTCGCTGCCGGGCGGGGCGATCGAGATCGGGCAGTCGGCGACCGAGACGCTGGAGCGCGAGGTGCGCGAGGAGACCGGGTTGGAGGTGATCAGGGCGACGCCGTTCGCGCTGTACACCAATCCGCGCGACAGCGTGACCTACCCCAACGGCGACCAGGTGCAGCTTTTCGCGCTGACGTTTCTGGTGGAAGAGTGGTCGGGCGAGCCGCGCGCGGATGGTGATGAGTCGCTGGAGGTGGCCTTCTTCCCGACCGATCAGCTACCGGAGTTCCACCCGCCCCACCGGCAGACGTTGATCGATGTGCAGACCTATCTTGCGAATGGGCAGTTCATTCTTGATTGAGCGCGTGTGAAAGCGCGTGAGGGAAGGGAGCGGGCATGAAGAAGTATGCCATTCCGCTGGTGCCGGGTCCGGTGCGCGTGCGGCCGGAGGCGCTGGCGGCGTATGGGTTCGATTACGGGTCGGCGGATCTGGAGCCGGAGTTTGTGGAGCTCTACCGGGAGACGACCGGGCAGTTGCAGAAGATTATGGCCACGCACAACGATGTCATCCTGACGCTGGGCGAGGCGATGGCGATGTTGTGGGGCGGGATTAAGAGCGCGATCGGGCCGCAGGACCGGGTGCTGGTGATTTCGAGCGGGCTGTTCGGCGCGGGCTTCGCGGACATGGCGAAGGTGGTCGGGGCCGATGTGCGCGTGATCGAGTGCGACTACGACCGGGTGCCCGACCCGGACGCGGTGGCGGCGGCGGCGCGCGAGTACAACCCGACGTTCGCGACGATGGTCCATTGCGAGACGCCGTGCGGCACGCTGACGCCGGTGGAGGCGGTCGGGAAGCGGCTGCGCGAGGTCGCGCCGGATGCGCTCTTCCTGGTGGACGCGGTCGCGTCGATTGGGGGTGCGCCGCTCGATACGGACGCGGCGGGGATGGATTTCTGCCTGCTGGGGTCGCAGAAGTGCCTCTCGACGGTGCCGGATCTGGGGATCGTGGCGATCAGCGAGCGGGGCTGGGCGCGAGTGGAGGAGGTCGGGTACGAGGGTTATGACGCTTTCCAGCCGTTCCGTCGCGCGGCCGATGTGCATTACTTCCCCTATACGCATTCGTGGCACGCGGTGGCGGCGATGAACGCGGCCTGCACGGCGCTGCTGGACGAGGGGTTGGAGGGGTCGTACGCGCGGCACGCGCGGGTGGCGCAAGCGTGGCGCGATGCGCTGCGCGGGATGGGGCTGGAGCTGTATCCGCGTTGCGAGGCGGACTGCTCGCCGACGGTGACGGCGCTGAAGGTGCCGGAGGGGATCGACTGGCCGACGCTGAACGGGCGGCTGCGCGAGCGGGGGATGGCGGTCGGCGGCAACTATGGTGCGCTGGCGGGCAAGGTGTTCCGTATCGGGCACATGGGGACGCAGGCGGCGGATGATTTGCTGGAGCGCGGGACGGCGGTGTTGCGGGAGGTGTTGGGGCGGTAGTGCTGAGTGCTGAGTGCTGAGTGGGTCAGTGCCTCGGTGCGTCGGCGGGATGGGATCAGGAAGTAGAATGGTGGTGGCCCGGCAATGTGGGTGCGAGTCTCACCCGCCCGGTCTCTGGGGTTGGGCTCAGCGTGCCGGATAACGGTCGTCTAAGCAAGACACCGGGCCTTCAATACACGATTCTGAACACGATTCCGACAAGGGCAGGGGCGAGGGATGGATCCCTCGTCCCTGCCCTTTCTGTTTGGCTTTGGTTCGCCGACTCGCGGCAGACGTTGGCGCTATGATTAGGGCACACGGATTGATGGCGGCGAGTTGGTGGGGGGCAGCGATGGGGCAGTCACGCGCGGGGTGGCGGGGGATGAGCGGTTGGCGCGCGGGTGGGCGGCGTTGCGCGCGGCGGAGTGGGAGGGCGCACGGGGCTGCTTCGAGGCGGTGGCGCGGGAGAGGGTGCGCCGGAGGCGTTCGATGGGCTGGGGGTGGCGCTCTGGTGGCTGAATGAGATCCGGGCGGCGCACGAGGCGCGGGTGCGGGCTTTCCTGGGCTACAAGGGGCGCGGGGAGGTGGCGCGGGCGGCGCGGGTCGCGGCGTGGCTGGCAAGGGAGCAGGTCTTTCTCGACAGCAGCAGCAGCGCGATGAATGGCTGGTTCGCGCGGGCCGAGCAGTTGCTGGCCGGGGCGGGGCCGTGCGTCGAGCGGGCCTGGGTGGGGCTGTACCGCGACTCGATGGTCGCGCCGCCGGAGCGGTTGGCCGAGACGGCGCGGGCGGGGCTGGTGGCCGCGCGGGAGTTTGGCGACGCGAATCTGGAGGCGGTGGCGCTGGCGTTTGGCGGGGCGGCGGAGGTGCGACTAGGGCACGCTGCGGAGGGATTGGGGCAACTCGACGCGGCGATGGCGATGGCGACGAGCGGCGAGACCGACGATCTGATGGCGACCAGCGAGATTTTCTGCTTCATGCTGTCGGCCTGCGAGCTGGCGGGGGATCTGGTGCGCTGCGAGCACTGGTGCCGGGTGGCGGCCGATTTCGCGGAGCGGCGGCGCTGCCCGTTTCTGGCCGCGTATTGCCGCACGACCTATGGGAGCTTGCAGACGCTGAATGGGCACTGGCCGGAGGCGGAGGCGACGCTGACGGAGGCGATCCGGGCGTTTGACGCGGGGCACCGGGGGCTGCGGGTCCACGCGACGCTGAAGTTGGCCGATCTGTATGTGAATCAGGGGCGGTTGGAGGCGGCGGAGGTGCTGCTGACGGGGTTCGAGGACCATGGGGGCGCGGTGATCCCGCTGGCGCGGCTGCACCTGGCGCGGGGGGAGTTCGCGCTGGCGCGGGCGCTGATCGAGCAGGCGCTGGGGGACGGGGCGGTGACGCCGGATCAGGTGCCGCTGCTGCTGCTGCTGGTCGAGGCGACGTTGGCCGGGGGTGATGCCGAGGCGGCGGAGCGGGCGGTGGAGCGACTGGCCGAGGGGGCGGCGCAGACCGGGAGCGATTTCCTGGTGGCGCAGGCGGAGTTGGCGCGCGGCCAGGTGCGGCGGGCGCGCGGCGATGAGGAGGCGCTCGGGAGTTTCCGGGCGGCGCTGGCGCGTCTGGGGGCGTATGAGCAGTCGTTGATCGCGGCGCGGGCGCGTTTCGCGATGGCCGAGGCGCTGCGCGAGGCGGACTGGGCGGGCGCGGTGACCTGGGCGCGGGCGGCATTGGCGTCGTTCGAGCGGATCGGGGCGACGCGGGAGGCGGACCGGGCGGCACAGTTGCTGCGGGAGCTGGGGGCCGGGGGGCGTAGCGCGCCGCGCCGTCGCGAGGGGCTGTCGCAGCGCGAGGGGGAGGTGCTGGCGCTGTTGGCGCATGGGCTGACGAATCGGGAGATCGGGGAGCGGCTGTTCATCAGCCCGAAGACGGTGGAACGGCATATCACGCAGCTTTTGGGGAAGCTGGGGCTGCGGAGTCGGGCGGAGGCGGCGGCGTTTGCGGTCGCGAGTAACGAGTAACGAGTAACGAGTAACGAGTGATGAGTGATGAGGCGAGGGCAAAAGTAGGTTTGTTTTTGCATTTTTGGTTTTTTTCTTTCTTGTTGGGGCGGGGGAGGCACCCCTCCATTCCCCAATGCTGGTGGGACTTTGTGCGGGTGGCGACGTTGTGAGGGTGTGGCTGGGGCGGGGTTGGCCTCCTCAATCCCCCGCGAACGGGGGACTTTAACGGGTGGCGAGAAACGTGGGTGGGCATGATGGGACTCCGTGTTGGGTAAGGCGCGGCGTGCGCGCTCTTGCCAGGGCGATGAAGGGCCGCTATTCATCCGGACCCGTGGCAAGAGGTGAACCATGCCAGTTTGGCGAGAAGGTGACATTTTGGAGGTTTCGGTGACAAGAATTGCTGGCAGATTGGCCGGGTGGAGTGAAAGATCAGGGGAATGGGGTACAGATGGGCCAATTTGGACAGGGGACCTAGTCGGCGTGGGGCTGGCGCACTATCATTGCGCAATCTGTGTGAATGGATTGCAGCATAGGAGGCGATACGGTGACGCATGACCAGGGGGGCGGGGTTGGCACGGTGGAACGGCCGGGGATCGCGACCGGGGCCGCTGCTGCCAAGCACGGCGAGTATGCCGAACTTACCCGCCGCGTCCGCGCGGCCGGGCTGCTCAGCCCGCAGCCGCGCTACTACCTTGTCAAGTGCGTGATCGGGTTCGTTTGCATGGCGGCGGTGCTGTGGGGGTTCTGGACGTTCCGCTCGGTCGGTGCGCAGATGGCGCTCGCGCTGGTCTTCGCGGTGTGCTGCGGCCAGCTCGCCTTTCTCTTCCACGAGATCGGTCACCGGCAGATGTTCACGACGGCCGACCGCAATGCGGTGCTCGGGATCATCATCGGCAATCTGATCCTGGGGGTGAGCTACGGCTGGTGGGTCAAGAAGCACAACGAGCACCACGCCAACCCCAACCACGATGACCTCGACCCGGATGTCGATATCCCGCTGCTCGCCTTCTCTCCCGAGCAGGCGGCCGAGAAGCGCGGGTTCTATCGCTTCGTCGCGCGCTACCAAGCCTTCTATCTGCTCCCGCTGCTCTCGCTCGTCGCCTACGGGCAGCACTATGCCTCGCTCCAATACCTCGCGCGGCCCTCGCGCTATCGCGGCTGGGAGATCGCCGCGTTGGTTGGATTCGTCGGCTGGTATCTCGTGCTGCCCGCCGTTGTTCTCGGCCCCTGGTCGGCGCTGCTGGTCGTGCTCGTCCACCACGCGGCGGTAGGGACCTACGTTGGTTCGGTCTTCGCGCCCAACCACAAGGGCATGCCGATGCTGCACGGGGATGAGGCGCTCGATCCGCTGCGCAGGCAGGTCCTCACCAGCCGCAACATCCGCGCGCACCCGCTCACGGATTTCCTTTACGGCGGGCTGAACTTTCAGATCGAGCACCACCTCTTCCCGTCGATGGCCCGCAATCGACTGCGCAGCGCGCAGCGGATCGTCGTCGCGTTCTGCCGCGAGCATGAGATCAGCTATCACGAGACGTCGATTCTCGGGTCGTACCGGGAGATCCTCCAGCATTTGCACGAAGTCGGTGCCCCGTTGCGTGGCGGCTACAGGTCGCTTCCCGAGGCTGGCGA
>JAXLWN010000170.1:0-5245 GCA_046328475.1 Chloroflexia bacterium | reverse complement strand
TACTTTTCCCTACGGCGGCGGCCTCACCCCCACCGGCCCACCCACGACCGATTGCGAGTAGAACCGCAGATAATCGCCCGTGCTCTTCGTCCAGTAATCGGCATTGTGGCGTCCCGGCAGAATCCGCACCCGGTGGCTGATCCCCCGGCTATCCAGCCGGATCGCCAGCACAATCGCCCGGTCCGCAAGCTCATCGTCCGCCCCCGCGTCCACCCAGATGTGCGGCGCGGTCGCCGGGTCGAGTTTGCTGGCCAGCTCGGTCGGATCCACCTTCGCAAAGGCCTCCGGCGTGAAGAAGCCGCTCAGGCCATCGTAATCGAGCAGCGCCGGACTATGCCCCCCGACCGTGCCGAAAATCTCCGGGTGATTAAAGGCCAGTTGCAGCGCGCCGAACCCGCCCATCGACAGCCCGCCGATCGCCCGGCTCGCCGCCTCCGGGATCGTCCGGTAGGTCTCGTCGATGTGCGCCACGAGGTCGAAGGCGACGTAATCCCCCCACCGCTCGTTGTCCTCGACATCGTGGTTGGACCAGAAGCTCTGATCCCCCTGCGGCATCACGATGATCAGCGGCTGAATCTGCCCATCCCAGGTCAGATCCTCCGCCTTCTCCGGCAGGCCATACGCCACCCACTCGCTATAGTGCCCACCACCGCCATGCAGCATGTAGAGCACCGGATAGCGGCGGTTCGGCTCGCTGTCGTACGTCGGCGGCAGGTAGATCCCGTAGGGCATCGTCCGCCCCAGCGCCTCGCTGAAGAACTCGCCATCCTTCAGGTACCCGCCCGAGACCGGTGCCGCCGAGGCGGGCGCGGCGGTCGGCGTCGCCACGCCCGGCGCGACGGCGCGCGGCGCGGCACTGGGTGCTTCCACCGTGGGGGTCAGCTGGTCGCTCCGCCCCGTCAACCCCGACGAACCGCGCACGCTGCCCGCGACCTTCCGGGGCACCGTCACCGTCGATTCCGGCGGTGCCGCCCGCACCGGCTGCGTATTGCCGCTGGTCAGCGGTGCCGACACCGCCGTGTTGTTCCCGGTGTGCAGCCCCCAGCCGCTCGGCGTCAGCATCAGCCCCGCCACGATCGCCACGACCAGCAGCGCCGCCAGCGCATCGCTCGGCCGTGGCAGCGACCAGCGCCGCCAGCGCCAGCGCACCTCCGCGAACGGTGCCCGCCCGAGCGGCGCGACCACCTCCTGCAGGAACTTGGCGCGCGTCAGCCCCCAGAGGATCCCGATGCCAACGGCCTGGATCGCGGCGTCAACGCCGGGGTGGAGGGTCGAATAGTCGCTCTCGCGCCCATGCCCCCAGACCGCCAGGATGACCACCTGAATGCCCGCGACCAGGAAGAGGTGCGCCCCGTAGGCGTAGAGCGCCCGCTGCCCCAGCGGCAGGAGCAGCCAGCCGGTGTACTTGCGGATCGGCCCCCAGCACCGCGTCACCACCAGCCAGAGGGTGGCGAAGACGATCGCGCAGGCCGCCAGGCGCGGCAGCGGCAGCGCGCCTTGTCGAACCAGAAGTTGAGCCAGGCGGCCGTGTCGCCGTTGGGCACGCATGGTGCCAGCCGCTCCCCGTTCGTCGCGTGTACGTAGATCAGCCCGGCGAAGAGGGCCAGCGGGATCGCGATCCAGCCATCGTTCAGCGGCGAGCGCGGATGCGCGCGACGATCGTCCGACCCAGCCACTCCCGCCCATAGCCGATCAGCAACCCCGGAAAGATATTGCCGCCAGGGGCGAAGTTGAAGACCGGTTCAATGATCGGCCAGGGCAGCGCCAGTTCATCGGATCGACTGGTGGGCCGACCAGAGCGCGCAGGGAGATCGGCAGCGGCACGCACCACCAGCCGCCCATGCGCAGCCGCCAGCGCCAGCGGTGCCAGCGCCAGCAGGAAGGCGTAGAGCAGCATCACATCCACGAGGTAGTAGGTGCGCTGGAGCGTGATCACCTCGATGATGAAGCGCGCCGGGTTGGCGGTCAGGATCAGCGCCGCGCGGCAGCCCGAAGATCGCGGGTGAAGAAGGCGGTGCCGATCGCCAGCCAGACCGCCATGACGTAGAGCGTCCAGGCGCGGGCCAGCAACCGCGCGTCACCGACCGCAGCCCGCCGTGCCGCGGCCGGTCGCCATACACGATGCCGACCGTCAGCCCGGAGATGAAGACGAACGCCCAGCAGCGGGAGGACGAAGAAGCGGTTGCCGCCGGTCAGTGCATACAGCCAGGATGCGCCGCCGATGTGGTCCACGACCATCGCGAAGACGGCAAAGCCGCGCAGCAGGTCGAGGCGCAGGTCGCGCTTCTCCTCCGCGACGTAGCGCCAGCCCACCCGTTTCGCTCGTTCGGGCAGTCGAACGTTGCGCCGCACCCCCGAGTCGCCGCCGCTACCCGGCGGGCCAGGGTCCGCCACCGGGAGGAGGTCATCCGGCAGGAGATCAGCGCCCGCCGGGAAGCCGACATCGAGCGTGGGGTCATTGCCCACCAGCAGGCCGACATCGAGCGTCAGCTCGTCCCCCGGCGCGGCCTTGCCTTTTGCCGTGTCGGCCTCATCCTCAAAAGGGACGCCTCGCGCGGCCACATCATTCAAGACCGCGCCATCGATCACCGTCGCCGCATCCCCCGAGAGGACGCCGCCGTACGTGGCGACATCTTCCTCGGGAAAGAGGCCGCCGCGCGTCACATCGTCATCGCCCGGCAGCGCAATCACTTGCGTGACCGAGTCGTCATCCTGCGGCGCGGTCTCCTGCCGCTCGGCGCTGGTCGCCATGGGTCGCTCCACCTATCGCGCCCACCGCGCCGTGGCCGCATGGCGATGCGGCAGCCCTGCTCTCGGGGAGGCTGCTTGTCCGCTCACCGCTCGTACTGGCAACTCCCGTGCCATGACTTGGTTGCAGGTTGCAGGTTCGCACGTTCCAAGTTGAGCAACCTGCAACCTGCCAACCTGCAACTCCGTCACGCCGGTTGATCCGCCTCTGCAACACTTAACGCCGCGAGCGGTCGTCCCGGCGCACGCCCATCGGCAAGTTGCTGATAGACCTGCGTCGTGGAGATGCTGACGTGCCCCAGGATCTGCTGGACCGAGCGGAGCGCCGCCCCCTTGTGCAACTCGTGCGCGGCGAAAGAGTGGCGCAGCGTGTGCGGCGTGATCTCGTCAATCCCGGCCTGCCGCGCGTACCCCTTCAGGATCAGCCAGAAGCCCTGGCGGGTCAGCCGCTGCCCGCGATGGTTGAGGAAGAGCGCCGCATCGTCACCATCGCGCGCGATCCGGGCACGCCCGCGCTGGAGATAGTCGCGCAACGCCCGCACC
The DNA here is from genome assembly GCA_046328475.1 of Chloroflexia bacterium. Lineage (GTDB taxonomy): Bacteria > Chloroflexota > Chloroflexia > Thermomicrobiales > CADCWN01 > CADCWN01. The sequence goes on along the minus strand of JAXLWN010000170.1, from coordinate 1,954 downwards.
GCCGTCGGCTTCAGCGGGATCATCCGCTCGCGCCCCGCCTTGCCCGCGCAGCGCACCCGCTCGCCCGCCATATCGACGCTGGCCACATCGAGCGCAACCAGCTCGCTGACGCGCACGCCGGTCGAGTAGAGCGTTTCCAGCATCGCGCGGTCGCGCAGCGCCTCCGCCCCGGACGACTTCGCGGGCTGCGCCAGCAGCCGCTCCACCTCGTCCGGCGTGATCGCGCGCGGCACATACTTGTCAACCTTGGGGGAGGTCAGCAACTCGGACGGATCCTCGGGAATCACCCCCTGCTCGGTCAGGTGGTGGAAGAAGGACTTCAGCGCCGCCGTCTTGCGGGCGATGGTCGAGGCGGCATACTTCCGCTCGCGCATGTAGAGCAGGTAGGTGACCAGGTGATCCCTGTTGACCTCTCCCCAGGCCGTCACCCCCTGCTCGCCGCTCAGCTGCGCGACGAACTGGCTCAGATCGTTCCGGTACGCGGAAATGGTGTTGATCGAAAAGTCCTTCTCGGCCTGCAACGACTGCAGGAAGCGGTCGACATGTTGCTCCATCACTGTCCTCGCTCCAACCGTCCCCCCTCAATGTCCAGTGGTGCGACCGGTGCGGGGCATGGCGGTGCCCGCACCGGCAGGATCGGTTCAAGGTTCAAAGGTTCGAAAGCTCAAAAGTTCAACCTTCGAACCTTCAAACTTTCGAACCGTGAACCCCGAACCGTGCTACGCCAGCAATTCCTCTAGCGGCGTATGGGGCAATCCGAAGGCGTCGGCGACTGCGCCGTAGGTGATCCGCCCGGCGTAGGCGTTCACCCCCCTCGCCAGGGCCGCGTCGCCGCGAACCGCCGCGTCGAACCCCTGGTCGGCCAGTTTCTGCGCGTAGGGCAAGGTCACATTACTCAGGGCATAGGTGCTGGTGCGCGGTACCGCGCCGGGCATATTGGTCACGCAATAGTGGATCACCCCGTCAACCAGATAGGTCGGGTCGCTGTGCGACGTGGGCCGGGCCGTCTCGATGCAGCCCCCCTGGTCGATCGCCACGTCCACCACCACCGCGCCGGGGCGCATCGCGCGCACCATCGACTCGCTGACGAGGCGCGGGGCCTTCGCACCAGGGATCAGGACCGCGCCGATCAGCAGGTCGGCATACGATGCGGCGTGGGCCATGTTCTGGCGGTTCGACATCACCGTGACGAGGTTGCCGTGCAGCACCTCGCTCAGGTAGCGCATCCGGTCGGCGCTCTTCTCCAGGATCGTCACCTGCGCGCCCATGCCGAGCGCCATCTGCGCCGCGTTGGTCCCCACCACCCCGCCGCCGACGATCACCACGTTGCTCGGGCGCACCCCCGGCACCCCGCCGAGCAGCTGGCCGCGCCCGCCGTGCGTCTTCTCCAGATAGTGCGCGCCGACCTGTACCGCCATCCGCCCCGCAACCTCGCTCATCGGGGTCAGCAGCGGCAGCGAGCGGTCGGCCAGTTGCACCGTCTCGTAGGCGATGGCCGTGACCTTCTGCTCGACCAGCGCGTGCGTCAGCGCCTCCTCGGCAGCCAGGTGGAGGTAGGTGAAGAGCAGTTGCCCCTCGCGCAGCAGCGGGTATTCCGGCGCGATCGGCTCCTTCACCTTCATGATCATCGCGGCGCGAGCAAAGACCTCCTCGTGGGTCTCCGCAAGCTCGGCCCCGGCGGCCAGGTATTCGTCGTCCGCAAAACCGCTGCCGATCCCGGCCCCGCGCTCCACCAGGAGCTGGTGGCCGTGGTGCGCCAACTCGGCCACCCCGGCCGGGGTGAGCGCCACCCGGTTCTCATTGTCCTTGATCTCTTTGGGCACACCGATCAGCATAGCGGCCCCCATCTCGTTCCCATCCCGCGCGCCCCGAGCCCCCCGGGCTGGCGTCGCGGTCTCCCCCGACGAACCGATCACACCGACAGCAGTCTCCCGCCCGTGGCTGGCGTTACCTT
>JAXLWN010000017.1:0-107059 GCA_046328475.1 Chloroflexia bacterium | reverse complement strand
CTGATCGCGAGAGATGCGGACCATCGTCACCCTCCTGCACTAGCCCAGCCGGTGGCCGATTCCCCGCTCGGGGGTGATGCGCACGCAGGCATTGGGGCTGGGCAGCGGGTGGGCAAGCATCCGCTCGCGCGCATTTTCTGCGCCAAGGTACTTGCTGATAAGTTGGAAGCGCATGTCGTCATTGACTTCACCGACGACGCGCGCTGTCCCTTCGAGGCGCAAGTAGGCGGTGCCATCGGCGCTGAGGACGAGGACAGAGACGCGCGGATCGCGTTGCAGGTGCCGCACCTTCACGCTTTCCGGGCGGATGCTCATCCAGATATCGTCGCCGTCGCGCAGGAACCAGACGACCGATTGCGAGGGCAAGCCATCGCCGCGCAGGGTGGCGACGATGGCGTTCAGCGGCTGGTCGAGGAAGGCGCGGTGCTGATCGGTGAGGGGCATGGCGGGCTCCTGTGTGTCAGAGTGTCAGTGCGCCAGTGGAGCAGTGCATCAGATGGTAGCACAGACGCACTGACTCACGGACACACGGACCCACTACCCCGCCGCCTCCCCACCCTCCGGCCCGTAGAAAACGACCCAGACGGCGAAGTCGTCGCTGAAATCCTCGAAGCGGTGGATCTCGCCAGCCGGGACGAAGAGGACGTCGCCGGGGCCGAACTCGTGGCGCTCGGGGCCGTTGACGAACCAGCCGGTGCCGCTGATGACGACATAGAGCTCGTCGCGCGTGTGCGGCCGCTGGGTGTCGGTGCCATGGGGCGCGTAGTATTCGACCAGCAGCGTGCCGTGGGTCAGGATGTGGGCGGCGAGGCTGCCGGGGGCCAGGGGCCAGTCGCGTCCCTGCGCCACGGTGACGCGGCGATGAGAGTGGCTGCTGTCGAGGGGCGGCTGTGCGTCGGCCATGCGCGTACTCCTCCCATTGTGTGAGCGATGGCGATACTGGGAAGAGGGTAGCGCATCGCCGTTGGTAGCGCACAGGGCCACTTGGCAGCCATTCGCGGGGGCCACTCCGTGAGCGGTGGACCGTGGAGAGCGGGCAAAAGGAGCGAAGCGGCGTGGCGTTTTCAGAACACCGTGCCGCTTCGCAGGAGAATCGCGATCTACGGTCTACCGCCTCACAGGCTACGCCGACTCCGGCGCGTAGAGCAGTTCCCGGATGGTGAGCACTTCCTGGCGGCGCTCGGGGGTACGCTCGATGTCGTCGGCGGTCTTGTTGATGCCATGCAGGACGGTGGTGTGGTCGCGACCGAGCAGTTCGCCGATGTCCACCAGCGAGCGGTCGGTCTCCTCGCGCATGATGTACATCGCGACCTGGCGCGGGATGACGATGTCCTTCGTGCGGCCTTTCCCCTTCAGATCGCGCTCGTGTACGTTGTAGTAGCGCGAGACCGCCTCCAGGATGCGGGGCAAGGTGATCAGCTTGCGCTTGGCGTTCAGTTGCGGATCGTTCATCGCGCCGGTCGCCAGGGCGAGCGTGACCGGCACCCCCTCCAGTTGCGCGTGGGCGATGATCCGGTTCAGCGTCCCCTCCAGCTCGCGGATGTTGCTCTGCACCTTCTGCGCGACGTAGTCGAGGACTTCGCGCGGGATCGATATGCCGCTCGACTCGCCCTTCTGCTGGAGGATGGCGATGCGCGTCTCCAGGTCGGGGGGCTGCACATCGGCGATCAGGCCCCACTCGAAGCGCGACCGGAGCCGGTCGTCGAGCGTGGCAATCGCCTTCGGCTGGCGGTCGCTGGAGAGGATGATGTGCTTGCCGGCCTGGTGCAAATGGTTGAAGGTGTGGAAGAACTCCTCCTGGGTCGAGTCTTTCCCGGCGATGAACTGGATATCGTCGATCATCAGGATGTCGACGGTGCGATAGCGGTCGCGGAACTCCTCCATCTTCCCGGAACGGATCGAGGCGATCAGTTCGTTGGTGAAGCGTTCGGAGGTCAGGTAGAGGACCCGCAGGTTGCCACCGAGGCGCGCCCGCGCGTGGTGGCCGGTGGCGTGCAGCAGGTGGGTCTTGCCCAGTCCCACGCCGCCATAGATGAAGAGCGGGTTGTAGACGCCGCCGGGATTGTCGGCGACGGCGAGGCTGGCGGCGTGCGCCAGGCGATTGCTCGGGCCGACGATGTAGGTGCTGAAGAGGTAGCGCGGGTTGAGCCCGTCGTTGCCGAGTTCGAGTTGCTGCGCGGCGGGGAGCGGCGGCGCGACCGTCCTGTTCGCCTGGGGCGGGGGGGTACCGATGCCGGGCTTCGGGGCGGGGGCATTGTCTGCGTTGCCGCGAGACTTTCCGGCGCTCGCCGGTTTGGCGGACGGCACCGGAAGGTCGCTATTGAGGACGCTGAACTCGACCTCGACCGTGCGGCCGACGACGGCGCGCAGGCTGCCGGCGATCTTCTCGCGATACTTCTTGGTGAGGTTCTCGACGGCGAAGGTGTCGGGCGCGCCGACGACCGCCTTGCCCGCGTCCTTATCGAGCGCGAGGAGGCGCGTCCGTTCGAGGTAGGTGATGAACTCGCGCTGCTGGATGCGCCCCCGGTCGCGCAGATCGCTGAGCACGATCTTCCAGGTCTGGTCGATGTGCATCCCGCCTACCATGCTTTTTCGCCTCTCGCTCCCCCGAACCTGTGTACGTACAGGGTATAGTAGCATTCGTGTGGGCGGGACACAAGAGGCGGCGGTGGTGAGTCGGGTAGTCGGGTAGTCGGGTAGTCGGGCAGTCGGGCAGAGGTGACGAGGTATGCGTCCTGTCAAGTGTGTAGGAGTCCCGTGTGAGTCCTTACGGGCAAACCTGCTGGTGTAAGCGCGTTCCCTGACGCTCAGGGAGGCTAACCGGCCCCAGGAACAAGGTCCGTGCCACGCGTGCCGCGCTTCGCTTTGTCGAACACTGTGGCCTCGCCGGATATTCCGCGTTCCTCGCGATGCGGGATCGCCGATTGTGTCGTTTCCGCCGCCGATGCGCTACGCTGTGCCCTGTGCGGGGCGGCTCCCGGCTGGCTGCTAACTCTCCCGCCGCCCGCCGACCCAAGAGGAGGAGCGATGGCTGCCAATGAGACCGTGACGATGCTGCGCACGCTGGCCCGCGCGCGGGCGGCGAGTCGCGCCGAGACGTGGCGCGATGCGATGCCGCTCTGGGAAGCGATGGTTGAGGCGAATCCGTTCGATGCGGAGTTCTGGCAGCTGTTGGGCGAGGCGTGCTTCGGCTGTGGCGCGTATGAGCGCGCCATCGAAGCCTACGAGCGGGCGTTCGAGCTCGGCTTTCGGATGCCTGCGGAGATGGTCTACGCAATGGCTCGCTGTCGTGCGCGCCTGGGGGATCGCGATCAGGCGCTCGCCGAACTGCGACTGGCGTTCGATCTCGGCTTCCGGCACGTCGTCCACGCGCAGAACGATCCCGCCTTTGCCTCGCTCCGGGACAGCGCGGAGTTTCGCGAGTTGGTCGTGCTGACCGATACGAGCGGCCTGTCGCGCGACGAGGGCTGGCGGGGCGACCTGGCGCTGCTGGTGCGCGAGGTAAAGCGGCTCGGCTATGCCCCGTTCGAGCTTGTCTCGGAGGCCGAGTTCGATGCGCGGGTCGCGGCGCTGCGCGAGTCCATCCCGACCCTGACCGATGGGCAGATCGTCGCGGAGTTGATGAAGCTGCTGCGGCTGGTCAACGATGGGCACACGCGCTTTCGCGACCTCACCGCGCTGCCCGAGTTCCGCCAGACGCTGCCGGTGCAGTTCTACCTCTTCGCGGAGGGGCTGTTCGTCGTCGCCACCGCGCTGGAGCACGAGGCGCTGCTCGGGGCGCAGGTGGTGACGCTCGGCGGGCACCCGGTGGACGAGCTCTTCCGCGCGCTCGATCCGCTGATCGCCCGCGACAACCTCCAGTGGCCGAAGCAGATGTTCCCTTACCATCTGCGCGAGTTGCCGCTGCTCCACGCGCTCGGGCTGGTGCCCGAGCCTCGCCGGGTGGAGCTGGCGCTGCGCGACCGGGACGTTCAGGAGCGCACGGTGACGCTGGCGACCGACGAGACGCAGCCCGATATCTGGTTCGCGATCCCCGCGCCGGTCGGCTGGCGCTATCTGCCCGACACGCTGCCGACCCCGCCGCCGCACTACCTGCGGAATGCCGGGACCTTCTTCTGGTTCGACTACCTCGCCGAGGAGCGCACGGTCTACTTCCAGTTCAACCGGGTGCGCGATGGCGTGGAGGAGAGTCTGGCCGAGTTCACGACGCGCCTCTTCCGCTTCATCGCGGAGCACCCGGTCGAGAAGCTGGTGATCGATCTGCGCTTCAACAATGGGGGCAATACGTTTCTGGAGATGCCGCTGCTGCACAGGCTGATCGGCTGCGACACGATCAATCAGCGGGGCAGGCTCTTCGTGATCGTCGGGCGGCGGACCTTCTCGGCGGCGCAGAACTTCGCCACGCTGATCGAGCGCCACACCAACGCGATCTTCGCCGGGGAACCGACCGGATCGTGCCCGAACTTCGTCGGCGAGTCGATCCCGTTCGAGTTGCCCTACAGCAAGCTCAAAGGCACCATCTCCGACCTCTACTGGCAGAGCAGCTGGCCGATGGATCACCGCACCTGGATCGCGCCGCGCCTCTACGCGCCGCCTACCTTCGCCGCCTATGTCGAGAACCGCGATCCGGCGCTGGAGGCGGTGCTGGCCTGCGACGCATTGCTGCCCGGCCTGTAATCCCACCTTGCGCGACGTGTGGCACCGCGCTTGCACAAGGAAATGTGCGGTGGTGCTGGCAGGAGATGCCGCGCCGCCGCGCAACCAAGGAGGTGCGCGATGGCACGCTGCGATGTGTGTGGCAATGACTATGACAAGGCCTTCCAGGTGATGCGGCCGGGCGAACAGCCGCGCACCTTCGATAGCTTCGAGTGCGCAATCCACGCGCTGGCCCCGGTTTGTGCTCACTGTGGCTGCAAGATCATCGGCCACGGCGTGGAGGAGGGCGGGGCACTCTACTGCTGTGCCCACTGCGCCCGCCACCAGGGGGCGACCGCCGTTCGGGATCGGGCCTGACGCTGGGGGCCCTGATGACGCTTCCCTATGACGACCGGCGCGATGCCGGGCGACAACTGGCGACCCGGCTGCTGGCCTACGCGGGCGACCCGCGCGCCCTGGTGCTCGGCCTGCCGCGCGGCGGTGTGCCGGTCGCCTACGAGGTCGCTCGCGCGCTCGGTGCGCCGCTCGACCTGTTCCTGGTGCGCAAGCTCGGGGTGCCGGGGCACGAGGAGCTGGCTTTCGGTGCGCTTGCGACCGGCGGCTCGTGCATCTACAACGACGCGCTGTTGCGGGAGTTAGCGCTGCCGCCCGAGCTGATCGACGTGATCGCGCTGCGCGAGGGGCGCGAGCTGACGCGTCGGGAGCGGGCCTATCGAGGCGACCGCCCGCCGCCCGAGGTGCGCGACCGGGTCGTCATCCTGGTGGACGATGGGCTGGCGACCGGGGCGACGATGCGCGCGGCGGTGGCGGCGGTGCGCGGGCAGGACCCGGCGCGATTGGTCGTGGCGGTGCCGGTCGGTGCGCCGTCGGTCTGCGCGCTGCTCCGCGCCGAGGCCGACGAGGTCGTCTGCGCCGCGATGCCCGAGCCGTTCTACGCTGTCGGCCAGTGGTACGAGGATTTCTCCGAGACGACCGACGACGAGGTGCGCGCCCTGCTCGCGGCGGTCTGGTCCGAGCGCGACGGCGCGGCGGCGGGCAATGCGCCCCCGGTCTCCGGCTGACCCTGCCGCGTAAGCGAGGAGTGCGATGGCTGCGACCCTATCGTTGCGCGAGGCGGCACGCCCGCTCACCGGCGCAGACGACGACTACGATGCGCTGCTCGAACTGATCGGCGAGGCGCGCTTCGTGCTGCTCGGCGAGGCGTCGCACGGCACGCACGAGTTCTACCGGGAGCGGGCGACGATCACGCAGCGGCTGATCGCGGAACGTGGATTCACGGCCGTGGCGGTCGAGGCCGACTGGCCGGATGCCTACCGCGTCAACCGCTGGGTGCGCGGGCTGGGCGACGACGCCAGCGCGGAGGAGGCGCTCGGCGGGTTCCTGCGCTTCCCGACCTGGATGTGGCGCAACACGGTCGTGCGCGACTTCGTCGGCTGGCTGCGGGCGCACAACGCGGCGCTGCCGGGTGACTCGCAAGGGGTTGGCTTCTACGGGCTCGATCTCTACAGCCTCTACGGCTCGATGGCGGCGGTGGTCGACTACCTGGACCGCACCGACCCCGAGGCGGCGCAGCGGGCGCGGCAGCGCTACGGCTGCTTCGAGCACTTTCGCCAGGATAGCCAGGCATATGGCTATGCCACCAGCGCGGGCACGGCCGAGCCGTGCGAGGACGAGGTCGTGGCGCAACTGGTCGAGTTGCAGCGCCGGGCGGGCGATCTGGCCCACCACGACGGCAAACTGGCCGAGGACGAGCATTTCCACGCCGAGCAGAACGCGCGGCTGGTCCGCAACGCCGAGCGCTACTACCGCGCGATGTTCCGGGGGCGCGTCTCGTCGTGGAACCTGCGCGACACGCACATGGCTGAGACGCTTGACGCGCTCGTCGTCCACCTTGACCGCCGGGCGGGGCGCACGAAAATCGTCGTCTGGGCGCACAACTCCCACCTCGGCGACGCGCGGGCGACGGAGCTGGGCGAGGGGGGCGAACTGAACGTGGGCCAGTTGGTGCGCGAGCGGTGGGGCCGGGAGGCGGCGCTGATCGGTTTCAGCACCGACCACGGCACCGTCACGGCCGCCGACAACTGGGACGAACCGGCAAAGCGGAAGTGGGTCCGCCCCGGCCTGCCCGGCAGCTACGAAGCCCTCTTCCACGAACTCGGCTCGCCGCGCTTCCTGCTGCCCCTGCGCGGCGATGGCGCGGCGGAGGTCTTGCGCGAAGCCCGCCTGGAGCGCGCGATCGGCGTGATTTACCGCCCCGAGACCGAGCGCTGGAGCCACTATTTCCACGCTCGGCTCCCCGAGCAGTTCGACGCGCTGATCCATCTCGACGAGACGACCGCCGTCGAACCGCTGGAGCGCACGGCGGGCTGGGAAACGGGGGAAGCGCCCGAGACCTATCCGTTTACGGTGTAATCAGCGCCCGGGGCGGGGTCGGTCTGAAGCCGCGCCTCGCAGGCCCTGCGGGGCCACGAAGTCCACCTGCGCGGACTGAGTCCCAACCCGCGTAGGCGGGTTTCGTGGCGCGTGAGCGCCTGCGAGGCGCGGCTTCAACCGCCCGCTTTTTTCACGCAGGTATACGCCGCGAAGGCTGCGCTGGCGCTGGCGTGCTCGATGGCGAAGCCCGCGCGCTCGATCAGCGGTTCCAGCAGCCAGTTGAAGGGGACGATCTCCGACCTCTACTGGCAGAGTTCCTGGCCGATGGATCACCGCACCTGGATCGCGCCGCGCCTCTGCGCGCCGCCCACCTTCGCCGCCTACGCCGAGAACCGCGATCCGGCGCTGGAGGCGGTGCTGGCCTGCGACGCGTTGCTGCCCGGTCTGTAGGGCTGTTCGAGGTGAGGGAGGTGGGCGGCGGGCGGTGCGATACCGCCTGCCCCCGTCGTTCCCCTATCGCGCGGCGGCGCGCGTGACGAGCGCCCGCGTGATGGCCATCAGGTCGCGTTCATCGGCGGCGGGGTCCTCCGGGTGCCACTGCACGCCGATGACCCAGGTGTTGGCGTGCTCGATGGCCTCGACCACGCCATCGGCGGCCCGCGCGACGACCGTGAAGCCGTCCGCGACCCGGTCCACCGCCTGGTGATTCCCCGTGCGCACCGGGACCTCCTCCCGCTGCAGGATGCGGCCGAGGCGCGAGTCCGGCGCGACGCGCACCCGCTGCGTCACCATGATGGCATCGGCAGGGCCGTGGTGCGTCGTCTCCGCGCCCAGATCCTGGATGAGCGTGCCGCCCGCCGCCACATTGATCACCTGCATCCCCCGGCAGATGCCGACGGTCGGCGTGCCGCTGTCGAGCGCGCCGCGCACTGCGGCGATCTCGTAGCGATCCGCGTCGGTATCCACGCCCCACACCGTGGGATCGGGCACCGCACCGTAGAGCGTGGGATCGACGTCCGCGCCACCGAGGATGAGCAGCCCCGCGAAGTCTCCCTGCAATGATTCCGGGCCGCGATCCGGGGCGCTGATGTCCACGAGGGTCGGGGTGCCACCAGCAGTTTCTATCGCGCCCATCGCACGGTCCGTCAGTTCCTGAACGATCGCGTCCACTTCCGCCCCGAGACCTGTCGGGCGCAGCGAGACGAGCACGCCGATCGGTGGTCGCGCATCGCGCACGGACGGTGACTCGTTCGCCATATCGAACCCTCCCCATCGTCAATTCTGCCCGGCAAATCCCCGGCGCGGAGTATAGCACCGCACGCCTGAGCGGCGGTCATGCAGGCGAAGTCCGCCTCAGTAATGATTTCAGCCGCCCGCGTTTTTCACACAGGTGTAGGCCGCGAAGGCTCCCCTGGTGTTGACATCCTGGATGGCGAAGCCCGCGCGCTCGATCAGCGGCTCCAGCAGCCAATTGTAGGTGCTGTACTCGGTGCGGATGTGCTCGGCCAACTCGGCGCGGGTCCAGCCCGCTTCCGGGCGCGCGGGCGCGTTGGCGAGCCACGGCTCGAACCGCGCGCTCGCCTCGGCGGGCTCGAAGCTGTAGACGAGGTCGCGCAGGAAAAAGATGCCGCCCGGCCGCAGCAGCGCCGCGACGCGCGTGAGCGCGACCCCCTTCCAGAAATCGGGCAGGTGGTGCAGGGCGTTGCGCGAGTAGACGAAGTCGGCCGGTGCCCCCTGGTGCGCGTAGCTGAGGAAGCCCGCGTGGACGACCTCCACGTTGCCCAGGCCGCGCGCCTCGGCCTGGGCGCGAATCAGCGGGAGCATCGCGGGCGACACATCGACCGCCACCACGCGGCGGCAGTGGGGCGCGGCGGCGAGCGCGAAGGTGCCCGTGCCCGCGCCGAGGTCGACCAGCGTGCTACTTTCGTTCAGGCCGAGCGCGCGGAGCGCCGCCACGTCCGGGGCAGGGTCGGTCTGCGCCTTGGCGTCGTAGGTGGCGGTGTAGGCCGGGTCGAGGTGTTCCGGCCCCGCGTGCGCCAGTTCGTCGAGATACCAGTCGGGCTGCGGCATGTGACTTCTCCCTGGTCAGGTCGGTTCGTCTGCCGCCAGTCTACCCCTCGCGGTGAGATCGTGCAGCGGCGGCTTGCGCCGTACCGTCGCGCTCCGGTATAGTCGCCAAATCTCACATCCACTCATCTGATGACCGACGGGGCGGAGCGGCGAGCGATTCCGACGCTGGTTGGAGGGGAAGATGGCCGTAGCAACGGGAGTTGATGGCGTGCTGGCGCGTGCCGTGGCGGCGGGCGCGGTGCCGGGGTGGTCGCGCTGGCCGCCGATGCGGACGGCGTCTTCTACGAGGGGCGTTCGGCCAGCGCGCGTTCGGCGCGGCACCGGCGATGGGTCTCGATACAGTTTTCGCGATCATGTCGATGACGAAGCCGATCACCTCCGTCGCGGCGCTGCAACTGGTCGAGCGGGGCCAGCTGACGTTGGACGAACCGCTTGGCGAGCGGGTGCCCGAGCTGGCCGCGATTCAGGTGCTCGCCGGGTTCGATGACGCCGGAGCGCCGCACTTTCGCGCGCCACGGCGGGCGATCACGCTGCGCCATTTGCTGACCCACACCGCCGGATTCGCCTACCCGGTCTGGAACGCCGATCTGCAACGCTACCAGCAGCGCCTGAGTCGAGGGATCCCGCGCTCGAATTGCCGCTGGTGCGCGACGCGGGCGAGCGCTGGGAGTATGGGGCGAACACCGACTGGGCCGGGCGCGTGGTCGAGCGGATCAGCGGGCAGTCGCTCGAAGACTTCTTCCGCGCCAACATCCTCGACCCGCTCGGCATGGGCGACACCAGCTTCCTGCTCCGCCCCGACCTGCGCGCGCGCCTGGCGACCTGCTACCAGCGCCATCCCGATGGCGAACTGGAGGCGCTCGCCGACACCTTCCCCGAGCGCCCGGCGGTCTTCGGCGGTGGCGGCGGCCTCTTCTCGACCGGGGCAGACTACGTGCGCTTCCTGCAAATGCTGCTGGGCGACGGTCAGTTCGACGGGGGGCGCGTGCTCCAGCCCGAGACGGTCGCGCTGCTGGCGGAGAACCACGTCGGCGAACTGGACGCGGGCGACCTCCACTCGGTCAGGCCGGATCGTTCCAATCATGGCCTGTTCTTCCCCGGCATGGCCAAGCGGTGGGGGCTGGCCGGGATGCTCACGACCGACCTCGCGCCGACCGGGCGGAGCGCCGGGAGCTGGGCCTGGGCCGGGATGTACAACACCTACTTCTGGCTCGATCCTGCACGGCGTATCGCGGGCTTCGTGCTGACCAGATCCTGCCGTTTTGCGACCAGCCGGTGCTCGATCTCTTCGCCGAATTTGAGCGCGCTATCTACGATTTGCGCGGGTAGGGGGCGTTGTGATGGGGGTTGCCCGGCCACGTCGCCCCAAGGTCCAAAGACCTGGGCTGAAGGCTCCCGTTGGTCGCCGCGAAGCCCGCCTGCGCGGGCTGAGACGCGTCGTAGTGGGCGCAAAATGCGCTGATTCGCGTGCTCTCTTGACCGAGGGGCGGCGCTCCAAAATCTGCATCTCTCCAACTTGACATCACGCAGCTTGACATCTTGGCAATTGACAATAACCCATCACCGTGTTAGGCTGCGGGTGTTTAGCGCAGCCTGCGTGGCTGACACCCTTACGAATACAGCCCACACCTCGCGCGTCACGCCCCGATTTCGCCCGCTCCCAGCATCCGTTTGCCGCGCGAGATGCCTCTCGCAGCGTCGTGTGCGCCGCATGTCGCGGCGTTTGTCTGTTGTGCGCCATCGTCGCGCGCTCGTCGGGCGCGGCGATCGAATCGAGCGGGCGGTCCACCGTCAGGGCCGCGCGCCGCAGCAAGATCGGAGGGAACACCCACACCCGCCAGCCCGGACGCCCGCCAGAGCGCCGGGGAACACACAGGGAGGATGGACCGATGCCCGCGCTCATACGCGTGCGGGGAGTACTCGCTTTACTCCTCGCCAGCCTGCTCCTGCTCGGCGGCACCACGCCGGCGTTCGCCGATACCGACCTCGCCAGCGGCGACAAGGCCGTGATCGCCAACACCGGTGGCGACGTCATCCTCCTCCGCTCCGACGCGGGCTACCAGTACACCGTCCTCACCCACCTCACCGCGGGTACCAGCGTCACCATTCTCGACGGCCCCGTCGCCGGGGACGACGGCAACCTCTGGTATCGCATCGATGCCAACGGCACCACCGGCTACGTCTTCGCCACCTTCCTGGTCAGTGCCGACCGCGCCCCGGCCGCGCTCGCCAATGAACCGGCCGCGTCGCAAACGCGGGCGACCGAGGCCAAGGCGGTCGTCGGGACCGGCGGCGATGGCTTGCACCTGCGCGATGGGGCCGACCTCTCGGCCGCGATCCTCGCCGTGCTGCCGGAAGGGCCTCCGTCGCGATCACCGGCGCGCCGCGTCTCAACGGCGGGCAGATCGTGGTATCCCGTCACCTATGGCGGTGTCAGCGGCTGGGCGGTCGGCGATTACCTCGGCGCGGCCAGCGGCGAGTCCTCGGCCCCGCGACCAACCGCCAGGCGCTGGCGCTGACCATCGGTGAGCACGTCGAAGTCAGCAACACCGGCGGCTGGCCCGTGCGCCTGCGCGCGGCGGGGAATCTCGACGCGCCCACGCTCGACGCTGCGCCCGAGGGGGCCGTCCTGCGCGTCCTCGATGGTCCGTTGTCCGACGCCAGCGGCAACGCCTGGTACGCCGTGGAGTATGACGGCAGTACCGGCTACGCCAGCGCCGCCTACCTGAGCTGGACCGACGCCGAACTGAGCGAGCGGCAACCAGCCGCTGCCGTCGCCGCTGCGGGGGCGGGCGTCGCCGCCGGGGGGAATGCCGAGGTTGGCAACACCGGCGGTTGGCCGTTGCGCGTGCGCGCGGCGAGCGCCCTCGACGCGGCGACTCTCGCCGTCGCCCCCGAGGGTGCGGTGGTGCAGATTCTCGACGGCCCGACCCTGGACGGCGCGGGCAACGCCTGGTACGCCGTGAATTACGACGGGGTGCAGGGCTACGCCGGTGCCGCCTACCTGAACGCCACCGACCGCGCCGTGACCGCGCGCCAGTCGGGCGCGGCCATCGGCGTGTCCGAGGCCGCCGGCTTCGCGGTCGGCGCGCATGTGGAAGTCAGCAACACCGGCGGCTGGAACCTGCGCCTCCGCGAGGAGGCCGGGCTGAACGGCGGTGTCGTCGCCGCCGCCGACGAGGGCACTGTCCTGGTCGTGGTCTCCGGCCCGGTGACCGATGGCGAGGGGAACGCCTGGTACGGCGTGGACTACGACGGCGCGAGCGGCTTCGTGCGCGCCAGCTACCTGAGCGCGACCGACCGCGCGGCCAGCGTCCGCGCCGCGCCCTCCGCGCCGCAAGTCGCGGCGGCGTCCATCCCGGCCGCCGCTCCCGCAGCGGAACAGCCAGCGGAACATCCGACGGCTCCCGCCTCGACCGCGCCCGCCGCGCCGGCCGCACCCGCGCCGCAGCCTGTGGCCCAGGCCGCCCCGGCCGCGAGCGCCACCGGGAGCTTCATCTGGCCCGCGCAGGGCAGCCTGACGCAGGGCTTCGGCGGCAACGTCGCCTTCTACGGACCCGGCGGGCACAACGGCATCGACATCGCCAATAAGATCGGCACACCGATCGTGGCGGCGGATGGGGGTGTGGTGACCTACGCCGGGTGGAAGGGTGGCCTCGGCAACGCGGTGGTGATCGACCACGGCAATGGCTTCGTCACCGAGTATGGCCACGCCTCGGCGATCCACGTCTCGGTCGGGCAGCGCGTGTCGCGCGGCCAGTTGATCCTGTCGATGGGCTCCACCGGCAACTCGACCGGCCCGCACTGCCACTTCAGCGTCATCCTCAACGGCGTCTACCGCGACCCGATGCGGTATCTGCCGAAGTAGCGGCAAGGTGACATAACAGCGCGGGCGGCCCAACCGGGCCGCCCGCGCTGTTTGCGTTTGCGAGGATAAGGCGGGCGGTCAATCGCCGCTAAATCTCCCCCAGGAACCCCGTCATCGCCGCGAGGAACGGCTCGTACCGGTCGCGCCGGATGTTGTGCCCCGCGCCGGGGATGTGGACCACCCGCCCGGTGCGCCAGAGGTGGTCGCTTCCTGCGCGGTCTCGGGGGTGACGATGCCGCCGCGCTCGGGGTCGGCGGTGATCAGCAGGGTGGGGCAGGTGATCTTGGCGACGGTCTCGCGCCAGGGCGGTCGCCCGAAATCGACCACCTCGTCGTAGACGCCGAGATTGAGCTGCCCCTTGCTGTCGGCCCAGGGGATGCGCTCGCTCTCGGCCCAGTGGGCCTGATCTTGCGCGGCCTTCGCGTAGCGCTCCTCGGCCGACAACTCCTTGAACGCGCGCATCCGCTCGACCACCTCTGGGCCGCGCGGGGCGGGCGGGCCTTCGCGCCAGGGCGGGTCCTCCAGCACGATGCCGCGTAGCCGATCCGACGCCACGGCGGCGACGCCGGAGGCTGTTGCGCCCCCCATCGAGTGCCCGATCAGCGCCGGGCGCTCCAGGCCGAACCCATCGATCGCCGCGATCACGTCGGAGATCGCGCGGGCGCGGAAACCGTGCTCCAACCCGCCCGACTTGCCATGCCCGGCGGCGTCGAGCGCGATCACGTCGTAGTCGGGCGCGAGGTCGGTCGCCAGGCGGCCCCAGCAGATCCCCGCATCGGTGAAGCCGTGCAGCAGGACCACCGGCGGTTTCGCCCGGTCGCCCATGCGGTAGTAGTGGATCGCGATCCCGCCAATCGGCAGATCGCCCTCGGACCAGTCGGCCATCCGGCCCCCTTTCTCGCCGCGTCCCGGCGTCGCGTGGCGCTGCGGCATCCCTCACGCCCCTCGCCACGGGCGCATTTTAGCGCGAGTCGGGCAGTCGGATAGTCGGGTAGTCGGGTAGACGAGTCGTCAGTCGTCAGTCGTCAGTCGTAAGGGGGGGGACGGATCCTTCGCTGCGCTCAGGATGACAAGGAAAAGCAGTGCCTTGCCCCTGTCATCCTGAGCGCAGCGAAGGATCCGTCCCCGAGCCACGCCGATGCTACAATGCCGCCGCATCCCGGCCCTTCGCCGGGGCAATCAGCGAGAGCAAAGGAGGGCGAGATGAGCGCGGAGATGCCGCGAGTCGGCTTCATCGGGGTCGGCGCGATGGGGCTACCGATGGCGCGCAACCTGCTGCGCGCCGATTTCCCCTCGCCTTCTGCACCCGTCGCGACGCCGCAGCGGCGACGCTCACCGGCGAGGGCGGCACCCGCCTGGGCGACCCGGTCGCGGTGGCGGCGGCGAGCGACGTGCTGCTGACCTGCCTGCCCGCCGACGCCGAGATCGAGGCCGTGCTGCTCGGGGCGGAGAGCGCGCTGGAGGCGCTGCGCCCCGGTGGCACGCTGATCGAACTGAGCACCGCCTCGCCTGGGCTGGATGCGCCGGATCGGGGAGCGCGCCGCAGCGCGCGGCGTGGCGATGCTCGACGCTCCGGTCAGCGGCGGCGGCGTGGCGGGGCGGAGAATGCGACGCTGTCGATCATGGTCGGTGGCGACGCCGCCGCCCTCGCTGCCTGCCGCCCGGTCTTCGAGGCGATGGGCAAGAACATCTATCACGTCGGGCCGGTCGGCATGGGCAAGGTCTTTAAGCTCTGCAACCAGTATCTCGCCGGGGCGAACAACGTGCTCGTCGGCGAGGCGCTGACGCTCGGCGCGCTGGCGGGTGCCGACCTCTCGCTGCTGGTGGAGGTGATCGCGGCCAGTTCCGGGGCGTCCCGCGCGCTCACCGGGGCCGCGCCCGCCCTCCTCTCGCCCACGCCGTTGCCGGTCGGCTTCCGGCTCGACCTGATGCGCAAGGATGTCGGCCTCGCGCTGGCGCTCGGCGCGGAGACGCGCGCCCCGCTGGCGACCGGTGCCGTCGCCTACCAGCTCTACGGCACGGCGAGCGCGGCCGGCCTGGGCAACCGCAACTACACCGAACTGGGCGGCCTCCTGGCGCAGATCGTCGGCGCGTCCTGGCCGTCCAGCCGAAGGGGCGATTTGCAGGGCGGTTCGCGAACCGCCCTGCTTCGTGTGGCTAGCGGTTGCCAAGCAGAGCAGGGCGCTTCCAGCGCCCCTACGAGTGCCCCGGCGATCCCAGAGGAAAAGGGCGGCGGGCAATGCGGCCCGCCGCCCTCGATTACGCCGTGGTTACCGGCCGGGTGGGATGAGGTCGGCGGTGAGCCGGCCGAGCAGGATGTTGTACGGGGGCTGGTTCTCGGGGTGGTACTCCATGCGCACGCGCTCGAAGTACTGCACCGTGTAGGTCTGGCCGTTCTCCAGTTTCTCCTCGAACGGCTCGCTGATCGGGAAGCCGAAGAGTGCCAGCGACTCGCGGACGCTGAACCCCGGCTCGCCGAAGTCGAGTCCGTAGCTGTGCCAGTAGGTGCGGAAGCCGCCGCAGACGTTGTGCCCGGTCTGCGGGAAGAACTCGCAGTCGTTGGCGGGGAACGCCGGCTTGGGCGCGAACGGTGCCGTCCCGGTCAGGCCGCGCCGCTGGGCCGTCTGCAGGCCGCTGAGCCCGAAGAGGATGGTGTAGGGGGCCTGGTTCTCGGGGTGGTATTCCAGGCGCTGCCGCTCGAAATACTGCACCCGGTAGCCATCCTGCACGAACTGGTCGGTCAGCGGGTAGCCGAAGATCGGCAGACCGCCCTGATCCTGCCAGTAGGGGAAGAACGGCGCTTCGACGCGGTGCCCGGTCTGCGGGAAGCTGATGCTGCCCGCGTTCGAGAAGAGCGATCCGCCATTAAAGATGATGATCGCGTTCGTGATGCCCGGGAACTGCCTGGCGATCGCCGCGATCTGCCCCTCCACGCGGGGCTCGTCGCAGACCCCGGCGACCGACACGTTGCCGGTGAGGTAGATGGCCGCCGTCGAACCCTGGATGTCGATGCTGGCGACGCTCAGGTTCGACGTGTAGACCGCGTTGATGAGACCCGACTGCCCGTAGTCGCGATCCTTGAGCGAGAAGAGCAGCTCCAGCAGCGCCTTGATCTTCCCCGTCGTCGTCAGGCCCGACGGGATATCGCGCGTGACCGGGATCAGGCTGTCGCCGCAGCCGATCTTCTCGCCCGACTGCCCGTTGTCCCCGACGGCGACCATGTAGATTTTCGCCTGGTCAACTGCCGCCCCGGCCCCGAGCGCCGCCGGGGCGAAGCTACAGAGGAGCACCAAGACTGCCGCGACGGCGACGAGCCGCCTGGTTGCGCGACGTTGCATACGGCTGTCCCTCCCTCACCGGGCCGTCGCCCGGCCACTCACCTCGCCGGGAGCAATCTCCCGCCATCATCCTATAGAACGGACAAAGGTTCGCCGGAGTCTCTCGTTTCGCACAGTTCGTACGTGCCGAGGCGCACCCATCCCGCCAGTGCGACGGGCAACATCGCCGTTCTTGTCAGGCGCGGGTGGTGGAGAGTTCGATCACCTTGTCCAACTCCTGATCGCTCGATTGCGGCGGTGGATCGCTCTCATCGTGCTGGCGCGCGACGAACTCCGCCTCCCACGCTTCGGCGTTGGCGATGGGCGATATGTTCGCGTCGACAAGGTCGACAATGGCCTGGATTTCGGTGGCGGTAACGTCGGGTTGAACGTCGTTCTGCTGTTCCATCTGCATTCCTACCCTGACTCGTCGGATCGTTCCTCTGCTTACATACGGGCACATATCGTGCCACACACCCGGGTCGGGGCGGCACCCGCGCGCTTGACCCTGCCTGCCGCCGTTGCGACAATCGGGCGATGCTGGTGCTACCGGTACACGGATGGAGGTGCGATGGCGGACCTGACGATGGTCTACACGGCGGTCGATCGGGAGCGTGCGCGGTTCATCGCCGACTTGCAGCGGGTGGTGCGCCAACCGAGTATCTCGTCGCAACGGATCGGCGTGCGCGAGTGCGCCGAGTTGCTGGTCGAGATGATGGGCGACCTGGGGATCGCCGCGCGCGTGATGGAGACCGAGGGGTTGCCGGTTGTGTTCGGCGAGATCCGCGCGCCGAACCCCGACGCGCCCACCCTCGTCATCTACAACCACTACGACGTGCAGCCGCCCGACCCGGTCGAGGAGTGGGATCACCCGCCGTTCGGCGCGGATATCGTGGGCGACCGGCTGATCGGCCGGGGCGCGACCGACGCCAAGGGGAATCTGCTGGCCCACCTGAAGGCGGTGGACGCTTTCCGCAGCGCCGGGGTGCCACTCCCCTGCCACGTCAAATTCCTCTTCGACGGCGAGGAAGAGAGCGGCAGTCCGAGCCTGCCCGCCTTCGTCGCAGCCAACACCGACCTGCTCGCCGCCGACGCCGCGCTCTCGTTCGACGGCGGTTTCGAGGCGGGCAACCGCCCGCAGATCAGCTTCGGCTCCAGCGGCCTGCTCTACGTCGATATCCGCGTGCGCGGGGCGCAGGCGGACCTCCACTCGGCCCGCGCGCGGCTGGTCGAGAACCCCGCCTGGCGGCTGATCTGGGCGCTGAATGCGTTGAAGGGGCCGGATGGACGCGTGAATCTGTCCGGCTTCTACGACGCGATCCGCCCCGTCACCGCGACCGACCGCGCCGCCCTGGCGCGCACCGGCTGGAACGACGAGGTGCAAATGCGCGACCTCGGCGTCGAGCGCTTCCTCGGCGGGGTCAGCGGCCTGGCCGCGTTCGAGCAGTTGCTCTTCACCCCCACCTGCAACATCGCCGGATTCGCCACCGGCTGGATGGGCGAGGGGCGCAAGACGGTGCTGCCGAGCCGCGCCGCCTGCCGGATCGACTTCCGCCTCGTCGCCGACCAGGATCCGGCCGCCATCATGGCCTCGCTGCGGCAATTCCTCGACGAGCATGGCTGCGCCGACTTCGAGGTCGAGCAGGACAGCTGGATCGAGCCGTCGCGCACCGCGCTCGACAACCCGTTCGCCGAGATCGTGATCGGTGCCGCGCGCGAGGTTTATGGCGGCGAACCGGCCGTGCGCCCCACCGGCGACGCCTCCGGGCGGCAAGGGGTCTGGCTCGGCGGGCGGCTCGGCGGCATCCCCGCCGCCGGGACCGGGGTCGGCCCGCCCGCCTGGCGCGGCCACGCCGCCAACGAGTTCATCACGCTCGACCACTACCTGAACGGCATCAAGTACGCCGCCGCCATCTGGCAGCGCTTCGGCGACAGTCGCACGGGGGCGTGAGGAGAGAGGAGAGAGGAGAGAAAGGGGATGGATCCTTCGCTGCGCTCAGGATGACAAGGGTGGGGCGGGGCCTCCGGGGTGTCATCTTGGGCGTAGCGAAGAATCCACCCCCTCTTACGATGTACGACGCCTCGGTACTCTCTTCTCTCTTCTCCCGAAAATAGCCCTGTGCTCGCGAGTCGGGCGGCAACTCGGCCGATTTTCATCCCTATCGTCGACCCGCAGGGCCATCACGCTTCTCTCTTCACTCCTCGTCAGTCCTTGCGGATGACGAGGACGTCGCGGCGGCGGATCTGGCGGTCGACCTGGTGTTCGAGGGCGTCGTAGGGCGGGGTGTTGATGACGCTGAGGCCCTGGTGACGCTCGACGAGGGTGATGGCTTCCTGGCGCTTGGGGCCGCTGGCTTCCCAGGCGAGGGCGAGCGCGCCGCCGGGGCGGAGGACGCTGGCCCAGCGGGGGAGGCCCGCTTCGAGGAAGCGGACGATCTGGCCCTGGTGCTGGATGCCGTAGGGGAGGTCGGCGACGATGGCGTGGAAGCGTGCGCCGCCCGGCAGGTTGACCAGCAACTCGGGGGTGTCGTAGGTGTCGCCGTGGACGAGACCGAAGAGGCGGGTCGCGCCTTTCGTGCCGACGGTGAAGAGCGCGCGGCGGCCGGAGCCTTTCACGCGCTCTTCGACGCGCTTCGAGGGGACGTGGAGTTCCTTGAAGAACTGGATAACGAAGGCGTTGGTGGTGTCGAAGTCGTCCTTCTCGCGGTCGATGCCGATGGCGTCGTAGCCGCGCACGAGCGAGACGAAGAGGGTGGTGCCGCCGCCCATCAGGGGGTCGAGGATGCGCAGGTGGCTGTTCGCGTTGAGGGCGAAGTCGCTGGCGAAGAGGGCGAGGTTGAGCAGGACGGTCGTGAACATCTCGTTGGTCTTGCCGCGATAGCGCCGCGTTTCGATCATCGAGGCGGGGACGAATTCCGGGGCGAGGGGTTGCACCGGGCGGAGGAGCGGACCCGCCACGTCGCCGACGCTCGGGAAATACTCGTAGACGCCGGCGAGGGTGCCGAAGAGCCAGAGCAGGTCGAGTTCGGCGTCGGTGATGTCGTCGTTCAGATCAACCAGCAGCCAGTCCTGACCGCCGAGGTTGGCGCGCTCCCAGTCGCGCAGGTGGGCGGCCAGCGGGCTGGCGAGCAGTTCCGGCACCGCCAGTGTGCGCGCGAGGTTGCCATACATCGTGCTGCGCTGCGGCGCGACCAGCAGGGCGAGCTTCATCGGCGCACCTCCCCGGTGTCGTCGGCGTCCGCCTTGCTGCGCAGGGCTGCGCCCATCGCGCTCTGGGCATTGCGCAGCAGGTCGAGGCCGATGACTACCAGGCAGCCGACCAACCCGCCGACCAGGCCGTAGAGCAGCACGTCGTTGAGGCCGATCGTCGCGTGAATCACCAGGACAACGACTAATGCTGCCAGCAGGACCAGCGCCGATTGGCGCGCCCGGTTCGGAATCTTCTGTTGTTGCACGCTTGCTCCCATCGATCTCCAGCCACAGATACGCAGGGAATGGTATCGTACGCGCGCCAATCGCCGCGCGACGGGGGTAATGTTGATGCGAACATTCGTTCGTTCGGGTGACTCCTATGCTATACTCCTGTTGCGTAGAGTTATCGCCAGCGGAGAGTGACGAGATGTCTTTGGAGCGATTGGTCAGCACCACCGAGCGGGAAGAGGACCGCGTTCTGGAGACGAGCCTGCGCCCGCGCCGCCTGGACGACTACATCGGCCAGGACCGGGTGAAGGAGAATCTGCGGATCGTCATCGAGGCGGCGAAGGCGCGCGGCGAATCGCTCGACCATGTGCTCCTGTACGGCCCGCCAGGGCTGGGTAAGACGACGCTGGCGCAGATTTTAGCGACTGAGATGGGCGTCAGTCTGCGGATCACCTCCGGTCCGGCGATCGAGCGGGCGGGCGACCTGGTGTCGCTGCTCACCAATCTGAAAGCGGGGGATGTCCTCTTCATCGACGAGATCCACCGGCTGGCGCGGCAGGTGGAGGAAGTGCTCTATTCGGCGATGGAGGATTACGCGGTCGATATCATCGTGGGCAAAGGTCCGGCGGCGCGCTCGATGCGAATCCCGCTGCCGCGCTTCACACTGGTCGGCGCGACGACGCGATTGGCGCTGCTCACGTCGCCGCTGCGCGACCGCTTCGGCATCATCCATCGCCTCGATTTCTACGACGAGGCGGCGATGCTGCAGATCATGCGGCGGTCGGCGCGCATTCTCAATGTGCAGATCGATGAGGATGGTGCGCACGAACTGGCGATGCGGGCGCGGGGCACGCCGCGCGTGGCGAATCGGTTGCTGAAGCGGGTGCGCGATTTTGCCCAGGTGCGCGCCGCCGGTTCGATCAACCAGGCGGTGGCACAGGAAGCACTGAATCGGCTGGAGATCGACCAGCTCGGGCTGGACGAGACCGACCGGCGCGTGTTGCTGGCGATCGTGGACAAGTTCGAGGGCGGCCCGGTCGGCATCGCGACGCTGGCGGCGGCGACGAATGAGGAAGCCGACGCGATCATGGATGTTTACGAGCCGTATCTGATCCAGTTGGGTTTTCTCCAGCGCACGCCGCGCGGCCGGGTTGCCACGCGGCGTGCGTATGAGCACCTCGGCAAGGCATATGCGGCCTCGCCCGTGGCCCGCGCCGCCGCGCAGATGACGTTCCTCGACCCCGATGCGGAAGACCTCGGCTGATCCCTTCGCTGGAGTGGGAGAGGGGAGGGTGGGGTACCGCGATGAGTGTTGACCTCCTCTCGGCCATTCGCTCCGCCGCGACCGAACTCACCGCTGACGAACGTGCCGAGCCGATCCTCGTCGGGGTCTCCGGCGGTCCCGATTCGCTCGCCTTGCTGCATGCACTCGGGCGCTGGCGTGCGGAGGGTGGTCCCGCAATTGCCGCGATTCATGTGGATCACAAACTACGGCCCGGATCGGCGGATGAGGCGCGGCAGGTCGCGGCGTGGTGCGTCGAATGGGGGATCCCGTTTGCCGGGCGTGCGGTTGAGACTGATCGTGCGCCGGTGGCGAATATCGAGCAGATCGCGCGCGAGGGGCGGTATCGCTGCTTTGCGGCGGAGGCCGCGCGCCTTGGGGCGCTGACGCTGGCCCTGGCCCACCATGCCGACGATCAGGCCGAGACGTTGCTGTTGCACCTGTTGCGCGGCTCGGGTCTGGCTGGCCTGACGGGGATGCCGGTCGTCCGGCGGGCGGGCGACCGGCTCGACCCGATCTGCGCCGCGCTCGGTGTGTCCCGACCCGCGATCTGGCGACCGCTGCTCGCGGTGCGACGGGCGGCGATGCTCGCCTACTGCGACCGCTGGCACCTTGCGCCGATCCACGACCCGTCGAACGACGATACGGCGTTGCGGCGCAATGCGGTTCGCCATCGCATCGTGCCGGTGTTGGAGGAGTATTTTCCGGGCGCGGGAGGCATCCTGGCTCGCAACGCTGCGCTGCTTGCCGACGATGAGGATGCTGCGCGCCGTCACCGACGAAGCCCTAGCCCGTTGTGCGGTGAGCGAACCGGGGCTTGTCATTCTCGACCGGGCTGCTTTTGGCCGGGAGCGCCCGGCGATGCAGCGGCGTCTGTTGCGCGCGACCTGGGGCAGCCTCCGCGAACAAGCTGCTCTGGTCGGCCTCGATGCCGATGCGGTTGAAGCGGCTCGTAACGCCATTCTTGCGGGTAAGACCGGCTCGCGGCATTCTCTCCCCGGTGATCTCCTGCTGATCATCGAGCGCGGCAGCGCGGCACTTGGGCCGGTGGTGACGCTAGAAGATCAACTGCGCCGCCGTCTCGGTCTGCCGCTGGTGGTGCCGGGGTGGGGCGGCGCTGTGCCCAATAAAGGCTTGCTCGCGCTGGATGCGCGGTGGTCCATCGAAGTGCTGCCACTGGACGCCGGATTCGCACGAGATACGACGCTTCGTGTCCCCACAGATGACGCTGTTCAGTTGATTTTCCGCACCTGGCAGCCTGGGGATCGGGTTGCTTTGTCGCGCGGTGAAGGCAGTCGTAAGTTGCAGGACTGGTTTACCGACCGCCACATCCCCGACTATGCACGCCACTCCCTGCCTCTCCTGGCGCGCGGCAACCGCATTCTCTGGATCGCTGGCCTCGCGTGTTTCCCGCCCGTGACGCGCAATGCTCGCACTACTAAGGAAGGTGAGGTTATCTCCCTGCGGCTGCTCTATAATGGCACCCCTGTCGAGCCGATTCGACGGCACTGAGCGAGAAAAGGGGAGCGTGTGATGGCGCAGCGGGAGTCGATCGCGCGGGTTCTGATCGAGGAGAGCGCGATTCAGGCGCGGGTGCGCGAACTTGGCGCGGAGGTTGCCGCTGCCTACGCCGGGAGTGCCGCGCCGGTGATCGTCGTCGGCGTGTTGCGCGGCGCGGTGGTCTTCATGTCGGACCTGATCCGCGCGATCGACGCGACGCTGACGATCGATTTCATCGCCGTTTCCAGCTACGGGGCGAGCACGAAGTCGAGCGGGGTCGTGCGCATCCTCAAGGATATCAACGAGTCGATCGAGGGGGCGCACGTCATCATCGTCGAGGATATCATCGATAGCGGGCTCACGCTCGCCTATCTGCTCGATCTGCTGGAGCGGCGGAACCCGGCCAGCCTGCGCGTCTGCACCTTCCTGGTGAAGGATCGGCCGCGCGAACAAGAGCTGCCGCCGATCGACTTTGTCGGCTTCCACATCCCGGACGAGTTTGTGATCGGCTATGGGCTCGACTACGCCGGGCGCTATCGCAATCTGCCCTACCTGGGCATCCTCTCGCTGGAGCCGGCGGAGGAATAGCCATAGTTGTCACTCTGGAGCCTCCTGCTTCGTTAAGCAATACAGGACAGCAGTGTGGTGGTGAGTGAGGCGGCTTCCTCGGCGTTCAGATCGACCGTACACTGATGAACGTGCAGTGATGCGCCGAATCGTGTATGGTGTGGTGGCGATGCCATCCCACTGTCCACGAGAGGTGGACGTTTTTCCTATGTGTCTGCCGCTGATTTCGCGCTCTCGCCTCTGCTATACTTGCGCAACAGTCGTGAGGGGTTAGGCGGGGGCTGCGCCCAGCGCCGGTAGGCACGATCCAGTTGCATCGAGCCGTATCTGCGTCGCGCGATCACCGACACTCACGCCGGGTCGATCACGGAGGAACGGAAGCATGGGTTCAAACAAATGGGCGCGGCACACATTCGTCTGGGTGCTGCTCATCCTGGCCTCGATCTTTATCTGGTTCACCTTCATCAGCGACCGCAACACCCCGGCGCAGATCGACGGCAAGCAGCTGACCGACGATATCAAAGCCGGGAAGGTAGTGCGGATTGTCACCACCACGGGCAGCAGCGACCTCGAGATCGAGTACGCTGGGAGCGGCAAGGACAGCGTCAAGCCTGCCCGCCTGTCCGATGGCGTGACGATCTACGACCTGCTCACTGCGTACAAGGTCGATCTGGCCGCCACGAATGTGAAGATCGAGACGAAGGCGGCGAGCCAGTGGGGGAGCCTGCTCAGCACGCTCACCTTCCTCCTCCCGACATTATTCCTGGTGGGTATCTTCATCTTCATGATGCGGCAGGCGCAGGGTTCGAATAACCAGGCGATCTCCTTCGGGAAGAGTCGCGCTCGCATGTTCACCGGCAATCGGCCGACCGTCACCTTCGCCGATGTGGCCGGGGTGGATGAGGCGAAGCAGGAACTGCAGGAAGTGGTCGAGTTCCTGAAGTATCCCGACAAGTTCGCGGCGCTCGGTGCGCGCATCCCGCGCGGTGTGCTGCTGGTCGGCCCGCCAGGGACCGGCAAGACGCTCCTCTCGCGCGCCGTGGCGGGCGAGGCCGGGGTGCCGTTCTTCAGCATCAGCGGCTCCGAGTTCGTGGAGATGTTCGTCGGCGTCGGTGCCTCCCGCGTCCGCGACCTCTTCGACCAGGCGAAGCGCAACGCCCCCTGCATCATCTTCATCGATGAGATCGACGCGGTTGGTCGCCAGCGCGGCGCGGGCCTCGGTGGTTCGCACGACGAGCGCGAGCAGACGCTGAACCAGATCCTCGTGGAGATGGACGGCTTCGATTCCAACACCAACATCATCATCATCGCGGCGACGAACCGCCCGGACGTGTTGGACCCGGCGCTGCTGCGCCCCGGTCGCTTCGACCGCCAGGTGGTGCTCGATCGCCCGGACATCAAGGGGCGGCAGGCGATTCTGGAGGTTCACACGCGCGGCAAGCCGCTCGATGCCGATTGCAATCCCGAGTCGCTGGCGCGGCAGACCCCCGGCTTCTCCGGCGCGGACCTGGAGAATCTGGTCAACGAGGCGGCGATCCTGGCCGCGCGGCGCAACAAGAAGTCGATCAGCAAGTCCGAGTTGGAGGAGGCGATCGATCGCGTGCAGGCTGGCCCGGAGCGCAAGAGCAAGGTGATCAGCCAGCGCGAGAAGATCATGACGGCCTATCACGAGGCCGGGCACGCCGTCACGGCGCGCGTGCTGCCCGACGCCGACCCGGTCGCGAAGATCTCGATCGTCGCGCGCGGCATGATGGGCGGCTACACCCGCTATCTGCCCGAGGAGGACCGCTCCTACTACACCCGGTCGCAGTTCCGGGATCTGCTCGTCTGCATGCTTGGTGGGCACGTCGCGGAGCGGCTGGTCTTCGACGAACTCTCCACCGGGGCGTCGAACGACATCGAGCGCGCCACGGCCCTGGCCCGTCGCATGGTGACCGAGTTCGGCATGAGCGAGCGCCTGGGGACGATCGCCTATGGCAAGAAGGAAGAGATGGTCTTCCTGGGCCGCGAGATCAGCGAGCAGCGCAACTATAGCGAGGAGATTGCGGTCAAGATCGACGCCGAGGTCAAGGCGATCATCGATGAAGCCTACGCCCGCGCGATGGACCTCCTGACCCGCTACATGCCGCAGATGCAGCAAGTTGTCGGCGTGCTGATGGACAAGGAGACGATCGACGGGACCGAGATCGATCAGTTCTTCGAGGAGCCGAAGCCGCAGCCGCGTCGCGTCGGCCCGCCGCACGCGGAGCCGCACCTGATCGCCGCCGAGCGCATCAATGAGCCGGGTAGCGCGCCAATCGCCGAGCCGCGCCGTGAGCAGGAGCCGCCGAGTGGTGGTCTGCTGCGACCGCAGCCTGCGTAGGCAGGAAGCAGCGTAGAGATTCAAGCGAGCGGCGCGGGCAATTGCCCGCGCCGCTCGCTTTTTGTTGTGATGCTCAGATTGTTGCCCCGTGGCGGGTGCCCCAAGGTTCGAAGACCTGGGCTGAGGCTCGCTCACGCTCGCCGCAGCCACACCCGCAAGCGGGTACCCGGCGCGGGCTGGGGGGCTACATCGGCACACCGGCCGCATTGGAGGGTGGGCGGTGCCGCCGCTGATGCCGACGGGGACGCCGTCCGCGCGCCAGCAGGCGGCACCGTGGCGGAGGCCGTCGGGGCCGACCATGACGCCGTTCATGCCGCCCGCGACTTTCTCGACAACAAGGATCTCGTGGCCGCGCGCTTCGAGGGCGGATTTGAGGTCGGCGAGGTTGGGGGAAGCATCGAGTTCGAGCGCTTCGCCCTGGGTCCAGATGCGCGGGGCTTCCACCGCTTCCTGCAAGGTCATGCCGTGGTCGATCACGTTGATGATCGCCTGGGTGACGGCGGGGAAGATCTTCTTGCCGCCGGGGGTGCCGAGGGCCATGAAGGGCTGGCCGTCGCGCAGCACGATGGTTGGCGACATGCTGGAGAGGATGCGCTTGCCGGGCGCGATCGAGTTGGTGCGGCCCGGCGTCGGGTCCATCAGCACCATGCAGTTGTCGAGCAGCATGCCGGTGCCGGGCGTGGTGACCTTCGAGCCGAAGCCGCTGTTGAGGGTCTGGGTGGTGCTGACGATGGTCCCTTCCTCGTCGATGGTGGTCATGTGGGTGGTGTTCGCGCCCTCGCCGCCGAGGAAGGTGGCGACTTCGCGCATCCGGCCGTGGGCCTGGTCCCGCGCCCGCGCGAGGTCGATGTCGGCGCGGCGCTCGGAGGCGTATTCCTTGGAGGTGAGCCAGGCGACCGGGACGTCGGTCGTCTCGGGGTCGGCCATGTAGCGGCGGCGGTCGGCGAACGCGATCTTCAGCGCCTCGGCGAAGAGGTGGTGGTAGCCCGGCTCGCCGAAGGTGAGTTCGCCGCGCCCGACCGGGAAGGCTTCGAGCAGGTTGAGGATCTGCGCGATGTGGGTGCCGCCCGATGAAGGCGGGGCCATCGAGATGATCTCATGGCCGCGATAGTCGCCGCGCACTGGGGCGCGCTCGACGACGCGGTACGAGGCCAAGTCCTCCAGCGTGATCAGGCCGCCGTTTGCCGCCATGTCCTCGGCTACCGCTCGCCCCAGCGCGCCGCCATAGAGCGTTTCCGCGCCCTCGTCGGCGATCTGGCGCAGGGTGCGGGCGTAGTCGTTGCGGACGATTAGCTGCCCTGGCGCGGGAATCTGGCCGCCGGGCAGGAAGATTTCGGCGGAGGCGGGGAAGCGCGCGAGTTCGGCCTGGCTCATGGAGATGATCTGGATGAGGTAGTCGCTGGCGGGGAAGCCGCTGGCGGCGTGGCGGATGGCGGGCTCGATGTGGCGACCCCACGGCAGGCGTCCGTAGTGCTTGACAGCGTGCGCCCAGCCCTTCAGCGCGCCGGGTGTGGCGACGGAGAGGTAGCCGACATCGTTGGTCTTGCCGACGACCTCGTAGTCGAGGTTGTCGGGGATCGGGTCGAACATGTCGGGCGTGGCGGCGAGCGGCACGGCGGCGTAGTTGTCGATGGTGACGACATCGCCGGTGCGGCCGTCGCGGATGACGAAGAAGCCCGCGCCGAAGGGCGAGACCATCATCGGTTCCACCACCGAGAGCGCGAAGAGGGTTGCCACTGCCGCGTCCACGGCGTTGCCGCCGAGCGCCAGCATCTCCGCGCCCGCCAGTGACGCGAGTGGGTGGTTCGCCGCGACCACGGCGCGCGACGCGACTACGCCTTGCTTGTAGGTCTTCGCCATCGTCCCCTCCCGAAGCTGCGTGTCCTGTTCAAACGATAGGGGCTGAGTGTCGCATGGTGGGGCGTGGGGGGCAAATGCGGGGATGCGGAGAGTGGAGAGAAGAGAGAAGAGAGGACGAAGGGAGAAGAGAGAGGGGAGAAGGGGGCGGGTGATATTCGAGGGGCTAGCGAGATGCCGTGGCGAGGAGGGGGTGGAGTTTGGCAAGGACGTCGGCTACCATCCTCCGGCAGGGTGCAGCCATTTTCAGCGCGTCGTGCTCGCCAGTCGAGACTCTTGATCTGGTCGGCCAGGATGACTCCGCTGACGGGAAGCCCGGGAAGGTATTCGTACTGGAAGGGATACCCTTGCTCGGCTGGTGATAGGGCAGCGGAGCAGCAGGCCGACACGGCCATTGTAATCCGCGGGCGATACCACGAGCGCCGGTCGGCGACCCGCTTGCTCATGGCCGGCCTGGGGTCCGAATACCGTGAGCCAGATGATCTCACCTCGGCTGGGGACTAGGTTGTTGACGAGATTGCTGAGCCAGATGAGGGTGCTGGCGAGATGGACGAAGGCCAGGAAGCGCTTGCCGTTTACTTGTCGGGGCGGAATACCCGGCGGAAGTGCTTCAGCTTGCCGATCAGGCACTCGACCAGGTGCCGCTCGCGGTAGGCGGCGTAGTCGCAGTCGCGCTGCACCGTGCGGCTCTTCTTCGGCGGGATGGTGGCGACCGGCCCCATGTCCTGCTCGATGTACGCCAGCGTCTTGTCCGCGTCGTAGCCCCCGGTCGGCGAGGACTTCCTTGCGCCTGGATGCCCGCCAGCAGCGGATGGCCTGCGGGGTTGTCCCCCGGCCGCCCCGCTGGTGAGGATGTACTTCAGCGGGTTGCCCAGGGCGTCCACGAGGACGTGCAGCTTGCTGCTGAAGCCGCCGCGCGAGCGCCCGCTGCGCCGCCGCATCCCCGTTTTTTTGGGCGCGCCCGCCGCGCAGGGGTGCGCCCGCACCACCGTCGCGTCGATCATCACGCTCTGCAGGTCCGGGTCGTCCGGCCACCGCCGGCGAACAGGCGCTCCCAGACCCCCAGGTCGTCCCAGCGCGCGAAGCGCTTGTACACGCTGTTCCATCCCCCGTATCCGGGAGGAAGCGCCACTGCGCCCCGCTGCGGTCGATCCACACACCCCCTCCTCCACGAACACGCGGACCGCCTCCGGCTGGTGATAGGGCAGGCGAGCACCAGGCCGACGCGGCCATTGTAATTCGCGGGTGATACCGCGAGCGCCGGTCGGCGGCCCGCCTGCTCATGGCCGGCCTGGGGGTCGAAAGTGAGCCAGATGATCTCACCTCGGCTGGGGACATAACTGGTTGTCACCAGATTTCCTTGCCGACTGGCGAGCCGCAGCCGATCTCTTCATGAATGTTCTCGTCAGTAACGCCGGCGAGGAGATCCTCAAGGCTATACTCGGGCGCGGCGGTGGGTTCAATCACCAGTTTGCCCCCCACCAGGGTGAGCTCAACGGGCGCGTCACTCGCCAGTCCCAACTCGATTGCGAACGTCTTCGGAATGCGTAGTGCGAGGCTGTTGCCCCAGCGCTGTATGCGTGCCTGCATCGCTGCCTCCTGCTCTGCTGCATGTATCTACAAAGAAGATATGGCATTGCTTGCCTTCCGGCAAGGTGCTCGCCTTCTGCTTGTCCTCTGGCGATTCAGTCGTCTCCCTGCGCCAGTTGTGCCTGCTGGCGTGCGGTGACGGCGCGGTCGGTGAGGGTGAGGGCGAGGAGGAGGGCGAGGCGGGCGAGGGCGAGGGCGGCGCAGACGGCCCAGATGGGGGTGAAGCTGTCGGTGCGGGCGAGGAGCGCGCCGAAGATGCCCCCGGCGAGGGCGGCGCCGATCTGGGCGGCAGAGGAGAAGAGGCCGACGACGCGCTGGGTGTCGCGCGAGTCGAAGCGCTCGCCGCCGAAGAGCATCATCGGGGCGGTGGTGGCGGAGAGGGAGATGCCGACGATGATGGAGATGATCAGGACGAGGGCGAGTGGCTGGCGGGGGAGGAGGGCGGCGTAGCAGGCGACGGTGAGGGTCGAGCCGCCGAGCAGGACGCCGACCCGGCCGCCGGGGAGATCGGCCAGCGCGCCGACGAGCGGGGCCGCGACCAGCATGGAGACGTTGAAGAGGGCGGTGACGGTGCCCGCGCCGACGGTCGAGAAGCCGTAGTCCTGCGCGAGGTAGGTGGGCAGCCAGGTTAAGAGGCCGTAACTGGCGAGCATGCCGGTGAAGTTGGCGGCGAGGAGGTTCCAGAAATCGGGGCGTCGCGCCAGGCCGGTGCCGCCGGGTGGTCGCGCGACGCGCTCGCGCCGGGCGGTGGGGAGGCCGCGCGCGGCGAGCGCGAGCAGGAGCGCCGCCGCCAGGGAGAGGGCGAGGAACCCGGCGGTGATGCCGAAACGGGTGGCGATCAGCGGGACGAGGATGACCGCGCCGCCCATGCCGATCCCGGCCCCGGCCTGGATGGTGCCCATCACTTTGCCGCGCGCGGCGCGCTCGAAGAGGAGGATGCCGAGCGACATCGCGGGGGTATAGAGGAGCGAACTGGTCGCGCCGAGCAGGAAGCGGGTCAGGAGCGCCAACTGGTAGGTGTGGGTGAGCGCGAAGAGGGCGGACCAGAGCGTGCTGAAGGCCAGCCCGGTCAGCAGGAGGCGGCGCGCGTCGAAGCGGTCGCCGACGAGGCCGATGATCGTCTGGCAGATGGCGTAGCCGAGGACGTAGGCCGAGAAGAGGGTACCCACTCCGGCGTAGTCGGTGTGGAAGCGGTCGCGCAATTCGCCGAAGAGGGGCGTTACGCCCATCCGGTGTGCGTTGTGGATGACGAGCATCCCGGCCAGCAACGCCACGGTTGCGCCGCTGTGGCGCTTCGGCATATTGGCCTCCGGCCAGTTGCAGGTTGCAGGTTAGCAAGTTACAGGTTAGAGAAACTTGCAACCTGCTAACCTGTCAACCTGCAACATCGTTAGAACGGCAAGCCCTTCGCGCCTTGCGCGCCCTTCAGTGCGGCGACTTCGCCGTAGTGGCCGGAAGCGTGGACGACGAGCAGGGCGAGGACCGAGGCGATGGGTTGTTCGCCGCCGATCGATTGCACCAGGCGCGCGAGTTCGTCGTCGGTGAGGGTGGCGACGTAGTCGTCCACGGCGACGCGCACCGCCGCGATGTAGCCGCGCACCGCTTCCAGGGAGAAATTCGAGGCGTTGGCTTCCTCCCAGGAGCCGCCGCCACCGCCGGGGGGCAGGGCGATGCCGAGGCGCTCGCTCCAGTTGCCGCTTTCCCAGATGGTCGGCTTGCCGAGTGCGCGTATGTTGATGAAGCGGTCATCTGTGCCGGTGACATGGATGAGGATGGTGGCGATCTTGTTCGCCAGGCCGGGCGGCGACCAGTTGAGTTGCTCCTCGGTCAGGTCTTGCAGGACGGCGTCGGCGATCCAGCGCTGCGTCCGGATGTGGGTGGCGATGAGGTCTTTGGCTTGCATCGCTGAACTCCTTTGATGAGGAAGAAAGCGTTCAAAGGTCAAAGCTCAAGGTTCGGGGTTACGGTTTGAAGGTTCGAAGGTTGGGGAGGCACACAAACTTTCGAACTTTTGAACCTTCGAACCTTCGAACCCGCCTAGAGTCCGTGGCGTTGGAGGAAGCCGTGGACGGCGGCGTTCCAGGCGACCGGTTCTTCGCGGGCGGCACCGTGGAAGGCGGTCGGGAGGATGGCGAACTCGCTGCCGGGGATCTGCTGGTGCCACTCGTAGGAGTACTCGATGGTCTTCTGGGGTTCGCGACCGCCGACGATGACGAGGGTCGGGATGTTCATGCGGTTCAGGTCGGGATAGCGCGGGCGGAGGTCCCAGTAGCTCAGCACGCGCAGCGCCTTGATGGCGGATTCGCGGGTGCCGCCGAGCCCGCTGTTCAGCGTCGCGGCGAACTCCGCTGCGGGCGTGCCGCGCCGGGCGGGGTTCGAGGTCGGCGGCCCTTCGGCTTCCCAGTCGTAGGAGCGGGGCTGGCCGACGACGGCCGGTTCGCCGCGTTCCACCGCCGCGATCTGGTCGTCGAGCCAGGCGGCACCGAGCGGCCAGAGGTAGGGGACGGTGTGGCCGACGATCAGGGCCAGGGCGCGGTCGGGGTGGTCGAGGCCGAACTGGCAGGCGATCACGCCGCCGAGCGATGCGCCGCCGACGATCGCCTTGTCGATGTCGAGCGCGTCGAGCAGGTTGCGCACGTCCCGCGCGCAGTCGGCGGCGGTCCATTCGCCGTCGGGGCTGGCGGAGCGGCCGGTGCCGCGCCGGTCGAAGGTGATCACGCGGTAGAACTGCGAGAAGTAGGGGATCTGGTAGGGCATCCAGGCGATGTGGTGGTGCGCCTGCAAGACGAGCGGTGTGCCCTCGCCGGTCGATTCGTAGAAGAGTTCCACTCCATCGGCGTTGATGCGCGGCATGTTGGCTCCAGTCGTCAGTCGTCAGTCGTCAGTCGTCAGTGCGTCAGTGCGTCCGTAGTCTGACATACGGATGCACTGACGTACTGACTTACTTGCGCACCGCGTCCAGCCCGGCCAGGAGGCGGTCGATGTCGTCCTGGTCGTTGTAGGCGTGGAGGGAGATGCGGATGCGGCCATCGCCGCCCCAGATGAGGACGTTGCGCTCGGCGAGCGCGGCGACGAGTCCGGCGGGGTCGTCCCAGGCGAAGCAGATGTTCGGGCCGCGATTGGCGGCGTTCTCGGGGGTCAGCAGTTCGAAGCCACGGTCGCGCAGGGCGTGCCAGAGGATGTCGCCGAGCGCGAGGACGTGCTGCTCGATCCGCTCGATGCCGATCCCTGCGAGGTAGCGCAGGGAGTTTTCCAGCACCGCGACCGAGATGAAGGGCGGGTTGCCCGCCTCGAAGCGGGCGGCGGCGGAGTTGAGCGTGTAATCGGTCGGATCGGCGACGGTGTGGTGGCCGCCGATGCTGTGCCAGCCGATGGTCAGCGGTTCGAGATCGGCGAGGCGCGCGGGGTTGCGGTAGAAGATCGCCGCGCCGTGGACCGCGAGCAGGAACTTGTAGCAGCTGCTAACCAGGATATCGGCGTGCTGCGCCGCGACCGGGACGACGCCCGCCGCGTGGGTGGCGTCCACACTGAGGAGCGAGCCGTGCTGGTGGGCGAGCGCCGCGAGGTCGGCGAGGTCGTAGCGCCGCCCGGTGAGGTAGCTGACCTGGCTGGTGGCGAGGATGCGGGTGCGATTGTCCATCGAGGCGGCGATGCGCTCCAGCGTCGGGGTGTCGCCCGACTGCCGCACGACGCGCACTTCGACGCCGCGATCGCGCAGGCGGACCCAGGGGTAGATGCCGGAGGGGAACTCGATGTCCTCTACCACGACGTTGTCGCCCGGCTGCCAGTCGAGCCAGTTGGCGAGCTGGTTGATCCCCTCCGAGGCCGAACTGAGGAAGGCGATGTCGTCGGCGGGGACGCCGAGCAGGTCGCCCGCGCGTTGGCGGGCGGTTGCGAGGATGCCCATCACGCCTTGCTCGCGCCCGGGCATGCCCCGGCTCTTGAGGTCGAAGAAGCGGGCGATTGCCTCGCTGTGGCTGCGGAGGATCGGCGTCTCGCCCCCGGCGCAGAGGTGCGCCACCTCGGGCAAGGTGAGGAAATCGGCCTTATTCACCAATGCTTCGATGCGCGCCCCGACCGTCATCGCTTCGTCTCCTTGCGTTCGCCCGTACCGTCGCGGGCATCATAGCACTTCGGGGTCGCGCGCTGACCCGGTGCTACACCTTCAACGGTGGCGGGTGGTGTCATGGCCTGGACTGAAGGAGGGCGACAATCAGACGAACCTCGTCGCCGACGTAGCGATGCCGCACGCGCGCGCATCGCGAGCGCAGATGGGCGGCGATTCGAGACGCACTGCGCCTGGCGGGGAGCGGGGCGCAGTGCGTGGCGGTCGATCCCGCCGATCCGCAGCGCGTCTACGTCGGCACATTCGGCGATGGCGTGTACCGGACGCTCGATGGCGGGACGACCTGGGCGCAGGTGGGTGACGGCATCCCGCACAAGCGCGTCCTGTCGGTCGCGATTTCGCCGTGTCACCGGGCGAATGGGCGCTTGGCGGTCTATGTGGGGACCGAGCCGAGCAATCTCTATCGCTCGGAGGATGACGGGGCGAGCTGGCAGGCGCTGCCGGCGCTGACCGAGTTGCCGAGTGCGCCGACCTGGTCCTTCCCGCCGCGACCATACACCAGCCGCGCAAGCGGATCGCGCCGCACCACGACGATCCCTGCCCTCCCTCGTGGGGATCGAGTTGGGCGGCGTGATGCGCTCGTGCGATGGTGGGGCGACCTGGGAGGATCGCAAGCCTGGTTCGTACCACGACTCGCACGCGCTGGCGACCCACGCGAAGGCTCCCGGTCGGGTGTACGAGGCGGCGGGGATGGGGTGGCGCTCTCCGTCGATGGGGGCGATTCCTGGTCGCCGGTAGACGCAGGGATGGATCGCCACTATTCCTGGGGTCTTCGCGGTCGATGCTGCCGATCCCGGCCCTGGTACGTGTCGGCGAGCTACGGCGCGCGGTATGCGCACGATCGTCGGGGCAATGCGCAGGGATCATCTTCGTAAGGCGGGCGATGCGACGTGGGAGATGTCGGCGGCGCGGGACAGGGCTGGATCGCCCGTTGTCCGCGATGCCGTATGCGCTGCTGGCACCGCGCGAGCGATCGGGGGCGCTGGACGCGGCTGCAGGATGGGGCGTTGGGGTGGATGTCCGAGGATAGGGGGAGTTGCGGCAGCTGGCGGTGCAGCTGCCGGGGTTGCTGGCGATGGGTGAGGGGTAGAGGACGGCTCCTCACCCCCGCCGACTGTGTAGTCGGCACCCTCTCCCAACCGTTGGGAGAGGGGGAAGTTCTGGCAAAGAGGGTGGATTAGGGGGCGTGTGACGATGCCTTTCATCACGTCGGACCAGCGTTCTCGGTGGTCTTCGGTGCGGACGTTGTAGGTGGGGATGAAGCCGAGAGTTTGGAGGTGGTGGCGGATGGCCGGGATACAAAACCGTCGGTTTCCAACACGGCCGTAGTAGCCAGTACGCGGAATTCGTGCTGTGCAGGACGCGGATGAGCAGCGCGGAGGCGATGCCCCGCCGCAGGTGTGCGGAGGTGACGCTGACCCAGTGGATGTAGCCCGCGTCCGGGTAGCGCTCCGGGACGAAACGGAGCTGGAGGCGGTGCCGACGACCGTATCGTCGTGGGCGACGACGTAGACGAACTGCACGTCGGGCGCGGCGGTCGTCTACGGCGCGCCACGCGGGCGTCGTCCCAATATTCGCGGAAGGAGTCGGCCAACGTGGCGACGAGGGAGGCGGGCATGTCGCCGACCTGGTAGTGCTGCAGGGACGTAGCCATCCGGCAGGGATACCCCCGGGGAGATTGTCGAAGATGTGGTCGTAGCACACCAGTTGCGCCGGTCCCACCACATTCCCCTTCGCCGATGTAGTCCAGTTGCGCCCAGCATTCTTGACGCTCGTGTGTCGCTATCCTAGCATCGCTGCGACGAAAGGCGAAATGGGGATTGGAAAGGGAGAGGCAGCGGGAAGCGGGAAGACGACGCGAGGCAATGCCTGATCTGACAGGCTAGTGCCCGCGTAAACCCTTTCTCACTTCCCACTTCCCACTTCTAACTTGGAGGTGGTCATGTTGTGGCCTGCGGGTGGCGATCCGAGTCGTGGTTTGTGACGGTGCCGGTGCGGCGCGGGATCTGATGATCTGCGAGCCGGGGCATGTGCAGTCGTTCCTGGTGGAGGGGGACGACCGGGCGGTGCTGCTCGATACCGGGACAGGGATCGCGCCGGACGCGCCGGTGGCGCGCGGGCTGGTGACGCGACCGCTCTCGGTGGTGCTGACGCATAACCACTTCGATCATGTGGGGGCAATGACTTCGACCGATTGCGATCCATGCGGCCGGGGTCGCGGGGTTGCGCGCCGGGCGCAGCAACGAGCAGTTGCGCGGCTACATTGCCCACACGCGGGAGATGATCGAGCAGAGTCGCCGGATGCGCGAGATCGATGCGGATGGCTTCAATATGCTCCACCCCGAGCAGATTTTGCGGCCCTTCCCGGCCGACTTCGACGCGGATAGCTATGCCGTCGCGCCGTCGGAGGCGACCGAGACGCTGAGCGATGGCCAGGTGATCGAGCTCGGCGGGCGCAAGCTGGAGGTGATCCACACGCCGGGGCACTCGCCTGATGGCATCTGCTTGCTTGCGCGCGACGAGCGGATCCTCTTCACGGCGGATACGGTCTACGCCGGGCCGCTCTACGCGCAGACGCTTGGCGCGAATTTGGACGACTACCTTGCCTCGCTACGGCGGCTGGAGCCGCTGATCGACGAGGTAGATATGTTGCTGCCGTCGCACAACCGTGCCGCTCGATCCGCCGATCATCAGGGAGATGATCGCGGGTTTGAGCGCCGGATCGCCGGGCAGGCACCGATCGATGAGCGCACCGGATAGGCCTGGGGCGGCGGACACGTCGGGCGAACTTCGGGCGCTTCTCGGTGCTGTTGCCGACAACGTAAGGGTTGGGATTGCAGATGCGCGAGACGACACTGGAGACGCTCGATCATGCCGGGCTGGCGGCGGCCTTCACCAATGTGTACCAGATTGGTTCGTCCCGTTCGTGGTGGATGCGTCGTGGGCGGGGCCGCATTAATCGCGGCGAATGACCTCGATCTCGAACACTCGCCGCTCTGGCTCGACGAAGAGGGGAAGGTTGTGGCGCTGGCCGCGCTCGGGCGGCGCGGGAGCGCGGCTGGGTCGGCGGGTTCGGCGTCGCCGGAGTATCGCGGGCGAGGATTGGCGGCGCGGCTGATCGCGGTCGCTGCTGGCGTCGGCGCGCGGGGTGGGGTTGGCCGAGGTGCAGCTGGAGGTGATCGCGGGCAACACGCGCGCGATCCGCACCTACGAGCGCGCTGGCTTTGTGCGCACGCGCGATCTCCGCATCCTGGCCCGGCCTGACAATGCGCTGACGCCGGAACTGGGCGGCGACGTCATCGCGGCTGCGACGGAGCAACCCTTGCCGCATGGTGCCAGGCTGCGCGCGACGCGCTCCCGCGCGTGGCAACGGGAATCGGCCAGTCTGGCGCATTTGACAGGACTCTCCGGCCCGGCGACCGATTCGGCCGCTGCGCCAACGGCCTACCTGCTCTACCGCGCCGGAGACGAGTGCGGATCGTTGACTTCGCCGCGCCGACGGTCGAATTGGCGTCATGCTCGCCGCCGCGCTGGCGAGGCAATTGCCGGAGCGCACGTTGCGTATCGCCAACGAGCCGGAGAGCCCGACCTGCGCCGCGCTCGATCAGCTCTCGGCTGGCGCGAAACGCTGCGCCAGCACGAGATGAGCATTACATTCTGATCACGCCTGCGTCGCGACCAGGGCGACGATGACGGCGGTCGCGTCCTCGGCGAGCGCGAGCGGGAGGTCGGGTGCGCCGGTGAGGCGGGCGACCTGGACGCGGTAGGTGTAGCCGAAGCCGCCACCGAGCGCGCCCACGCCGAGCGCGCCGCCGAGCGCCTGTGACTGGCCGAGCGCCCGGCAAGCGCCCCCGGCGAGCGCGCCGAAGCCCGAGCTGCCCGAGCAGCGGCAGGGGCCTGGTGCGGTCGGGGGTGATCGAGGAGCTTGTCCTCGACATATTCGCCTGTACGCCAGGGTGCTGACGAGCAGCCCCGGCTGGGAGGCGATCAAGCGCCAGGGTGTTGGTGCCTGCGCGAGCGCTGCGAATGGGCCATCGGGCTGCGCGGCCAGGGCGATGGCGGCCAGGCCGGTCTGCGAGCGCAGGCCGGTGACGACGCCGAGGGTCAGGGCACGCGCGTAGGTGGCGTAGGGATCGGTCCTGGTGGTTGCGGGCATGGTGTCGTCTCCGTCATGGCGGCTGGTGGTCGTCCCCCTGGGCGAACTTCTCGAACGAAGCAAGATTGGTGCCGTGCCGGGGCCTGGGTGGCCCT
Organism: Chloroflexia bacterium; assembly: GCA_046328475.1. Lineage (GTDB taxonomy): Bacteria > Chloroflexota > Chloroflexia > Thermomicrobiales > CADCWN01 > CADCWN01. The sequence goes on along the minus strand of JAXLWN010000017.1, from coordinate 69,820 downwards.
CTTGCGAGCGGGTGCCGTCCCCACGCGGGCGGGTCGGTGACCCGCCCCTACCCAACGATTTTGGTACCGGCGCGGACGATGCGGTAGCGGTAGCCCTGTTGGACGAGGAAACGTTGGCGGCGGGCGGCGTAGGCGGCTTCGGCGGCGTCGGCGACGACCGCGTAGAAGCGGGCGGGTGCGCTGTCGGGCTTGGGGCGCAGCAGGCGGCCGAGGCGCTGGGTTTCCTCCTGGCGCGAGCCGAAGTTGCCCGAGACTTCGATTGCGACGCGCGCGTCGAGGTCGATGCAGGCGTTGCCGACGCGCGAGAGGACGAGCAGCGGCTCCTCGCCGGAGCGGAAGCGCGGCGAAGGCAGCCCTCGCGGTCGGCGCGGGGTGTGGCACCGCCGATGAGGGGTTTCAGGCGCTCGGCGATGGCGGCGAGTTGGTCGAGGTATTGGCCGATGACCAGCACGCCCTCGCCGCGATGGCGGCGGGCCAGGGAGCGCACCACGGGCCATTTCTCGGGGGCGGTGGCGGCGGCGCGGTGCGCCAGGTCGCCGGGGGCATCGGCCAGGGGGACGCGCACCTCGATGCACTCGACCGGGGCGATCCAGCCCTGCGCTTCGAGCGTTGCCCAGGGGACATCGTAGCGGACGGGGCCGATCAGCGCGGCGAGGTCCACCTCGCGCCCATCCTCGCGCACCGGCGTGGCGGTGAGGCCGAGGCGGCGGCGCGAGGCGAGGTCGGCGGCGAGGCGGAAGACGTCGGCGGGGAGGAGGTGGGCCTCGTCGAAGATGATCAGGCCCCAATCCTGGCTGCCGAGCAGGTTCAGGTGCGGCAGATCTTCGCCGGTGCGCGAGCCGCGCGCGGTCAGTTGCTGGTAGGTGGTCGCGGTGACCGGGCGCAGGTGTCGGCGGGGGGCGCGATACTCGCCGATGGCATCGGGCGAGAGGTCGGTGAAGCGCTGGTAGGCGGCAACCCACTGCTGAACGGAGGAACTGTTCGGACAGAGGACGAGCGTCCAGCAGCCGAGGGCCACACTCGCGCCGATCCCGACCAGCGTCTTCCCGGCACCGCAGGGGAGCACGATGACGCCGCTGCTGCCGCCCGGGGCGTCCGGGGCTGATAGGGCGGCGATGCGGCCTTCCTTGCTGATGCGCCCGCAGCGGTGCCTCGCCGCGCTGTCGATCGCAAGGGGGCGTCCCTCGGTGCCCCGCCTCGTCGCTGAGGGGCCAGCCGAGGTGGCCGAGGCGCACGGCGAGGGGGCCGCGCCGCGCCGGGGCGACCGGCAGGCCGCGCGCCGACAGCCGGTCTGGCGCGAAGTCGTCGCCCAGCTCCGCGCAGACGCGCTGCAGCAGGGCTTCGTCGTCGGAGCGCAGCCAGAAGGTCCCGGCATCGCGCACCAGGCGCAACTGCCCATGCCGCGCGATGGTCGCGGCGATGCGGCGCGACACCGTTTCCGGCAGCGCCGCACCCGAGGCGCGTTCGAGGAAGGCGATGATGCGCGCGGCGTCGATGCCCGCCGCCGCCGCGTTCCAGAGCGAGTGCCGCGTCAGCCGGTAGTGGTGGAAGGTGCCCGGGCACTTCTCCAGGACCGCGAAACGGCGCAGCGTATCGGCCACCCCGCGAGCGCCGGTGGCCCCGGTGGCGAGGAGGAGTTCGCCGTCGTGTTGCACTACCAGGGGCGTCGCGAGCGCGCCCATCGTCCGCCTTCCAGTGCCATCCAACTGCCCCGCGCCGTGTTGCGCGCGAGTATTTCGACCAATCGCGCGAGCCGGGCCAAAACCCTAGTCCGTACGTAGTGTACCAACGCACCGGGGGTGTGATCCAGATGCCCATTTAGTGTTATAATTCAACAGTTTAGGCGTGAAGTGTGGACGCTACTATGATGGGTCGAGGTTGAGGAAATTGGGGGGCAGTTAAGGGGCTGGCATGAGCCCGCTTCGGCTGCCGTTTCCGGCGTCATCCTCGATTCATCAACCCAAGCAGACAGGTGGGTGCATGGAGATTGGAACCGTTCGGCTGATCAATATCGACAACGAGATGCGGACGTCGTATCTCGACTACTCGATGAGTGTCATCGTGCAGCGCGCCTTGCCGGATGTGCGCGACGGCATGAAGCCGGTGCAGCGGCGCGTCCTCTACGCGATGCACGAGATGGGCCTGCGCCACAGCAACCGGCACCGCAAGAGCGCGGGTATCGTTGGCGAGGTGCTGAAGAACTTCCACCCGCACAGCGACACGGCGGTCTACGACGCGCTGGCGCGCATGGCGCAGCCCTGGTCGCTGCGCTACCCGCTGGTCGATGGCCAGGGCAACTTCGGCTCGGTGGACGGCGACGCCCCGGCGGCGATGCGCTACACCGAGGCGCGTATGGCGGCGATCACCGAGGAATTGCTGCGCGACATCGAGAAGAATACCGTCGATTACAAGCCCAATTACGACGACTCGATGCGCGAGCCGACGGTGCTCCCGGCCCGCCTCCCGGCGCTGCTGCTGAATGGCGCGGCTGGGATCGCGGTCGGTATGGCGACCAACATTCCCCCCCACAATCTCGGTGAGCTTTGCGACGCGATCACCTTCCTGGTCGATCACCCCGATGCGGCGGTCGAACAGTTGCTGGAGATCGTGCAGGGGCCGGATTTCCCGACCGGCGGGATGATCCTGGGGCGCGAGGGGATCAAGCAGGCCTATGCGACCGGCAAGGGGCGCGTGATCATGCGCGCGAAGGCGTTCATCGAGGAGGCACCGCGCGGCAATCGCTTCCAGATCATCGTCACCGAGCTGCCCTACCAGGTGAACAAGTCGACGCTGGTCGAGCGGATGGCGCAACTGGTCAAGGATGGCGTGGTTGACGGCATCAGCGACCTGCGCGACGAGTCGGACCGCAACGGGATGCGGATCGTGATCGAGTTGAAGCGCGAGGCGCAGCCGCGCAAGGTGCTGAACAACCTCTACAAGCACAGCGCGATGCAGAGCACCTTCGGCGTGAACATGCTCGCGCTGGTGGACGGCAAGCAGCCGCGCGTGCTGACGCTGAAGCGCGCGATCACCCACTTCATCGAGCACCGCCAGGAAGTGATTCGCCGCCGCACCCAGTTCGAGCTGGAGAAGGCGCGGCAGCGCGCCCACATCCTCGAAGGGCTGCGGATCGCGCTCGACCACATCGACGCGATCATCGCCACGATCCGCAACTCGCGGACGACCGAGTCGGCGCGCACCAATCTGATGAAGGCGTACAACCTGACCGAGGTGCAGGCGAATGCGATCCTCGATATCCGTCTCGCCCGGTTGGCCCAGCTTGAGCGGAAGAAGATCGACGACGAGTACAAGGAAGTTCGCCAGCTGATCCGCGACCTGGAGGCGCTGCTCGCCGACGAGACGAAGGTGCTGGCGGTGATCAAGGAGGACATGGCGTTCCTCAAGGAGAAGTATGCCGACCCGCGCCGCACGGTCATCCGCGACGGCGATGGCGAACTCTCCGACGAGGACCTGATCGCCGAGGTGCCGGTCCTGCTGACGCTGACGAGCAAGGGGTACGTCAAGCGCCTGCCGCCCGACACCTATCGCACGCAGCATCGCGGCGGGCGTGGGGTGAGCGGGATGACGATGCGCGAGGAGGATGATGTCCAGCACATCCTCTCGTGCAGCACGATGGATAGCCTGCTCTTTTTCACCAACCAGGGGCGCTGCTACTCGCTGAAGGCGCACGAGCTGCCGGAGGCGAGCCGCACCGCGAAGGGGACGGCGATCGTCAACCTGCTCTCGCTCCAGCCGGACGAGGTGGTGACGATGCCGATGGCGGTCAAGGACTTCAGCGACGCCCGGTATTTGGTGCTGGCGACGCGCAAAGGGAAGATCAAGCGGACGCAGCTGAGCCAGTTCGCCCAGGTGCGCGCGAACGGCTTGATCGCCGTGGGCCTGGAAGAGGGGGACGAGCTCGCCTGGGTGCGGATGAGCAAGGGCGAGCAGGACATCATCATCGTCACGGCGCAGGGCAAGTCGATCCGCTTCAGCGAGGAGGACGCGCGCCCGATGGGTCGCCAGGCGGCCGGGGTGACGGCGGTGCGCCTCGCGGCGGGTGATGTCGTGGTCGGGATGGATGTGGTCGAGCCGGGCTACGACCTCGTCTTTGTCTCGGCGAATGGCTTCGGCAAGAAGACTTCCATCGACGAATATCCGCGCCAGGGTCGCGGCGGCGGCGGCGTGATCGCCATGCGCGTCACCGACAAGACCGGATTGCTAGTCGGCGCGCGGATGGTGCGGGGCGAGGACAACCTGATGATGATCACCTCCAAGGGGATCGTCATCCGCATCCAGGGTGAGCAGATCTCGCGGATCGGGCGCGCGACGCAGGGCGTGACCCTGATGAAGGTCGGCGCGAAGGACCGGGTGATCGCGATGGCGCTCGTGGATAGCACCGAGAATGGTCACGACGCTGCGGCCGATATGGAGTTGCTCGCGGCGCAGAATTAGGGGGTAGCCCGAGGTGGGTGCGCCCACAGGCTGAAGCCTGGGGCTGAGGGCTTCGCCGCGAAGCCCGCCTGCGCGGGCTCGGAGTTCAAGGGTAGATGAAAGCGGGGGCGGCGCCTCGACGAGCGCCCCGCTTTCGCTTTTGGGTGTCCTACTGCTGCGGGGTGATGTTCTGGTTTAGGCGGAAGAGGTTGTTCGGGTCGTACTGCTGCTTGACGGCGGCGAGGCGGGCGTAGGTGGCCGCCGGGTAGGCGTCGTGGACGCGATCCGCGCCCTCGCGCTCCAGGAAGTTGACGTAGACGCCGGAGCCTTCGTGGCGGATCTGCCGCCAGAGGGACATGGTCCACTCCTGCATCGGGGTGGCATCCAGGGCGGGATCGAGCCAGACAGCGATGATCGCGACGAAGTAGCGCCGGTCGCGGTGGGCGAACGCGGTGGCATCATGCGGGACGCGCGCGAACGCGCCGCCGAGGCCGCGGAACTGCACCAGGCTGAAGGGGGACGGGGAGTTCTTCACCGACTCCAACGCCGCGTCGAGCGTCGCATCGCTCAGGTCGTCGGCGAACATCGAGCGGATCGAGACGCCGTGCGGCGCGCCCAGGTGCTCGGTGAACTTGTAGATCGCGGGGTAGGGGATCGGGGCGACCGCGTCGGCGATGGGGGTGGCCAGGGCGCGCAGGGGGGCGACGGCCGCCTCGCCCTCGGCGGGGTCCCCGCACCAGCAGGTGAGGATCTCCAGGGCCAGTTCGCCGACCCGCTCCTGCGGCACGAACGGGGCGGGGGGCGCGAAGGAGAGGTTCGCGATCAGCGACAGCTCCTCGGGCGCGGACGCCGCGTAGTCGAGGAAGCCGCGAATGACCTCGCGGCTGGCCGGGAGGATCAGCGAGCCGCCGTAGATCTGGCCGACCGGGGCGAGGCGGAAGGTGAACTCGGTGATGATGCCGAAGTTGCCGCCGCCGCCGCGCACGGCCCAGAAGAGATCGGCGTGCTGGTCGGCGTCGGCGGTCAGGATGTCGCCGCTGGCGGTGACGATCTGCACCGCGAGCAGGCTGTCGATGGCGAGGCCGTACTTCCGCACCATGTAGCCGATGCCGCCGCCGGTGACGAGCCCGCCCATGCCGACCGAGGGGGTGTCGCCGGTGGTGAGGGCCAGGCCGTGCTCGTTGGCCGGCCCGGCGAGGTCGCCGGACCGCGCGCCAGCCTGGACGCGGGCGATCCGCGTTGCGGGGTCGATGCTGATCTCTTTCATCTGCGAGAGATCGACGACGAGGCCATCGTCAACCATGCTGTAGGTGGCGATGCTGTGGCCGCCGCTGCGGACGGCCAGCGGGAGGGCGTGCGTGCGGGCGTAGTTGACCGCCGCCGCGACATCCTCGGCGTCGGCCGCGCGCACGATGGCGAGCGGGTGGCGATTGACGGTGAGGTTGACGACGGCACGGGCGGTGTCGAAGTCGGCGCTGCCGGCGGTGATCAGGTCACCGGCGAGGCGGGCGCGGAGCGACGCGTAGCGGTCGCCGGGGAGCGGGGTGCTGGGGGTAACGGTCGATGTGCGGGTTGCGATAGTCATCGTGAAAGTCCTCTCTGCGTTTCCTTTGGTCCGCGACGGCCCCGTTGCCGCTGCGGCTGCTTGCCGTGGGTGAGAAAAGGGAACCGAAAAGCTGGTGGCTCTGGGGATTGCGGTGCTCATAGGGGTTGTGTTCCGCGTGCCCGAATCGCGCTACTTCCTGGCGATCCGGTTCGGTGAGCGCGCCGTGGTGCGCTCGCGCCCCGCGCCGAACCGCAATTGCCAGAAGCCGATCTTGATCTTCACCGTGGCGACCTCCTTACGCCTCGTCTCGTCGCTCGCGGCCGGTGTCCCCCGACCTCCAATAGCGTACCGGCTGGTGGCCGAGGCAACATCTGGAGATTTCCCTACAAAGTGCGGGGCGGGGGAATGTGGGGGTGTGGGGCGGGCGGCGTGTTAGTGTGCGGGTGTGGGGGCGGCGGGGCGTGAGGGCGTGAGGGCGTGAGGGCGTGAGGGCGTGGGCCGGTGCGTCCGTGTGTTCGTGCGTTTGTGTGTTTGTGGGGGTTAGTCTGGGGATTCGTCGTTGGCGAGGCCGTGCTGCATGGCGTAGATGGCGAGTTGGGCGCGGGTGCGAAGGTCGAGCTTGGTCATGATGTGCTCGACGTGGTTGGCGGCGGTTTTCTCGGTGATGCGGAGTTCGATGGCGATGGCGCGGTTGGAGAGGCCGCGCGCGATCAGGGCGATCACCTCGCGCTCGCGCGGGCTGAGCGCGCCGTGGCGTCGTCGGGTTGCGGCGGGTGGGGTCGGCGCTGGCGGGGTGGCCTGCGCGGGGGGACCGCCGGTGCCGGGGAGGGCTGCAGCGCGGGGAGTTGCTGGGTGTGGGGCGCTGCGGGGGATGGGGCCTGCGGGGAGGCCGGGACGGGGCGGACGAGGTGGGCGGGGACTTCGACCGCCAGCGCTTCGGCGAGGGCGGCGTCGAGGGGGAGGGCGCGGCCGGTGGACCAGGCGGCCGACCAGTCGGGGACGGGGAGGAGGGTGCGGGCGGCGGCGAGGAGGCGCGTCTGGTCAGCGCGGTCGCCGGGTTCGGGGAGGGTGCGGAGGGAGTCGAAGAGGGCGGCGGACGCGCCGAAGAGGCGGGCGGCGCGGGCCGGGTCGCCGGCGTGCGTGGCGACGCCCGCCAGCCCGGCGAGGCAGGCGGCGAGGTCGGGGGTGATGCCGCGCTGCCGCTCGATCTCCAGGCTCTCGCGGAACCGGGCGCGGGCGAGCGCGAGGTCGCCGCGCGCCAGGGCGACGTGGCCGAGGGCGCGCAAGGGCCAGGCGAAATCGTTGGTGCGCCCGAGGCCGCGATAGATCGCCAACCCCTCCGCGAAGTAGGGCTCGGCGCGCTGGTGGTCGCCCTGGCAGCGCTCGACTTCGCCGAGGCTGTTGAGCGAGATGGCGAGCCACCAGCGGTCGTCGAGGCGGCGGCGCAGCGCCAGACCCTCCTCGATCTGGGCGCGGGCCGTGGCGTGCTCGCCGCGCGCGAGGGCCAGCCGACCCAGGCTGGTGAGCGGGAAGGCGAGGCCCCAACTGGCGTCGATGGCGCGGAAGACCCCGGCGCTCTCCGCGAAATAGCGTTCGGCGGCGGGCGGATCGTCGTGGAGCGTGGCGTCGCCCAGGACGAAGAGCGCCATGCCGTGATACCAGGGATCGCCCAGGGCCTGCCATTGGGCCACGCTCTCCTTGACCAAGGCGCGGGAGGCGGCGAACTGGCTGCGACGGAACAGGTTCAGGCCGATGTAGAGCGAGGTCAGGGCGACGCCGTGCTGGTCGCCCTGGGCACGGGCGAGCGCCGCGCACGCCTCCATCTTCGCCTGGGCGTCCAGGTAGGCACCGTGGAAGTAGTCGAGCATCGCCAGGCCGAAGAGGATCTGGCCGCGCAGTTGCTCGCCCTGCGGCCCGCTCGCCTCGACGAGCCGCATCGCCGTGGCCTGCCAGGCGCGGCACTCGGACCAGTGGCCGCGATAGACCCAGAACCACCAGAGGCCGCGAAGCAGGCGGAGGCCAATTTCCGCCACCTCGCGCGAACCGCCCGGCGCGGCGAGGCCGGTGTCGCGGCACCAGGTGAGAGCGGCGCGGAGGTTGGCGTGCTCGCTCTCCATGCGGGCCAGCCAGGCGACATCCTCGACGCTGCGCAGCTGCGGCTCGCCTTCTTCGGCCAGGGCGAGGTAGTGGAGGGCGTGCTGGCGGCGGATGGCGGCTGCTTCGCCGCTGGCGGCGAGCTGCTCGGCGGCGAACTCGCGGATGGTCTCCAGCATGGTGAAGCGGGGCTCGCCCGGCGAGGTGTCGTTGCGGCGGAGCAGGCTCTTGTCGATCAGCGAGGCGATGCTGTCGAGGATGAAGGGGCCGAGGCGGCCGTCGGCGTTGCAGATCGCCTCGATGCTGGCGAGCGTGCAGCCGCCCGCGAAGGCGGCGAGGCGGCGGAAGAGGGTGCGCTCCTCCTCGGTCAGCAGGTCGTGGCTCCAGGCGATGGTGTCGCGCAGGGTGCGCTGCCGGGTGGGGAGGTCGTGCGCCCCGCCGGTGAGGAGGGGCAGGCGGCGCTCCAGGCGGGCGAGCAGGGCTTGCGGCGGGAGGAGCTTGGTGCGGGCGGCGGCGAGTTCGAGCGCCAGCGGCAGGCCATCCAGGCGGGTGCAGATCTGCGCCACGGTGGCGGCGTTGGCGGGGGTGAGGTCGAAGTCGGGGGCGATGGCCCGCGCGCGTTCGACGAAGAGGCGGATGGCGGGCACGTCGCGCAGGTCGTTGGGGGCGGCAAGCGGCGCGGTGGGGAGCGCCAGCGGGGCGACCGGGTACTCCTGCTCGCCGCGCACGCGCAGGGCCGCGCGGCTGGTCGCCAGCACTTTGAGGTTCGGGCAGGCGAGGAGCAGTTCGCCGATGAGGGCGGCGTCCAGGACGTGCTCGACGTTGTCGATCAGGAGGAGGCGGCGCTGGTCGCCCACAATGCTCGCCAGGCGGGCCGGGAGCGGGTCGCTGCCGCGGTCTTGCAGGTTGAGCGCCTGGGCGATGGCGGCGGGGACGTGGGCGGCGTCGCGCAGGGGGGCGAGGGGGACGAAGGTGACGCCATCCGGGGCGATGGCGGCGGCGTGGGCGGCAATCTCCAGCGCCAGGCGGGTCTTGCCGACGCCGCCGGGGCCGGTGAGGGTCAGCAGGCGCAGTTCGGGGCGGGCGAGGAGGGCGAGGGCCGCGCTCAGTTCTCGGCCGCGCCCGATCAGGGGGTGAGCGCGCCGGGTGCTGCGGGCGGGGCGGGATGGGGGCCGGGGAGGTGGTGGCGGTGGCGGTTTCCGGCTCGTCCTGTTGGCGCGCGGCCGCGACCAGGGTGGTGCGCGCGGCTTCGGTGAGGTTGAGGGCGTCGGCGAGGGCGCGGATGGTGTGGGGGTAGGGGTGGCGGCGCACGCCGCGTCCAGCGCGCCGATCGCTTTGCTGGTCAGCCCGGCGCGCTCGGCGAGTTCTTCCTGGGTGAGTCCTGCAGCTTCGCGCAGGCGTCGCAGCAGCTCCCCGAAGGATGCACGTTGCCCGGTCACCGCGCCCCACGCGAACGTCGATGTACTCCGGGGAAGGATGATAGCACATGGGGTTGCGGGGATTTGGGGTGATGGAGGGGCGGAAAAGTAGGTTTGTTGTTGCATTTTCACTTTTTTCTGCTGCTTCTCCGGGGGCGGGATGGGGCGTGGAGAGGGAGAGTGGAGAGAAGAGAGTGGAGCGAGGCCCCCTAAATCCCCCCAATCCTGGGGGGACTTTTAAGGCGGTGGTGAGGTGAAGGTGTGTGGCTGGGGCGAGGTTGGCCCCCTCAATCCCCCATGAATGGGGGACTTTGACGGGTGGCTGGGGTAGAGGGTGGGTGGTCATGGCGAGGCCTCCTTGGGGCAGGTGGTTGATTGGGTAGCGGGTGCCGTGCCCACGCGGGCGCGTCGCGACGCGCCCTACAAGGTTGGTGGCGGCGGTTGATACGCGGGCGATGCTGTGTGTCGCCCCTACAATACCGAACCCGTGGAGGGGGCGAATCATGCCACTTTGGCGGGAAATTGATCAGTAGTGTGGAGGTGGGACAGTAAGGGAGAGGGGCGTTTACTTCTCGGTGATGGTGATGGTGCTGATGACGACGGGGGTGATCGGCTTGGAGATGGCTCCGTCGGAGCCGGTGGTTTTGGGGACGTTGGCGATGGCGGTGACGACGTCCTGACCGGAGACGACATTGCCGAACACGGTGTAGTTTGGCACGAGCCCGACGCAGCCCTTGCCTTCGCAGATGAAGAACTGGGAGCCGTTGGTGTTTCGCCCGGAATTCGCCATCGCAACGGTGCCGGTATCGTAGCTATTCTTCGTTGGTTCGTCCGCGAACTGGTAGCCGGGGCCGCCGCTGCCGGTGCCGGTGGGGTCGCCGCCCTGGATCATGAAGCCGGGGATGACGCGGTGGAAGATGACGCCGTCGTAGAAGCCGTCGCGCGCCAGGAAGACGAAGTTGTTGACCGTGATCGGGGCATCCTTCGCGTTCAGCGCGATGACGATGTCGCCGAGGTTGGTGCGGATGGTGGCGGTGTAGGTCTTGGCCGGATCGATGGTCATGGGGGGTGGGCTGCTGTAGCGCTTCCGCACGATGGTCGGGGTTGGTGGGAGGCGGGTGGCGGTGGCGCTGCCCGGCGTGGCCGGGCTGGCGGCGCGGGCGGTTGTCGCGGTGGGCCGGGGCGTGGTGGTCGCGGTCGGCGGCAGGGTGGTGGGCGTGGCGGCCCTGGTGGGCGTGGTGGTGGCGGTCGGGGCGACTGTTTCGGTTGCGGTTGGGATGGGCGTTGTTGTTGGCGTTGCGGCGAGGGCGATGGGCGCGGTTGTCGCGGTCGCGGGGCGGGTGGGGAGGGCGACAGCGGCGGCGAGGGTGGGGGTGGCGGTCGGGGCGGCAGACCTGTTCAGGGAGAGGGCGATGCCGCCGATCATGAGCAGAACGAGCGGGACCAGCACCACGGCGAGGCCGATGGCGAGCGCGCGTGCGCCGCTGCGCGGTGTGTCTGGCGGGGTGCGCTCGGGTGGCGGCGCGCTCACGCAGTTCCTCCTCGGGTTGGGGGCTGGAAGGGCCGCGATCTGCTCAAGGAATTCCGAGGCGACGATACGCGGCGCGAGTGCGAACTGTCAAGGGTGGGAGCGCATCGCGAGTGGGAGTGGGGTGCTCCGGGTGGTGGGTGAAACGAGCGACGCCGACAGCCCCGAGGGGCCATCGGCGTCTGCCTGAGCATGATGGTGCGATCGTCGCGGTGTCAGGGGCGGCTCGTGCCAGAGAGGCGGCCATTGCTGCGAGTTGGGGAAGTTGGCGAGGGCGTAGTCGACGGCCGCCGATGCGTTGACCAGGCCAGCGCCGGTGGCGAGGTCGGGGCCGGTGACCGCGAGATTGTCGAAGCGCGGGTGGCAGCGACCGACGATGACATCGGTCGCGGTGTTGACCAGGCACTGGCGGAGTTGGGCGCGGGTGAGGTGCGGCCTGACACCGAGGATCAGGGCGCAGACGCCGGCGATCTGCGGCGCGGCGGCCGACGTGCCGGAGAAGAGTGCCCAACCATCGTTGGCGAACGTGCCGTCGCCGGGTGCGCCATCATCGGGCTGGCTCTCGTCCACATCAATTTCGCACGTCGGCGGGACCGGGAGCAGGAGGTACTGCGCGCGGGGGCGCAGGCCAACGAGGCCGGAGACCGTGGGCACGTTGACGCCCCCGAACCAGGGGCTGTGGTAGCCGCTGGCGTAGTCGGAGGCGCGCAGGGTGTGCTGGGGCGTGAGATAGACGCCACCGGCGGCGATGACGCCGGGGATCTGTGGCTCCACGGCGAACTGCCCATTCCCGGCGGAGAAGACGACGATGATGCCCTGCGCGATGGCGTCGAGCACTTCGGCGACCAGCGCCTGCTCCTCGGCCGGTGGATGCGCGGCGGCCGGGAGAGGTTCGTCGCCACCCCAGGAGTTGGTGATGATGCGCGGCTTGGGGACGGTGGATTTGGCGTCGAGCAAGCCCGCCATCACGCCGATGAGGTGGCCGCCGGGGTCGGAGACGCGGATCGGTTGCAGCGTGGCACCGGGGGCGGCGGCGAAGATGTTGGCCGATTCGCCCGTGCCGTGGCCGACCGGGTCCTTCGCGGGCGAGGTGCCCGGGACCATCGCGTGCGTTGGCCGGACGGCGTAGTGGCGGGCGAGGAAGAAGGGGTGCGCATACTGGCCGCTGTCGATCATGGCGACCGTGACGCCCGATCCGGTGTGCCCATGCTGGTGCGCCTTGCGTGCGCCGAGGACGAGCGCGACGTCGTCGGGGACGCGGAGATGGAAGGCACCGACCGGGGGCGGGATGGGCGACGGGAAGACCGCCGCCGGGATGCGGGGGCGCTCGATCACGATGCCCTCGATGCGGCTGTTCGTCGAGGGGACGACGCCGAGGCCGAGGGCGTGGGGCTGATCGGTCCCGGTGATGTCGAAGTGGGTGACGTAGCGCGCCCGCCCGGCTTCGCAGTGCATCAGGCGCTCGCGCGTCACGATCTGGCCGTTGGTGAGGGTCTCGAACGCCAGCCGGGGTGCCGCGAAGGCGAAGCCGAGCTGGCTTTCGCTGACCACGGTGCAGCCGGCCGATTCCAGTTCCCGGCGGGCCTGCTGGCGATCGGCGGCGGTGCTGTGGTAGGGGTCCGCCGAGGTGGGGAGGCTGGTGCTGGCGAAGACGGAGGTGCCACCGAGTGAGCGGACCGAGGCGTAGCCCATGAGCAGGTCTGGCGGTGTCTCGTTTGATTCGATGATTGGCGGGAGGAACGAGAGCATCGGGGCCTCCTTGCTTGGTCCAGCCCGGGCCGGTATCTGGCTCGCTAGTGATAGCGGCGTGGGCTGGGAATGGTGATGGTGGTCACGGCACCGTGCAATTCCGGTGGGATCGGTAAGGAAAGTGGCAGGTGGGTCTGCTGCAAACTGATGCCGAATGCGGCTTCGAATGCGTGCCGGTCGCCCTGGACGAGCAGGCCGACCTGGATTCGCTGGGACCGGAGGCTACGGGCGCTGAGCCATTGCGCGACGCGCGTGGCATCGGCAGGCGCGCGGAGGGTCGCGATCGCTTCGACGTACTGTTCGCTGATCATGGGCAAACACTCCCCCTACTGTGTCCAGTCGCGGACGCCGGGTCGCCGGTGCGAGCTGGCGTCCAGGGGAGATTGTCGCACTCGTCGCCACGGTGCAGGCCATGATCCGCGTGTGGCCTGGCTCGCGTCGGGGTGCGGCGAGTCGATGGTGGCGTGCCTCGCTGCTCGGCCATGAAGGCGGGGATCGTGCTGCCATGATCCTGCGACTCCTGCTCAGCCACGGTTGTCGCAACGGCGATCTGGGACGTTCGGTGCGAGGGCCGATCTGTGGCGTGGGTTGCTTCGTCATCGGCCCCGTTCTCCGGGAAAATGCGGTTCTTCAAACGATGCGGTGGCACGACACTGCGGCGTTGCGCGCGGTGGGCGCACTTTCATTGGAATGAACGCGGCTGGGCAATGAATTGGTGGGTGCCGGAATGGTGGAGGTGGGAGCAGGAGGGGCGTGATCGCGGCGGGTAACGCGAAACGCCGACAGCCCCGAGGAGCCATCGGCGTCTGCGCGTTCGTGGCGGCGCGACCGTGGCCACCGAGGTGGCGTTGGTCGGGACCGGTGGGAGCGACCTTGCGGTCTTTCCCGCCCCGCCGAGGCGGGGTTCCGGTTGGTCGTCCCGTTCGGCCTGCCCGCGCCCCGAGGGGTTTGGTTAGGACCGAGGGGCCGTCGCCCGATGTACGTACAATAGCATGGGTGTGACGGGTTGTCAATACCCCTTGTTGCAGGTTTCATAGAGGGAGCTGCTGAGGCGCGGAGTTTTCCGATTCTGAGGGGAGGGACGAGGATGGGGTGGGGATGGCGAGGGGAGGTTGCGGGCTGGCGCGGCGGATGGTGAGGCGGAAGATGTCGGCGCGGGCGTCGGCGCCGATGTGGGCCGGGCTTTCGGGGTTGCCGAGGAGCCAGGTGGTGTCGAGGGTGGCGGTGAGGAATGGTGAGGATTGGTGTGCTGGGTTGGTGAGGAGGCGACCGTCGGGGGCGAAGATGGCGTTGGAGTTGAGGACGGCTACCTGGCCTTCGCGTGCGATGTGGCGCAACGTGGCGAGCCAGGGATCGCCAGACTCCTGGCCGAAGGCGAGGTAGAGGCGGATGCCCCAGGCGTAGAGGGCGTGGCGGGCGAGCGGGAGGTAGTGTTCGCGCCCGATCAGTCCGCCGACGAGACCGAAGGGGTAGCGGACTGCGCCGAAGGTTTCGCCGTCGCCGGGGGTCCAGACCAGCTGCTCGGCGCTGGCGAGGGTGATGGCGCGGTGGCGCGCAAGAATGTCGCCGCGCTCATTGATGTGGAGGATGGTGTTGTAGAGCGCCGCGCCGTTGGCGGCACGCTCGCTGATGCCGATGGCGACGTTGATTCGGGCGCGACGGGCAATGCTGCAGAGGCGGTCGATGCAATCGCCGGGCACTTCCACGGAGTTTGCCAGGAGGGTGGCGCGCAGGTCGCGGTGGCGCTGGGTGTCGTTGGCGGGGATCGTCCAGACCCAGTCGGGGTAGCCGGGGCTGTAGGTGGCAGGGAAGACAACCAACCGTGCGCCCGCGTCGCTGGCGTCCATGATCAACTCGCAGGCACGTTCGATCGTCGCCTCCCGGTCGAGCGGCAGCGGTGTGGCCTGGATCGTTGCGACCACGAGGGGGCGCGGTGCGGCGGTGCCCATGGTGCCTCCCTGGACGAGTTCAAAGTTCAAAGTTCAAGGTTCAAAGTTCAGGGCATGCAACTTTGAACCTTGAACTTTGAACTCGGAAAATGTGTCACGCTCGCCGGGCGGTGCCGGGGGCGGGGGCGGGGGCGAGGGTGCGGCGGATCTCGTCGTCGTGCAGGCGGCAGTGGGCGTGGTGGTGGCGGAAGATTTGCTCGATTGTCAGGCGACCGAGCGGCAGGCCGGTTTCGAGTTGCCACTCGGCGTCGCGGATCTCGGTGAGGAGGGCGATGGCCCTGCTGTGGGCTGCTTCGTAGCGGGAGGTGAGCGAGCGGCAATCCTGGCCGCGCGCGGCTTGCTTGCCCAGGAAATAGTTCATCTGGTTCAGCAGGAAGGCGGGCATGTTCGGCATGCTCTTCCCTTGGCGTGCGTTGGCGAGCGCCATCGGGATGACCGCGTCGAGGTAGGAGGCTATGTGCGCCAGGACTTCGCCGAGTCGCCAGCGGCTGCCGACGCTGCGGTCGCGCCAGTGGTCGTCGCCGACGAGGGCGAGGGTGTCGAGGAAGAGGGTGCGGGCGGTGTCGAGGTCGGCGCGGAGGGTGGCCCGCAGGCTGCTAGCCAGGACGGGGGCGACTGGTGTGGGGTTGGTGCTGGTGGTGCCTGAGTTGGGAGTGCGGCTGGTGGGGCCGTTGCCGCCGGGGCCACTCGGGCGGATGTTCTGGTTGCGCCGGAAGAAGTTGGTCGCGTCGTAGGCGTCCTTGAGCGCGACGAGGCGACGGTATTGCTCGGGGCTGTAGGCCGAGGCGATCCGATCCTGGCCTTCCTCGCCGAGATAGTTGACGTAGACGCCGCTGGCGTGGGGGGCGAGGGCGTCGTGGAAGCGGCGCGTCCAGGCGATGTGCTCGTCCGCGCCGGCCGGGTCGGCCCAGCGGCCGAGGATGGCGATGTTGTAGTCGGCGTCGCGATGGGCGAAGGCGGTGTCGTTTGCGCCGACGCGCCCGACCGCGCCGCCCAGGCTTTCGATCAGGACCACCGAGAGGGGGGACGAGACGGTGGCGAAGGCGTCGGCAATCGTGTCGATCGCGGCGTCGGAGAGGCGCGGCAGGAAGTGTGAGCGCCAGTAGACGTTGAGGCCGTGCGGGAAGATCGCGTCTTGCAGCGTCTGGAGGACGGTGTAGGGCATCGGGGCGACCTGCTGCATGACCGGGCCGAGGTCGAGCAGCGGCTGGATCAGCGCCATGCCCTCGTCGGCGGGGCCGTTGTGGCAGACCAGCAGGCCGATCACGGGGATGCCCTCGGGGGTGGTCATCAGGCCGGCGAAGATCGTCAGGGCGTCGGGTGCGGTCGCCATCAGGGCGCGGTAGTGGCGCAGGATCTCGGCGGTGCGCGGCGCGGGGTAGGCGAGCAGGCCGCCGAGGACGAGGCCGACCGGATGCAATTGGTACTCGAAGGAGGTGACGACGCCGAAGTTGCCGCCGCCGCCGCGCAGGCCCCAGAAGAGGTCGGGGTGGCTGGTCGCGCTGGCGGTGAGCACGCGCCCGTCGGCGGTGACGACTTCGGCGGAGCGCAGGTTGTCGCAGGTGAGGCCGTAGGAGCGCATCAGCCAGCCGAGGCCGCCGCCGAGCGTGAGGCCGCCGATGCCGGTGGTGGAGACGCCGCCGCCGGTGGTCGCGAGGCCGTGTGCGCCGGTCGCCTGGTCGACGTCGGCCCAGGTCGCGCCGCCCTGGGCGCGGGCGGTGCGCCGCTCCGGGTCCACGGTGACGGCGCGCATGGCCGAGAGGTCGATGACCAGTCCGCCCTCGCAGGTGGCGTGCCCGGCCGCGTTGTGGCCGCCGCCGCGCACGGCGACTTGCAACCCCTGCTTGCGGGCATGGTTGACGCAGGCGACGACGTCGGATGTGTTCGCGCAGCGCACGATCAAGGCCGGGCGCTGGTCGAACATGCCGTTCCAGAGTGTGCGTGCTTCGTCGTAGTCGGGGCTATCCGGGGTGATGACCTGGCCCGAGATGGATGCGGCGAAGTTCCGCACTGCTGTGCTCATTTCTTTCCCCCTGTTCGTTGTTGCCCGCCGCGTGGCGGCTCCGCTGCCACTACTGTAGGGAGTGGCGACGGAAGGCGAATGGGGGGAAGTACGAAGATTTCGCGCGGGATGGTACGTAGGTTTTTTCGGAACTAACGCACCACGCTTGGGCGCGCAGTCGCAGAACGCCGCACCGTTCCTTATACTTGCCGGAGACTGGAGTGCGCGGCTGGGAGGTGCCGCTGTGACGGTACAACTGTCAATCTCGTATCAAACCCTGGTGGAACTGATCGCGCAATTGTCGCCCGAGGAGCGCCAAGAACTCGCGCGCTATCTCGATGCGCCCGCTACGTCCACCTCGCCTGAAGCCGACGATTGGCAGGCTGCATTCCGGGCATTGACAATTGACCTGGCGCTCGGCGGGCCTGTGCCGCTGCGGCGTGCCGAGTGGTACGATGACGACGGTCGGTAGCGTTTTTGTCGATACAAATGTGTTGCTCCGCGCGACAATTGCGGCCATGCCACTGCATCGGGAGGCGGCCGATCTGGTTGCCGATCAGCAAAGCCGGGGCGCGACGTTGTGGATCAGTCGCCAGGTGTTGCGCGAATATCTGGCCGTTGTCACGAGGCCGCAGACTTTTGCGGTGCCGCTCTCTGCCGCAGATGCGATCAGTCGTGTGCAGGCGTTCCAGTCACTCTTTGTTGTGGCCGATGACACTGTGAATGTCACCACACAATTGCTGTTACTCTTGCGCGATTATCCAACTGGCGGGAAACAAGTTCACGACGCGAATATCGTGGCGACGATGCTCGCGTATAACATCGACACGCTCATCACTCAGAATATCGACGATATGCAGCGCTTCTCCGATAAGATCGCCATTATCCAGCTTGTTGCGGCGGTTTCCTGACCTTTCCACGTTTACCCGCGTTCCCGAGCGTTGAGCCCTTTCTCTACGGCCCAGGCGGCGATCTGGGCGCGGGAGGTGAAGGCGAGTTTGCCGAGGATGTTTTCGACATGTTTCTCGATGGTGCGCTCGACGACGTAGAGGTCATCGGCGATGGCGCGATTGGATTTGCCGCGCGCGATCAGGGCGGCGACCTCGCGTTCGCGCGTGGTGAGGCCGCCGAATGATTGCTTCGCGGCGCGGCGCGGGGTGGTTGGGGTTGGGCGCGGGAAGAAGGTTGCGGCCTGGCGGAGGAACTCTTCGCGCATGGCTTCATCGGGGGCGTTGATGGCGAGTTCGTCCACGAGCGCCTGCGCCGCAGCAAGGATCGCGATCGCCTCGTCGCGCCGACCCGCCGCGCGCAAGATGGTGCCGACCGATACCTGGATGCGCCAGAGGAGCGGGCGCAGCCCCTGCTCGCGCGCCCGCGTTTCGGCGGCGCGTAGCGCGGTGAGGGCCGAATCGCGCTGGCCGAGCGTGGCCAGGGCCCGACCGCGCTGGTGCCAGAGGAAGGGGACGACCGCTGCCGGGTTGCGCTCGTCGGCGTTCGCCCCGGCGGCGATCACGCGCTCGACAATTGCCAGCGCATCGGCGGCAGCTCCGTGCGCGAGGAGGAGTTCGATCCGGGCTGCCCAAACCAGGCTCTCGCCGTAGGAGCGCATCGGGGTAGCGTCGGTGAGCACCGCATCGAGCGTGGTTGCGGCTCCGACGAGGTCGCCCGCGCCGATCTGGACCTGGGCGAGCAGTCCGCTGACGACGCGGACCATGAAATCGGAGCGCATCTCGCGCATCACGACCAGGGCTTGCTCGTACATCTCGCGCGCAGTCCCGTAGGCCAGCAGATTGGCGGCGACGATGCCGAGTCCCAGTTGCGCCGAGGAGAGCCAGGTGCGGTGGTCGATCTGGCGTCCCACCGCCAGACCTTCGGCGGCGGCGGCCCAGCCCCGTGCGAACTCGCCTTGTGGGCCGAGGACGTAGGAGAGGAAGGCGAGCGCGTTCGCTTCACCGGCACGCCAGCCGATCCGGCGGGCGATTGCCAGCGCTTCCTCCCCTTTGCGGAAGCCTTCGGGGGTTGTTGCCGGCGTGGCGAGGGCGGAGAAGAGGGTGTGCGAGCAGCAGAGCATGGCGGGGATCAGGACAGTCGCCAGGCCGCGCTGGTCGTCGAGCGCGCGGAAGAGCGCGATCGCCCCGTCGTAGTAGCCGACGCTGGCGAAGACATCGCCACCCATGTAGCTCGTCAGCCCGAGGAGTTCGAGGGTGCCGGCCTGGCCGCGCCGGTCGCCGAGGGCGCGATAGATGGCCAGGGCCTCGTCGTGCAAGCGCAGCCCGTCCCGCAACCGTTCGGAGTTGGTATAGAGGTTGCCGACGCGATTGAGGGTGCGGGCGAGCAGTTCGGGCTGGTCGAGTGCGCGGCAGAGGTCGAGCACCCGTTCGAGGTAGTCGCGGGCGCGCAGAAAATCGTGCCCGGTCCAGAGCCAGCCGAGGTCGCCCAGTGCTTCCAGTTCGGCCGCGCGGTCGCCCGCCGCCTCTGCCAGCGCGAGCACCTGGGAATAGTCGGCCAGCGCGGCATCGAAGTCGCCGAGGGTTTCGTAGACCTGGCCGCGGGCGCGCAGGATATCGCGCGGTGGCGACTGGTCGAGGCGCTGCGCCGCGTCGAGCGCGACAGTGTATTGCTCGATCGCGGCGTGCGGGACGTGGAGTGCCTGGGCTTGCCGACCGGCGCGTGGGGCGACGCCCAGGACGCGTTCCCAGACCCCGGCGGCGGCCCAGTGGTGGGTCAGGTCGGTCAGCCAGGCGTCGAGTTGGTCGGCGTGCAGGCGCTCCAGGGCTTCGGCGACGGAGCGATGCAACGCGCGGCGCTCGCGGGCGAGCAGGTCGGAGTAGACCGCCTGACGGGTGAGGGCATGGCGGAAACCGAAGTGGTCTTCTTCCTCTTCGACGACGAGTTGGGCGGCGATCAGTTCCTTGATCAGGCGCACGAGTGTCCGTTCGTCGTGGTCGGTCAGCACTTCGAGGAGTGCGAAGTCGAATTGTCGCCCGGCGACTGCGGCGAGGGAGAGGAGTTGCCGGGCGTTGTCGCTGAGGTCGTCGAGGCGGCGCTGGACGGCCAGGAGCACGCTGCGGGGGATGCGGAGTTCTTCCAGTGGCTTGCGATTCCAGGCCCCATCGGCGTAGAAGATGTCGCCCGCCGCGATCAGCGATTTCACGACTTCCTCAACGAAGAAGGGGTTGCCTTCGGTGAGGCGATAGAGCGCGTGGACGAAGTCGGCGCGCGGGGAGCGGTCGAGGCCGAAGATGGCGCGCAGCATCGCGTCGGTCTCGTCCAGCGCGAGGCGCGCGAGGGGGAATTCGGTTGCCAGATGCTCGCGGTCGGTTGCCGCGAGGAAGTCGCCGAGCGCGCGACGGATCTCGCCGTCGCGATAGGTCGCCAGGAGGAAGATCGGGAGAGCGGGGGCGCGGCGGGCGAGCGCCAGGAGGAGATCGAGGCTGCCCTCGTCGCTCCAGTGGAGGTCTTCGACGATGAGCAGGAGGGGGCGACGGGAGGCGAGGGTGCTGAGCGCCCCGACGATGGCGCGGATCAGGCGCGCTTTCTCGATATCCGCGCCGTTGGGTTGGGCGGCGTCGCCTGGGACCAGGGGGGCGAGGTCGGGGAGGAGCGCCATGAAGGCGGCGGGGTCGTCGCGGATGGCGGCGGCCACTTCATCGGGTTGTTGGGACCCTACGAAGCCGCGCAGGAGGTCGCGCACCGGGGCGTAGGGGAGGGTGGTGTCCTGCGCGTAGCAGCGCCCGATGAGGATGAGTGGTGCGTTGGCCGAGTCTGCCGATGTTCGGGCCTGTAGCTCGGCAAGTAGGCGCGATTTGCCGATTCCCGGCTCGCCCGCGATGAGCGCGAGGCGACCCCGACCGGCGAACGCGTCGCGCGCCAATCCCGCGAGCGAGGCGACATGCGCGGCGCGTCCGATCAGGGTCGGGCAGACGACGGGGGCATCGTAGGGTGCTGCCATCGTGCTCTCGGCGTGGCTTGATTGGGCGTACCTGGGGGCATTGTACGCATTTGCGCGCGGTTGCACCAGGGGACGGGTGGCATGCGACGCCCGCCTGAGAAGGGGCCTTGTGGCGCGTCTGGTGGCGACGTATCGGGGCGTGCCGCTCAGTTCCGGGGCGTGTCGGGCACGAAGATGTTGCCGAGGACGGGGCTGGTGAATTCGCTGGCGAGGCAATCCATGTAGACGAAGTCGTGGAATTCGCCGTTGAGGAAGGAGCACTGGCGGCGGCGACCGAACTCCTTGAACCCGGCTTTGCGGTAGGCGGCCTGCCCGGCGAGATTGTATGAGTCGGTGTAGAGCAGGACGCTGTGCAGGCCGAGGGCGGTGAAGGCGTAGTCGAGCATCAGGCGCGTGGTTTCGGTGCCGTAGCCTTTGCCACGGGCCTCGGCCTCGCCGAGCAGGATGCCATAGGTGCAGGTGCGGCTGCGCCAGTCGAGATCGAAGAGGTCGGTGTGGCCGATCGGTCGCCAGGTGGCGCGCTCGTAGATCATGAACCAGTAGGCGTTGTTCCCATATGCATTATTCCCCTTCGCCATGTCTTCGTAGCGCGCGGTGATGTCTTCGATCGTGCGGGGCCGGGGGATGTCGCCGAAGGTGCGCTGCACGTAAAAATCGTTGCGCCAGCGCGCGATCAGGGGGATGTGCTCGCGCATCAGCGGCCCGAGCGCGATCTGCTCTCCCATGATATTGACTACGGGCGCTGCCGGGGCGGTCATTGCTCCTCCTGTTGCCTGTCTGCTCGCGCGGGGGTGGCCCACGTTGGCTAATGCGGTGCGCGGGCGGGGGCTCGATGGTCCCTGTGACCAGATCCCTCCGGGTGATAGTACCAACGACGCCTTCCGCGTGCCAACGCCAGAATCCTATACTCGTGGCAGCGTCTGTAGCGTTGCGCGTTTGCGGCGTTGCGGTGGGGAGTTGCTGCCCGGCATGCCAAGTGGGCGGGGCGTGTGGTAGAGTCCTCCCGGCGTGCGGGTTGCTCGCGCGCGGCATGGTGTTCGATTACTCGCGCGGGTGAGCGCGCGGCAATGCGGAGGAGTGGGCGATGGCCGACGTGGAGCGGACACTGATCATTGTCAAGCCGGATGGTGTGCAGCGCGGGCTGGTCGGGGAGATCCTGGGTCGGCTGGAGCGGCGCGGCCTGAAGGTGGCGGCGCTGAAGTTCATGCAGGTTGAGCGTGCGCTAGCCGAGGAGCACTATGCCGAGCACAAGGGCAAGGGTTTCTACGAGGGGTTGGTCTCCTACATCATGAGCGGCCCGGTCGTGGTCGGGGTCTTCGAGGGGGTGGCGGCGGTCGCGGCGGTGCGGAGCACGGTCGGGGCGACGAATCCGGCCAAGGCGGCACCCGGCACGATCCGGGGCGATCTCGGGATCGAGATCGGGCGCAACCTCATCCACGCGTCGGACGAGCAGCCGGGCAGCGCCGAGCGCGAGGTCGCGCTCTGGTTTGGCCAGGGCGGCGTGCTCGACTGGTCGCGCGATAGCGACCGCTGGATCCGGGAGTAACGGCGGAAGTGGGAAGTGGGAAGTGGGAAGAAAAGCGTGGGTTGCTCCGGCTCTGCTGCGTACTTCCGACTTCCGACTTCCCACTTCGTCCTTTATGGTCGCGCCTCGCGCTTGTTGTGCGCGAGGGTGTCGCGTGGCCGCTGAAGTGCCGTGGCGGCGAGATTGTGGGCGAGTTTGGTGCGCTCCTGGGGGGCGTTGACCGGCGATCGCCGTTGGTGGGAGCGAATTGGCGGTACCTTCGCGAGTGCGGGTATCGCAAGCAACACCGGTTAAGCGCGCGGGCGATCGATACGCGGGGGGCGCGGCAGGGAAGAATTCGCGCGATATTTCCCCACGGGGATCGCGCCTGGCCTGGTGTGCGCCGTTGGCGTTGCGCTGTGGGGAATTCCTGGCCCTGGAGGTGGGAAATTCCCGGCCCCAATCGTCTCTATTCGCGCGGGAATTTCGGGCTAGTACATCTGGCATTTCCTGGCGAACGTTCGCGCGGTTGCGCGACGAAATTATGCGCAATGCGGTGCTTTTTCGTGCTATTGCTGAAAAAAGGGCTTGCCAACGCGGGACGCACCCTGTATGATACGCCCGACGCCAGCACTATCCTGCAAGATTTCGTCCAGCCAGACGAAACACGGTGTGGGAAACCGTCGCAGGATGGCCTTCACGGCGAGCGAGCGGTTAATAAGGGACGAACTGCGGCACCACCGTTGCCTTCGGGGTTGCCTGACGATCGGCAGTAAGCCTTGCGCTTGTCCGATTCGCCCGGCCTTTGCCCTCACTCCCTGGCCGTAGTCGTCGTCGCGGAAAGGACAAATGATGCTCGATCGGCGCCCGCCAGCGTTTCAGCCACGCAGGCCGACGACGATACTGCGCACAGTCGCCCCGATAGTGCTCCTCCTCGGCCTGTTCATCGGTGCCGGTACCCCAACTGGTGCCCTGGCGGCTGCCCCGCGCTACTTCCCCGAGACCGGCCACAACGTCCCCGATATCTTCGCCAACTACTGGACCAATAATGGAGGGCTGGAAGCGTTCGGTCTGCCGCTCACCGAGCCGTTTGAGCAGGGCGGGCTGACGATCCAGTACTTCGAGCGCGCCCGTTTCGAGCGCCACCCGACTTACAAGGACACGCCATTCGAGGTTCTGCTGGGTCAGTTGGGCCGCGAGATCCGTCCGGCCGATGTGGCGACGTTGCCGACCGGGAACGGTGCGCGCTTCTTCCCGGAGACCGGGCACAACGTGCAGCTCTTCCTCGGTTTCTGGGAGGGGAACGGCGGTCTGGCGCGCTTCGGTCTGCCGCTGACCGAGGAGCGGCGCGAGCTGAGCGTCGCCGATGGTGAGCCCTACACGGTGCAATATTTCGAGCGCGCCCGGATCGAGTGGCATCCCGAGGCGCGGGGGACGCGCTACGAATTCTTGCTCGGGCAGCTTGGTCGGGAGCGCTACGACGCCGTGCGCCGCTCCGACCCGGTGGCGGCGGCGGCGGGTGCGCCGACCACGCCGCCCGTGGCGGCAGCCGCGCCGTCGGCCGATACGATCGAGCTGATGATGTGGCGGGTGATCAACGCCGACCGGGCGCGGGCGGGCGTGCCGCCGCTGGCCTACGATCCGCTGGTGGCAAAGGCGGCGGCGCTGCATGTCGATGACATGATCGCCAACAATTACCTGGAGCATTACGGCACCGACGGCAGCAGGCCGATCGACCGGATGCGGAGCGTCGGCGTGGTGGTGCAGTGGGCCAGCGAGAATATCTCGATGGAGTGCGCCAAGGACCCGGCGACCGCGATCAAGAATATCCAGGCCTGGATGATGGCCGAGCCGTATGCGGATGGCCTCTATAATCACCACTGGAACCTGATGTACAAGGGGTACAGCCGGATCGGCATCTCCTTTGGCGTGGCGAAGAATGGCTGCTGGGTGATGGCGGAGAACTTCGCGGACGGCGAGCCGACGGCGGGATCGATCAAATAACGAATGACGAATGACGAATGACGAATGGCGATGTGCGGAGTATCATCTCCCACATCGCCATTCGTTCGTACTGGCGTATCTGCCGTTCCTAGCGTTAGCACGGCATGACTATTCGTCATTCGTCATTCGTCATTCTCAGGAGCGACATGTTTGTAGTGGAAGGCGGCCACCGGCTCGCGGGGACGATCGCCGCGTCGGGGAACAAGAATGCGGCGCTGCCGATCCTGGCGGCGACGTTGCTGACCGATCAGCCGGTGACGCTGCAGAATCTGCCGCGCATCGGCGATGTCGAGACGATGCTGGGGCTGCTGGCGCAGATCGGCGCGACGATCTCGGAGAGCGGCCCGAATCAGGTCACGATCGAGACGAAGAGCATTCGCACCACCGATCTCGATCCGGGGCTCTGCCGGAAGATTCGCGCCTCGATCCTGCTCGCGGGGCCGCTGGTGAGTCGCCACGGGAAGGTGCGGCTGACCGAGCCGGGCGGCGACAGCATCGGGCGGCGGCGGATCGATACGCATTTCCTGGCGCTGGAGGCGCTGGGGGCGAAGATCACGACCAGCCGCAATAGCGCGGTGACGCTGACCGCCCGCGAATTGCACGCGGCGGATATTTTCCTCGACGAGGCGAGCGTGACCGCGACCGAGAACGCGGTGATGGGCGCGGTGCTGGCGGCGGGGCAGACGACGATTCTCAACGCGGCGAGCGAGCCGCACGTCCAGGATTTGTGCCACTTCCTCAACGGGCTGGGGGCACAGATCGCCGGGGTTGGCACGAATTCGCTGGTGATCGACGGGGTCGAGCGGCTGGGGGGCGGGGAGTTTCGGATCAGCGCGGACCACATCGAGGTTGGCTCATACATCGGGCTGGCGGCGGCGACCGGCAGCGAGGTGTTGATCAAGGATGCGGTGCCGGAGCACCTGAAGATGGTCTCGCTGGTCTTCAAGCGGCTCGGCATCGCGGTCGAGGCGCGCGGGCGCGATCTCTTCGTGCCGGGCGACCAGCAGATGAAGGTGCAGGACGATTACCGGGGGGCGATCCCGAAGATCGACGATGGCCCCTGGCCCGCGTTTCCGGCCGACCTGACCAGCATCGCGGTGGTGACGGCGACGCAGGCGCGCGGCACGATCATGGTCTTCGAGAAGATGTTCGAGAGTCGCCTCTTCTTCGTCGATAAGTTGATCCAGATGGGGGCGCGGATCGTGCTCTGCGATCCGCACCGGGCGGTGATCGTCGGGCCGTCGCAGCTGTATGGCGAGACGTTGCAGAGCCCCGATATTCGCGCCGGAATGGCGCTGCTGATCGCCGCGCTGGCCGCGCAGGGGACCAGCACGATCCAGAACGAGATCCAGATCGATCGCGGCTACGAGCGGCTGGACGAGCGCTTGCAGGCGTTGGGGGCGAGGATCGAGCGGCGGGCGTGATGAAGTGCTGAGTGCTGAGTGCTGAGTGCTGAGTGGGGGACGGAGTAACGAGTAACGAGTAACGAGTAACGAGTAACGAGGGACGAGGGGATCTTTCTACCCGACTACTCGACTATCCGACTGCCCGACTCAACTCAGCACTCAGCACTCAGCACTCAGCACTCATCATCCGCCGAGGGAGAAGCGGCGGCGGAGGGCTTCGATGTAGCCCCGGATGAGGGGAAGGTTGGAGTCGCCGGTGGCGTGCGCCTCGTAGGCCTGGAGATCTTCGAGCGCGAGGGCGGTCTCGCCGAGGCGGAGGGCGAGCATGCCGCGATCGCGGCGGCTGTCGAGGTCCCAGGGGGCGATCAGGAGCAGGTAATTGAAGACGGTTAGCATGGTGCGGAGCTGGTTGCGGCTGTAGTAGACGTTTTTCAAGTTCTGGAGCGCGCGGGTGAGGAGTTGCTTCTTGGTGACCGCGCCGAGATAGTGCGTCTCGAAGCGTGCGCGCCCGCCGAAGTGGGCATCGAACATGGTGCGGATCTGCCCGAGCGAGAGGATCGCGCCGCGCTGGAAGGGGTCGAGGAAGAGGCCGTCCTCGGGATCGTCGCCGAGCGGGTGCTTGATCAGGAAGTGGCCGGGTAGGCCGACGCCGACCAGCGGGAAGTCGATCCGCCGCGCGACCTCCAGGTAGACGACCGAGAGGGCGATCGGGATGCCGATGCGGCGGCCGAGCACGTCGTTGATGAAGCTGTTGCGCGCGTCGTAGTAGTCGTCCTCGCGGCGGCTGTCGGGGCCGCGAAAGCCGAGTTCGTCGCCGAGGAAGCGGCGGAGGGCGTCGGCGATCTGGCGCGGGTCGCGACCGAGGGGGAGCTGCGCCATTAGTCCGGCGGCGAGGTCGTCGAGCTGGGCCGAGATTTCGGCGGGGTCGAGTTCGGGGTAGGCCACGCCCTTCGCCAGCAGGGCGGCGGCGCGGTCGAGCGGCAAGTCTTCGTCGCGCCGCCGCATCAGGTCGGCGAACTCGGCGCTCGTCGGATCGGTTGTGCGCGCGGTCAGGCGGGGATCGGGCGGTTCCATCGGCTATCCCATGCGAGCGGTGCGGGGTCTGCCCCCGGTCTCGATTGTAGGTGCGGAGTCGGGGCAGCGTCAACCGTGCGGTGGGGGCGAGGGGTGCGTGGGGAGTATATCGGCGGTTGAAACCGCGCCTGGGGGCGACTGCGGTCGCCACGAAACCGGCCTGCGCCGGCTAGGTTGCGCTCAAACGCGGTGCCGACCCGCGAGCAGCCCTCGGCGCGGGTGGGTCGGCCACACTATTGCTGGAGGGAACTGTGCCGCTGCAAAACCGGGTCAACTGTTCATGAGCCAGACCGTGCCGGAGCGGGGGCTGCTGTTCGGCAATCGCGGCTCGTTGCATAGCCCGGAGCGGCGGATCGTGCGGCATCATCGCGGAAGCGCTGGATCGCTTGCGTGCTGGAGTTTCGCGGGCGGTGCATCGCGCGGTGATGCAGCCGGGGCTTTACACTGAGCCTTTCTTCTCGACGAGGCGACCGCGCTGGCGGCGGGGCACCGACCCTGCGCGGAAAAAGCCGTCGCGCGGACTACGACCTGTTCCGGCGCGCCGGGGCGGCGGCGCATGGTGCGCCTGCCGGGAAGCTCCCCTGCCGCCGATGCGATGGATGTGGTGCTGCACGAGGAGCGGCTGGTGCCGCCTGCAGGGAAGCTGGACGCCTGGGCGGAGATTGGTGCGCTGCTGAGGTGTTCATCCTGCGCGATGGGGAGGCGTGGTTGCTCTGGGACGCGGCGCTGTGGCATTGGACGCCGGGGGGATATGATCGGCGGCAGGAACGACCTGTGGAGGGGCAGGTGACGGTGCTGACGCCGAGGGCGATGGTGCGGACGATCGCGGCGGGTATGTGCCGGGGGTGCATCCGGTGGGGGCGGTTAGAGCAAGGTGGAATTGAGTTGTGAGAAGTTTGCTCGTGCTAAGATGCCGTCTGACCAGTCGCGGGCTGAAGGCGACCTGCGGGTCGCCGCGAAGTCCGCCTGCGCGGACTGATGCGCCTCAGTGTGAGGGGAGCTCTTAGCGATGGACTACAGCAAGTATTTTTGTCGTGCTCGCGCCGAATGATATCCGTCTGAAGGGGCACCGGATCGGTATTGAAACGATCCTCTATAAATATCTCCATCGGGTGGCAGACAGCTGAGATGATCGCAGCGGAATATGAAACCCTGACGTTAGATGAGATTAATGCCACCATCTCGTACTACCACCACAACCGGACCGAACTTGATGCTTTCTGATGATTGAGCCAATCATCAGAAAGCAGCGCTCCAAGCTCAAGAGAACGATCCGCTGATCCAGGAGTCTCGACGTCGATTTCGCGAGATTCGTGCTCGGCTTGCCCGCGAGTGAGACCCTGTGTGCCCTTCTCCCTGCGACAAATCGACGCTATCTGACTTCAAATCACCCCGGCTTCGCGCAATGCGGTGATGCGTGCCTCGCCCAGGCCGAGGAGTTCGCCGTAGACTTCGGCATTGTGTGCGCCGAGGGTGGGGGCGAGGGTGGGGGCTGCGCCGGGGGTGTCGCTGAGCTTGGGGACGACGGCGGGGAAGCGGACGGTGCGGCGGTCGGGGGCGACGGTGACTTCCGTGGCGTCGAACATGGCGCGCGACTGGAAGTGGGGATCGGCGACGATGTCGTCGGCGGCGTAGATCGGCCCGGCGGGCACACCGGCGGCGTTGAGGACGGCCATCGCCTTGTCGAGGGTGCGCCCTGCGGTCCAGGCTCCGATCGCGGCGTCGAGGGTGCCGGCGGCGCGGAGCGGCTGGGGCTGTTCATGAAGCGCGGGTCGTCGGCGAGGTCGGGGCGGCCGATGGCGACCATCAGGCGCTTGAAGAGGTTGTCGGCGTTCGCGCCGATCACGATCCACTTCTCCTCGCGGCAGGGGTAGATGTTCGAGGGGGCGATGCCGGGGAGGGTGTTGCCGGTGCGCTGGCGGATGGTGCCGTAGGCGTCGTATTCGGGCACGGTCGATTCGAGCATGGCGAAGACCGCTTCGTAGAGGGCGACGTCCACGACCTGGCCGGTGCCGCCGCCGGGCGTCGCGCCGTTGCGCTCGCGGTGGAGCAGGGCCATCAGCGCGCCGACGACGCCGAAAAGCCCGGCGAGGGAGTCGCCGAGGCTGATCCCGGCGCGCACGGGTGGGCGGTCGGGATAGCCGGTGAGGTGGCGCAGGCCGCCGAGCGCCTCGGCGACGTTGGCGAAGCCGGGGCGGTCGCGGTAGGGGCCGGTCTGGCCGTAGCCGGAGATGCGCACGAGGATGACGCTGGGGTTGACCTCGCGCAGCGTGTCGTAGCCGAGGCCCCAGCCTCCCAGGGTGCCGGGCGGAAGTTTTCGAGCACCACGTCGCTGCGGCGGACGATCAGTGGGCGATCTTGCCGCCCCTCGGGGACGCGCAGGTCGAGCGTGACCGATTTCTTGTTGCGCCCCTGGAGCAGAAAGAACATCGAGGCGTCGCCGCGGGAGGCGCCACTTGCGCAGCTCGTCGCCGCCGCGCGGGCGTCGACCTGATCACTTCCGCGCCGGAACTCGGCGAAGATGCGCCCCGGCGTAGGGGGCGGCGATTAGGTTGCCGAGTTCGAGGACGCGGTGGCCGCTGAGTGGGCCTGGCATGGGGGGTTCCTTCAGGGTTCAAAGTTCAAGGTTCAGTTAAAGCCGTTTCCGGTCGCTGGCCGAAGCTGGTTTGCCAAGGAGAGGATACTACTCGATTCGGGCGGTGGAGGTGTAGATGGCGTCCGTGGGGGTATTTCGGTCGTTATTGTGGCGGTTGGAAGTGAGAAGGGACGGATTCTTTCGCTGGCGCTCAGAATGACACAAGATAGGCCCAGCTCCTCCGGTGTGTCATTCTGAATGGAGCGCAGCGGAGGAAGAACCCGTTCTCCTTGCCCGGTGGTACGATGGGCTAAGTGGTACACTGCCCGCTTGGGGGGAGTGGGCGCAATGATGGGATCGCGGGTGGATCGGGATGACTTCGACCGGGACGAATTTCGAGTCGGGCTATTTCGCGCGGCAGGCGATGAAGTCGGATAAGCTGCGCTGGCAGTATGACCGGATGCTCGGCTTTGCCGGGGTGCGGCTCTACTCGTCGTCGCGCGTGCTCGATGTGGGCTGCGGGCGGCACCGGGTTGCGCCACGGCAGGCGAAGGGGATTTTGCAGCCGGGTGCGATGTCTCGACGGCGGCGCTGGCGGCGGCGCGGGCGGCATTGCTGTCGGCTGAACTGGTCTATTGCACCGGAGCGCGCTGCCGTTCGCCGCTGACACGTTCGATCTGCTGATTCTCAGCGAGGTCGTGGAGCACGTCGGGGCGCTGCCGACGCTGCTGGCGGAGATGCGGCGCGTGTTGCGCCCGGCCGGGTCGTTCGTGCTGACGACGCCGAATCTGTGGGATGTGCGCCGCCTCGTCGGGGCACTGGGCGGGCCGATGTGGACCGGGACTACGACCCGACCCACATCAATCTGCAGACGCCGCGCACCGCTGCGCCGCCATCTGGAGGAGGCGGGGTTCATGACGTGCGGCTGCGCACCGGTTGGAAGCCGGTGGCGCGCATGGGTGGGCGGACGCTGCCCGTGCGCGTCGAAGTACCCATCCGCCCCTGGTCGGCAACGGGATCATGGCCTGCGGGCGGGCCTGAGATGGTGGCGCGCTCTGGTGCGGCTCGAAGCGGGCGCTGGTCCCACGTTTGCGCTGCTGATCGCCCTCTTCACCGTCGTTTGCACCGTGCTCAACTGTACCGGATGTGCGCGTTGCGCCAGGGTTCGACTTCCTGGTCTACGAGCAGCCAATCTGGAACACGGTCCACGGTCGGCCCTTCGCGCAGTCGATGTACTCCTTCTCCCCGACGCATCTCGGCGTCGATCCGCCTTCTTCGAGCTCTGATCGCGCCGTTCTACGCGCTCTGGCAGTCGCCGATGACGCCTTTCGCCCTGATCTCGCTTGGCGCGGGGCTGGGCGCGGTGCTGCTCTTCTGGATCGCGCGCGATCAGTTCGGATCGGCGCTGGCGGGGCTGGGGTGGGCGGCGCGCTCTACCTGCTCTTCCTGCCGGTCAGCACGCCCGCGGTGGACGAGTTCCAGCCGCGCCTCTTCTCGGCGGAGAGCGCGCTGCTCGGGGGCGTACTGGTTCTACCGGCGCGAGCGCGCACGGTCGCGTTCTGGGTCTGCCTGATCCTCGCGATTACGGTGCGCAGCGACGTGGGGCTGGTGGTCGGCTGCTTCGGGCTGTTTGTGCTGAGCGAACGGCGTTCGGTCGCGTTCGGCGTCGCCCCCGGCGATGTTCGGCTTCGGCTACTGGTTCGCCGCCGTCTTCCTGATCATCCCGGCGCTCGCCAATGGGCACGGGTTCCTCTGGCAGGTCAATTACACCTGGCTGGGCGAGGATACGCGCGCGATCGTGACCAGGATCGTGACCGACCTGATCTACACGGCGCGCGGCGTCCTCACGCTAGAGAAGGGGCGCTACCTGGCGCAACTGCTCTGGCCATTCGCCTTCCTGCCGTTGCTGCGACCGCGCGTGCTGCTGATCGCCGCGCCGATCCTCGCGTTGAACCTGCTCGGGCGAGTTGGTGCAGTTCGACCTCTTCCACCAGTACCAGGCTGATCACCTCTTCCTCTTCATCGCGGCGGTCCATGGGTTGGCCGATCCTCGCGCCGCCGAGGGGCGGGCGCGGCTGTGGCGTGTCGGGGTGCTGGGCGCGGCTGCCGTCGTCGCCGCCGTGCTGCTGCTGCCGGTGTGGGAACAACGACGACAGCCGCAACGGGCTGCACCCGTCGGTCGAGTTGCTGATCCCTGCGATCATCGTCGCGTTTGTCGCGGCGGTGCCGTTGACGGGGTGCTCCTGCGACGTTACGCGGCGAATGGTCGCGGTGCCGCTGGTGGTGGCCGGGTTGGCGGCGCTGATGGCGTTGCAGCACCTCGGGCTTGGCAGCGAGATCCTGCGCTTCGTGAAGAATCCAGGACCCGACCCACGTCTCGCCGCCGCACAGGAGTTGATCGCGCGCATCCCGGCCGCCGATGCGCCGCTGGCGGTGACCTCGCAGCTTGGTATCCATGTGCCGATGCGGCGGGATCTGTACCACTTCCCGGCAATTCATCAAGGACCCGGCGCGCTGGTGGGCAGCGCGTATGCTGGCCGACCGGCAGCGCGATGGCGGGCGCGAGAATGGGGATATCGAGCGGCTGCTGGCCGGGGGCGGCTGGCGCGTGGTGGCGGAGGATAACAGCTTCGTGCTGATGGAGCGGGTGTGGCAGAGACGGTGGGGTGAAGGGAGGGGAGAGGGGAGAAGGGTGACGGGGTGGCCCCCTAAATCCCCCCAGTCCTGGGGGGACTTTAACCGGGTGGCGCTTCCTGCGCTTGCGCTCTCTGCGTCGTTCTCTGCGTCTCTGCGTCTCTGCGGTCTTCCGTCCCTGGGCAATTCGAGCGTCGTGAAGGTTTGTGGATGATGGCGGCGTCGCGCCGGGCGTTCTGGGAGATATCGCCGAGGCAGGGGCAGTGGCTGGTCTTCGGGCTGGCGGCGGTCTACTTCGTCGTCTTCTCGATCATGTCGTCGCTGAAGTACCAGTGGTTCGGGCAGGGTCACGACCTGGTGCTGCACGAGCAGGCGATCTGGAATACGACGCAGGGGCGGATTTTCCAGGTGACGGGCTTTGTGCGGCCGTCGAGTTTGTTCGGGTATGACCCGTACCTGATCGAACTGCTGGTGGTGCCGCTCTACGCGCTGATCCCGACTGTCTTCACGCTCTTTGTGCTGCAATCGCTGGTGATCGCGGCGGGCGCACCGGCGGTGTGGCTGATCGCGCGGGACGAGGGGCTGCCGCCGGTCGCGGGGCTGGCGGCGGTGGTGCTCTACTTCGCGCACCCGACGGTGCAGTACACCAATCTCGACGCGTTCCGGGAGCGGTCGTTCGGACTCTGCTTCTTCCTCTGGGCGATGTGGGCATTCCGGCGCGACCGCTGGCGGGTGTTCCTGGTCTTCCTGGTGCTGCTGATCATCTGCCGGTTGGAGGCGGCGCTCTTCGCGAGTTGCTTCGGCATCTATGCGCTGCTGAAGGGGAAGCCGCGCCGCTACGTGATCGTGCCGCTGGTGCTCGGGCTGGGCTACTTCTTCATCGGCAATTTCGTCTTCGTGCCGCTGGTGAACGCGGGCCAGCCGGTGTCGTATGTCTACGAATACTTCGCGCCGCTCGGCACGACGATGGGCGAGGTGATCCGGACGACCATTACCCACCCGATCTACACGATCGAGACGACCTTTCGCACGGCGAAGATCGTCTATCTGGTTTTGCTTTTCTTGCCGACGGCGGGGTTGGCGCTGCTCGCGCCGAAGGAACTGGTCTTCATGGTGCCGCTGCTCGGCATCAATTTCCTGGCGACGAAGCCGGAATTGACCAATATCCGCTACTGGTATTCGATGCTGCTGATCGGGCCGCTCGCGTGGTGGCGACGATTGTGGGGATGCGGCGAGTGCGGGACTGGCTGGCGCGCAATGGGCGACCGGGATTGGCACAGGTGCCGCTGGTGGCGCTGCTCGGCTGCCTGGCGGTGGCGCGCTCTTCCCGCGCAACCCGGTGCTGTCGCTCTGGCTCCACCACGAGCCCGCGCGGCGGTTGGCGACGCTGACGGCTCGCGATTGTGGACATGGTGCCGGATGGCCTGCGCGGCGCTGTCGACGCGAGCAGCCGGATCGCGCCGCATTTGCTGCGCCGGTATCTCTACTACTGCCACTGGCCGATCCGACGATCCTGCCGACGGTGACGTGATCATCGCGGATGTCTCGTCCAACTCGTTCGACGAACCCGAAGAGCGCCGCGCAGTTGCAGCAGGTGCGCACCAGCCCCGAATGGGAGAAGGTGCTCGACCGCGACGGCTATCAGGTGTTCATCACCGTGGGTGCCGTTGGACTGAAGTCGGCACAGGCGACCTGCGGGTCGCCGCGAAGTCCTGCGCGGACTGGGGCGCACCACTTCTTCCTGGGTTAATCTGGTGGCCGGCGATTGCCGGTCCACCGAGGATGGCAAGCAGTCCGCCGGGCGCATAGAAGGCTTTCTCGGGGATGAAGCCGCGACCATCGCCCAGAGGGACGTAGTTCTCGTAGGGGCGTTCACGATCTCGTCGCCCCAGAAGTGCTGCAGTTGCTCCTCGTTCTCGGTGCGCACGGTCAGCACGAGGGGGTAGACCTGGTTTTCGAGGTCGGCGACGATGCCGTTGTCCTCCCACAGCCCCTTCTCGCGGACAATCGTGCAGAGGAAGTTGTCGTCGATGATCACCGGGCGGTCGCGCATCGCCAGGTAGCTCACGTCGTCGGAGAGGATGGGGTCGGGCGTGGAATCGACCACCGAGAGGACCCAGTTGCGGTAGGCCCCCTCCTCGACGGTCTGCTCGGGGATGTAGGCGTCGCGCACGAAGACGGTGTAGGCGCGCAGCACGAAGACGGCGACCAGGCCGACGGTGAGCGCGCTCATCGGCTGCCAGCGCCATTCGCGCGCGTTCAGCAGGGTGCCGACCGCCATCGCCGCGCCGAGGCTGGCCGCGAGGCAGAGTTCGATGTAATAGTTCCGCGCGCCGCCCTCCGCGCCGACGGTGAAGAGCACCGCCATGGCGGCGAAGGGGTAGTAGGTGAGGGCCGAGCCGATGCGCTGGCGCAGCCCCCAGAGGGTGTAGCCGAGCGCGGGGACGACCAGCAGCCAGTGCAGCGCCAGGAACTTGCGGTCGAGCGAGATCAGGCGATCCTCGCGCCAGGGTCGCGTGTTGTAGATGATCAGGCGTTCGAAGAGCGCCGGTCCGGCGATCAGGTAGAGCAGGCCGAGCGCGACCAGGCCGATCGCGCCGACCGTGATGGCGAGGCGGAAGGCGTCGCGCGGGCTGCGCCGGTAGGCGGCGACGAGTGCGGCGAGCAGCGCGAAGCCGATCGACTGCTTGGTGAGCAGACCGAGCGCGAAGCAGGAGCCCGCCAGGATCATGCCCAGACGGCTATTGCTCCGCTCGAAGATCGCCAGGCCGCAGGCGGCGAACGCGAGCGCGACCATGTCGGGCTTGGCGATGAAGATTTGCTGGAAGACCGGCATGTTGCAGAGGAAGAGCGCGCCGCCGAGCAGTCCCGACCCGAGCGCCACCGTCCGCGAGCCGCGTCGGGAGAGCGCGGCGTAGGCGGCGAAGCCCCCGGCTCCCGCCGTGACGAACCCGGCCAGGAGGGAGAGGAGTCGCCCGGTCGGGAAGCCCGATTGCCCCGGTTCGAGCGCCCAGAGCATGATGTAGAGCGGCGGATAATTCCCGGCGGTGAACTGGTCGTCGTCCTGCGGCCCGTAGATCAGGCGCAGGCCGCCGATCAGGCCGTGATCGGCGAGCAGTTGGCTCTCGTGCAGCATCGTGGCCTCGCCGCCGGTCGCCTCGTGCGGCCAGTTGACGAGCCCGAATGATGTGCCGACAAAATAGCCGGCGCGGATGATGGCGGCGATCGCGACGATCGCCAGGAGCACCTGTCCGCAGATACGCGCTGCGACGAGCGGCTCGAAGCCGCGCCGCCGGGCAGCGAGTAGCGTGGCTGACATCATCGTCCTCCAGCGTTCTCTGCCGAAATTCAGTTCGCGCGCCAGTTGCTCGCTGTATCGAATGGGGAAACGAAACCGCACGCCCGAACGCGAAACGACCTATCCATTGGTAAACGGCGACAGGTGGGGCGGTCTCGCTGGCCCCGGTCCGACCGGGCACTGGCACACAACCAGACCCGGCAGGCAACGTCCTGCTGTTGGTAAGAACGTTCGAGGGGGCATTTTGGCTCCGTATTTTGCCCGATCAGTTTCCGGACGGGGCGTACGGTCTACGACTGCTCTGTTTCTTGAGCATTGATGAAGCTATGCGGCGACTCGTTATTCGCGTAGATCGAGCCGGGGAGCGAGCGGGAACAAGAGCGAATCGTCCTTCGCAATCGGGGATCGCACTCACGCTATTGCGCGGCTCTGGGTGATCAGTGCCGCGATGACCCGATGTATCTTCGGTGATGAAAGGATTGTTTCCAGCACCACCAGAAGCTCCTGCTCGTTTTGGCATGGCGGGATATTCTCTGCCACGCTTGAAATGACCTCTACCGGATACATTTGGAGATCGTGGCGAATTTCAAGGACCTTATAGAGATAATTATCGAGTGCCGGGGCGAGAAGGTAGAGTCCGTACTGCAAGGGCGAACCCTTGAAGTTCATTGTCGTGGAGAAGTGGGGCTCAGTAAGGACGCGCCCTTGGATAATGTTGCCCGTGCGCTCGCCAAGAATAGTCGCTTGCTCTCGCAAGATCGTGACCGGGGGCTTAATTTCGCTCTCCGTTGGGATCTCACCCCAGAGATTGCGGATACTCATGCTTTTGCCTCCCGTTCGAGATTGATGCGAAAGAGCAAGGGGAGATGGTCTGATCCAACGCGACGATTCGGTTGCCCTCCACTTGCCAGGAGCGATACTCCTCCCGCTTCGGTGATGATACGCACAGTATAGTCGCTGCCGTCTTCCAGGAGTTCTGGTCGAATGAGCACCTGGTCGAACATGTGCCAGAAATGTGCCACTGGAGACGAAGCGTTGAAGTAGTAGGTACCGGGTGGCCCCGGTGTCTGATCGCCAAAGAAGTTCCACATCGGGTTATAGAAGAAGCGCCTTGGTACGCCTTGCACAACTCGCGTTCCTCGGCTGGCGATGGCTCTTGTTGGGACGGCATGAAAGCCTTCCGATCCGATCATTCCTGGCTCAAAGGGGTTCATGTTCAGGTCACCTAGAACGATGGTCCGCCGATGGCCGACGCGATCTTCTGCCTCCTCGATGTAACGGGCACAACGCATTGCAAGGTGCGATTGCTCATCGTCGCTCAAGTGCCTCTTGCTCCGAAGATGTGCAAGTACCAGCAGGATTTCCAGCCCATGTGGTGGCCTGCACCTTTGTATCGATAGGCCGGGTTCATCGCGAACCGGATGGAAAGACTCGGCCGGGTAGCGTGCGAGGATTTGCGGATCCTCGGCAAGGCTAAATGGCAGGATAAGCGCCGACGATGCGTCAGTTTTCAGCCCTTCGAGCAAGGCCAACGAAGACAACGATGACTCGGCTAGCACCACCACGTCGACCTGGTGTTCCGCGATAAGGTCGCGAACAAGGGCCGTTAGTGATCGCCGATGTAGGTTCCAGAAGAGAAATGTTGTCACGCTCAATGGCCCCTGGGTTACCACAATCGCGAGGGTTGTAGTCTATCATGCGTGCATGCCCATCTGTACCGCACATGCACCAACATGAAGCTGATCTCGCCGATAATGCAGGGGCGCGACTGCGGCGTCAGCGCAAGTCGGTGAAGTAGAGCGCGTAGTGGGTTGGGGGTTGGTCGAGGTCGGAGAAATCGACCGAGAAGGCGACGGTGCCGCCTGCGGGCACGGCTTCGAACTTCGGCCAGCCCTCGATCACGCGGATGAGCTTGCCCGCGTCGTCGTAGAGCGCCAACTGGACCCGCGCGTCGCGCACGGTTGCGAGCCCGATGTTCACGAGCTGGCCGTTGGCGGTGACGCGGTTGAAGGGTTTTGTTGGCCCCGACAACTGCACCCCATCGGACTTGAGTTCGAGATAGGGGGACTGGCCGCGCGCGACGATCACCGGGCCGGTCGTCGCCTCGATCCGCTCGGTTTGCCACTGGCGCGGGGCCTGCGGGATTTTGACCTGCCAGACGGTCTTTTGCCCCGGCTTGAGCGCGACGACGCCGATCTCGGTGGTGTCGATGGCGGCGCTGGCTACGACCTGCCCCGTTGCGCCGATCAGCGCGACGCTAATCCGGAAGTCGCCCGCGTCGAGCGCGCTGCTGTTCAGCAGCTCGCCCATGAACCAGAGTTCGCCGAAGACATCGCGGTAGTAGCCGATTTGCTGGAGTTGCACCTCCGGCTTCGGCAGGGGCGTGCTGGTCGGGCGCACGGGCGTTGGGGTCTGCGTGGGGCGCGGCGTCATGGTCGGCGCGAGCGTGTTCGTCGGGCGCGGGGTGAGGTTGTCGGGCACGGGGGCCGAGGTTGGGCGGACGTAGGCCGCGCCGGGCGGTGCTGCGGTCGCGGTGAGGGTCGCGGCGATCCCGGCCTGGATGGTCGGATAGACCTCGCCGACCGAGCGCACCGCGAAGAAGCCGACGATGCCGCCGATCATGGTGCAGACGAGGCAGATCGCCAGGATGACGCCGAGCACGACCAAGACGGTGCTGCGCTCGTCGCGCCGCTTGGGGACGGAGTTGTAGAGCGCCGGTTCGTACGGCATGGTGCTTCCGCGCCGCCGGTTCTCCACGCCCGCGCTGTGCCCACAGCGATGGCCCTGGCCCGGAGAAGGAGCGGCATGGATTCACTATAGCGATTGGGGTTGCGTGGGGAAATTGTGAAGGTGGGGGAAATTGGTCCTGACTCTTGGGGAGTCGGGCAGTCGGGCAGTCGGGCAGTCGGATAGAGGAGTGACGAGTAACGAGTAACGAGTAACGAGGGGGGACGGATTCTTCGCTGCGCTCAGAATGACAGGGGGGCGGGCAGAGCCTCTCTTGTGTCATTCTGAGCGATAGCGAAGAATCCGTCCCCTTCGCTCTGTATCTAGCGTTCGCGCGCCCAGGCGAGGACTTCGGCGAGTTCGCGGGTGTTGAGGACCTGGGCGGGGGTGAGCCAGGCGCGGCGGGCGACGGAGACGCCGAAGGGGAGCCAGGCGAGGTTGTCGACGGCGTGGGCGTCGCAGTCGATGGTGATGGTGATCCCGGCGTCGGCGGCTTCGCGGGCGCGCTCGTCGGTCATGTCGAGGCGGTCGGGGCCGGCGTTGATTTCGAGCGCGGTGCGCGTGGCGGCGGCGGCGGCGAAGACGGCGGCCCAGTCGTAGTCGGCCCCCGCGCGCCCGCCGACGATGCGGCCGGAGGGGTGGGCGATGATGTCCACATGGGGGTTGTTGATGGCCGATAGGAGGCGTTCGGTGACGGTCTTGCGGTCGCCGCGCAGGCCGGTGTGGAGCGAGGCGATCACGAGGTCGAGTTCGGCCAGGACCGCGTCGGGGAGGTCGAGCGTGCCGTCGCGGTGCAGCTCCACCTCGGCCGACTTCAGCAGGCGGAAGGGGGCGAGTTCGGCGTTGAGATGGTCGATCTCTTCCCACTGGGCGCGCAGACGGTTTTCGTCGAGGCCATTGGCGATGGCGAGGCCGTGGGTGTGGTCGCTGACACTGAGGTAGCCGTAGCCGCGCGCGATGGCCGCCTGCGCCATTTGCGCGATCGTCTGCCCGCCGTCGCTCCAGGTGGAGTGGGAGTGGAGGTCGCCCCGGATGTCGCTGGCGGTGATCAGCGCGGGCAAGCGCCCCTCGCGTGCCGCCGCGACCTCGCCGCGCCCTTCGCGCAGTTCGGGCGCGATGAAGGGGAGGCCGAGCGCGGCGTAGAGTTCTTCCTCAGTGGCGAAGTCGCGGTCGTAGGGGTCGCCGAGGCCGATCTTGCGCCCGAGCGCGATCAGTTCGTCGCAGTGCGCGGCGGAGCCGGTCCAGCGGGCCAGGGCACTGCCCCAGCGGGCGGGCGGCGCGGCGTTGACCTGCACCGAGAGCTCGCTGCCGAGCAGCGCGAAGCGGACGCCGCCGAATTGGTCGCGGCCAAGCTCGGCACCGATGTCGGGCAGGCTGGCGACCGAGGCGAAGACGGCCGCCGGGTTGTCGGAGGCGATCAGGAAGTCGAGGTCGCCGACCGTCTCGCGCCAGCGGCGCAGGCTGCCAACCGGGCTGACCTGCCGCCAGCCACGCTCGCGGAAGGCGCGCAGCAGTCGCTCCGCGAGGGGGATCGCGCTCGCGAGGCTATGGCGTCCCTCGTAGACCGCGATCTGCGCCAGGCCATCGACGACCGTGCGTTCGAGTTTCGGTCCCAGCCCCTTCGTCGCGGCGATCTTGCCCGAGGCGGCGGCTTCGCGCAGCTGGTCGAGCGTCGCCACGCCCAGCCCTTCGTAGAGGCGCAGCGCGGTCTTGACGCCGACGCCCGGCAATTCCAGGAAGCGGGTGAGCGTGGAGGGGAGGATCCGGCGCACTTCGTCCAGCGCCCGGAAGCTGCCGCGCGTCGAGATCTCGCGCACGATGCTGCTGATTGTTTTGCCGATGCCCTCGATCTCCTGCAACTCGGCGGCGGTGCAACTCGCGGCCGGGTGGTCGAGTTCGGCGATCGCCTCGGCCCCGCGCCGGTAGGCGATGGTGCGGTAGGCGCTCTCGCCGCGCAATTCGAGCAGCGTGGCGTACTCATTGAGGAGGGCGGCGATCTGGAGGTTGGTGGGAGGGGCGGTGGTCATGGTTGCCTCGGGGGGATGTTAGAAGGTTCGAAGGTTCGAATGTTCGAAAGTTGGGTGGCAGGTGCTTGAACCTTTGAACCTTCCAACTTTCCAACCTTCGAACCGCACAACTACATCGTCCTCGCCTGGTGGTACTTCGAGCGCGAGCGCAGGCGCTCGATCAGCTTCTGCGGGTTGCGCTGGAGGACCTGGTCGGCCTGTTCCTCGGTGAGGCCCGCGCCGCGCGCGATTTTGCGCGCCCAAGTGGTGGTCAGCAGGCCCTCCGGGAGGTGGCCGTCGCTGTTGACGAGGAGGTCGGCCCCGACGGCGAGCGCGGTTCGGGCGACGTGGCCGTTGCCGAGCGAGTGGCCGCGCCCGAAGCTGAGCTCGAGGAAGATGCCGCGCTCTTTCGCGGCGAGGGCGTCCTCCTCGGTGATCAGGCCGGGGTGGACGAGGAGATCGACCAACTCGCAGCGGGTGGCCGCCTCGTTGGTGCCGGGCGCGGTCGGCTCGGCGGGGGTCTCGCCGTGGACGTTGACGATCTCCGCGCCGAGTTCGCGCGCCCGGTAGGCGGCCTGCGGGATGACCGAGGGCGGCAGGTGGGTCAGCTCCACGCCGATCCAGACCTCGATCTCGGGCCACGCCTCGCGCACGGCGTCGCGGTCGGCGCGGAGCGTGGCGAGGATGCGGCCGAGGTCGCCGATGCCGGCGTGGTCGGTGATCGCCAGCGTGGCGTAGCCGTTGACGGCGCAGCGCCGGATCAGTTCGACGGGGGAGAGTCCGCCGTCCGAGAGATAGGTATGCGAGTGGAAATCGTGAATCGCCGCTGCTGTCATGCTTCTACCCCGTTGCCACTGCCGCACACACACGTTCTGCCCCGGAGTATAGCAGCGGCGACGTTCGTACGCTGCCGTGGCGAGCAGGATAGGTGCGTCCGCGCGGGCGTAGGTGGGCATCGCTGTGGAGAGCGGGTGGCGTGCGTCGCTCGCCCGGAGGTGAAGTCTCCAGGCAGTCCTCGGTCGTCAGTCGTTAGTCGGATGAGTGCTGAGTGACGAGTATCGAGTGCGTGTTGGTGAGGTACCTCACCCCCGCCGCGCTGCGGCGCGGCACCCCTCTCCCAACGTTGGGAGAGGGGTGGGGGCTCTGGAGCGTTAGTCGCCGACTGAGGGGCGGGGATGATGTGGGGGACGTTGGTGGTCTGCCGGTTGCGGAGGGCGTGGCGCAGCACGCCGAAGACGACGCGCGGCGCGAAGAGGGCGGTCGGTGGGGCGAGCAGGTTCGCCACTTCCACCAGTTTCATGCAGACGTGTTGATCGGCCGTGGAGGCGGCGAAAACCCGGCCCATGTAGCGGTTGATCGTGTCGGTGCCGGGGGCCTTCTTGCCGGTCACCTCGGGGTAGCCGAAGTCGCCACCGGCGGCCATCTGCCAGGGGGTGTCGATCACTTTCGCCGCGCGGCGGTAGAACGTGCCCGGCAACCCCTGCAAGCCGTTGCGCGACCCGCGCAGGCAGGTGTCCAGCGCCATCACCGCCAGCGCGGCGGAGGACATGCCCTGGCCGTAGGTCGGGTTGAAGCTGCACAGCGCGTCGCCGACGACCGCGTAGCCTTCGGGCACGCGCTTCAGCCGCTCGTAGCGCCGCCGCAGGTTGGCGGGGAACTTGTGGGTCGTGTAGTCGCCCAGCGGCTCGGCGTGCTGGATCACGTTGTAGATGTCGGGTGCGGGGAGGCTGCGCGCGAAGGCGAGGAAGCCCTCGTCGTCGGCGGGCGCGTGGTCGCCGAGCCAACCGGCGCAGGTCGCGATCCAGCGGTCGCCCTCGATCGGCAGCAACACCGCGATCCGCGTCTCGTGCGGCGGCGTCGGCTGGCAGATGGCGCTCATCGCGTCGGGCAGATCGCCGGGTCGTCGCCGGTAGATGCGCGAGGTGTAGCCGACCCCAACGGTGATCTTTTCCTCTTCCGGGCGCTCGTAGCCGAGTGCTTCCAGCCAGGCTGGCGCGTGCGAGCCGCGACCGCCCGCGTCCACCACTAGTTCGGCCGCCAGCGTCTCCTCGGCGCTCCCCTCGCCGCGCCGCTTGAGGATGATCCCGGTCACGTTCGTGCGGTCGGCGCTCGCCGTGAGCCCGGTCACGTCGCAGCCGTCGATCACCTCGACATTCGCGATCTGCCGCACGCGGCGACGAATCCCCGCTTCGAGCAGGGGCCTACTCATGGAGATCCCCATGAGACCGCTTTTGAAGCGCAGGCGGTAGCCACCGGGCTGGTACCAGCGCAGGTCGTTGGCGAGGTCGAGCGTGGTGGCACCTTCCGCGACGAGATCGTCCGTGAGGCCGGGGAAGAGTTTTTCCATCACTTGCTGGCCGCCGGAGAGGAGGCCGTGCGCCTGCCAGCCTTGCGGCACGCCCTTGCGCGGCTCCGTGCCCTCGGTAAAGGTATCCCGCTCGACAAGCGTGACGCGGGCGAAGTGATCGGAGAGGACGCGCGCGGCCATCAACCCGGCCATGCTGCCGCCGATGACGATTGCGTTCCCGTAGCGTTTGGACGCGGCCATCGTGTTACCTCCTGAAATGCTGCAACCACAAAATGGACCCTGACCTGTTGCAAAACCCGGTGCTTGTCTCTGCGCGGCTCGAATGGTGGCGTTCCTGCTGCTCCTCTCCTATCGATATTTTGCCGGGCCGTTGGTCGCCCGTCTGTGTGCTATTGTGCGCCGAGTGCTGTGCTTCGACTACCTGCATTCCCCACACAGTAGCCCTACATTCACCATCGTCGTGCTGCACCCGGCCATCCTGGGAGACGATTTGACCGCTCGAATCGGGCCACGAAATCACTTACATCGTACATCGCCTGGCATGGTTCAGGTGCGGCCGGGATGTCCCGACGCAAGAATGACACCCGCCAGTGGAGTTAACGGAATCCTTCCGGGTTTGTTACATGTCCGCACGCGCAGCGTTTAGCGCGGGATTCTGTCGGTGCCGAGCTGTCGCAGCAGGCTCAACACGTCCCAGAGCCCCCAGCTTTCGACGATTTGCCCCGCCGCGAGGCGGTAGAAGATCGCGCCGTCGATAGCGACCGAGACTCCTGCCGGTTCGATGCCCTGGAACGCTGCGCTGTGGACGCCGCGCATCGCCAGCCGCACCGCGACCCGGTCGCCCTCCGCGATCAGCTCCGCAATCGCGAAGTGCGCCCCCGGAAAGGCGCGGCGAAATGCGGCGGTCGCGCGCAGGTAACCCTCCGGCCCGTGCGCGACCGTGCGACCGTGTGAGTCGATAATGCGGAAGTCTGGGGGCGAGGGTATGGCGGGCCGCCGACTCGTCGCCGCCGTTCCACACATCGGCGAAATGGTGGCGGATGATGGCTTTGTTTGGTTCGTTCGACATGCTGCGCCTCCCGTTGATGGGCAACCGATCTCCAAGCACGAACTGGGAATGCGCCGAGCAGGGGCACAATCCCGCGCAGGCTAGTGGGTTGTCTGGGAAAAGAAAAGGAAGGTGGATTTCAACAGGAATTGGCGGAAGGGGAGGGATTCGAACCCTCGAGGCGTGTTACCGCCTACGCGATTTCCAGTCGCGCGCACTAGGCCAGGCTATGCGACCCTTCCATTTATTGCGTTACAGGATAGCGCAGAATCAGGGCGTTGACAAGCGTTTTGCACCGCTCCGCCTCAGCCTTTCGCACACCGCGCACCAGCTGCCGACACCGTTCCAGCGCGACCGATTTCTCGAGAAGTCCTCGATGGGGAGGAAGAGGCGGCAGTTGCCGCACCAGGCGGTCCCTTCCGGGCCGACCTTGCGATAGCGCCCGCCGTTGGAGCGGCCCTGATTGACGCGGCTGGCGGCTCTGCTGTTGCAGAGGCGATGGGAGAAGGCGACGTTGCCGAGATCCCAGAAGAGTTGCGGATCGCGGTCGAGCCAGTCGATCTTATGTTCCACGGAAAGCTGCTCGGCGGAGGCGATGTGTTCGCCGCAGCGATAGCATATTCCCAGGTCGAGTTGCGAGAGGAGGTCGAACATGACCAGCACGCGCAGCCTGGCGATGGCGGAACTGGGCGACATCCCGAGTTGGGCGCGCTTGCGCTCATCGATGCTTTGTCCGCGATTGTATTGCGGGCTGGTGCGATTGGTGGTGTTGCAGCGGAGGTGCGAGAAGGTGATGTTGTCGAGTTGCCAGAAGCGTGCGGTGTCCTGATAGAGCCAGCTTTGCTTGTGTTCGAGCGAGAATTCTTCGATCCGCTCGATCCTTTGCCCGCAGTGATAGCAGGTGTCTCTGCCGAGCCGTTGCGCGAAATCGAAGAGGATCATCTTCTTCAGCCGGTGCGAGGCGGTGCTGATCGGCATGCCGAGTTGTTCTGCCTTGCGGCGGTTGCCCGTGTCCATGCGTTCCTGCTTCGCTGCAACCACACCGGAG
Source organism: Chloroflexia bacterium (assembly GCA_046328475.1). Taxonomy (GTDB): domain Bacteria; phylum Chloroflexota; class Chloroflexia; order Thermomicrobiales; family CADCWN01; genus CADCWN01. The sequence goes on along the minus strand of JAXLWN010000017.1, from coordinate 25,516 downwards.
ATAGCAAAAAGTGCATCCGGACTGGATGCACCATCGCGTGGCATTCGCTGTGGCGGAGAGGGAGGGATTCGAACCCTCGAGGCTCATCACCTAACGCTTTTCGAGAGCGCCGCCTTCAACCGCTCGGCCACCTCTCCCCGTCGCCGCAGTATAGCAAAGCCTTGCGCCAATTTCCATATGCTGATCTTCCTAATCGGTGGTCAGTCGTCGCTCGCCACCTCCCAGAGGGCGCGCATCTCGGCTGAATCGATCAGCAGCGTCTCCAGGGTGCCGGTTGCTTCGACCTGGCCGTCTTTGAGCACCACGATGCAGTCGGCGCGGCGCAGCGCGGTGCGGCGGTGGGAGACGGCGAGGCAACTTTGCCCGGTGCTGTCGCGGCGGGCGAGGAGACGCGACCAGAGGAGGGCTTCGGTCTCGGTGTCGAGCGCGCTGGAGAGGTCGTCGCAGACCAGCATCTCGGCGGCGTGCGCGACCATGCGCGCCGCTGCGGTGCGCTGCACCTGGCCGCCGGAGAGGCGCATCCCGCGCGGGCCGACGCGCGTGGCGGTGCCCTCTTCCAGGTTTGCCACGTCGCGGTCGAGCACGGCGGCCTCGATCGCGCGGTCCAGGCGATCGGGCGGCAGGCCGAGCAGGATGTTTTCGGCCAGGGGGGCGCTGAAGAGGTGCGGGACCTGCGGTGTGTAGCTGCTGCGCGGCGGCGCGAAGTAGGTGGCGGGATCGGGGACAACTGCGCCATTCCAGCGTATCTCGCCTATGGCGGGCAGCAGGCCGAGGATGGCGCGGAGGAGTGTGGTCTTGCCCGCGCCGACGCGGCCGGTGATCACGACAATTCGCCGCGCGCCAGGGCGAAGGAGACGTTGGCGATGCCGCGCTGCGACTCGGGGTGGCGGTAGGTCAGGTTGCGTACCTCCAGGGTGGCGAGTTGGTCGGCTGCCGGTAATTCGGATGGCGATGTTCGTGCTGGCGGGAGTGGGCCGGTGAGATGGGTTTCGCGGCGGGCGGTGAGGCCCGCCGCGCCGTCGTCGAGGAGCGCGGCGGTGCGCTCGATTGCGACGCCCGCCTGCTTGTAGCTCGTGAGCATCAGGCCAACGTGGAGGATGAAGTCGCCGAGGATCGGCAGGCAGTAGCTGAAGAGGGCGAAATCGCCGATCGTGAAACTCCCGGCCAGCATCGCGCGACCGGCGAGGAGGAGGACGAGGCCGGTCGCGATGTGCGCGACGTTTTCCAGCAGCGAGGTCATCACCAGGCCCTGGAAGAGTTGTTCCTGGAGCGCCGCGCGCTGGCGTGTCTCGTTCAAGCGCCCGAAATACCCCACGACCCGCGCCTCGGCGTTCGCCACCTGTACAGCCTGCACCCCGCCGAAGAGTTCGCGCAGGAAGGCGCTGACCTGGCCGCTGGCGTCGCGACTGGCGCGGCCGTAGCGCTGCACCCGCGCGCCGAAGCGGTTGGCGATGACCGACGCCCCGATCAGCGGCAGCAGGGCCACGACGGTCAGCGTCAGATCGATCGAGGCCATCAGCGCGACGACCGAGAGCGTCACGAGTATGCCGATGCTCTCCAGCAGGACGAAGCTCATGTTCGACGCGAGCGCCCAGGCGTCAGTGGTCAGGCGGCCGAGGATGTCGCCGGTCGGATAGGGGAGCGGGGCCGCGCCCGGCCGTTCGTAGAGGCGCGCGATCAGGTTGGTGCGCACCAGCGCGGAGCAGCGGTGGTTGACCGTCGCCTCCAGCCAGATCGCATTGACCAGGATCATCAGCCGCGCGAGGGCGACGCCGACCAGCAGCGCGATCAGCGCCCAGAGCCCGGGCGTCAGCCGCCCGGCGGTGGCGAGCGCGTCGAACATCGCCCGGATGACGAGCGCCGGGGCGAACTGGATGGCCATGCGCCCGGTCTGCAACGTGAGCGAGCCCGCCACGAGACCCGGCGCGAATCGCATCAAGCGCCACCAGACCCGCCAGGTGGGCGGCGCTGCGGGCGGAGATTGTGGCTGGGCCGCTCTCTGCCTCATCGGTACGCCGTCACCCTACCTCGGCCAACGCGGCGCGCAGCAAGTCGTGGAACCGCGAGTCAGCATCGTCCGCCAGCGCCTCGCGCGGGCCGTACTCGGCCACCTCGCCCTGCTCCAGCACCAGGATGAGGTCGGCGCGGCGGAGCGTGTTCAGGCGGTGCGCGATCACGATCGCGGTCCGGCCTTGCAGCAGCCGCGCCGTCGCCGCTTCCACCAGCCGCTCGGTCGCGGGATCGAGGCGGGAGGAAGCTTCGTCGAGGATGACGACGCCCGGATCGGTCAGGAAGACCCGCGCGAAGGCGAGCAACTGCGCTTCCCCGGCGGAGAGCCCCTCGCCGCCGCTCAGTTGCGTATCGAGTCCGGCCGGGAGTCGCGCCAGCCAGTCGTTCAGCCCCAGGTCGGCCAGCGTCGCCAGGATGGTGGCGTCGGGGATGGCGGCGTCGAAGAAGGTCAGGTTCTCGCGCACGGTGGCGTTGAAGAGTTGCACCTCCTGCGTCACCAGCCCGACCGCGCCGCGCAGTGTCGCCAGCGGCAAGTCACGCAGATCGGTGCCGTCGAGCGTGATCGTGCCCGAAGCGGGGTCGTAGAAGCGGAAGAGGAGCTTGGCGAGCGTCGATTTGCCGCTGCCGGTGCGCCCGACGACGCCGAGCGTCTGCCCGGCGGGGATGCGGAACGACACGTCGCGCAGCACCGGCACGTCTGGTGTGTAGGCGAAGGTCACGCGCTCGAACGCGACCGCTGGCTGCGGTCCTGGCCGATGGTCGCTCGCGCCGTCCTGCACGCCGCTCGCGGTGTGGTAGAGCTCGTTGACGCGCGCGATGGCGACGGTGGCGAGTTGGAAGTCGTTGACCTGGCTGCTGATGTTGCCCAGATTGTTCGCCAGCAGGTTGGTGTAATACATCAGCAGGTAGACCGCGCCGAGCGTCAGTTCGCCGGTGCCGTAGAGCGCGGCCCCGATGGCGAAGGCGAGCGCGTTCCCCGCCGCGAAAACGACCGCCAGCGTGCCGACGAAGGTGCGGAAGAGGACCACCTGGAGACGTCCCCGGCGGAGCATCTCGCGCAGGTCGAGCGCGATTCGGCGCTCGGTGTAGGGTCGCGCGCCGAGCGCCTTCACATCCTCGATCGAGGTCAGCACCTCCTCCCAGAGTCCGGCGAGCGCCGCCGATTGCTGGCGCGACTCGCGGAAGCGCGCCGCGCCGACCCGCTGCACGCGCAGCAGCAGGAGCAGCGCCGCCACGACATAGCCCCCGAGCGCCAGTCCCGCCCGCCAGTCCTCCGCGCCGATCAGCACGAGGATGGCGACCGCGAGCAGGCCGTTGCCGAGGATTTGCACCATGAACTGGGAGAAGAAGTTGCCGAGCGCGCTGACATCGCCGTCGATCCGCTCGATCAACTCGCCCGGGGAGCGCGCCTGGTGGAAGCGAAGGTCGAGGCGCAGGCAGTGGAGCGCGAGGTCGGCGCGCAGCGCGTTCGTCGCGGTCCAGCCGACCGCCGCGCTGACGTAGGTGGCGAGCGCGCCGACGATCTGCCCGCCGATGACCACCGCGAGGAAGAGGAAGCCGGTCCAGGCGAGGGTCGTCTCGTTCGCGCCGCTTGTCAGCCGGTCGATGAAGCGCCGCAGCACCTGCGGCCCGAGCGACTGGAGCGCGATCATCGCGGCGAGCAGGGCGACCATCAGCACCACCCGCCGCCCCTGCGGGCGCAGGTAGGTGGTCAGCAGTGCCCCGTATCCGCCACCGCGCCCCATCGCGCCATCTCCGCCGTCGCGGGCACGATAGCAGATTGTGAAATATTTCGCAAAGTCATGAGGGACGGTTCGAAGGTTGGAAGGTTGCAAAGTTGGCAGACTTGCAAGGCAACTTTCCATCCTTCGAACTCTTGAACTTTCGAACCGGCTCTGATTCGCCCCCCGCCACGCGCGGTGATACACTCAGCCGGTGGAATGGTGGGTGCCGAAAAATTGGAGTCTCCGGTGACAGCCTTGCGCGTAGCGACGGTTTTCCTTTGCCTGCTTGCCTTGCCCGCGCTCTTCATCTTCGTCAGCATCGGTCGGGGCTATCTCGATACAACCGCTGACATCACGGCGCTGCGCATCGAGGTGATCGAATTGCGCCCGGTTGACGATCCGGTGCGGAGCTTCCCCGGTCCCGACGTGGTGCTGCGCGTCTTCGGCGTGAAGCAGAGCGCGCTGCGCTTCGCGGAGGTCAACTTTGACCTGACCTGGCAGGGTGAGCGGGTGGCGACGGTCGCCAACTTTCCCAATGTCTCCATCCCGCGCAACGGGACTCTGACCGTGACCGTGCCTTCGAACCTGAATCCGGACCACGCCGCCGAGACGAAGGCGTTGCTCGCCGCCGGTGAGCGTGGTTTCGCGGTGGTCGGCAATGCGCGCATCGGGCTGCCGAACAGCGATGCCAGCGTCTGGCTGACCCTGCGCGGCCAGGTGCGCGCCGGTGCGCCAGTGGACGGTGGAAGGTCGATGGTGGACCGTTTATCCGGTGAACTGGCGCTGCTCTTCGTCGTTCGTCATTCGTCATTCGTCATTCGCGAGGGTCTCTGATGCAGGAGCAACTGCCCACAATGCGCGATCATCTGCAGGTTGCGCTCGGCTGCTTCGCGGCAAGTCTGGTGATCGGGGCGGCGTACACGTCGGTCACGCCGCAACTCTCGGCCTACGCGCCGATCCCCCTCAACGGCATCTGGTTCACGCTGATCACCGGCGTCTGCACCGTCGTGCTCGGCATCGGCATCGGCCACAAGCGCCCGCGCGCCGTCCTCGTCGGCGCGGCTGCCGTCTCGCTCCTGAGCAGCGTCTTCTATGGGATCATGCTGGCGTTGCCGACCTTCAGCCCGGATGCGCGGAATATCATCGGGGTCGTCAACTACGCCCTGACCCAGTCGACCGTCACGCTGATCATCGTCAGCTTCATCGTCTTCCCTGGCGCGCTCATCGGCCTGCTCGCGAGCTATTTCTGGTATTACCGGTGAACAGTGGGTTGGAAGGTTCGAAGGTTTGAACGTTTGAACGTTCAGGTGCCCAACCTTCGAACCTTCCAACTTTCGAACCTTCGAACCGTAAACTCCTGGAGGCTCCCATGACCGCACCGCGCGCGACCGTTTGTCTCAGCTTCGACTTTGACGCGATCTCGATCTGGATCGGGCCGATGGGCGCGACTTCGCCGAGCATGATCTCGCGCGGCGAGTTCGGGCCGATCGGGGTCGAGCGCATCTTGAAGTTGCTCGACCGCAAGGGGATCACGGCCACCTTCTACGTCACGGGTCACACGGCCGATACCTATCCCGGCCATGTCCGCGCGATCGCCGCCGCCGGGCACGAGATCGGGCACCACGGCTATTTGCACGAGAACCCGCTCTCGCTCGAAACGAAGGAGGCCGAGCGCAAGGTGCTGGAGATGGGCCTGGCCGCGCTCGACCGCGCGGCGGGCGTGCGCCCGGTCGGCTATCGCTCGCCTGCGTGGGACAACAGCCCCTACACGATCGAGCTGCTGCTGGAATACGGCTTCCGCTACGAGAGTTCGCTGATGGGCAAGGATTTCGAGCCCTACTGGTGCCGCGTCGGCGACGTGATCCGCAAGGATGGCCCGTACGAGTTCGGCCCGAACGTCGATCTGGTCGAGTTGCCGGTGAGCTGGCTGATGGATGATTACCCGCACTTCGAGTATCGCGGCGGCACGCGTCCGTTGCAGGGCCTCGCCCCGGCCTCGAAGGTCGAGGAGATCTGGCGGGACGAGTTCGATTTCATGTATAGGGAAGTGCCGAACGGCGTCTACACCCTCACGATGCACCCGCAGGTGATCGGCCGGGGCTACCGGATGATGATGCTCGAACGCCTGATCGACCACTTCGCCGCGCACGAAGGCGTCCAGTTCACCACCCTGGCGAATGCCGCCGAGGCGTGGCGCGCGACGCAAGGGAGGTAGAGAACGAAAAACCGCCAAGACGCCAAGGACGCCAAGACGAGGGATGAAAAACGTTGAGCGTAGAGCGAGGGGATGGATTCTTTGCTGCGCTCAGGGTGACACCACCGGGGGCTGCGCCTCCCCCCTGTCATTCTGAGCAGCGCGAAGAATCCGTCCCCTTATTTCCGTCGTCCTTCTGTCTCTGTGTCCTTGGCGTCTTGGCGGTTTTTCGTTCTCCCCTCGTCAGTGGTAGGCGTGGAGGACGCGGTCGGACCAGAGGGCGAGGGCTTGCCAGAGCCAGAAGCCGCCGATGAGCAGGCTGGCGACGGGGCCGATGCGGCGGTGGCTGCACCAGAGTTGCCAGAGCGCCCAGCCCGCGACGAGCGCGAGGGCGGGGCCGACGAAGAGGTGGAAGCGCACGCTCAGGCCCGCGACCAGCTCGCCGAGCGCGAAGGGGATGGCGGTGCCGAGCCAGGCCAGCGCGAGCCAGAGGTGCGGCGAGGGGCGCAGGCGGCGCAGCAGGTTGATGCCCGCCAGTGCCAGCGGCAGCGCGGGCCAGCCCCACCAGAGCAATAATCCGCCCCAGAGATTGCGCAGGCGTTGGGCGAAGCTGGCGGTGTCCTCGGTGCCGCGCGCATTGGTGTCGCCGCTGAGGAAGTCGCGCGCGTGGCCGAGGATGAGGCCGGTGTGGAAGTGGTAGTAGAGCGCGTAGGAGATGACGACCGCCGCCACGAAGCACCCCGCGAGCGTGAGCGCCTGCCGCCGACCGTTCGGGCGGAGGAAAGCGGCGACGATCGCGAGCAGCGGCACCGTCGCCAGCAGCGATAAGAAGACCCCAAAGTGGCCGAGCAAGGCGAGGGTGAGCGCCACCGTAAGCCCAGCTGCGACTAGCGGACGATCCCAACGTCCCCAGGTGAGGATGAGCGCGACGAGCGCGAGGTTCGCCACGCCCTGTCCGAAGAGGTTGGCGAAGTTGCCTGCCGAGGTCATCGCGAAGACGATCGGCAGCAAACCGTAGCAGCCCGCCGCCCAGAGCGCCGCGCCATCGTCGCCGGTGACGCGCCGTGTTAGCGCGAAAGTGAGCAGCGTCCCCGCCGCGAGCGCCACGGCGGCGGTCGCCTCCACGAGCAAGGCTTTGTCCTTCACGAAACTTGCTAGCGGGAGCATCACGGCGTAGAAGAGGGGCGGGTAGGGGGCCTCGATCGCGCGCGTGCCCGGCAGCGGCAGCGTGAAGATCCATTCGCCGCGCTGCACGAACTCCAGGCGGTGGACGTTGAGTTGCAGATCGCTCGAACGGAACTGCGGGTGGCGCATCCCGACCAGCAGCACCAGCAGATTCGTCCCGGCGAGCAGCGCCGCGCCGCCGAGCGCCCGCCGCGTCGTCGCCCAATCGAACCGCAGCGCCAGTTGCCACGACGCCCAGCCGACCAGCAGCGTTGCCAACGCGACCACGCCGACGATCCAGGCCAGATCCGGCGCGTAGAGCGTGAGCATGAAGCGCGGCCCGAGCGCGCAGGCCACAAAAATTGCCGCCGTGGCCGCGCCAGCCAGCGTGCCGCCCAGCGGCGAGGTCAGCAGCACCGCCACGGCGGCGTAGGCCGCGAGCACTGCCAGCAGCGCGACCAGCAGCGCCCGCAGCGGCGGCATGACCAGCCCCGGTGCGCCGCTGTCGTGCAACTCGACGCGGTCGAGCGGTATCCCGAGGTCGCGCGCATCGCCGGGCGGCCGGAAGGTGGGCGCGTCGATGATCACGCGTGTGCCGCCAGCGCTGAAGTTGCCCGGCGCGACCGGGAAGGTGTAGTCGCGCATCTCCGGCGCGAGTTGCAGCGGCGGCTGCGGCGTGTCGCCGATGGTGATCTGCACCGTCGGAGGTGCCCCGCCGTCGGGTCGCGAGCCCTGCATCCGCAGCGTCAGCGTGGCGTTCGTCGCGCCGTAGCCGGGAATGTCGATGATGGTATCGCCCTCAGTCCAGCGGTAGGTCAGCGCGGAGCCGTCCGGGTTGGCGGTCGCCGTCTCGATCTCATGGACGCCGCGCAGGTAGGGCGCATCATCCGGCCCGCCGACATCGAGGACGAACGGTCGGCGCACCTGCCAGGCGAAGACGAGGGCCAGGGTCGTCAGCACCAACAGCAACGGCAATTGCACGCGTGGATCGCGCAACCGTCGCCACGGCAGGCCAGCGCGCCGCGCTCGCTTGCGCCGTGCCGGTGTGCTGCGGCGTGCGGGCGTTGTCGTGCCCTGTTCTGCCGCCGGTGCCACTCGCCCCTTCGCCTCGCCCGACTTCGTCGCCATCCCCCCTCATCCACTCGCCACACCATTCCCCTGGCGGGCAACAATAGCACACGCGCCCTTAACGACAGGCAAAGAGAACGGATTCTTCGCGCTGCTCAGAATGACAGGGGAAGGCACAGCCTCCCATAGTGTCATTCTGAGCGCAGCGAAGAATCCGTCCCCTCTTTCTTACGACGTACGACTTACGACGTACGACTCTCCTGCCCGACCGCCCGACTGCCCGACCGCCCGACTTACAGGTGGATCGGCTGCCCCTCGACCGCACGCGCCGCCTCGGCGATGACCTCCGAGAGCGATGGGTGCGGGTGGATGGAGCGCGCCACCTCGGCGGGGGTCGCCTCCAGCACGCGCGCGATGGCGAACTCCGCGACCATCTCGGTCACTTCCGGGCCGACCATGTGGACGCCCAGGATTTCGCCGGTTTGCGCGTCGGCGACGATCTTCACCTGCCCGTCGAGCTCGCCCAGCGCCTGCGCCTTGCCGTTCGGGCGGAAGGGGAACTTGCCGACCTTGACCTCGCGCCCGCCCTCGCGCGCCTGCGCCTCGGTCTTGCCGATGGAAGCGATCTGCGGGTTGCTGTAGGTCGCGCGCGGCACGGCGTCGTAGTCGATCGGGTAGCTCTGGTGGCCCGCGATGATCTCCGCCGCCAATTCCGCCTGGGCGTAGGCGGTGTGCGCGAGCATCGGCGGCTTGCCGGTCACGTCGCCGACCGCGTAGACGTTGGGCACGCTGGTCTGCATCCACTCGTTGGTGGTGATGTAGCCCCGATTCGTGGCGATGCCGAGCGCGTCCAGGCCCAGGTCCTCGCTGTTCGGCACGAAACCCGCTGCCAGCAGCACGCGATCCACTTCGAGCGTCTGCTCCTTGCCCTCGCCGCCCGGTGCCGGGGAGACCTTGACCACGACCTTGTCCCCCTTGACTTCGGCGCTGTCGACCTTCGTGCCCATCAGCAGCTTGATGCCGCGCCGCGTGAACTGCTTCGCCAGTTCGGCGCTCATCTCCTCGTCCTCCAGCGGTACGACGCGCGGCAGGAACTCGACGATCGTCACGTCGGCACCGTAGGCCCGGAAGACGGTCGCGAACTCGACGCCGATCGCGCCCGCGCCGATGATCACGATCGACTTCGGCATCTCCTTGACGCCCCAGATCTCCTTCGCGGAGATGATCTGCTTGCCGTCGATCGTGACGCCCGGTAGCGGGCGCACCCGCGAGCCGGTGGCGATGATGATGTTCCTGGCGCGCACTTCCTTGTCGCCATCGGCCCCGCCGCTGACCGCGATCCGGTCCTTCGCGACGAGCTTGCCGCGCCCGCGCACCACGTCGATCTTATTCTTCCGCATCAGGAAATTGACGCCGCGCACCTGCGTCTGGATGATCTTGCCGCAGCGATCCATCGCCGCGCCGTAGTCGGCCGAGACGTCGCCGACCGTGATGCCGAAGTCCTTGGCGTGCGCAATCGTCGTCAGCACGTCGGCGTTCTTCAGCACCGCCTTGCTCGGGATGCAGCCCCAGTTGAGGCAGATGCCCCCCAACTCGTCCCCCTCGACCACCACCGCCTTCAGTCCGAGCTGCGCGGCGCGGATCGCGGCCACATAGCCCCCCGGCCCGCCGCCGATGACCGCAACGTCGTACACCTGCTCGCCGGCTCCCCCGCTCATCGTCGTTTCCCCTCTCACGGTTCCCTATGTGCCGAATCAATCGCGTACAGCGCGGTCCCTCACGGCAGAGCGCAATGGCCGCTTTCGCAAGCGCCAACGCGCAAATCATGGCTGCAAGCCTAGCCGAGCCGTTGTGAGGGTGTCAAGGAAGTACGAAGTACGAACGACGAAGTACGAAGCGAAGCGATGCGGGGCTGGTATGTAGGGCACAAGCTCATGTTCGTACTTCGTACTTCCAACTTCGTACTTCCAACTACTCGAACTTGTGGCAATATACGGTCCGGCACGGAGTACCTTGAACCGCCGAGACGCGATGCGCATGGAGGAACCGCCCGTGACGAGCGAGAATGGACCGATCAGCGGCACACCCGCGAGCGTTGTCACCAACCCGCCGCGCCAGTGGGGGCCGGATGCGCCCCCAGGCACCTATCCCGATCCCGATGTGGTCTTTGTCGAGCCGGAGTTCCGCCGCCTGATCGTCGGCAATGCGCCGATGGTGCGCCTCTGGACCGGCTCGATGTGGGCCGAGGGCCCGGCCTGGTCGAATCAAGGGGGGTACGTCGTCTTCAGCGATGTCGGCGGCGACGTGCAGTATCGCTGGTTGCAGGACGATGGTCGCGTGACGATCTCGCGCCGCCCGTCGCGCAACAGCAACGGCAACACCTTCGACTACCAGGGCCGCCAGATCACCTGCGAGCACCTGAGTCGCCGCGTCGTGCGGCTGGAGCACGACGGGACCTACACGATCATCGCCGACTCGTTCGAGGGGAAGCGGCTCAACTCGCCGAACGACGTGGTGCCGCACCCGGACGGCAGCATCTGGTTCACCGACCCGAACTACGGCGATTCGCTCTTCGAGGGGCAGCCGAACGAGGGCGGCGCGTTCAACCCGCGCATCGGTCTGGCGGACGGTGGCGGCCAGCGTCGCGAACTGCCGAACGCGGTCTATCGCGTCGATGCCAGCGGCCGGATCGACAAAGTGCTCGATGAGCTGGCGAACCCGAACGGCCTCTGCTTCTCGCCTGACAATAAGCTGCTCTACGTTGTGGATACCGGCCCGGATCGCGACATCAAGGTCTACGACGTGACGGATGACAACAAGCTGACCAACGGCCGCCTCTTCACCGACATGATGGCGGATGGCGTGAAGTGCGGCCCCGACGGCATCCGCGCCGACGTTCACGGCAACATCTGGTGCGGCAGCAACGGCCGCGACCACGCGCTCGGCTATAACGGCGTCCTCGTCTTCACGCCCGAGGCGAAGCTGATCGGCCGCATCCGCCTGCCCGAGGCCTGCGCCAACCTCTGCTTCGGCGGACCCAAGCGCAACCGCCTCTTCATGGCCGCCAGCCAGTCGCTCTACGCCATCTACACCAACACGCAGGGCGCGACGCCGGGATAGACGGGGTTGTAGGTTGGTGCGTCAGTGAGTCCGTGCGTCAGTGTCGCTGCACTCGAAGGTCGCGCGGCCCCCCTCTCCATCCGCAGATGGAGAGGGGGCCGGGGGTGAGGTAACTCTCGTCCACTCACGACTCACGACTCACGACTCACGACTCCGCCCGCGCACAAAAAAACGGCGGGGCGCGATATCGCGCCCCGCCGTTTCATCCCGGTTTTGTGGAAACTGGTCGGGGCGAGAGGATTTGAACCTCCGACCTCAGCGTCCCGAACGCTGCGCGCTAACCGGGCTGCGCTACGCCCCGCCGGACCAGCGGACGCTAGGATACCACGCGCGACGCCCCGATGCAAGCGCGCCGCGCTCACCGATCGGCACAGTCCATCCCATTCGCGGTAGCCGACCGATTGTGATCTGTGCACAAGTCCGCGCAATACCACTGGATCATTTGCGCGATGATCAGTATACTCTGAAATGAAACCCTCAAGACGGACTGGGGTCAGAGGGAGGACCCCACCGTCGCATAGCCCACGGGTGATGCGCAGCGTCGCCGCACCCGCGCCGGAATTTACCTGGCACCGATGTAAGGGTCACAATGCAAATGGCCGTATTGCCAGATCTCGCCGAGGTGGACCGAGGGCGTCCACAATTCGACGATCTCTTCGCGCTCGTCAAGCCCCAGCTCTCCGACGCCGACGCGGCGATGCTCGAGCGCGCCTACGAATATGCCGCGACCGCCCACACCGGGCAGTTCCGCAAGAGCGGCGAGCCCTACATCCTCCACCCGATCGCCACCGCCCGCGCGCTGGTCGAGATCCAGTTCATCGACATCGAGACCCTGGCCGCCGCCCTGCTCCACGACGTGATCGAGGATACCGGTCGCACGTTCGAGGATCTGGAAGGGGAGTTCGGCACAAAGGTCGCACGCCTGGTGGATGGCGTCACCAAGCTCGGCAAGACCGCCAGCCGGGTGACCCAGACCGATGAGAACTCCGCCGCCGCCCGGCTGGAGCGCGACAAGGCCGCGCAGGCCGAGAACCTGCGCAAGATGGTCCTGGCGATGGCCGAGGATGTCCGGGTCGTGCTGATCAAGCTCGCCGACCGCCTGCACAACATGCGCTCCGCGCCGCTGGCCGACGAGGAGAAGCAGCGGCGCAAGGCGACCGAGACGATGGAGATCTACGCCCCGCTCGCCAATCGCCTCGGCATTCGCCAGTTCAAGTCGGAACTGGAAGACCTCGCCTTCAAGAATCTCGAACCGCGCTACTACGAGGATGTCAAGCGCCGCCGCGAAGAATACATCACCGACCTGGGCGGTCAGTTGGAAGTGATCGTCGGTGATTTGCGGGCCGCGCTGGCCGACGCGGGCATCAAGGCCGAGATCACCTGGCGCATGAAACACATGTACTCGATCTATCGCAAGATGCTCCGCAAGGAGCAGAACTTCGAGGAGATCTACGACGTCGTCGGTATCCGCGTGATCGTGGAGGAGAAGCAGGACTGTTACGGCGCGCTCGGCGTCATCCACGCCAAGTGGCCCTACATCCCCAGCGAGTTCGACGACTACATCGGCCGCCCCAAAGACAGCATGTACCAGTCGCTCCACACCGCCGTGCTGGTCGGCGCGACCCACCTGGAGGTGCAGATCCGCACCTGGGAGATGCACCGCGTCGCGGAGTATGGCATCGCCGCGCACTGGCGCTACAAGGAGAGCGGCAAGATCGACGCGGGGGTGGAGGCGAAGATCGCCTGGCTGCGCCAGTTGATGGAGTGGCGCAACGAGGTTGACGATCCCCAGGAGTTCGTCGACTCGCTGAAGAGCGATGTCTTCCGCGAGATGATCTACGTCTTCACGCCGGGCGGCGACGTGATCGACCTGCCGCGCGGCGCGACGCCGATCGACTTCGCCTACCGCATCCATACCGAGGTCGGGCACAGTTGCGTCGCCGCGACGGTGGACGGCAAGATGGTGCCGCTCAACTTCCAGCTGGAGAATGCGCAGGTCGTCCGCATCCAGACCTCCAAGACGAAGCCCGGGCCGAGCCGCGACTGGCTCAACCCGGCGAACAACTACGTCGCGACCGCCGGGGCGCGCGAGAAGATCCGCCAGTGGTTCCGCCGCCAGCGTCGCGACGAGAACATCGCGCAGGGGCGCAAGCAGATCGAGGACGAGTTGCAGCGCCTCGGTTTGGGGATGCGGATCGACGAGGTCGCGAAGCGTTTCCCTGCTTACCTCAGGACCGACGACTTCCTGGCCGCGATCGGCTACGGCGTGGTGACGACCGGGCAGATCGCCGCCGAACTGAGCAAGACGCCGCTCCCCGACGTACTGCAGCCGACCAAGGCCGCGCCGACCAAGCCGATGAGCGCGCGATTCCAGATCACGGGTGTCGGCGATCTCTACACGACGCTGGCGACCTGCTGCAAGCCGGTACGCGGCGACGAGATCATCGGCTTCATCACGCGCGGGCGCGGCGTGACGGTCCACCGCGTGGACTGCCCGAACATCCTGAAGATCACCGAGCCCGAGCGGCTGATGCCCCTCTCCTGGGACTCTGGCGGTGAGAAGACGCTCACCCCGGTGCAGATCAACCTGGGGGCGTGGGATCGCGTCGGCCTGCTGCGCGACGTGACCTCGGTCGCGGCCGACCAGCGGATCAACATCATCCAGGTGCTCACCAACACCCACGCCGACCGCAGCGTGACGATCGCGATGACGATCGAGGTGGCCGACCTCGCGCAACTCCACCACATCCTCAACCGCTTCGAGCAGATCCGCGATGTCTACGAGGCGCGGCGCGTCGGCGGCGACAACGCCGACCTGCTGGCGGCGAGCGGGGAGATGGTCGGGCGGAACTGAGTAACGAGTAACGAGTAACGAGTAACGAGATGATCGAGGCACTGGGGGAAGGCGTTCCCCGATGCCTGATATACTCGTTACTCGTTACTCGTTACTCGTTACTGAACAGAGGAGAGCAGATGATCGACTTCCTCAACCCGTCGGAACTGGGGCCGCGACCGCGACCCTTCAGCCGCGCCACGAAGGCGGGCGGCTTCGTCTTCGTCTCGGGGCATAGCGCGCCGCACGACCCGGCCAACGGCGCCGCGCGGCGAGACGGCGGGGGAGCAGGTGCGCGGCGCGATCGAGACGATGCAGGCGATCCTCCAGTCGGCGGGGAGCAGCCTCGAACGGATCGTCTGGGTGACGATGCTGATCACCGACCCGGCCGATTACGACGCCTGCAACGACGAGTACATCAAGCACTTCCCGAACGGGCTGCCCGCGCGCCACACCGCGGTGCGCTTCGGCGTCCCGACCGACGCCAAGGTCGCCTTCCTCTTCCCGTATCGCTCCCTCGCGGGCGAGGATCCGCAGCCGGTGGTCGAGGAAGTGGCCAAGCCGCCAACAGAACGACAACTACGGGGGGGGGGCGGTGGGCCCGGCCCCCGCCGCTCCTGTTTGTGCCGCTCTCGCTGTGATCGCCGCAGTTCTGGGACATGGTGTCCCTGTTGCGTGCTGTCCGCTGGGACAACCCGCCAGCGCAAACTGGGGACGGGTATCTCTCGCTGGCGGGACGGCGGGACCGCTAGGCTGGAGTCAGTAAAGCGGAACCGTCGTCAATCGTGAGCAGGAGGTCTCCCATGGCTACCGCACTCTCGGTCCAGGCTCCCGTGACCTCGGGCATCGCGCCACTTCGGCGCAGTGGCTGGCTCCTCATCGTTGCATTCCTCGCGTTCGTCCTCGCACTCGGTTATCTGATCGTGGCGGGGGCCGACTTCGACCGCGAGAACGCCGAATTGGCGAAGGCCGCGGGCACGTCGATCAACGCCGTTCCTGCCGCCGAGCAGGCGCGACTCGTCGTTCGTTACTCGACCTACTGGATCGTCAGCACCATCTTCCTCTTCGTTCCCTTCGGCGTCTTCGCCGCCGGATTCCATGCCCTCTACTCCGCCCTGCGCACCACCACAGACGAGGCACTCTCCCGCGCGGCGTGGTGGCTCGGGCTTGGCATGACCGTCATCTTCTACGCATTCGGTATCCTCAGCCTGGGGCTGCTCGCCGGCCCGGATAACCTGCCGCCGGTCGTGCGCAACCTCGACGCGATCATGATCCCCTCGACCGCGCTCTTCTCGACGCTCGGCCTGGGGGCGGTGATTTGCGCCGGACTGGCGGCGCGTCGGGCGCGGATCGCTCCGCGCACCGGACTCGCGGCGGCGATCCTCTCCGGCCTCTTCGCGCTGCTCGGGGTCGCCCTCTTTGTCGGCAGCGGCTTCACCGACAATCTGCCGCCCTTCGCCCCATTCATCACCGCGCTCATCCTCGCCATCGGCCTGGTGCGCTCGAAGGAGGCGCAGGAATCGGCGCAACACCGGTAATTCGACTACAATCGCGGGGCGACTACACGCCGACTAGCAGCGCAGGAGGAGGCGATGGCCTCGCCCGCATCCCCCACCACCAGCCTCCGGGCGGCGGCGCGAGATCGACTCGCGCCGTCCGCCGCGTTCTTCTTCCAGGTTGGCTGGCTCGTGCTCCAACTCGGCGCGCTGGGGCTGGCGCTCGCGGGGACGCCCGCCCTGCACGATCTTTACCAGACGACCTGCCCGGACATGGTTTGCAGCAAATTGCCGCAGCCGACCGTCGAGAGCGTGCAACTGCTGAGTCGGCTTGGCATACCCCTCGCCATCTATGCCAGCGTGATGGCCGCCGTCGAATGGGGCTGGCTGCTCCTCTGGGCCGGCCTCGGCGCGGTGATTGCCTGGAAGCAGCCGCGCGATCCAGTTGGGATGTCCCTGGCCTACACCGGCGTTGCGGTCGGCGTAGGCAGCTTCACCGCCGCGTTAAGCTGGGCCGGATCGCAGTTTCTCCTGCCGGATCGCGTCATCGGCGTGGTGATCGCGGTCACGCTGCCGCTCATGATCGGACTCTTCCCGGATGGGCGTTGGGTGCCGCGCTGGACCCGCTGGGTAGGGCTAGCCGCCATCGCCCATGCGGTGGTGAAAGAGATCGCCGCGATCCCCTCGTCTGGCCAACTCAACCTGCTGGATCTCCCCGTTGGCGAGGTGATGATGGCGGTGATGCTCGGTGCGCAGATCTATCGGTACCGGCGCGTTTCAAACACGACCCAGCGCCAGCAGGCGAAGTGGGTCCTCTTCGGCATCAGCATGATCATCCTCACCCAGCTCCTTGCGCTTGGTCTGTATGTCCTGGGACTGATGGCGCAGTATCAGCTCGGCCTGTTAGTCGTTGCCTACGGTGGGGAGTGGCTGACAGTCCTCGCAATCGGCTTCGCCGTGCTGCGCCATCGGCTCTTCGATATCGATGTCATCATCAACCGGGCGCTGGTCTACGGTGGCCTGACCGCGATTGTCGTCGCTCTCTACGCGCTGATCGTCGGCGGCCTCGGCGCGCTCCTCCAGGCGCAAGGTGGGCTGACGATCTCGTTCCTGGCGACGGGCGTCATCGCGGTCCTCTTCCAGCCGTTGCGGGCGCGGCTCCAGCGCGGCGTGAACCGGCTGCTCTACGGCGAGCGCGACGAGCCTTACGCCGTCGTCGCACGGCTGGGGCGGCGGCTGGAGGCGAGCCTCGCCCCCGACGCGGTGCTGCCGACGATCGTCGAGACGGTGGCCGTGGCACTGAAGCTGCCCTACCTGGCGATTGTGCTCCCGGAGGAAGGCGGGACGGTCGCCGCCGAGTATGGCACCGCCACCCCCGATGCCGGGGTGGTGGTGCCGCTGGTCTACCAGGGCGAAGCGGTGGGCGAACTGCGCCTCGCGCCGCGCCACGGCGAGCAAGCGTTGACGCGCGCCGACCGGCGCCCTCGTGGACGATATCGCGCGCCAGGCGGGGATCGAGCGCGCGCGACCCAACTGACGCGCGACTCAGCGCGCCCGCGAGCGGCTGGTAACGGCGCGCGAAGAGGAGCGCCGGCGGCTGCGTCGCGACCTGCACGACGGCCTCGGGCCAGCGCTGGCGAGTCGGGCGCTCACCGTGGACACCGCCCAATTGCTGCTGGCGCGCGACCTGCAGGCGGCCCCTGCGCTGCTCAAGGCGGTGAAGGAGCAGTCGCAGGCGGCAGTGGCGGAGATTCGTCGCGTGGCCTACGCGCTACGCCCGCCCGCGCTCGACGACCTCGGGTTGGCCGGCGCCGCGCGACGCGGCGAGCAAGTATGCGGGGACGGGCGCCGCTGTCGCGGTCGAGGCATCGAGGAACGGCGTCGCCCGCCGCCGCCGGCGCCGCGGCCTTTCGGATCGCGCAGGAAGCGGTGGCGAACGTCGCGCGGCACGCGCACGCCCGCTCCCGCACCGTCGCGCCTGCGGTCGGTGCGACGCTGAGGTGACCATCGCCGACGACGGCGTTGGCATCGCAGCGGGGCGTCGCGCCGGGGTCGGGCTGGCTTCGATGCGCGAGCGGGCGGAGGAACTGGGCGGTACGTGCATAATTGAGCCGAATCCGGGTGGTGGCACGCGCGTGACCGCGCGCCTGCCGCTTGCGTAACAAGGGGAGCCATGGAGCAGATCACCATCCTGATCGCCGACGACCACCCGATGTTCCGCTTCGGGATGCGCGCCCGCCTCGGGGCCGAGCCGGATCTCGCGGTTGTCGGCGAGGCGGGGAGCGGCGAGGAGGCGGTCGAACTTGCCGCCAAACTCGCGCCCGATGTGGTCCTGATGGATCTCAACCTGCCGGGGATCAACGGCATCGAGGCGACCCGCTTGCTGCGCGACTCCTCCCCTGCGGTCGCGGTGCTGGTGGTGACGATGTTCGACGACGATTCGGTCTTCGCGGCGATGCGCGCCGGGGCGCGCGGCTACCTGCTGAAAGACGCCGAGGCCGAGGAGACGGTGCGCGCGATCCGCGCCGTCGCCAACGGCGAGGCGATCTTCAGTCCCTCGGTGGCGAAGCGGCTGATGGGCTTCTTCGCCGCGCCCCGCCCAGCCATCCCCGCGCCGACCTTCCCCGAACTGACCGAGCGCGAGCGCGAGGTGCTGGAACTGCTGGCGCAAGGCTACACCAACATCGCCATCGCGCAGCGCCTCTTCCTCAGCCCGAAGACCGCGCGCAACTACGTCTCCAGCATTTTCGGCAAGCTCCAGGTTGCCGACCGCACCGAGGCGATCGTGCGCGCCCGGCAAGCCGGCCTGGGGCGCGACGGCTCGTAGCCGGGGAGATGCGCGCTTCCTCGATCGCTCCCGCAATCGCCGGGCAACCTGTGATCCCGATCACACTGCGTGACGCCCGTGCCGCTCGCTCGTAAGAACAGGTGAAGAATCCTGTACAGTTGTTGGCGCAGGGGCCGTAGCGGGCCGTGCGCGCGACATTTCATCTGGCGGCGGGCGGCGCATCTGCTGCGGGCGCGTCGTTGGGATAAGGATCGGCCATGAGGCAACCAGCACAGCAAGGCACGAAGCAGGCCCATCCTCACCGGTGCGTGGCGCGGCCCTCCTGGCGCTCGCGCTCGGCGCGCTGCTGACCGCGTGCGGCGGGGCCACACAGCAGGCGGGCGCGCTGAACACCGCCATCCCGGCGGCGACCGCCACCGCCGCGACCGCGCCGCGCACCGCGTCGGCCGCCCCAGCGTCGGCGGCGTCCTCGCCGCGCGCATCGGTCCCGCCCGCCGCTTCGGCCGCGCCCTCGCGCTCGGCCGCACCGACCGCCGCGCTTATCGCCAGGGCGGTGACGCCCTCGGCCGCCGCAGGGGCCGGACTTGCCTTCCGCGCGCGAAGTTCGCGGTCCTCCGCCCAACGACTATAAAGTACGCCGCCGCCCGGTCGCCCGATGGCAAGATCCCGGCGGCTGGCTCCGACGATGGCGATATCCACCTCTGGGACGCCGATGGCAAGCCCCTGGCCGTCCTGCAAGGGCACAACCACGGGGTGCGCAGGCTGGCCTGGTCGCCGGACGGGCAGATTCTGGCGTCGGCCGCCGAAGATGACACCGTGCGGCTCTGGGACCGCGCCGGGAAGATGCTGGCTGAACTCGCGGGCCACGACGGGCGCGATGTCGGTCTCCTGGTCCGCTGACGGCAAAGTCCTCGCCAGCGGCGCGGTCGACAAGAAAGTGCGGCTGTGGAACCGGGGTCGGCTCGCCGCGCGGCACCCTCGAAGGCCACCCGAAGAGGTGACGGTCGTGGCCTCGCGCCCGTCGGTGGGGTCCTGGCTTCGGGAAGCCCCGACCTCGACGGTGCGCCTCTGGGCGGTGGACGGCAAGCCGATCGCGACCTCCAGGGGCACGGTGCGCCGATCCGAACGATCGCTTGGTCGCCGGATGCGGGAAGCTGCTCGCCTCCGCGCTGGACGATGGGGTGCGCCTCTGGAACGCCAGCGGGTGCGGCGTGGTCGCGCGACGCCCACTTCGGCCATGCCAGCGGCCTGGCCGTGGCGACGGTGGATTGGTCGCCGGACGGCAAGACGCTCGCCTCCTCCTCGGAGGACGGCACCGTGCGCCTCTGGTCGCCCGAGGGCAAAGCAATGCGACGCTGAAAGGCCACGAGGGTCCGGCGCGCGAGCCAGTCAATGCCCGCAGGCGGCGTGCTGGCGTCGGGCGGCGACGACGACGGTGCGGATTGAGCGCCACTGGCGAAGCGCTGACGACGCCGCCGATCCCGGATAACCGGGGCGGCATCACCTGCCTGACCTGACCGCAGATGGCAAGACACTCGCCCGGCTCGTTCCAGGGCACGGTCCACCTCCGGCGCTAATCGCGCGACAACAGGGCGCAACAAGCGGGCCGGGCGACGAATGACGCCGCCCGGCCGCTCATCGTTCCCCGCTCCACGCGCTACGAGCGCGCCTTGATCTGCGGGATGATCTCCTCGGCCAGCCGCGTCGCGATCTTCGCCGGGAAGGGCGGGCGCAGGTTGAGGATGATGCGTCGCTCCGGCATCGACAACACCCTGGGCCGCCTGCACGGTCGCGCCCGGGTCGTCGTAATTCACCGGGATTTGCACCGAAATCTCGATCTCCGACGGATCGCGCCTGACCGTCGCGCAGTGGCCGTGCAGCACCGACCTTGTGCTGCAGCATGTCGGGATCGCTGCTGGTGGTGTTCCAGATATCGGCGTGCTTCGCCGTCACCAGCAGGGTCAGCTTCGGTGCCGCCGCCGATCACAATCGGCGGGTAGGCTTCTGGACCGGCCTTTGCCTGCAGCGCGCCTCCTTCAACTGGTAGTAGCGCCTGTCGGGGTTTGTCGTCGGCCGGGTGCAGAGCGACTTCCAGATCCCTGCGGCCGCCTGTCGAGCCGCCGAGCAGCGCTCGCCCGGCTTGTAGAGGTTGAGCCCCATGCTGGCGTGTTCGTATTCGTTCCACCCCGCGCCGATCCCGGAAGTCGAGCCGCCCGTTCGAGAATGACATCGAGCGTGGTCACATTCAAGCCGTTGTTCGGCTCGGGTGCCGGTAGGTGCTGCCCGTCACCATCAGCCCCACGCGCAGCCGCGGTGCGCGCCGCGTAGGCCGCCAGCGCCGTCCAGCCCTCCAGGCATGGCCCACCACATCCCCCTGAATCGGCGCGAAGTGGTCGAAGAGCCAGGCGTGCTCGAGCACCGGAATCTGGTCGGCCTCCTCCCAGATCGCCAGCATCGTCGTTACGTCGTGGCGCCGTGGCGTTGTCTTGAACCCGAATCGGAGCGGTCGCATGGTCATCCTCTTGTCGCTCAGGAAAACGACGATGGCGGCGGCCTGGGACAGGCCACCATTCGCCAGTCTACCACGCCCTTGCAGACCGCACGCGCGCCCGGAGACTCCGTTCCCAGGAGGCCTGCGACGCAGATTTCCAGCAGATGCCGAGCTGGATGATCCGCCGCGCCTGATGGCGGCGAGGCGGCACCGCCTCCGTGGTGTCATCCCTGAGCGCAGCGAAAGATTGTACTCCTCTCTCCCAGGAAAGTTCGAACAACAAAGCGCCCCGGCACTTCGCCAGGGCGCTCCAATCGGCTATCTCGCGTTACCGGGGCGGCTACCGCCCCGTCCCCGTGGCCGGAACCGTCCCCGGCCCGCTGCCGCGCCGACGGATCGACTTGGCGATCCGCACGCGCACCTCTTCCTTGGAGATCGGGTAGACCTGATTAATGTCCGGGCCGTTGCTCGACGTGCGATAGCGGATCACCATGCCCTGATCCTGCTCATCGATGCGATACCACTGCGCGTTCCAGCGGTCGAGGTCGAAGCCGATCGCCCGCAATGCCTCCTGGTAGGAGAGTGTGTGCGTCTGGTCGAGCCACTGCGAGAGCGGCGTCGGGGCGTGCTGCCCTGCCTGCAACGCGCTCAGGCGCGAGGGCCGTGCCGCGCGCTGCCCGCCGCTGCCGCGCCGCTGCGCACCCTGCTCGCAGAGCGCCAGGATCTCCGCCGGGGTCAGGCGCAATTCCTGCGGGGGATTTGCAGTTTCACCGGCCTGTTCGCGCGCGGTCAGGACGATTCCATCCGCGCTGTAGGTGAGGCCGATGCCACTCAACTTGCGGTTATCCAGGTACCAACCCAACGCCCGCATGCGATCTTCGTGGGTCGTCCCGATCTCTTCCATCGTGCGCTCCTGTCGCCGTGCGGGCGTGTCAACTTGCATCGCCCGTCGCCACGCAACTCCCCCGAGCACGCGACACCCGCCGCTTCGCTCGGTGGTAGCACCAGTCTACTCTTCCACCCCCCGCCCACATATCCCCCATTGGCAGGTATCTCCGGTGGTGCGGACGTACTGCCTGGTTGGGCCAATTGGTGTGGTGAGGAGAGTGGAGAGTGGAGAGTGGAGAGAAGAGAGAAGAGAGAAGAGAGAAGAGAGAAGAGACCGCAGAGACGCGGAGACGCGGGGAACGGCGCGGAGACGAGGGACGAGGAGAGACGGAGCTACCCGACTACCCGACTACCCGACTGACGACTTTCTCTCCACTCTCCACTCTCCACTCTCCACGCTCCACTCTCCTCATCCCGTCACCCCGTCACGGCATCGGCCAGCCGGTGCCCGCGAACTGGCGAGCGCCGAGCGAGGGGGCGAGTTCGAGATAGTCGAGGATGCCCTGGGCCAGCGCGGCGGCGATCAGGTCCTGGCTGCCGACCAGCAGCGCCCGGTCGTGTGCGTTGGTGAGGAAGCCGAGTTCGATGATCGCCGCCGGGGTGCGCGGCGAGATGACCGAGCGGTAGAGGCGCTGGTTGTAGGCATAATAGCCGCTCATGCCGCGCGTGATGTTGTCGTCCCACGGCAGGCTGGTTGCCGCTGCGTAGCGCACGCGAATTGCCTCGATCAGCGCATCGTCGTTCCTGGGCAGGGCGCTGGCCCGGTAGCGCGCCAGCTTGAACCCGTTCGCCCCGCTATCGGTGACCGCGTCGCAGTGGATCGCCACGAAGACATCGGCGAGATAGCCGGTTGGCACCGCCGCCGGGAGGATATCGACCGCGATACCCCGCGCGGTCAGGATCGCCGCCGTGCGCTCGGCCACCGCCTGGTTGATATCGACCTCGCGGTAGCCGCCGCCGCTCCCCCCGGTCTGCGTGCGCAAGCGCGCCTGATCCTCCGGCAACTCGTCGATGCGCAGGTGCCCGACTTGCAGCGCCACGCGCTTCGGCGGCGGCACCCACCCCTCGGCCGGCTCCGTCGCCGCCATCCCGCGCGACGGCAGCAGTGCGACCGCGAGCAGCAGCGCCACGAGCGCCAGCAGCGCCCCGCGCCGCCGCGCACCATCCGAACGCCCCGGCGTCACCTGCCCCATCCGCCCGGCTCTCCCCTCGGCCTATGCAAAGCGCGCAAACGCGCCGCGTCTACCCTGAAAACGCTGCAACCGTGCCCACGGGTTCCCGGCTTGCCGCGCCCCGCCCGCTGTGGTGGAATATCGCCGTTGAACGATACAGCACCGTGGGCGCAACGTCGAGGAGAGAAGAGAGAGGAGAGTGGAGAGAGGGGAGTGGGGTTTGCTACGAGACTTCTTAGCCGCAATGCATCCGAGACACCATCGTGTCTCTCTACTCTCTACTCTCTTCTCTCCACTCTCCACTCTCCTCACAAACGGGGGTGGGCATGAGTTCCGGCGACGACAACCGCATCCGCCGCGAGGATCTGCGCGGCACCTGGGCGATGGAGCGCGCGGAGGCCATACCCGACACCCGCGCGAAAGAGCGCGCCGAGCAGGCCAAGCTCTACGGCCTCGAAGCCGCCGCCAGCATCCGCGACCGCTCGCTGACGCTCTTCGCCCGCCAGCGTTGGGGGCTGGGCAACAGCGGCACCTTCTCCGGCGTCCCCTACCTGGAGGATATGCGCCAGCTCGGCGGGCAGGATGTCGTCGTCGTCGGTGCGCCGCTCGACGCGGGCACCACCTATCGCCCCGGCACGCGCTTCGGGCCGCAGGCGATGCGCCGCGTCTCCACGCTCGGCGGCGTCTTCAATTCCGAGCGCGGTGTCAGCCTCGGCGAGTCGCTGAATATGGTGGATGGGCGACATCCAGGTCATTCCTGCCAACCTGGAGAAGAGCTCTGACCAGATCGCCGACGCCATCGCCTACATCACCCAGCGCGCCGTCTTCCCGGTCGTCCTCGGCGGCGACCACTCGATCGGCTACCCCGATATTCGGGGCATGGCCCCCTACATCGACGGCAAGGTCGGCATCATCCACTTCGACCGCCACAGCGACCTGGGCGAGACGAGCTTCGACGAGCGGATGCACGGCTCCCCCTTCTTCCACGCCACCAACATCCCCAACGCGCCCGCCAGCAACCTCGTGCAGATCGGCATCGGCGGCTGGACCGGCTCGAAGCCGGGGATGAAGGTGGCGCGCGAGCGGGGCGCGACGGTGATCACGATCGACGACATCGATCGCTTCGGCATCGACCGGATCATCGAGTTCGCGCTCGAAGTCGCCTGGAAGGATGCGAAGGCGATCTGGCTCTCGTTCGACATCGACTCGCTCGATCCCGCCTTCGCCCCCGGCACCGGCACGCCCGAGCCGGGCGGCCTCACCCCGCGCGAGGCGCTGCGGATGCTCCGCATGGTCGCGCGCGAGGGCCTGCACGGCATGGAAGTGGTCGAAGTCTCCCCGCCCTACGACGTGGCCGACATCACCTCCTTGCTCGGCGGCCGGGTGATCATGGATGTCCTCGCCAGCATGGTCGAGGCGGGCAAACTCGGCCGCCCCGCCACGGTGCAGCCCGAAGCGCAGCGCGAGGACGAGGAGTTGAGCGAGCGGCAGCCGGGAGGCTGATCGCCCACTATCGCAACGCCACCCCCGTCACCCCGATCGCGATCAGGCGCGTGTCGTCGCCGCCCACGGTTTGGGCGGGGCGCTCGGGCGGATCGAGCGAGCGCAATTCGATGGTGTGCTGGCCCGGTGCGAGGGTCAGCGGGACCTCGTAGCGTTTCGGTTCGGCAACCAGCCACTCGATCGCTTGTTGGCCGTCCACAAAGAGTGCCATGTGCCGGGGCTGGTTGAAGCTCCAGGCTTCGAAGGCGAGCGTCCCGGACTGCGGCGTGTCGCCCAGGCTCCAGGTGTCGAGCGTCGCGCTCCCCGGCAACCAGCGCATCCGCCGCCCGCCCGCCAGATCCTCCGGCAGGTGCCAGCCGCCGGTCGGTCGCAGGTAGAAGCGCGGTGCGCCCGGTGCTTTCGGCCGGTAGACCGTCATCTGCGTGTCCTCATACAGCGGCGTCGGTTCGACATAACGCGCCACAAACTCCCCCGTGGCGCGGTCGGCGATGTCGCGCAGCACCACGACCCAGCGGATGCCCGCCTGGTGCATCACCCATTCGGCCACGCCGTCGGGCGGCATCGCCACGAAATCGTTCGTTGGCGCGGCTCCGAATGGCGGCAGGGAGAGCAGCGGATAGGCCAGCGGGCGCGAGAGGTAGCCGCCGATGATCGGCCGACCGTGGATCGTCTGGTTGAAGAGCGAACTGGAGCGCGTCAGCGCGAACGGCAATTCCAGCACCGCGCCCCGCTCGGACGATGCGGCCAACTGTCGGTAGAAGGCCGGTTCCTCGACCGGCACCAGCGGATACGGCGCGGGGAACTGCTCGACAAGCAGCATCAGGGTCAGCAACGGCAGCGCGATCAGCCGCGCACGACCGGTGGCGAGCTTCGGGAAGCGTTGCGCCAGCCCCACCAGCCCGATCCCCGCCAGCACCGCCAGGCAGAGCGTCACCAGCAGCCCGAAGCGTGCGGGCACGCGGAAGAGATTCGCCAGGGGCACCGCCTGCACGAGCCGGTAGGGCAGCGGCACCGCGCCGAACGAGCGTCCGGCGATTTGCAACGTTGGCCCCAGCGCCAGCAGCG